>DATHJH010000019.1:0-6494 GCA_035489815.1 Candidatus Limnocylindria bacterium
ACACAGTGGCTCATTCGTCGATACACGGGCATGAGTACAGTATATGCTACTTAGGTGAACGCCCGGACGCACCTAGAGAGATGCGGGGAGGCAACTCCATCCCACGAGCTTCCGCTCGGGGAATTGCTGTTGGATTAAAAACTGTCGAAAAATTGCTGTTGTTCCTCACTGTGAGCTTCTGCCTGCTCACTATAATAGGCAAGCCCCAGTTGGCTGAATAATTCCCCTATTTGTTGTGTCGAAACTTCATCCTGCCATTCTGGGTGGGCTAGCTCTATGAGCTGCCCGAGATGGAAGCGAGCGCTCATGGTGAGAGTTGTTACGTCCTGTTGCATCGGTTCATTCATCAATGCATTATGGTGATTACCAAAGCCATCTATGGCTCCTGTAAACCCTTGGTTTAGTGCTGGATCGCCTTTCGCGTTTGTGGCTGCTGTCCGAACCAATTCAGCAAATCTCCTCACTTTGAACATCTCCCTGTAGCTCGGAGCGTGATCAATGTCATGATAAAATTGCCCGTGCCCCGGCTCGGCAACCGGTACCTCACCACGACTAAAGTACGCCGTAAACTCATCTGAAGGGATGAAGTTGTCTTCATCGTCTAACGGCCTTCGATCAACTACAAGTGCAAAGCCGTTGTCCATGGGAACACGGTCAACACCGCTTTCTATAACGCCGCTGATAGTATTTTTAGCATCCAGATAAGCCCTACGTCCACCAGGGAATGGGTTTTCCGGCTTTCTAGATCTCATCCATGGGCCATCATTACTAAAGGTAGGCTCGTGATCCTTGAGAGGAGCAGTAAATAGAGGCGAGAGTGAGCTGCCATCAAAACCTGAATCGAGATAATACATTTAAATCACTGTACCATATTATGACGATTTAAACAAGACGCCCGAAACCTGTAGCGGGTTGTGTTCGTGTCAAATTTCCCGTAGGATTAGAAATATGGTAAAGATAGCGATTGTCGAGGACGACCAGGCCATTAGCCAGATGTATCGCATCAAGTTTGAGGCCGAAGGCTACAAGGTAGAGACGGCCGAAAACGGCAAACTGGGCCTGGCACTTGCCGAAGACATGAAGCCGGACATCATGCTGGTAGACCTCATGATGCCGGAAATGAACGGCGACGAAATGCTGCAGAAACTGCGGGCCCCCGACTGGGGCAAGAAGATTAAGGTTATTGTGCTCACCAACATGGGTGAACAGGAAGCGCCAGAGATTATAAAATCCCTGGACGTCCGCCGCTTCATCGTCAAAGCCGAAATGACCCCCCGCCAGGTGGCAGAGATGGTCAAGAACGAGCTGGCCGCCTAAGCCCACTCACAGACAAGGATGATTTGTATCTGATTTGAGTTTTATACAGGTTTATTTTATGGTATAATAATCTGATCTATATATATTATAAGGCTACAATCCTATGACCGAACAGCACACTAGCGATCCTTTAGTGGAGCTTCGCACACAAATAACAGACCTCACCAGCCAGTTGCTTGACGTATTCAGCGAGCGTGGGGACGTTGCCCTAGCTATTGCCGCAGAAAAGCAAGACCGGGGAGCTTCTCGGATCAGGGACCCCGAGCGCGAGCAAGCAGTCATTGATCGGGCTGTGGCCAACAATTTGGGGCCTTTTTCTGATGAATCAGTAGCCAGGTTTGTGCAGTTTGTCATGGACGAAGCTTCTCAGCTCCAAGCCGACGCCACAGGGCTTCCGCTTGAAGCTAATACCGTTGTTCAAAAGGGCACGGCTGTTTAAACCCTACTTGGACTTGGCAAACGAAACAAACCTATTAAATATTTCCATGAACTGAGGGTCAAACAGGCGAATCTCGGGATGAAACTGAACACCTAGAAGAAATGGATAGTTTGAGCCTTCAAATGCCTCTACAATCCCGTCGCTTGCTGTAGCGACTGCTGTAAGTTGTTTGGAAAGTTCTTTTACTCCCTGCCGGTGTCCACCGTTAACCCGCAGTTTATCCCCGCCAAAAATGCTTTTTAATACTGACTCCTCTTTTAAGGTAGCCCTATGAGTAAACTTAGTCCGGCTATTTTTTGCATCATGATTAATGGCACCGGGATACTGGGACGCAATATCTTGGTACAATGTTCCGCCCAAGGCGACATTGATGATTTGCATGCCCTTGCAAAGTCCAAGCATTGGGATCTTTTTTTGATAAGCCAGCTTAACCAGCCGGATGTCGGTCTGGTCCCGCTCATCGTCTAGCCGTGCCGCTTTGTCGAGTACATCTTCGCCATAGTAGGCAGGGTTCGTGCCTACGTCTTCGCCGGCGATCAATACGCCATCAGCAATATTTATGTACCTGCTCAAATCATCCTCACTCAAATCAATAAGCGAAGGCATGTAAATTGGTAGCCCGCCTGCCTTTATAATAGCCGTGGCAGCTGCTCTATCGGAATAAAGGATTTCCACATCACCAACAATCTCCTCCAAACTTGGTGAAGTGACATTAGACATAGATATAAGGATTTTGGGTTTTTTCATGTCTGAATCTGCTGGAGCCTTCTTTTTAAGTCTTGATCATCTTGGGCGTAGATTACCATATCTGCTTTTTCTGGAAAACTTAGGTTAAGAGGGAAGAAACCGTAAGTCTGTTTTTCCTGGATCAGGTCGTCACCTAACTCTCCCAATAGAGCATCATGCGTTTGACCTGGATGAAGTGAGACATTAACATTATGAGCAATCCCTTCAAAACCATCGGGAAAAAGCTTAGAGGTAGCTGCGTAGACAGCAACAGTGCTTGGAAGGTGTAAATTAAGCTCTGTGATCTTAAAATCTCTTACCCGACCATCGTCATCGATCATGGCGACACCATCAAATCCAGCTATTCCAGATATATCTCTGTCCCTGATGACTGTTTCTCCTAGCGCCTCATGGACTGCTTGTATTCTGGTTAAATCTCCGGGATCTATGCTTACTGTCTCCGGACCGAAAGGAATCTGGCTTGCATCGTATTCTACAGAACCCTGGTTCAAAGAAATAATTTGTCTCCCCATATAAAGATGCCTGTATGCTGCATCATTTATGCGAACACCTTGCATTGAAGGTGAATGATTATGTTTAATGAATTCTTCTAGTAAAACCTCTTCATCTTCTGCAAAGTGCTTATCCAACACCTCTCTAAAACCCTTAGATCCTGCATCAGCCCTCACAACAAAAATGCCCATAGCGGAGGCGCTTTGAGGCTTTACAACGACCACATCCCTACGACCCCCCTGGCTCATTTCATCATAGGAAGAAGCACCAAACCTATCTCCGGCCTTGAAGAAAGCTGATGGTATTGCCACGTCAAATCCCGTATGTTCCGCAATGTCTTCATGTATGGCCGCAAGCTCCCTCTGCAAATTTGCCTTATCAGCTATGTAAGTTGTTGTGGGCGCATCTGCAAGTGTGCTAAGTCCTTGAGCGCTAGCAAAGTCCTCGACTTCCGCCGTTACCATATAAGGAATGACATGATCAGCGTTATTTACTCGTACCAATTCCGTCTGGCTCCTGTCTTCCAGGGCTGCAATTACAGGAAGACCTTCAGTACTGTGTATATTCCCCTCTTGTGCCATGTCCAGGTCAAGTTGATTGTAATAATCAAGCAGTCGATCTGGTATTGTCCGGGGCGAAATAAACACACCCCCATGGTTGGCTAGCAAGAAGAATTTATTGGCGTACCCGTCCAGAAATTCATGTTCACTAAGTCCGAACCCCTGAGATCGGGGGTCCACTACAAACGTTTGCTCCCCCATAAATTCTAACTCTGCGTTTGCCATATACCCCTTCAATCCATTTGCTTAATAATTGACTCACCAATATTCCGAATAGCCGTTGGCCTATCCTTTAGGCCGTGTGGAGTACCAAATTCAAACCTATCGACTACACCTTCCATTCTAGCAAGAAGGCTTAATGCATCATCAGGAGTACCTGCGATTGCAAACTTATCTAAGAGACTATCAGAAATATAACGCGGTGCCGTACTATCCCCTTGCTGAAAGCGAGCAGAAAATACCCCTAGAGAATCAAGTTCATCTTCACTGAGAGTCGGATCAAGCGTCCCAACAACCGCCAAATACTTAGCTACCTCGATACGCGCACAGTACCGGGCGGCCTTACGGTCCACATCTATAACGCTCACAGCCCCGAGAATCAGCTTAACCTCATCATTCGCAATCACCGTCCGCTTTTTTTCCGCAAGTTCGGGATTGGTACTCCCCCCAAGTTTTACACCTTCTACCGCCAAATCGCCGGCCCGGGCTAGCAACTGTTCGCCAAATCCACCAATGTAAATTGGTATTTCATGTCCAAGTTCGTCAGCTCTTTTACGAACATGATGCACGGTCTCTTCTATGGCCTGAATTGATGCGGGGCTCTGGCCTATAGAATCCAGAAATGCACCCCTGACCAGCCCTACATACGTTTGTCCTGGAAGCTGCTGCTCAAGCGCCACGGCATGCATGGCAACATTTTCTGGATGCTGAAGCCCTACGGGGATACCCATCGGGCCTATTGCACTTATAGTAGAGCCAGACAACTCGTCCGCAGCTGCATGTAACACGGCGTAGGGAGGCAAATCCCCTAAGTCCCCATACACTGAAAAGCTGGCAAAATCGTAGCCTGCGGCAGTGGCAGCCGATTCTCTGATGTCTCCTACTGATGCTCCTGGTAATCCTAATCCTACTTTTGTCATATTCTTCCTAATGTCTTAAAAATATAAATCTCCCTTAGCGGGAGATCTGTATTTTTTTGAGCATTATTTGGCCCTAAATACAGAGACTCCCTGTGCTGGACCGCCACCATCCTATGCGTATTGTTTTAGTGCTCACTTTTTACTCGCAATGCTTTAAATCTTCCGGCTGCTAATTCTTTTGAACCCCGTGTCACTGTGCCTACGCCTACGCCAAGCTCACGCGCAATCTTGTGCTGAGGCTCCCCGGCTATAAGGCGTTTTACTATTTCCAACCTTTGGCTCAGCTCCAGCCGTTCGTGGGGCGTTGTAATGCCCACGAGCAAATCCTCTAGTACATCCGCTTCCTGAATGGAGTACACAAGTTTCACAAAAGCTGAAAAATCAGACATATCAGTATACTAGTACGTTAGTGTATGATTGTCAACTACTTCACTTTGGTAATTACATTTCGAGGTTATCTATGCAGGTATCCACTATACTGTCCATCACTTGGCGCAAACCATCACTCGCCGGTGCTTCAAACCTCTCCAAGAAGCCAGTGAAGGTCAGTCGTACAACAGAGGCATCAGGGGCTTCAGTATTAGTTATAGCCACCCTATAACCGTGCTGCATATTCGCCAGCGCATCTGGACGAACGCCTACTTGTTCATCTGGTTGCAATTCCTCAAAGGCTGTACCAATACAGCCTACAACTTGGCGATACCTAGAAAGAGGGATAGAAGGCTCTACCTCATAACGCAAGGTGTTCCTATCTTCGCTTTCTCTGCCTACTACATGGAACGGTGAATTCTCTACCATAACTCTCTCCATTTTATAACTTTAGCGCATCTTGCATAGCCTGCAGTGTCTCTGCCGCACGTTCTTTTGCCGGGCCACGGCCGTTTTCTAGTACGTCCTGCACAAAGCCGGGGTCTTGCGCGATGCGTTCTCCTGCCTGACGATAGTCAGCCAGAAAGTCGTTTACTACACCGGTGACTACACCCTTGAACGTTCCCATGACAGGCTCGCCATCCATATGCTCACCTATAAGGTCGTCTACTCTCTGATGAACTTCGGTATCAGTACTCAGGCCTTTGGCAATCTGGCTCAGGGAAGTAATATGGGGGGTCAGTTCACCCGCAGGACCAGTTTGGGCTCGGCGGAGCTTCTGTTCTATTACACCAGGACTATCCGCAAGGAAGAGTGCAGTATGGCGTTCGCTCTTGCTCATCTTCCCATCACCCTTGAGTGACAAAATCCTTAGCGGCTCAGTATCGCCGTCGGTTACATAGGCCTCTGGCATGGGGAAAGTCTGGCTGTGTCGATCGTTAAACCTCTCAGCCAGGCGCCGGGTAAGCTCAAGGTGGGAAATCTGATCCTTGCCGACCGGGACTAGGTGCGCCCGCTGCGCCAAAATATCAGCCGCCATAAGCACTGGGTAGAGGCCGAGCATAACCTTTGCAGAAAGAGGATCGTCCTCACCCTCCTTACCTTCCTTCAACTTAGCCTTATTCACCTGATCTTTCAGCGTAGGCACACCAGTGAGCTCGTTGAGGGTCAGTTCCCTCGATAGCAGCAAGGTCGTAGCCCCAAGTTCAGGCAAGATATCCGACTGCATAAAGATACTGGCCCGTTCCGGATCTACACCCAAGGCCAAAAAATCCTTTACTACCTCTTCTTTATGCTCTGCCACTATTCCTGGGTCTTGATCGGTCAGGCCATGTATGTCAGCAACAAAAACTACTGGCTCAAACTCTTTTTGGAGGCCTACCACCTCTACTACAGCGCCCAGGTAGTTAGCAACCGTCAGTTCCCCAGTAG
>DATHJH010000020.1:0-6134 GCA_035489815.1 Candidatus Limnocylindria bacterium
GATGCCAAAATTGCTCCATTTCGAGTACCAATTTGTTCTGGTTTGTCTGCCGTACCCGTGGGTACGGCAGACGGATCAGGGCGGATTGGGGCCGGAATGGGCGGTTTTGGCGCGGGATTGGAGATTTTGGATGGGTTCTAAGAACCCATTCAAAAAGCTATTGTCTTTTCCCATGTAAGGCGTAACAATAAACTTATCTAAATAAGGAGGGCATAATGCCTGTAGCAGAAATCAATTACCTGGCGGTACTGGTCGCTGGGGTTTTAAGTATGGCGATCGGGTTCCTGTGGTACTCGCTGGTATTTAGCAGGGCCTGGATGCAAGAATCCAAGCTCACCGCGAAAGACATCGGCAACGGCCCGGGTGCCGGCTATGCCCTGGTGACCGTCGGCAGCCTGCTGCAAGCCTATGTACTGGCGCACTTCATAGACTTCACCAACGCTACCACTTGGGTACAAGGCGCCACCACGGGCATATGGATCTGGACCGGTTTTGTGGGTACCGCCTATGCTGCTACGTATGTCTTTTCCAAACGTTCGCTGAAACTCTGGACAATAGACGCCGGCTATTTCCTGGCCGTCCTCATGGCCCAAGGCGCCCTTCTGGGGGCCTGGGTCTAATTACCAGAGCCTTCTTAGAACCTATCCCAAAGGTGGTCGGAGTCAGTGGAAATGATCCTGGATGGGTTCTAAGGGGCTCTGTCCTCTACAGGTGGTAAGGCTTCATACTCCAGCGTTGGAGTTATGAGTTGAGCAGCAGCTTCTGCCTGCCGGCGTTCCTGGGGGGGTGCGAGCCTGGGTGAGAGCTGTATGCCAAGAAACAAGGGCAGCGTGGTCCAGGCCGAATGAACGGGCTTGGGTTTGGTTTTTTACGAGTGGTCGCAAAAGGTCGGCGACTGTTCGTGCCAGTTCTATGTAGCCTTCGGTATGGATTTCTGTGATATCGATGGCCTCCTCTAGGTCAAAGACGTACTCTTGGAGGCTATGGCTTGTTGACCTGGCTGTCACCGCTGCCGCAAGTGGCGCAATGGTATCAATAACAACCGTAGTGGGTATGAGTTGACTGGCTATGCGACGGTGCATAGGCAAGGTGCTCATGAAGCGCCTAAATCGATCTACTAAGTCCGCGTCTGGCTGAGCCGGATGGAGGAGCGGATGGTCTATAAAGCCGACTGAGTGATCATATGATTGGGTATATAGTCTGCCCTCGTCATCTATCAGCAGAGGCGCCAGTTCCGGCGACTCACCGGCTGCGACAACGCAAGGGAGGACCTCATCAATGTCGGCTATAGCCGGCATATCGAGACCTGTGCTGTCATACGTGTCTTCATCAGGCTCGACCACACAGGCAGTGAATTCGGCTGCGGTGTCCAGCAGGATCAGTGCCACCTCTTCTTCCTCGCCTAACATAAAGGTATACCGCTTCAGCTCCTCGTAGCGATTCGCTTCAGGACGATCAGCAACCAAGCTAGTAACTTCGCGCATCAATGGGTCAGTAATCCAGGATAGCTGATCGGCATCAACCAGGAGGTCGTCTTCCCTGCAATGCCTTGCCCGACGTTCCAAGTCCGCCAAGACTCCTTGGGTATAACGATCATAGAGCTGTTCGCTCGCAACCATACCTAATCTCGCTTTAACATTACGGTGAAGGCTTCGGCAGGGATGTCAACTTTACCAAACCTCTTTAGGCGGGCCTTGCCCTTCTTTTGCTTGGCCAGAACCTTTTTCTTGCGGGACACGTCGCCGCCGTACAGGCCGCTGGTCACGTCTTTGCGGTAAGCGCTGATGTCCTCGCGGGCGATGAACTTGCCGCCAATGGCTGCCTGCAGGGCAACCTGAAAGTTCTGGCGGGGGATGACTTCCTTCAGCTTTTCCACGATTTCGCGGCCCAGGTGCGGGGACTCGGACCGGTGTACCATAACACTCAACGCATCAACCCGATCACCGGCAATATAGAAATCCAGTTTTATCAAATCTTCTGCACGGTAATTATCCAGTTCATAGTTGAAGGACCCGTAGCCGGAGGTCACGCTTTTGAGCTGATCGTAAAAGTCTGTCAGGAGATTGGCAAGCGGCGCCTCGAACGTCACGATTGCCAGCTGGGCATCAACATAACTCAGATTCTTTTGCAGGCCGCGTTTAGATGAGATCAGTTGGATAACCGCACCGACGTACTCTTTAGGCACCACTACTTCGCCCTTGATCCATGGTTCGCGGATTTCAGCAATCCTGGCCGGATCGGGCAGGTCCACGGCAGACTGGATATCCAGTTCCTCGCCGTTCAGCAGCGTTACTTCATAGTCCGTAGAAGGATTGGTGACCACCAGCTCCAGATTGTATTCGCGCTCCAGCCGTTCCCGTACGATGTCCATGTGCAGCAGACCCAAAAAGCCAATGCGCACACCAAAGCCAAGCACAGGTGAATTTTCGGTCGTATACTGCAGCGCAGAGTCGCTGAGCGACAGTTTTTCTATAGCATCCTTGAGCAGCTGGTAGTTTTCGTTACTGTCCGGGAAGAAGCCGGCATAGACAAAGGGTTTGACTTCTTTATAACCCGGCAAAGCCTGGGTGGCCGCCAGTTTTTCAGCGACATAGGTTATGGTGTCACCCACCCGGGCATCGTGGGTAGACTTAAGGTTGGTTATGACATAGCCAATTTCGCCAGCCCCGAGGTGAGACATCGGCTGCATGTCTGGCTTTAGAATACCGACATACAAAGGCAGCGCCTGCTTGTCACTGCTCATCATTCTTATGGGCAGGCCGTCATAGAGCTGCCCATCTACAACCCGTACGTAGAGCACAACGCCACGATAATCGTCATAGTAGCTGTCAAAGATCAGGGCACGCAAAGGCTGGCGGTCTTTGTTTTCTTTGTAGGTCAGTCCCTGGGGGCTGGGCACTCGTTCAACCACAGCCTCCAGCACGGCCTCTACCCCCTGACCGGTCTTGGCAGAAATGTGCAAAATGTCTTCTGGCTTGCAGCCCAGCAAGCTGACTATTTCTGCACTTACGCGGTTCACGTCCGCCGCGGGCAGATCGATCTTGTTGAGCACCGGGATAATGGTCAGTTCCGCGTCTATTGCCAGGTACACATTGGCTAGTGTCTGGGCTTGAATGCCTTGGCTGGCATCCACCACTAGGATGGCGCCCTCACACGCCTCCAGGCTACGCGAAACCTCGTAGCTAAAATCAACGTGCCCCGGAGTATCGATCAAGTTGAGTTCATACTCAACTTGAGGAGTGCGGAGTTGGGAGTTGGGAGCGAGGTGAGCTGCAGCCCTTCTTTCTCCGTTCTCCGCACTTCTCTCTTCATGAGCCCGGTAAGACATTCTTACCGGTGCGAGTTTTATGGTAATACCCTTTTCCCGCTCCAGATCCATCTTGTCCAGGTGCTGGGCCTTCATGTCACGCATCTGCACCGTACCGGTCAGTTCCAACAAACGATCAGCCAACGTCGACTTGCCATGATCAATATGCGCAATTATGCAAAAATTTCGGATGTGAGACTGGTCCATATCTACCAGATTATAACAGAGATGACGCTGAGCTAGCCGACAGTAAGCCTCGTGACCAGTTTGGCGGCATTTCTGAGGACCGTGCCGGGCGAAGTATTGTATTCCGCTATCCCCGCGTACCCCGCTCCCAGCAGCTTGCGTTTTCGTTCAGGAGCAAGCTTGCCGTACGGCGCAAATATAACTGGGTTTAGTCCCCTGTCCATGACCTTAAGCATAGATGGAATTTTTTCTGTCGCATCCCTTTTTGAATGGGGGAACTGGGGAACACCACCATGGACCACTACGGCCCCCAGTTCCTCTGGAAATTGACTGCAGGCAACCCCAGCCAATTCACCAGGCCATCCACAACGATTAGTGACGACATGACCCGCCTCAGCCATAATGCCATCGAATTTCTCCTCCCACAGTCCTGGTGCCCACCCCACATATGTGACTGCGCAGCCGCCAAACTGCTCATAGTAAGGCTTACCATCTATCTGTCTGGGTGGTGTTAAAGGGGTTTGCCTCTCCATAGTTCTAGTACGTAATCTTAATAGGCCGCAGGATAAACCGTTTGGTGCGCTCGATTATAGGCTTAGCTTCTTCCAGGCCCAACATCAGCGAAATAGTCAGGTGCACCAGGAAGGTCACCAGGGAAATCACGCCCAGCTTTACACCCAGCGTCACAATACCGCGGTCGCTAATATTCAGCGGCAGCAGAGAAATCATAATAAAGGCCGTCAGCACGCTAAAGCCGGTGACCGACGCAATCCGCACCAGCCCGCCCCAGAACCTCATGTCAAACAGTTTACGGTCACGCACCAGCATGACGATCCCCAGGATCACTACTTCCACTGCCGCCACAATTGACTGAGCCATGGCCAGGCCGGATATGCCATACGCGTCAGGCCTGGACAATGTATAGGCCAGATAAATGTTCAGGGCAATGGTCAGCAGCGACACATACAACGGTGTTTTGGTGTCCTTCTGGGCATAAAACCAGCGCGACACAATGGCGTAGATGGTACGGAACAAAATTGCCCCGGCAAAAAAGCCAAACACCACGGCAATTTCCGGCGCGCTGTTGGTAAAGATCAGACGGGCAAAGTAGGCCCGGGCAAAGTAGCACACCACCACAATGGGCATAATAATCCAGATCATAGCCCGCAGAATCTGCAAAAACTCTTTGCGAAAGAGGTCGGGCCGGCCCTGGGACAACCGTTCGTTCAGCCGGGGAAAAGCAGCCGTGGCAATGGTCGTACCGACCAGCAACGTCGGCGTGGTGTGCAAAATATAGGCATTTTCATAAAAGCTGACATTGCCGGTGCCAAGGCGGGTCGCCAGGTTGGTTTCCACAATAGAGTTCAGGGAATCGACCCCCTGGTCAATCGACCGCGGCGGCAGTTGGCGTAGGATTTGCCGAAAGTCCGGACTCTTCCACATGATCTTTGGCCGCCACTTATAGTTGGCGCCCATAAGACCCAAAAACACCACAAACAGTTGCAGAATAGCGCCCAGTAGTGCGCCAACCCCAAGCCCAATCAGCCCCAGACTGTCCCGGAACAGCAGCACAGCAACAATCTGCGCCAGGTTATAAAACAGCGGTGCCATAGCATAGAAAAAGAACCGGCCAAAGACCTGCTGCACACTGACCAGCACGCCGGAAATCGCAAACAGCATAGGGTTAAAGGAAATAAAACGCATGATCAGAACGGCGTTGTGCAGCTGCTCCGGCGGTGCCCCGGGCGCTGCCAATCCTGGACCTACGATGTACTTGATCAGGGGCTCAGCAAACACAAACATCACCACCCCCACTACTGCCATGACGATAGCCAGCAGGTTCATAAGGCTGTTAGACAAATCCCACACGCCCTTGCGGTCACCTTTGTGCAAATGGTCGGACAAAAACGGCATAAAGGCCACACCCAATGCACCAGCGGCGAGGGTGAAAAAGAAAAAGTCCGGAATTTTAAAGGCCGCAAAGTAGGCGTCCGTGCTCTGCGCACCAGTCAAATCAAAGTTAGCGTTCACCATCTTGTAGCGCAAAAATCCCAGTACCTGGCCAATCAGCGATATTACAATCAGCAGCGCCGCAGCGCCGCCCACGCCGACCTTTTTATTTGCCCGCTGAATCCATTTGTTCATCCCGTTACAACCCACTTACTTACCGTACGTCCCATAGACGGCTGAAGTACAGAGTCAGATTCAACCGTTCTGTGTATTGGGGGTGTCTTTTGGGTTGTAACGGGATTCACCCTGAAAGTTTGATAAGGTTTAATAACGGAAATCATCTGACCCCATTATATGGCCAAACACCTCCGAAAAACACCCGCAAATCCTTAATTCTTAGCCGGATCGTAAAAGAAATGTGGGTTGGCTAGGAGCAAATTCCAAATCTGGTCATACTATTCAAACGCACCGAGTGGACACCGGCCTTTTGCGGGTGTTTTTCGGAGGTGACTCTTCCACGTTGAGAGGGGAAGTCATCCCCTCTCAATACCCCTTAGAACCCATCCAGGATCTTTTCTCCTTGCCGAGAGCACTTTTCAGATGTGAGCCAGCTGTTTTTTGTTTTGAAAGGTAGCCATAGCTACCTTTCGGAGCAAAAGGCAGTTGGATTGCAGGCGAAAGGTGGTCGGAG
>DATHJH010000021.1:0-6185 GCA_035489815.1 Candidatus Limnocylindria bacterium
AATACGATTAGTTTGTGTAAGCTGGTGGTAGGACATCGCCGTCTCCTTTTGTAAGTAGTTTGTTAGTGGTAACAACTAGTTTACTGGAGTACTGGCGGTGTCCCTTATTGGTTATGGTGCGGTTTGAGGTGGAATGGAGGGTTCTTTGTTTGGCTTTTTACGGTATTTTGGTTCTGGGTTTATAGAAGACGTACTTCTACAGGTGTTATTTGGTGCAAAATTAGGGTTTGGTGCCTTTGCCGCGGAAGGCGGGCCAGGCAAGGACCAGACCCCACAGTCCACCCAACAGCATCACAGCAAGCACTGGCCAGCGGGAGGACCCAGGCTCAGGCAAACTGGTACTCCTTTTCTGAATGTCCGTAGCTGACAACACCCGTGGGCTTGGCAGTTTTGGCGACAGTGGCCGGCGCGTCGCAGCCAGTTGGCTGGACGCAAGCGTTGGTGCTGGTTGCGGCCGTCCTTTTACTGGCAGAGGCCTGGGCACAAGACGGGTAGGAGGCGGTTGCCGTGACTGGGCGTCCCCTTGTGTGCGGCTGGGCGCGAGTTTTATGCGTTGCCCTTTTTTGGCAGTGGATACAATAGATGCCAGGCGTACTGTTGGCTTATCTGCTTTGGGCACCGGGGCAGTCTGAGGCGGATTGGCTGCCGGAGCTTTGACAGGTGGCTGCTTCGTTGAAGCCAAGCGAGGTAGCTCGGTGTCGCCCTTGTCAGCCTTTGTCGGAGTGACGACTGTTTGTTTTGCTGGCACAGGCAGTGGTATAGGCGATGGGACAGAAGCGGGAGCAGATGCCGGTTTGGCCGGCGGCGGTTGTAGTGGAGGTTTTGCAACCGGAGCAGGCGGCTTGGCAGCCTGAGTGACCGGGGGTTTAGGGGGTTTTGGGCGGGCCGGCATATACGCCTCAAAATGCACAAAGGCACTAAAGCCTAAGGCCGCCGGAGTGCCTGTACTTTCCGAGTATTCACCAGCCGCCCCATTGTTGTACTGGGATACTTTAATCGTGCCGTTGGGGTAGACCGCTTCAACATAAGCCGTGTGGCCGTACTTGCCGGTCGTGCGGACAGCCACCGACCCCACTGTTGGCTTACTGTTTACTTTGATACCCTTTGCAACAGCCCGGACACCCCAGGTACTGGCGTTACCCAGACCCTTGTACATCTGCGGCGATACTCCGCTGGTATGCACCCTCCAGGCCGCATAGTCGGTGCAGTTACGATAGTAGTAGCCGTAGGGGGATATAACATTCGCGGCATTGAGGTCCTTTGGTTTGTCACCCCATACAAAATCCGCACACCAGTTGGCCTTTGCGCCTGTTACGGCATGTGGCGACCACACGCAGGGCTTAGTACTGTAAGGGTATGCATCCATCTTGGCTTGCACGGCCGGCGCCTGCCACAGACAAAACACCGCCGCCAGTATGCCCAGTCCTAATCCCCATCTTCGTTTTTGCCCCACCAAAACACTCCTTGTTATATGTCTAGTTTAGAAAATATACTAAACCAATATAACATAAGTGGAATAAAATACTACAACTTATAGGGAACCTAAGTCTCAAAACCTCCAATCCTGTCATACCGGGCCCCCAGTCAAGCTGAGGGCAGGCTTAGAGATGCGGCATCCAGTCAATAAATTAATTAATTGTATCTACTGGATTCCCAATCTAGTTGGGAATGACGGTGGAGGGTTGGGGTTTTGAGGGTCAGGTATAGGGAAAGTTGGGAGGCAACCTAGAACTCAGGCAAGCCGGGGACAGCTTCTGATACCGGAGCAGCCTCTGTGGGAATGAAGTCCCGCCCATTTCCCGCAGCCACCGTAAAGCAAACATCCTCAGCGCCTACGGTAGCCAGAAAGTGCTGCTGCCCCTGGGCATCTGGATAGGGGTTAAAGGTGCCGCCGCTCAATCGCCCAAACTCGGCATAATCATCCTCTGCCCAAAGGAGCCCTATGTCTTTTTGATCCTTCAGCGCATTACCGTCTACCATGAGCTCTACTTGAACCTTATCTACCACTCCCTCAAAACTAGCACCCCCATCACATACCTCATCATAGTCAACGGATCTATATTCCCAATCATCACCGTCTATAAAACCCTGCAGGCTGCTATCCACTACCACACCTGGTCCAGCTTCGATAGTGGTTGTGGTAGTTGCGGTCGGATCAGCATTCCCGTCATCGTCGCTACAACCCGCCACTGCGCCGGACGCAACAAGTACAGCTCCAGCCGCCATTAACCGTGGCAATACTTTTAAAAGTGGTCCTCTATACATTTCTCCTGTCATAGCTAACCTGTTGCCCTTCGTTTATTTAACCCACCTAACGTATAACCGGGAATCCATTCTGTCAACGAACTATCTGCTCTTTGGCGCCAAACTTGATCGCAAACCAATCGTTGGGCGTCCAGTGGGTATCCCACCCCTCCTGCCGGGCTGCCGAAGCAGCTCCACCGTAACTGGCAGAGCAGGCATGCGTAAGATCGGATGACTTGGTGAAACGCGGTTACGAGTCCAAGTTGCAGGGTCAAGCCCCGGTCCCGGGGTTGTACTAGCTCAAACACACTACAGTTATACCGCTAATGCCTCTAACCGGCAACAAATGTCAGGGCGTAGCCAATGCGGCCGGCACGAGGCTACCGCTTGCCAAAGCCTGCTCAGGATCCACCACCCGAGGTGCAGTCTCAAATGCTTGAATACGCTGTTTGTCATCACTTACCACGACCCGACGCTGCCACCTATCGGTACCATCAAAACACGGTTGCTGGGAGTAAGGTGGACGTCCATGTAACGCGCGGCGATTATCGATAAGAGCAATCTGTCCGGCGTCTAGTGCCAGGCTAACGCTTCTGGCTTCTACATGACGCATAAATTCATTAAGCGCAGCAATTTGAGTAGGGGTATACTTATCCAGATCCATGCTAGCCGTATTAATTCTGACCCAAGGATCGTCAGGCGGACCATACAAAATTGAGACAGGCTGAGAGGAATTATTTCCTTCTCCCCCCTGAGCAGGGCTGGTATTGTTCTGATACCACGTTCCAGAAAGTAGGTCTCTTGCAGAGGTTGAAAGCTCAGATATATCTGGAGTCGAAACAATCGTGGGTATGTTGGTAGGGTTGCGGAAGAAGTGCAAAGTCAAAAAATCTGGGCTGACATTGACATCCGGAAGATTAAAAGAGGCTTCTTCGGTATGCAACCCCAACGGATAATTTGCGCTAGCGCTGTGGCCCGGTGTGTTACTAAATTTTTTGACGGCAATGAGGTTGTTATGGATGACCCCCTCCTGCTGTGTGGTATAGCCGTAACCGTACCAGTCTGCCATGCCAAGGAGCAGACCCCTGTATAGGTCGGCTGAAAAAAGGTTATGCTCCCCTGGCCCTGGATGACGTACAGGGGTTGGCCCTATATCCCCCAAGGTATCAGGCGGAAGGTCTAGGATGGTTACTGTTGGCCCACGATGAGTGGCCATAGTACGCATAAGACTGCTGAGTGCCGGAGTTTTTTCGCTTATCGTGGCCCCTCTGGCCGCTGTCTCGTCCAGTAGCTCGGCTTCGCTCATTTCCCAAACTTTAGGTACCAAGTCTTCTACGGCATCTCGAAGAATCGCTAGTTCGACACTATCCGGAGCTGCTTGTTGGATTGCTGGGCTTAGTTCAATATTTTTCATAGACGCACTTTACAATGCTCTGACGCGCTGCCTGGAGGCTCACGCTGAACACAAATTCAGCCAGCCCAGAAAACGACCCTAAGGGCAAAATAGTATCAGAATCGTGTTAATAAAACAACACATTTTTTCAAAATTAATGTGGGCGGGGTCAACTACTTAGGGACGTTGACTCCTCTTTCTAGCAGGCTGCGTAGGGCGGTCTGCCAGACTGCTTCCAAATCCTCGAGTTCCGCGTCAGTAATACGCTGTTTTCGGTAGAGCGTCCAAGCTTGAGCCGCCTGAGAAGCAAGATCAGGGAGAAATTGCTGAATATCCGAGACGTACTGATGCATACTGCTGGTAATGGGCGCCCCTTCAATAATCGCCGCCCACTCCATACAGCGCAGGGCAAATTTCGCTTTGAGGCTGCGGTGTCGATAACGCGTGGCCAGATTTTTGTGATTTAGGTCCAGCCCGTGATTAACTTTTCCCGCGAACACGCGCCCAAAGGAAGAGGCAATTTGCGTCATTGATTGTTCCTGAAACACATCACCCGGAAGATCTTGGCCGTACAATAAGCATCCATCAATCTGCAAAATAGTCCTTTTTCGTAGAGCAATATATCCTTGGTAGTCCTCTAGACTAAGGACGTCCAGCTCAACGTCAGAAACAGGGTTTGGGCACCATTGCAAGAGTAATTGCTGTCTCATACTTTCTAGGTGAGCCTCCTCTTCAGGAGTAGAGTCGGTGCGGAGTACAGCATAGGAATCAGTATCACTCCCCTTGTGCATCTCTCCACGGACCCAACTTCCTACGGCATATACGGCCAAAAGCTTCTCGCCAAAAGCTTCTTTGTAAGCCTCAAGGCAGGCGTGTTTCAGGGGTATAAGGTTAGCTGGCAACTTATCGAGTGATGCCGAACGGTCAATTCGCATAGATTAGTTTTAACATACATTCTGATATGAATATATACAATCTAAACAAGATGCATCGAAAATCAGCTTAGTCAATGAGAAGGAGTCTAAGGATTTAGTGTGCTACAAACGTCAGTGCGTAGCCAATGCGGCCGGCACGGCCGGCACGGCCAATGCGGTGGGCGTAGTCGTCGTAAGACTGAGGCAGGGAAAAGTTGATGACGTGCGTAATGTCCACCACGTCTATGCCGCGGGCCGCGACGTCTGTTGCTACCAGGATGCTAACCTCACTTTTCTTAAAACGGTTCAAGGCACGTTGGCGCTGGCCCTGGGTTTTGCCGCCGTGGATGGCGTCGGCCTTGAAGCCGCGGGCAATCAGTTCGTTGCTCAGCCGTTCTACGCTGCGCTGGGTTTCGTCAAAGACGATGACTTTTTCCACCTCTGGCTTAATCAAAATATCATGCAGCTTGTCCAGCTTTTCGCTTGACCCGCCAAAACGTACCACGTTCTGGTGAACGCTATCACTCGTGTCGCTTGTTTTGTGCTTGATGGCAACTGGCTGGTTGGAGAAGTTTTCGATCAGCATCTGCACCTTGCTGTCCATGGTGGCAGAGAAGAAGAGCGACTGGCGCTCAGAAGGGAGCTGATTCAGGATAGTGGTCACATCCGGCAAGAAGCCCATGTCCAGCATGCGGTCAACCTCGTCCAAAACTACAAAACTAAACGCGTTAAGTTTTAGGGTACCGCGTTCCAGGTGGTCCTTGATCCGGCCGGGCGTGCCAATGACCACGCGCGGGTTCTGGCGCAGGTCGCGCAGTTGCGGGCTCATACTTGTACCGCCGATCAGCAGCACGCCAAAGAGGCCGCTGCCTTTAGCAATGGACTTAAGTTCGTCCTCTATCTGCTGGGCAAGTTCCCGGGTGGGCGCAATAATAAGCGCCCTGGCGCGCTGATCGTCCATAAGCTGGTGCAGGATAGGCAGGGCAAAAGCCGCTGTCTTGCCAGTACCGGTGTTGGCAATGCCAATGACATCCTGTCCAATCAGGGCGACAGGAATAGTCTGATCCTGGATGGGCGAAGGTGTTTGGTAGCCCTTGGCAGCCAGATTGCGCTTAAGCAAGTCGTTAAGGGCAAAATCTTCGAACCGGTTGATTGCCTCGTACCGCTCGACCTCAACCGGCCGGGCAGCTTTGACAAAGCGGGCCGGGTCAATGTACTGGCCCCGGGGACGACGGTTGTTGGACCGCGGTGCAGCATTATAAGTGCGGCGTTTGCCGCCAAACGCAGACCGGTGTCCGCGCATACTGGTACTTTTGTAAGATGAAGGCATAAAAATAGAATCCTTTGGTTGTTAGTCCGCTTATCAGGCGGTCAGTTATTACATCGATTGTCAGAAAATGAAATCGAGTAATAAACGCTCAAACAACCCGGATTCACTTTTTAGAACAATACAAGTACTTTAACACACTAGAGCGTAAGCGTCAATCAAGCCCACCTCCATTCCACCTCAAACCGCACCATAACCAATAAGGGACACCGCCAGTACTCCAGTAAACTAGTTGTTACCACTAACAAACTACTTACAAAAGGAGACGGCGATGTCCTACCACCAGCTTACACAAACTAATCGTATT
>DATHJH010000022.1:0-30524 GCA_035489815.1 Candidatus Limnocylindria bacterium
TCTCTTCCTCTGACTCCGACCACCTTTCAGACGCAATCCACCTGCCTTTTGCTCCGAAAGGTAGCTATGGCTACCTTTCAAAACAAAAAACAGCTGGCTCACATCTGAAAAGTGCTCTCGGCAAGGAGAAAAGATCCTGGATGGGTTCTAAGAGCTCTAAAGCAATCTGACCCACACTCACTTTTCACCCCAAAGAGACGCTCCGCGCGGAGTCCGCCCTTCTGGCGGACTCCGGCTCCACACTTCGTCAGCCTCTTTGGAGGCAAAAAGTGAGTGTGCGTCAGCTAAAGCAATATCTATTTAAATATCCTGTTGTATAATAAAAGGCCTCATATATAAGGAGACCCTACGTGGCACAAGATTTAGACTTTTCAGGTAGCTGGCACAGCAAATACCATTACACAAGTACGGCAAAAGAAGGACGCTTCACCAGCGAATATGATGTTAAAATGTACCGCACCGGTAATCAGTTAGTCATTCAAAGCCTGCCGAACGAGAACGAAGATTACATCCTGTTGCGACTGAGCGTTGACGGCCGCTTTCTGACGGGTACCTGGTATGAACAGACTTCGCCTACCGGTGACTACGAGGGAGTCAGCCGATACGGGGCGTTGCAACTCATAGTAGACGAAGATGGCCAGGCGATGCATGGCAAATGGGTCGGGTTTAACCGCAAAATGTACGTCCAGGGCGACGATTGGGAGATTGTCCGCACACAGTAGGATCGGATACTATCGATATAGCAAGCCTTTGATCGGCTGGCTATAAGGCATCTGGTTGCTGAGGCGACGGACTCCAAAACATTTAAAATAACCGCCCGAAAGGACGGTTATTTTTCGTGCGCGCCCACCCTGCGGCGGGCCCTGAACCATATGGTACAGGGCGGGTAGACGCTCATCCTTTGTTTTGATGTTTGTTTTCGCCGCAGTATGCGCACGATTACTTCCAGCATAACCTTTTTAGACAAACAGTCAACCCCTCGCACCTGAACCAACTGTAAGTACGAATAAAACCCTTGTGCTTATCACGAGCTGGTTTATACTAGCTTTTTTACCTGATGTCCTGGGGAGGTTATACAATGCATGTAGAATATGGGTTCCGTGAAGAAAGACGACGACCCAGGACAGTCTTAGCTCTTGCCGGGTCGGGTGTGATTGCCCTGGCTGCCAGTACCTTAATTCTGCCTGACGGGCAACCCAAAGCCCAAAGCCAGACCGCCAATCAAACTGATGCAGCCAAAACAACAGAAGGAGAGATCTGCACCTGGCACACCGAGCTTACTGCTGAGGGCGGGTATGCGCAGACTTTTGACTTGGCTGATGGTACGGTTCTGGAAGTTGCCGGTTCCGCAGAGCAAGGCCTTGATCTAGACGAGCTATATGAAACCGAATCACTTAATGATGGTGACAAAGTCTTCCGGGAGCATCGTTTTCCCGGCGTATACTCTTTTGTCCTGGATGAAGACGGCTATGTTTTAGATGCCGCAAGGGCCGGAGATTCTACCGACGCTTGCAAAGAACTTGAGAGAACACTGCCTACTCCGCCATAGAGAGATTACAACTCGCCATATTCCAGCTCACCTTGTTTTTTGATGTAGACGGCTTTCATCCCAGCTCCTTATTCGTCCGACTTCAAGCTTTCTTTCAGGAGATTCAAAGGAATGTCTACCCGATAATCCCGGATAAACACGTTATCCTCAACTTCGGCGTCGTTCATCCAGGCATGCTGGGGCACTGCTTTATAAACTCGTCGGATTGCGTCGCCCATAAAATCATCCGGTGCGTCCTTGTCCGGGCTTTTTTGATAAGACGCGCATGCCTGATCTCTTCAGGATCGTTTACTTCATATGCTTTGGCTTCAAAGTAAACGCCTTCGCCTTGCCCTTCGGGTACGGTTGAGTCATAGATCACAATAAATACGTTCTCGTTCTGGCGGACATTGCGGGAATGGTGGCCTTCTTTATCCGAAAACCAGTAGATGTTCAGATCTTTATCATAGGTATGTCTAACTGGGCTATTCCAGGGTTTGCCATCCTTGGATGCAGTGGCTATAGTCGCATAGATTATCTTTTGCAGAATCTCTTTGGCTCGCTTGTTGTGGTAGTCGCTCATGAATCAATCATACTATAGGATCGATTTCTCTGCTCTTAGCTCAGCATCTTTAATAAATCTTTTTCTTTTATTTGTTTGGTGCCGAGTTTTTCGGCTTTTTTCAGTTTGCTGGCCCCGACGTTTTCGCCCACTACCAGGTAGTCGGTGTCTTTGCCGAGGGCTGGCTGGAAGGTGCCGCCCAAGGCCCGGATTTTCTCTGCCGCCAGGTCGCGGCCCATAGATGCCAGACTGCCGGTTATGACAAACTTTTTACCGCTCAGTTTACCGCCGACGGTTTTGACATCCTGGGGCCAGACGCCGAGTTTACGGAATTTGGCCAGCGTGGCCTGGTTGTCTTCGTCATCAAACCACAGTAATACGGACTCAGCCACAACTTCGCCAATGCCGTTGACTGACCGCAGATCATCCAGAGTAGCGGTGCCAAGTGAGTCCAACCGCTTGAAGTGATTTGCCAGGTCAATAGCGGTCTGGGCGCCGACGTGGCGGATGCCCAGACCATAGATAAAGCGGTAGAGTTCCGGGTGCTTTTTTTCCTGAATGGCGTTGATCAAATTGGTAGCTGATACCTCGGCAAAACGGTCCAGTTCCAGGACTTGTTCACGGGTCAGGGCAAAAATATCTGCCAGATCTTTGACCAGCCCAGCCCTGACCAGAGCCACTACGTTCTTTTCCCCAAGCGTGTCGATGTCCAGTGCGCCTTTGCTGGCAAAGTGCTCTAACCCTTGGGCCAGCAGCACCTGGCCAGTGGCGCCTTTCACCCGGTACACCGCTTCGCCCTCCGGCCGGATGAATTCCATGTCCGGGAACTGGCGGGCCAGTTCCAGTTCCATGTTGAACCGCTTGGCACCCTTGACCCGGAGTTCAACCAGAACTTTTTGGACCTGGGGGATGATATCCCCGGCCTTGAAGATAATGACCGTATCGCCAATGCGGATGTCCTTGCGCGCAATCTCGTCCGCATTATGCAGACTGGCGTGCTGAACAGTGGTGCCAGCTACTTGGACAGGGTCAAAGACAGCCACTGGTGTGGCAGCGCCGGTCCGGCCAATGCTGATAACAATGTCCTTTACAACGGTAGTCGCTTCCTCTGCCGGGTACTTATAAGCCACAGCAGCCCGGGGGGCCTTGCCTACCACGCCCAAATCCGCAAAAGCCTTGCGATCATTCAGCTTCACGGCCAAGCCGTCGGTGTGAAATGGTAGCTGGTGTCTTTTCTCATTCCACTCTTCTACAAACCGCATAAGCCCGTCAAGGTTTTTGAAAGTAGTTGCTTGTATGTTTGCGGGCAGGCCCAGAGCCCGGATGGCCTCGTAAGCAAAGTTATTGGTGGGCACATCTGCAGGATTGTCACGCAATATATCATAGCCACGGAACTGCAAAGGACGCTCCATTACCAGCCGTGGATCCAGCTGGCGAATGGTACCGGCCGCCAGGTTTCGCGGGTTGGCAAACACCGGCTGCCCGGCTGCCTCGCGCCGTTTATTCAGGGCCTCAAAGTCTTTTTTGGTCATGATGATTTCGCCGCGGATTTCGGTGCGGCCATGCAGAAAGTGCGCGTATTCTTTGCCCGCTTTCCTTAGTCGCAGGGGAACACTTTCGATCGTTGCTACGTTGGCTGTCACGTCCTCGCCAACAAAGCCGTTACCACGTGTAACTGCTTGTACAAACCTGCCGTCCTGATAGACCAGGGCACAACCAAAGCCGTCCATTTTGATGTCTACAAAAAATTCCGGATTTCTGCCGGGAGTCAGTTTTTCCATGCGTTTTTCCCAAGCCTCCAGCTCTTCACGACTGAAAACGTCATTCAGGCTGAGCATACGCGTGCTGTGAGTGACTTTGGTAAAGCCAGGTAACGGTTCACCCGCCACGCGCTGGGAGGGGCTGTCCGGGGTAATCAGGTCGGGGTACTGGGCCTCCAGCCCGGTCAATTCGTGCTTGAGGCTGTCGGCGGCAGCCTCGCTCATGGTGGACTGGTCCAGCACATGATAGTGGTAGCGGTAGTCGTTTATGAGGTCGCGCAGCTTTGCCAGCCGCTCCTTAGCCTGAGCCCTGGTAAGCTTAGCGGCCATTCACAAAAGCTCCCGGTAGAGGCTATAGAAGTATGTGTGGGCAAAAACAAACGCTGCCATAGAAAGCGGTGCAAACACCCACTGCACGGCACCAGGCGCAAATATGATGAGCGGCAGGATGAGTGCTGCCCCAATACTAACCAGTGCAAGCGGCAAAAACAGCAGCTTGCGGATAAGCAGCCAGCGCCGGTACCGTACCAGCCGGTTCGCCGCCCGGATGGCAGCCATGGGCCGAACATCCGGCAAACACACAACATAGAGTGCAAACAGTGAGGCGGAAAGTAGATACAAAGACGCAGCTGCCAGGGCGAGCATCAACAACCACCATAACCCTTGCTCCACTATACCGGCAACCAGGCCCCCACCAAGAACCGTAACGTAAACAAAGCTGGCAATCATAAGCGGAACCAGCTCCAGGCAGATGAACAAAAACACCAGCACAAAGGGCACCAGAGGATAGATACCCTTGTAAAAAGCATCGCGCACACTGATCCTGACTTCGGCATGCACCTGACGCAATGCCCAGATAGCGGCCAGGCTGACCAGCAGGAGCACGATTGTCTGGTAGACTGCGCCGCTCTCTGAGGCAACGCTTCCTGCCGACCCTACCAGCAGTCCAAACAGCGCTATACTGGCATTAAGCTGGCCCACTTCTTCTACCACGCCCTCTTTTAGCCCGGGGACATCCAATCCGCCGCCCAGGCCGCCGACCAGCAGCAGGCTCAGCAGCAGGTATACCAGCGTAATGCCGCCAAAGATCTTCCAGTGCTGACGCCACAAGCTGACACAATCAGCGAACAGCCCGAAGGAGCCGCTTAGTTTTTTTGCGGGAGCGGGCCGCTGCTGCCGTCCGGATAGCCGCCCTGGTAGTAGTGTAGGTAGCTTTAAAAGCATACGTCTTTTTACGGTAGGAGTGGCAGCCGGGGTTTTATTTGGCTTCTTTTTGGGCGCTTTTGCTGGTTTGGAGTTTTTTGGCATATAACTTTCCTGTTTTTTGGTATTACTGGTGGAACCCCATGCCCCGCAGCCGGGCCACGCGATCCTCTATAGGCGGATGGGTGCTAAACAGATTCATAATACCTTTATTTTTGAGCGGGTTCGCAAAAAATAAGTGGGCAGTGGAGGTATTCTGCCGCTTCAGGGCAGAACCATGTTGGCCGATCTTCTCCAGCGCGTTAGCTAACCCCTCGGGATGACGGGTAGTCATAGCACCCGTCGCATCCGCCAGGTACTCCCGGCGGCGGGAAATCGCCAGCTGAATGCACACCGCAATGACCGGCGCCAAAATTGCCGCTACTATGCCCAGCACAAAAAACAAATTGTTGCCGCCGTTGTCGTCATCACCATCCCGGAACCAGGCCATGCGCAACATAATGTCGGCGATAATACTGACCACCGCCACCAGCGCAAAGGCTACCATGGATACACGAATGTCGTAGTTTTTGACGTGGCCCATTTCATGTGCCATCACCCCCTCAAGTTCCGTGTCGGTCATGGCGTCCAATATACCGGTGGTTGCCGCTACTGCCGCATGCCTTGGGTCACGACCGGTGGCCATGGCATTGGGCGCCGGGTCGTCTATGACGTACACCTTGGGCATGGGCATGCCATTGGTGATACTGAGGTTTTCTACAATTCGCCAGAGGCGGGGATTGTCCCGTTTCTGAATCTCATGCGCACCGTTAAAAGCCAGCGCCATTTTAGACCCGGCCACATAACTGAACAGTGCATACAGCCCCGCCCCGATAAGCACATACGGCGTGATAGCCGGCTTGCCCGCGTACCAGCTAAACACCCAGCCCAACCCACCGACCAACACCACAAACAGGGCCATAAGAAGCGCGGTTCTGCGTTTGTTGTGGGCAATTTCCTTATACATACGTTATACGAAATACGTACTACGTTATACGTACTAGAAGCTTACTTCTGTTGGCTTAGCGATAGCAGCAGCTTCTGACTCGGCTACCTCAAAGAACTGGCGTGACTTGATGCCAAACATACCCGCAAAAAAGTTGTAGGGAACAGTCTGCGTCTTTTCATTCAGGTCACGTACCGAACCGTTGTAGAAGCGGCGGGCAGCCTGGATTTTGTCTTCGGTGTCTACCAGCTCTTCCTGCAGGTGTTTGAAGTTTTCATTGGCCTTCAGGTCGGGATAAGCCTCTGCAACCGCAAACAGGCTTTTGAGTGCACCTGTCAGCATGTTTTCGGCATCAGCCGTTTCCTGAACGCCCTTGGCGTTGACTACCGCGGCACGGGCTTCGGTGACTTCCTCAAATACCGTCTTTTCGTGCTTGGCGTAGCCTTTAACCGTGTTTACCAGGTTAGGGATTAGGTCGGCGCGGCGCTTGAGCTGCACTGTGATGTCGCTCCAGGCCTCGTCCACCCGGACATTTGTCCTAACCAGCGTGTTATACATAACAATCAGACTGATCACCACTACCGCAATGACCGCCACAATAATCCAAACTACCATAAGTCCACTTCCTTGTTAGTTAGTACTCATAAAGTATAGCATTTTATGAGCCGCCTCCGAATACCTCTGAGTTGTACTCTAAAAGTGTCCGGCCGGACACTTTTAGAGTACAAAGTAGCGGAGGTGAAGACGAGAGAATACCTAGGGCCGAATCAAATGGTATGATGAACTACTATGAAGGTACTTACCCGAACGCAGTTTGGTAATCCTATTTTGCGCAAGGTAGCCGAGCCAGTGCCGGTCGCAGAAATCAGCTCCAAAGAGATTCAGGAACTGATTGCCAACATGCGTCATACGCTGCTGGAGAAAAAGCTGGGCATAGGTTTGGCTGCGCCGCAGGTAGGCGTCAGCAAAGCAGTGGTGGTGATTGCCATTCGGCCGCTGGCTCACCGGCACAAGGTAGAGCCTTTTGACCTCACCCTCATAAATCCGGAAATAACAGAATGCATCGGCAGGCGGACAGCCATGTACGAAGGCTGCATCAGCGGCGGTCCGGGCAAGGCCAGCTTCCTCGCCAAGGTGCCACGGTATAAAAAAATAAAGGTACGGTACTATGACGAAACTGGCAAACAACATCACCAGATCTACGAAGGCTTCCGGGCACAGATCATCCAGCATGAGGTAGATCACCTAAGCGGCATTTTGTTTGTAGACCGGGTCAAAGACACCACATCCTACCTGACCTACGCCGAGTACATGAAACGCGCCCGCAAAATGCTAGCAAAGCAAAAATAACACCTGCCAAACCTCCAATCCACAAAATCCTTATCTGTTAAAGGACGGACCTTTTGAAGCTTCAGGGCAAAGTTTTGGCAAAACAAGAGGCAGATGGCTTACGCGCAAAAAAGCAGTCGACGTCATAGGAAGCAACCTCAGAACCTAATCCAAGGTCTTAGTTAGCTATCGTAAGCAAGCTTGATCCGCTGCTCACCCCGAGGAGAGCCAAGCGTGATTTCAACGACCCTGCCTTCATCATCGTACTCCCTGGTTTGTCGCAGTATAGGCTTCTCAATCCCTTCCCGCACTGTTGACTGCTCTACGGTCACAACTTGGGGCCCGCGTGTATAGGTTTCTATCGCGTGTGGCGACTGCTCGCCCTGACGGCGCACAGTGACTTTATTGAGTAGGTTGGTGTCCCTATAGGTATGCTTAGTGATAACTGTGCGCTCGCTAGCTTCACCCGGTTTGGTCTTCTCGACAAACTGTTGTTCTTCATAAGCGAGCTTGCCGCCATGCACTCTCTGTGCACTATAAAGAATACCCCTCGTTGCCACCTGCAGTATGGTAGAGCCATGCTCCCCAGGGAACCTCCACAGATCTGCCCTCTGGTCGGGAGTTTCCAGCCTCCACGTTCCTTCTCCGTACGAGGTCAGTACCCGTTGCCCGTTACCCGCCAATGTATCGGTGTAGGCATCATTTTCTACCCATTCGCGTTGAACCTTAGGCGACTGTTCTCCCCCTGCATACAGAGCCACAAACCTGCCAGCATTCAGTTTCTGCCTAAAGCTGAACCCTTGGCCGTTTGGGTTTGTAATTTCTATGCCCGTAGGTACAGGACACTCCTCACCCTCGGCAAATTTTGGTTCCTGAGAAAAGATGATCGGAGCAAAAGGTCCGTGATCGAGCCGCAGGCTCTCGAACTGAGACATGGTAGGCATAAGACTTCCTTCACTTTGCTAACTACACCTGGTACTCATTACAAAACCGCTTCGCTGCTAAAAGCCGCCTTGTCGAGCGATTTGGGGCGAAATGAGTTCTGCAGTGAACCTACACTACTACATTCTCAGAACTTATGCCATAGAGCAAAAGACACGAGGGCTACAAAAGGCCCACCCAGGTTCAAATCCAGTGATACGCATTGAATCTTATTTTTTCTTTTTCAGGATGTGCTGACCCTCTAGCAGTTCACAGGTACGGCCGTATACCAATGGGTTATACAATCTGCCCACCCGGTCTTTGATAAGGGCGGCTTCTTCAAGCGATAGCTCAGCCTCGTCATCCACGTAGAGCTTCACGCTCAGAGCATAAATCTGGGCCATTTGTTCGGCCGGCGGCCGGTCATTATCCGGAAAAGTGTTAAGTGCCGTTACAAACACCCGGCGGAAGGTCACCGGTTCCTTGCCTTCGACCAAAACGCGACCCTCGTAATCTATCAACGGGTCAGTCACCTTTATGCGCATAATACCTCCGTGTTTGGTTAGCTCTACCGAAAGTATACAACACCATGCGCCAACCACGGGCCACCACTTCGGCCAGGGCCTGGAGCGTGGTGGATACCGGAATAGTAACCCATACACTAGTCCCAAAGACGGTACCTTCCAGAAGTACGGGTAGCTAACGTGGGTCAGGTACGGGGCAGCTATGCTACAGTAAAAACATGCCTGACGCGTTTTACGCCGTACTTATCATCCTGTTAGGTATAGGTGCCTGTCTTGTACCCGTATACCTGTTTTTGACCAAAGACAACTGGGCCAGGAAATTCCGTCCGTTCGGTGTAAACGTCCTTGCGCAGCAAGGTCAGAAAACTTCCCTTGTGGAAAATCTGGGTCTCAACCTCGACCCGTTTTTGCGCAAGGCTCAAGCCGATCCCAAAACCTATCCCCTTGCCAGCTTGATTGACGGCTACGGCGAAGCTGTTTTTGACAGCGACCGGTATACAGCGCTTCTTGAGGAGCTGGCAACTATGCCCTTAGATGAATACGAACAACAAACGCTGCACATCCTGCAAGCACTTGAGCCGCGCCTGCAGCAAGACAACCGTTTGATCGTAGAATTTCTTTGCGTGTCAGAACAGTAGCGGCTTTTTTATTTTGATAAGCCAAAATGGGGCAACAGTCCGAATGAACTCAGGCCTTTAGCGGATTGTAAATACGCAGGCTCTCAATGTGACCAAAGTCATCTTCATTCGCCGTCCAGAGATCACAGTCGTTTTCCAGAGCGGTAGCGGCTATGATTGCGTCGCCTAAGCTCATCTTTTTGCGTTGTCGAAGCTTAGTGGCACGTTCAATAACCGCATCAGTCAGCGGCAGGTTATACGATTCATCAAAGAGTGCCATGAGCAGGAGAAGTTCATTGGCAGGGATACGCGAATAGCCAAGTGCTTCAATCCTGGTGATGCTGGCATGAGCTATGTCACGCCTGGCTATACTCTGGCGGCCAAGTGTGCCGTTTGCAAGATAGATGAGTATGTTTGAATCCAGAATGACCACTGTATCTACTTTCTGCCAGGTAAGGGGCGATCTCTGCGAATATCACGCTGCCAGGCAACCGGATCTTTTATAGCTTTATATGCGCCAACTTCCTGCAATTCTTTCAGGAGCTCTTGTATCCTTGCCCGGTTCTGTTTTGGCTCAGGAATTGGCAGACCAATGTCAGCTTTTTGCCCCAATTTGAGCTGTGCGTCTTCAACATATTTTTTTGGCACACGCAGAGCATACGAATTGCCTGTTTTGATGACGGTTGTTGTATATTTGTGCAACGAGTTCATAGTAACTACTATTGTATATACGCTAGTGCTGTAAGTCAATTTTAGCGTAACTGCGATTATATGCAACAAGGCAGGATTGACGACGGAATGGACTAGAACCTGGCCCCTGGGCAGTATTGGAAATTTGAAGTAGGTTCATGATAAGCTTAAGCTATGAAAAGACTACTTATTTTGGCAGCACTATGCTCTACGTTTCTGGTACTGGCGGCCTCTCCGGTCCGGGCCCAGCGACCTTCGGTAGAATACAATGAACCGGCGTCCAGTACCGGCCAGCAGTCCTCCGGTTATTATGATAAAGAAACCGGCAAGCCGCTTAGTATAGACGAATACAATACATACCGTGAAGAAGCAGCCGAAGGGGTGTACGAAAAATACCCCGTTCCGGCCACCCTGGTGACCGTCGCCGTTATTGGCGGCATTGGCTACGGCGTCGTCCGGTGGCGCAAGAAAAAGGCCGCAAAACGCCAGGCCTAGGAACCCATCCAAAAACTTTTCCACTGTCACATCGGGCTTGACCCTGCCTACCGGTAGGCGGGCAGGTATCCAGTCAATAAAGAATTTGTATATCTACTGGATTCCCTGATCAAGTCAGGGAATGACAGTGGAGGGTTGGGGGTTTGAGCCAGGTTTCTAGTGGCTGGCGCCTGCCACCACCCTGCTACGGAGAACAGGAAGCGCGGGGAGTGACAGTGAAAGAGTCTAGTGGGGCAGTTTTTTCAGTTCCCGCGCCAACTCCTGATCATCTATCAGTTGGTTTTCGTACAGCCAACTAAGCCGGGCTTTTATTTGATCAGGGGCCTGGGCATCGTTATAGGTCAGGTACTTTTCCTTGAAATAGGCTTTCTGAACGTCAATGAGCTTGTCCACAAAAGCCTTTACCTGGTCACGATCTTTATCACTCCGGCTATAAAAATGAATTTGGGCGTCGCCCATGGACACGCGTATACCGCCGATATTCTTTGGCTGAGACCGGTTCATAACAATAAAAAGCCCGACTAAAGATGCTGCCAGGAGCAACAGGCCCAAGCTTATCAATGCCTGGTTGTCTTCCTGGCCCAGCAGCGGAAAGGACCCAAACATAACAAGCACCATCGCGCCCAGCCACACGCCTACCATTTTGCCAAAAAATACCCGCTCTTTTATGACTGTTTCGTCGTAGTCGGGGGAGGCTATTCCCATAGCAAAAGGCAGGACGAACTTTTGTTCCATGCCCTCAATGCTGCTGGTCAGCACCAGACGCTCGTCCTCTATAACGAAGTTCCGCCAGTTTTGGCCGTTTTGCTGGTTTAGTGTAGAACCCATCTCAGAACTCCCTCCGGCTGCAACCCATCCTGGGCGGCACGATTTGCCAGTTTTGCTCGTCACCGTACCTACGGGTATGCCTCCTCACAAGAACTGACAAAGCGTACTCGCCAGGATGGCTTTCGCCATTGGAGGGAGTTCTGAGATGGGTTCTAGTATTCATAGTTGATACTTTATCATAGTGGAGTATCCGAACCCGACCCACCGGACTTACGTCGTGGGCACCACGATGAAGTGCAACACGCCATCGCCGAAGCCGCAGCGGTCAAGCGGTGCACTCGCACCGAACGAGAAGACGTTGTATGACAGCATGAGTTCGTTCGGCGATACGTCAAGGTGAGGGTGCCAATTCAGCAGATACTGCGAGGCAAGTCCGCCGTACAATTCCCCGGTTGAAGGAAGCAACAGGCTGCGATAGTGCTCCCACGGGCCTTGCGGTAACGACGACCGATACAACCTAAGCTCAGGCTCAAAGGCGCCCACCAGCGCCAGTACAAAGCCGGTAGAGGTCCGGCGCATTGCTGTGTCATCGCCAAAGAAACTGTACTGGATGGGATTTTGGTTTGTGTCAACCATGCCCGCTACCTGGCTCAGGTCAGACACCCAGGCGTTGCCGTTCCAGGCTTGCCAGGCGCCGGGGGTCAGGAGCTGTCCTGACGGCACGCGCGCCATGCCAGAGGGGATGTCAGTGTTTATGTAGGTATAGCCGCTTGTAGGGTCCGGCAAAAGCGTTACCGGTCTGAATTCCGGAATGAGCCCAAGCGACGTCGTCGACTGGATTGCAAAGGTTGAGGCGTCCATCGATATAATGTGATAATCTTCAGCCGTACCGAAGAAGCCATCCGGCACCAGCAGCGGAGAAATCATATGGAGCTGCCCGTTTTCCACCATGACTCCATGCGGCCAATACCATCGAGTGGGGAAGGTGCCCTGGTCGGGTACGAAGGGCGGGTTACTGCCGGGAGGACCGGAGTAATGCTGCCCGGCAAACGACAAGTCCGCGTTCTGGATAATCATTGAATTGCGCGTGACGAAAGCGATGCCAAAGGTATCGTCCGGGTCCAGGGTGCCGATGCCGGTGTCTGCAAATAAAGTAACGATCCGGCCGTCGGGCAACACGCAGCCGGGGCCGGAGTCGCCAGATCTGTAGCCGGCGTTTACTAGGGAAGTGCGGGCGTAGTCCCGCCAACGCGCCGCTTCTACAAGTCCCGCCTGGTTGGTCCAGGCGGTGTCGTCACTCACGACTTGGCTGACCATCGGCACGGGATCTACGAGTACTGGGTCCGTGTCGGCGAGTGTGCCGGTATCGCAGTTGAGGACCGTTGCCAGATCGTCAGTGACTGCCGGCGGCGTTTGCGTGTCTGAGCTGGACCACCAGATCTTCATGCGATTACCAAGCATATCCTTTACCGCATATTTACGGTGAAGAAACACCGGATTCCAGATCGGCATGGCCGTGACAAACGTAGTGCTGGTGCCGCCATAGGCGGCTTCCATAGCGTCGGTCTCGGCGCCGCCGGATGCCAGCAGGAACATATTTGCCGCGCCGCTCAGCCACCAATGCCGTCCCGCCGCGTCATCGAAGTCAATAACCCCGGGTTTTGAAAAGACCGGATTAGCCACCACCGTGCCGGCAATGCCATTTCTGACTTCCACCGTAAAGACAGAGCCTTGAAATGCCTCGAAACCGTTATCTACCCCTCCTATTTCAAGCGCCGCAGTGCTGCTGAGGATAGAAGTGGTACTGCCGACAATGACGGTGCTGCCCAGTTGAGTCCAGGGACCGGCGAGTGTCGGAGCGGTGTAGAAGGTAGTGGTCCGACCTGCAGCGCCATTATTAACATCAAGCGTCACGCGCACAGCCAGCGTGGCTCCGTCCGATACAACAGGGGCAGCCGTTGAAGTGGAGGTGAGTTGCGTGGTGCCGTCGGCCGTCCAGCCAAATTGCAGGAGGCCGCTGCTGAGCAAACAGAAACGATAGGACCGTTGGTTACCACCGTTGGCATACTTGCTCACGATTGACCGGATAGCTGCCGGCGTCCAGTCGGTGGCAGCAATCTCTGCCCGGATGTCGATGTCGCCGGTGATATCGAGCGAGTTATGGTCGTTGGTATACACATAGGTGCCATTGGCACCGGACAGACTGAGGGCAACCGGGGTACTGTTGGCTGCAGCCAGCCGACCATAGCGCTCGGCCAGGTCGAGGATCGGCGCCTGCAATGACAGCGAGGCCACTTTTTCAAAATTGCGCTGGCTCCAGTTGAGCGCCGCCGCGCAGCCGGCATTGTGAGCCACCACAACCAGCCGATCGGTAGCCCGCCCCCATTTGGTTTGCATCCACGATAGGGCTGTATCTATGTTAGCCACATCGGTAGCGTTGCCCCAGTTGGGCGTGTCAACGGACACCACCCAGTAGCCGGCAGCAACTAACTCCCGGGCCTGGTCAGATATGTTTGTGCCGTACCAGCCCTGAGGCGTCCGACCCAGCAGCAACGCAACAGGACCGCTATTAGCCCGAGGACGCCACAGTCCAACCTGCACTCCACCAGTCAAAGACAGATCCGCCCGGTAGGAACTCATCATTGCGTCAGCACAACCAGCTCAGGGATTAAGAGCGTTCCGAAAAAGTTGGTTATGACGGTAAAATCGCTTGTACCAACACTGCTCTGGGCTCGTACTTCGTAGGTGACTGTTGCTCCGGGAGTCGGCGCATGCTGGGAGTTCGGAACACGTACTTCGGTCATGTAGCGCCCATAGCCGACAAAGCCGGAGGCTTCTTTACTCAAGGTCGTCACCGGCGCACCAATCAGTGCGCCGGTATCTGTGGTAAGCGTCAACGCACCCCATTGGCCGGCTTCTTCTATAGAGCAATTAGCGGCGCACTTCACCACGTACGGCCGATCCGGGACCGTGATGGTTACCGATAGCCCCGGTACCGCCACAGCCGTTCCGGACGCCGTAACAAAGTTGCTGTCGGTTTTTTGGGCCAGGGCCAGCTCCATGCCGCCGCCGTGTAGTGCCACGTCATCGGTGTGTGCGTCCAGGGCAGCGGTGGCATCGCTGGCAGCTTCCACGATTGCTGCCTGGGCATCGGTTGCGGTGAAGCCGGCGGCAGCTCCAAAGCTGACATTTGCCGCTGACAGGTCTTGCCAGGTGCCGGTCGTCGCATTGGTGGCTCGCAGGACTTGGCCGGTGCCTGGAGCGGTAGCAGCAGAAACCGAGACACTGCCGGTAGCGGTACGCAAGCTGTTGGCGGTTACATTATTCGAGGTATCTGTAATGGTTTTATTAGACAGAGCTTGGGCATCTGAGGTGCCAACTATGGCGCCGGCCGGGGCCGTCGTTGTCGTGAATGGCGACGTACCGTTTCCTACCACCAAACCGGTCAAAGTATTGGCGCCTGTACCGCCGCGGCTTACACCCAGCGTACCAGAAGTTAAAGCCGCCGTAGACAGTGCGCCGCCGCCAGCGGCGTTCTGGTGATTGTGCCCGGCATTGGCAAAGCTGGCGATGGTGGGAGTAACGATGGTTGGGCTGGTGGTCAGGACCACCGCGCCCGATCCGGTGACACCATTGGACAGATCGGCTGCCGCCACGGCACCAAGGTCAACCGTGGGGTTCCCGGCTACGCCACTGCCGTTAGTGACACCAATCTTGGCCGAACCAGCGGTTAGGGTCCGTCCGATAAAGGTATCTGCCGCCGTCTGGGTGATAAGTCCGGCGGTATTGTAGGCGGCAAAGGCATCCAGCGTAGCATCCTTGGCCTGAACGGCAGCAAAATCTACGGCTACATCGTCAGCGTTTACCGTCAGGCCCATGCCTTGGCCCACGTTCAGGATGTTGCCAGTTTTGGTGAGCCCCGCCCCGGCTGTAATCTGCCCCGCCCCGGAAAATTGCGTAAAGGTAAGCGCTGTCGTATCAAGCACAATCGGGTCATCTGTAGCCAGCACAAAGCCAAAGTTGCCGTTGGCAGTACCTTCCGTCACAAAGGTGAACAGACCGGCCGTGACTTCGGCAGAACTATTCGCATCCGCCGCCCTGACCCACGCCCCAACGGCCGCCACGTAAATACCGTTTTGCTGGGCCGTGCTCTGGTCTTTTACGAGTACGCGGTCGCCGGACACTACTGACACGCCGTCAATAGTTTGCCCTCCGGACAGAGTAATGTTCGCAGTAGTGGCAGCCCGAACTGACTGTTTGACATCCAGGCCCTGGGCCGTGGCGTCCACATACGCTTTTGTAGCAGCGTCCTGGGCCAAGCTGGGATCGGCGAGGTTAGTGATCTGCTGGGAGTTGAAGCTCACAGCAGCAGTGGGTGCCGCCATCTGGTCCAGGCGGCTGGTGCGCACCTGGGCGTCAAAGTCACTAATGGTAGCAGCAGCCTGAAAGCCGGTATGGTTGGCCCGGGCCAGGTGAAAAGCGCTCGTTTGTCCCTGCAAAAGAGGTGAGTCGGTTACCGCAAAGTCCAGCGTGTTGTCGGCGTCCTGGTAGGTGACGGTCATGCCCGACTCTGTGTTGCCCGTCACCATGGTACCGACAAAATCAGCCGTTCGTTCTTCGTTGTAGTACAGATTGGTACTGCCTTCGGCAACGTCGTCGGTGTCAAGGACAACTACGCCAGTTTGCCCGTTGACTGAATCAACCGCGCCGCCGCTTGGCAGGTCAAAATACCCTTTGGTTCCGCTGCCGTTAGTGCCGTAATACTTGCTGTTGCCCGGAGCGGCCGCATCTCCGCTCAGCCTGATGCCACTAGCGTCGCTGGCGAGCGACATTTGCGTACGTACATCGGCCGAGATCGTATTGCCACCATCGTTATACGTTTGGTCAACGGTGTTGGAATCGGTCAGGATGCCGCCGACGGCATCCTGGGCCGCTTCATTAAAGTCTGAAATCGTCGCTGCGTCCTGCGTCCCTGTATGATTTGCTCGCGCCGTGGCATCAACATTCGGTACAGCGCCCAGCCCTACTGCCGCGCTGTTCAAGGTCTGCCAGGATTTATCCCCACGCCAATACTGGGCGGTTGTACCACTGGTGATTGTCGGTTCTTTGCCGTTAAGCGCTGTTTGGGTTGCGGTAGAAACCGGCTTGTTAGCATCCGAGGTGTTGTCTGCATTTCCCAGACCGACATCACCTTTTACCAAGGCTAGATCTGTTTTGAGCTGGGCTGGCGTACGATTTGTCCACGCCCCGGCCTTTCGCTGCAAGACATCATCATTTGACGGTGTCAGCCCGGCAATGGCAGTCAAGTCACTGTCTAGCGGCTGTTTGCCCGGTACCGTAGGCGCCGTTGCCGTACCCGCCAGATCACCGGCCAGTTGGACGACTCCCTTACTGCCAGTGGTGGCATCCGGCGCGCCGGCTGCTGCCTGCGGTTCCCACTCATTCGTACCGCTATTGTAAGCCAGGACATTATTGTTAGAGGGGGCCGTGGTAGAAAGCGAACGACCTCTAAGCCCGGTTACTTGGGGCAAGCTGGCTGTGCCGCCAAAGTCCTTCGTCAGCTTGACTACTCCTTTGGTCGTAGCCGTAGCGTCCAGCAAGGCCGCCTGAATGGCAGCCGATTTGATTGAACCGTCAGAATTGAGTGACTGGTTCAGGAAGTCATTAAGGACGATACCCCAGCTGTTGTCATCACCGCCAGGAACAGGAAGTCGAGCCATATACCCTTTATAATCCCATCTGCTTATGCTTTGCTTTTATTTTACCAATGTCAGGACCTTAAGCCAAGGGGTAATGAAAGCCATGTGTATCGCCCCGCGGGTTTTTGACTATTTTGACGAACCACCCAAATTGATCGGCATGTACTCAATAATTTTTTTAGTGCCGGGCCGGTAGAGCACTGCTCTGCCGGACTTGGCATAGATCAGCACCTTGTCGCCATCTTGCGCGTGACTAAAAAAAGCCTGGCTGCGAAGCTTATTGGCTTCTTTGACCGTAGCCAAGGTTGGCGTTTCGTCCGTTGGCAGTTCCAAAAACTTGCTGATTTGGGCCGCTAACTTGACCGGATCGTTCTGTGTCAGTTCATCCCGGGTATGCAGGTAGTTGCGTACAAAGAATACCCCAAAAAGTACAATGATGATTATTAAGATCAGTCTTACCTTTGGGCGGCCGAGAACTTTAGAAACTTTCGTCATCCGGGATGAAGGTACTTTTGCTACTGGTGCCGTCCTTGGGGTATGAACATCCCGAATAGGCCTGGCTTTTAGTGTGTCTTCTTGTTTTTTTACCATACTTGTATTTGATTATACCACTGAGCGGCTTGGCCAGTAGCTAGCAATTTACTAGCCCGGCTGGCTGGAAAAAAGGTAACCTAGGGTGAGGTGAAACAGCGCTTTTTTCTGATTACTACCATCGTCTTCATGGGTCTGAGTTTGGTTTTGGGCATGCTTTACCTTCGTTCGCAGACGGTCGCTGGTCGCTATGAGCAAGATCAGAATCCGCTACTGGCTAAAGGCTTATTCCTGGAAAATCCAAGCGACATAATTATTAATTTTGAGCCGTTACGCAAAGAGATAAAGGCCTACCTGACCAGCACAGGACTAACGCACAGTTTCTATTTTGAATATCTGTTCACTGGCACAAACATCCGCGACGGCAAAGACAATAAACTGGTTGGCGCTTCGCTCATGAAAATACCGATTGTTATGGATCTCTACAAAGCCGTGGAACAGGGTAAAATAACCCTTGATAAAAAAGTATTTGTACCCCAAAACACCGCCGCCGCATCTGGCACAGATGAACAATACGGCAACCAGAAAAACTTAAAGCCCGGCGACCAAATCAGCTTGCGCGAGGCCGCCAAGATCGCCCTGGTTGAGTCCGACAACACGGCCGCCTTCACTATATTTGAAGCCACCAAAGACCTGCTGCCCGCTAAAGAGCAATCAATCAACAGCCTGGATGTCGAAACCCGGGTTGGCGAAGCTGAACAAGGCAATTACGCCCTGATAGATGCGCGGTCATACACGTCATTCCTGAAGTGTCTGTATTTTTCCTGCTTTTTATCAATGCATGATTCTCAGGAAATCTTAGACTACCTGACCACCACCGCAGATGACAGTCGCATCCCTGCCGGTGTACCAGAACAAGTAAAGGTAGCCCACAAAATCGGCTCCTTCAGCGACGTCACCCAAAGCGACTGCGGCATAGTCTATGCCTCAAATCGGCGCTACGCCCTCTGCCTCATGCTGGACACAGACGTCAAAACCGCCAGCCAGCACATCAAAAAAGTTTCAGAAATGGTCTACAACTATGTAACGAATGTAAACTAACGGACGAAGGAAAAGAATCTTACTCCACCGCCCAATAGTTGAAGACGAGGTTGGTACCGACTATTGGAAGATCGGTTAATGTTAGGCTAAAGCCTTCTTTGGTACTTTCTACAAAATAGTGGGATTGGGAGGCTTTGTCGCTGGCAGGGGTGAGCTGGATTTTAGGAGGTTTGGCAAAAGGTTTTTTGAACTTTACGGACAGGGCCTTTCCGGTTGTAGTGCCTTCTCCGGTAGTCAACCCAAGCATGCCACTGGTGTCATTGCCGGTTAGAACCGTGCTGGCAAGCTGGGCGCGCGGGTTGTCGGCCGGCAGTTTGGTGATGCCTGCTGACGGTTCGGTGATGATGTCCGGCGTGTCGCCATCGGTAAGCAGATGTCCGGCTAAGGTTACGTCATTCTTAAACACCGTTTTTTCCACGAATGTTACCAGTTTCTTAAAGAAGGCATTACCATTGAATATGGCCGGGCCGCCGACCGTTAGGCCGCCAGTAACATTTAGGTCGAGTGCGACGGACGCGCCATCATTACCAAAACTTAGAATCTCTTTACCTGCAGAGTTTTTTACTACAAAGCTGCCGCCACCATTGGCTAGTTTGAGATTGATGTCTTTGCCACCTGCAGCTTCTATGGTGTTGGCTGCGAGACTGTCGGTCGTAACCTTTGGCGCAGTTATCTCCAGCCCGGCAACTATGCGATCTGTAAATATTTCTGACATCTGGGCAGGCTTGCTTGGCGGTTCTTGCTCATTCACCAGGTAGGCCAGCATTTGTTTGCCAAAATTGGCATCGTCAGCGTCGAGTCCTGCGACAAGGCCAGCGGTTGAACCATGAGAAAAATCGGTTTTAACAAAGACTATCGTAGTACCTGTGCCTTCGCCACTGAAGGGTCCCATGGCCTGTCCAATGATCTGACCAGCCTTGGTGGCACGCATAGCCACACCGGGAGCTGACGAGGCGGTTAATAAATCACCGGCCTTGATGGGGCCGTTTTCTGCCGAAACTTTGATGGGCACTCGCCCGGCTAGTGCAACCAGAACGGGTTTGGTACATTGCTCTTCAACAGTACCGATAACAAGCCCGGGGTTGGTCGCAACGGTGCCTATAGTGTGCGCATCATAGGCCTTTTCTGTCTTTTTTACCCCTGCCTTGAGGCTTGGGTCCAGAGCCACGGTATCTCCGGCGTCCAGATCGGCGTCGTTAGTACAATATATCTCGGCAAGGTCAGCTCCGGAACCACGTATTGACCACACGCGCACCTCACCAGCGCCACCGAGTGCGCCGGCGCCACCACTAGTGCTTCCAGTGTGAGCTCCGCCACCGCCACCGCCACCGCCACCTTGGGTGCCGCCAACGCCGCCTGCGCCACCAGCAGCAGCCGCGTTGCTGGCTCCGCCACCGCCACCGGGACCGCCATACCCAGTACCCGCTGCGCCGGCGCCACCGGCGCCGCCGCTTCCTGTGCCGGCCGCACCGCCACCTGCACTGAGTGTCTGACCCAGGCCGCCAGCGCCGCCGTTACGTGCCGTACAAGTAGTAATCGTACAAGTGCCTCCAGCGCCGCCGCCAGAACCACCCCTCATGCTTCCGCCGCCGGCACCAGAGACTTGGGTGCCGGTTGAGGATGAAGAGCCACCGCCGGCACCGCCAAACTGCGCTGCCCCACCAGCCGCGCCCGTTGCAGCAGCCGTTGCACCGCCGGCACCGCCAGCACCTGAGTTGACAGGTGCGGCGGCGGTTCCACCTAGCGGTCCACCGCCGTTACCGCCAGTAGCCGCTGTTGCATTAGTAAGGCCAACTGAGTGCGTACCGCCACCGCCACCGCCACCATTACCTGCCGTAGCGGTGCCGTTTCCACCACCGCCCCCAAATGCACGAAGGAGCATGGTACCGGCACAAGCCGTAGTAGTACTAAAGCAGGTAGTACCGCCCGCGCCACCGTCTGTACCTTGAGCGTTTATTCCTGCCCCGCCTGCAGTACCACCTGCGCCAATAGTAACTGGTACGGTGGGCCCGATGTTGGCCGCCAGGAAAGTACCAGTCGCAAAACCGCCGCCACCACCACCGGCGCCACCCGAACGAACAGCGACATTACTGCCACCCTCGCCGCCACCGCCTCCTCCGCCACCACCCCAAAGCTCGACAATTACCATAATTGCGTCACTCGGCTCTGTATACGTTCCAGTAGCACTAAAAGTTTCATACTTATCGCCGGCACCTATGTCAGATGTCACGCCGTTGACGCACTTCTTCAGCTTATTATCGCCGGAGTCAGCAAAGATATTATAGTTGCCGGATGCACAGGTTGGGGGAGAAGCAGATTCGGTGAACTCAATGCCTTTGCCGCTGGTGGTAATGAGGTCTCCTACGGTAACCGTGCCGTCCAGCAGCGTGGCACCGGAATCAACCCACAGGGCAGCCGTGTCAGCGCCTGCTATGTAGACACCGTAGTCAACAGTAGCGCCCTTGGTCATATTGTCTACATGAACACCGTACTGGTTGGTGACGACACCAGTACCAGCGGCATTTTCTACCTTTAGCCCATAGCGGTTTGTAACCGTTACATTCGGGTTAGAAGCGTCTCCTACGCTGCTGGCCCTCAGCCGCGCACCATACATGTTCACGATGCTCAGGGTGCTGTCAGGGGGGCCAAAGGCGCCGCGCAGAAAGGCATCGGCATGAAAGCCGGTAACGCCCCCGCCGGCAAGGCCGGCGCTGAGCGTAACATCCGAATCGTTCTGAACCCGAATGGTTGGTGTTGACATGAAAGTAATACTGCCGGAGTTGTCGGTCATTGACGAATCATAGATACGGTTCGAATTGTCCCGAAACAGTATGTCGCCGCCAAAGACGCCTGGATCAGCATCAATATTGACAATAGAGTTGAGGTCGACGGCGTAGAAGCTTCGACTGGCAGCTTTAGTAATCGTCCCCCCTATGTTGATGAGGGGTACGGACAGCCCGCTCAGACTAAGTCCGCTGGTTATTAGGTCTATTGTACCTGTTGTACTAACATTGCCCGTGGTCCCTGTCACCTGGAACTGACTGCCGGTCCCAACCGTAAGGTTGTTGGCTACGGTAGTGTTGCCGCTGTCATTCACGGTAAAGGCGGCTGTGCCAGCGTCCTGGATTTCAAAGTCACCGGCACTGTTGAGGTTAAAGACGATGTCGGCGGCATCAACAGAATTTGAAACCACGCTAAAGGGCGAGGCGGTAGAGCCGGCCAGCGTAGAAGCGCCCAAAATGAACTGATTCTGCGTACCGCCGCCGGCAGAGGCCGTATTTTCGGTAAACAGCATGCCGGTTTCTGCCCCACTCAGTTGCCAGTTCCAGACGATGTTGTTGGCAGCGTTGTTGATGCTGGCGCTACCTGCTGCGGCGGTAATTTGATCCAGCGAAGCAGCACCACCGGCTCCACACGTCTGCCACTCAAAGTCGCCCGTGCCACCGGCCGATTCAAATGTCAGACATTCTTCATCCCCGGCCGTATCAGCACCAGTAACATCCAGGTCGTCTTCGTCAATCGTATCATTGGTGATCTCGCCGGTAGAAATACAGGAGGCAGAGCTACACGTAAAGTTCGCGGCCGTCAGAACGCCGGTACCGTCTACCTTAAATACCGAGCTGGGCGTGTCTATAAAGTCTGTAAATCCGCCGCCAGCACTCATAAACAGAATCCCGTCGGGAATAGCCAGATTGGTGTCGGAGTTATCTATCACCAGCGACGCGTCAAAGCCGTTGCCATTAGCCGAGTTGGCCTGATCAACATACAGCCCGTAAGCCGTATTGGCACTGGCATGCGGCGTCCCGGTAATGTTCAATACATCCACCGTACCTGCCAGATCATGGCTAACATCAATGTCCTCGCTTGCACCTGCCAGCGTAACGTCAATCGCGTTCTGAAAGGTTTGCGTACCCGCCCAGGTCTGGTTGGCAGACAACTGCCCAAAGGCAGTGCTGTCCAGCCCGTCCAGGTTGTCGGCGTTTAGGGCGTAAGGCGCAGCCGTAAACCGCACAAAAGGACTCATTTCACCGTCAGGGCCACAGGACGAAAACGGCGTACAACTGGCGTTGGTGGTACCCAGGTTCATGGACAGCCACAAGGTGTCAGAGTTAAAGTCCACGCTGCCGGGCAGCGTAGTCACCGCCCCCAGATTGACCTGGAAAACCCCATCTGTAATCAACACACCCTGAGAGGCGTTGCGCAGCCGCGATTCCGTCCAGGCCAGTGTCTCGTCGCCGCCGCCCAGTACACCGTTGCCGCCGGTGTAGATTTTGAACTCCATGTTATAGGTGCCATTGGGAATGTTGGTGCCGTCGGTGTTAACCAGCTTCCCCTGGAAGTTGATCTGCTCGTTGATGCCAACCGCCGCCTGGCTGCGTCCGGCCACTACGGGCAAAGCCACCACCATAAGCAGTGCCAACCCCAGAGCTCTACACAGAATCCCCTTCTTAGAAATCATTACCCTTCACCCGTACCTTATATAATTAAGCTTAACAAGTTTGAGTAGGAATAACAATGTGCGCTGATCCATATACCTTGCCCGAATCGTCAGGCTAAAGCTAGCGCCATAGGCTGGTCGTAAGGCCACCTATAAAGCGGCCTAGAGATTCGGGCAAGGTATGTGGATCAGATAACAACTGCCCGTTATCTTGGCGAGCGGAATTTTGGCCGTCTTTTCCATGGCACCCTCCAAAGCCCCCTCCAGAGACTTTTCCACAGCCGGCGGCGCCAGACCTGGTAGCCTGCAAAGATCAGCACCGCAAGTGCCGCCAGTAGCAACAGCAGGATACGTAAATTAGCAGTGTAGAAGGTCTGCTGAGTGTGGGTAAACCGCTCTTCGCCGTCGTGGCGATACGCCGCCTCGACAGTATAGCGGCCCGGCCAGATGACCCGGGCCTGGGAACTGAGAGCAACCGAAAAGGTTCGGCTGCGCTCCGGCAACACCAGCCCCGACTCCGGATTGATAATGCCTTTAGCAATCTCCCGCCCCAGCGCGTCCCTGACCCGCACAACGCCGCGCGGCACCACATGGACGTTGCCGTCGTTTCGGAAGTTCAGCGTGGCCTTGGTCGGCATCCGCCATATGCTATGATCTGATGCCAGGTTGGTGAGGGACAAGCCGTACCTTTCGCCGCCCACCTTTCGCAGAAACAGCAGCGAGGCCGCCTGGGGTGACAGTGCCACCCGCTGATTTGGCAGCACGGTCGTTTCCCCCGCCCGGCGGACTATGACCGCACCGTAGTGGCCGCCGGGTGTCAAAGACTCATCATTCTTGATAGTAAACGCAACCGTCTGTTTACCGCCGGGCTTGACGGCAACCTGTGTCCTGGACAGGTCCAGCCACTTGGCCAGGCCGTACCTTTCCTGGTAGTCCTGAGCCAGACCGGAAAAAGTCAGTCCCCCGGTTTCGTCCAACGCGCCCATATCTACGGCAGTAATAGTAAACGTCTCTGGCATACGGTTGTTGTTAGTCACCGTAAAGGACCCGCCGGGCACTTTTTTATCCGCAGTCACAATAATTTCCTGCGATGCCGGGCTGATGGTTATTCCCCCTGTTTTAGACTTGGGCTGTGGTTCTTTTGCCGCGATAGGCGAGGACACCAGCAAAGGCACTAACAGGACAAACAACAGGAGCGCTTTTTTCGGCCCGGCTGTCCTGCAGGACAGCCGGGTCAAGCCCGGCATGACAGGAAAAAGTGCATGTGAGTCAGGCATGACAGTGGAGGTTTTGAAAGCCAGGTTTTTCATGAGCCCTTTCATGACCGAAGCTTCTTGATCCTGGCGATAACCTTGCGGCCAGTCGACCATATACCAATGCCGACAAAGACAGCAACCAGAAGCCCCCCGCCAATCAGCCGCCAAGGGATGACCCAGAAGCTAACCGTGGCCTCCAGCGGCACGTCGCGGGTACCGTCGTCATAGACCATGACCAGCGTGGCCGAATACTTCCCGAAACGCAGGTTTTTGAGCTTGTTCGTATCCCACTTAAGCTCATACTCCGGTTCACCGTCCTTCAGTACCACCTGGCCGTCGGCTTCCTTGGCCCGGTAGGCCGGAAAGCCCTCATCCCATGCCGCCGCATAGACCCGGCTGGAATCCGGCAAAATATTCCCTTTGGTTTGGTTAACCCCAAGTGCCGCCACTTGCTGGCTGCCTTTGTTTATAAAAATAGTGCCGGTGGGCGCTGTATGCACAGTACCGTTGTTATGAAGCTTTATAGTGAAGCGGGCGGGCAGGAACTCATACGTCCGCTTGCTGGCTGTAAACTCCTGTAAAGACACGTCCCGTTTAGCGCCCGGAACGTCCGCCTCCAGCAGCACCAGGGTGGCGCTGCCGCCGCGGACGGCTGATTCCAGATTACCCTCGGCCGCTTCAGCATCAGCCCGGGTAAATGTTACGGCGTAATAGTAGCCAAAGGCCGCAGTTTCAGGGAGCGTAATCGTCATTTTGACAGACTGCCACTCATTGGGCCGTGCCTCAAGCTGCGTTTTAGAGAACTTCACCCAGTTAAAGTAGTCGTCGCCGGGGGCTCGCTCTTCCAGCCGGGGCTTGCCTTCCTCGCCGAACGCCGAGAATTTCATGAGCCCCACCTTCAGCTTTTCAGTTTTGGTGCCACTGTTACGGACCCGCAGTTCGGTTTCCACGGTTTTGCCGGGCTTGGCCTTGAGGCTGATAGGTAAGGGCGATGAGGTCAGGTCCAGCCGGCCTCCAGAAGCCGTCTGAGCTGCTACCGGAGCTGGCTGCAGCACAGCAAACAGCACCGTAGCTAGGAGCAAGCTCAACCTACGCACTGGTTCACCCGTACTTTTTTGGCCCGCCAGGGTCAGCAAGCGCCTCCAACGGCCGATAGGCCGTTGGTAAAAGCGCTCTGGCGGGACGAAAAGTACGGGTGAACCAGCCCTGCAATCCCGAAACTTCATAATCGATCCCTTTGACCTTTACCTTTATGAAGTTGCCGCTTCAGCCGCCGGCGCATCAGCAGATATACCGCCAGCGCTGGCACCAGCGGTATGGCAATCGCCGCAAAAATCATCCGCCAGGGAATCACCCAGAAACTGACAGTGGCTTCCAGTGGTACATCGCGCGTACCGTCATCATAAACCATGACCAAAGTCGCAGTGTACTTGCCAAACCGCAGGCGTTTTAGCTGACCCAGGTCCCAAGCCAGTTCGTATACCGGCTGCCCATCCTCTTTCAGCACGGCCTTGCCATCCGCTTCCTTGGCCCGGTAGGCCGGAAAGCCGTCTGTCCATTCCGACGCAAAGTTCCGGGTGCTGGCCGGCAAAATATTGCCCTTGGTGCCATTGACGCTGACAGTTCCTACCTGGCTGCTGCCCCGGTTTATAAAAATCGTGCCTGTCGGAGCAGTGTGAATACTGCCGGTGTTTCTAAGCTTGATGCTAAAGCGGGCGGGCAGGAACTCGTAGCTGCGCTTTTCTACCCGGAACTCATCAATCGCAACCTCCCGCTTGGCCCCGGGTACATCGGCTTCCAGCAGCACCAGCGTGGCGCTGCCGCCGCGGATGGCGGTCTCCAGGTCGCCCTCTGCCGTGTTGTCATTGGCCCGGGAAAATGTCACCGCATAGTAGTAGCCAAAAGCAGCGGTTTTGGGCAAAGCAATGCTCATTTTGATGGACTGCCATTCGTTGGGCGCTGCTTCAAACTCTGACTTAGAGAATTTGACCCAGTCAAAGTACTCATCGCCTTCACCACGATCCTCCAGTTTTGGCTTGCCTTCTTCGCCAAAGGCCGAAAACTTCATGAGCCCAATCTTCAGCTTTTCGGTTTTGGTGCCGCTGTTACGGACCCGTAGTTCGGTTTCCACGGCTTCGCCGGGTTTAGCCTTCAGGCTGATGGGCAGCGGCGATGTCGTCAGGTGCAACCGGCCTGTCGATGTCTGAGCATGCACCAAACCAGCGCCCAGCCCGCCAAAAGCCAACAAAGCCGCCACTACAAATCCGAAAGCACGTCTCATAATCTAACTACCAGTATACATCGAACCAGCCAAAGTGCTTATGAACCCACTTCAAATTATCTTCGATTGCCTGGGCTTTATATCTAGCGTGGTGGGGGCCCAGCAGCAAGCTGTATTCTCTAGCGGGCCTTTTTTAGTTTTTCAAGCAGGCTGACCGCGTCTTTGTCAGACATAAGTCGCGTTTGCAGCTCGTCATGATAAGTGGTTGGCGAAAGTTTGGTTTGCAGCAGCCGGCCGTTTTGGAAATAATGCGTCAGAATAATGCTTTTTTCAGTGCCAGGCCAACGGGTCTGGTCAAAATACAGATTACCCAGCCCGTAGTAAATAGGCTTGCCTTTGTATAGTTGGTACGTTTGCGGCTGGTGGGCCTGGGTGCCTACCACCATGTCGGCACCCAGGTCTATGATCCTCTGAAAGACCTTTTTCTGGTTTGGGATTGGCGCGTAACATTCCGGCAGCTCCTGGTAACCGTCCGGGTAGGCATAGCACTCCCAGAATTGCACGTCCACGATGACGAAAGCGGATTGCTGTTTCAGGTTCCTGATATCGGCCTGGATTTTGCCAAAGTCAAAGCTGTTTGCACCGGCCGTAGAAGGACCGGCAATGGCACCGCTGTTTGGCGAGTCTGCGTAATTGTAGCCCAGGAACGCCACCCGGGAGCCTTTTTGGCTGGCACTATAGGGCTTGGCGGCCTCTGCGGCGTTCAGCCCGCCGCCAAAGGTATGCCACCCCAGACTGTGGTAGAGGTTTATCGTGGCTGTGTTGTAGGTACTTCCAACGTCATTGTTATGATTGCCGGCAAGTTCAACCACGTCTACGCCGCTGGCCCTCAGGGTTTCAATAAAACGCGGGTCCGAACAAAACACTGTGTCGCTATAGGCGCAGCCCTTCTTGAACGACACTTCATTAGACGTATGCGTAATGTCGGCGTCGGCCAAAAAGCTGCCGATCTTTTGGCTGAAATAGCGCGGATTATTAGTGGAGCCAAGTTTTTGCATCATCTGTCTGCTCAGGGCAGTTACCCCGGTCTGGTTGACCTTCAGCACGGTATCTTTGGCTGGTAAACTGTTGAGCCGTAGATCGTTCAGGACGTGCGCAGCACCGCCGCTAAAGGCAGCCTGCCGAAAGAGTGCCCCTTTAGTAAAGTCATCTAAATAATAGCCGTCATCCAGCCTGAGCAGCTTCACGCCTGGAGATACTTGGCTTGCAGGCACGATGGCTATATCCGCATCTGCCAGATGATCGCGAGCCGCGTCAAACGTAGAGACTTTGCCCTCCGGGATGTCAAGCAGTGTCGTAATGGCAGTGCGGGCAGTTGTGCCTACGGCGGAGGATATTCTTACGGGCAGTTGGCTGAGTTCAGCCTTTGTAACGGTTTGCCGCGTCGCATACGCAGCGGTGACCGGCACATAAGCTTCCAGCACCAGCGAGTCGCTCGTCTGATCAAATGTAGTGTTTACGTGAACCGTCGTTGTTCCGTTTGAAGGCTGAGGCTGTTTTGCCAGGGCCTGGGTGATGGTCTGCCTCTCGCTGCCAGAGACACTTTCATCAAAAATTAAGCGACTAACATTTTTTTCAACTGGTGCCGCGACAAAATGTTTATAAACAACGCCTGCCGCTACTAACAAGCTAAGGATCAGAAATATTACCCATATACGGCCGCTTAGGCGCGATCCAGAGTCTTGGGCCTCATGCCCTTTAAGCTGCATTCTCATAGTTTAACAGGACTTGCTGGATGACAAACAAAACCCAGCGCCAACTCCTGTGACCCCAAGAAGTCTGCACTTGGGTGCTGGGTGCATTTTCTTCCACCCCGCAAAGCACAGGCTTTGCGGGGACCCCTATTTCAGCGAGAAAGGACCGACAGGCCGGCAACCAAAAACTTGGCAAAGCCAAGTTATTTGGCTTACCGTTCACGAATCAGCCGCACTTAAAGTGCGGTGAGGGAGTATCACAGATGAAAAATGTGCCCAGTGCCAAGAGCATTCCAGCAAAGGACAGGCTTTGCCTGCCTCTTGCTGGAGTGCGCTGGAATGTGGTGCAGGCTTCTTGGCTAGAAGGTGCCGGCGCCTATGATAGTCCAGGTATCCGTATAATCATTAGCTGCCGGAGTATCCCCGGCAATAGCTGCCTTGCCAACAAAGGTGATAACGTCGCCGGAACCACCAGCCGTACCGGTAGAGGTCGCGCCGGGCTGGAAGGTGCTGCTCAGTGTCCCGCCGGCATTAGCGCCGCCATTGTATTCCCCGGCTATACTGACCGTGCCGCCGCTTGCGGCGTCAGTTGTCAGGTCCACATCCAGGACGTAGCCTTCGGTGCCGGTAGAAAGCGTCGTGGGGCTGCCGTCAACAGTGCCAGAGGTAGCGATCGTTTTAGCCGCCGCGGCGGAGATCAAACCCTGGTTAGAGTCCTTGACCCAGGCGATCCAGCCGTTAGTAGCGTTGGTGGTAATTGTGACTGTTCGACCAGTGGTGGAGCGAACCGCCCCGGAGTCCAGGTTAGCCGTAAAGCTGGTAGTGTTGGCATCCAGTACAAAGTTGAAGGTTGACCCGACTACCGCACTGACAACCACTTGGTCGTCGGTGATAACGCGCAACGCTACGCTGGTGCTGTCAATAAGGGCCGCGCCACTGGTAAAGGTTTCTACAGTCGCATTGTATAGGCCGGCAGCAGGATTGGTCATGGCAGTAGCCAGAGTGAAGTCTACGCAGTATGCAGTGCTGGCCGTCAGGTTGGTTACCCCCGAAACAGCCAGGCCTTTCTGGCCGACGGTGTTGTTACCGGTTGCAACCAGTGTACCCGGCAGAGCGGTCGCACCAGTTTGGGTTGCACAGGCGGCGGTGGTAGCTGTCTGGCTGGAGGTAGCAACCGTAAAGCCATCAGGCACAGTGATCTTTAGGTTTTCCTCCGTTCCGCTGTTGCCAGCCGGTACGGTAAAGACCAGGCGCACGGTAGTAGCCGTCGCAGCCTTCATCCTGTCCAGGCGCACATAGGTATTGGTCAAAGAAGCACCAAAAACCGTACCGCTTAATACCCCGTAGGCTATTTGGAACGTTAAAGCTGCAATTACCCCAAATGAAAGGACTTTTTTGTGTATTTTGTGAAGTGCCATTACTTATCTTTCTTTATCTATAAATAAAGCTTACGGTTAGATTACCCGTGTGTCAACCATAATCTGGCAATTGCTAAAACTGTACTCAAAATATGTCCGGCCGGACAAAAAGCGAGTACAGTTTGATAAGTTATATGGGTTGCTAAGGGTCTAAGAATTGTAGAAATGTGGGTGGAGGTATTGCTGCTTCAGAAGCTGGCGGCGGCTATGAGCGTCAGGGTGTCGGTATAGTCAATAGCTGCCGGCGTGTCGGTTTTTGACTTTGCCTTTAGCAGCAGTGACCCGCGCCCGGCAGTAATAGGGCTGGACGACACGTAGGCCTGGCGCAGCAAAGTGTCGGTAATACCAACGTTGTTGCTGGCGCCGGTATATGGCGACTGGGCAGTCAGCGGGCCGCCGCCGGACTGCGTGGCCGAGGCGCTTTGGGCGCCAAAGCCTTCACTCAAGGATGTCAAATCACCAGTCAGGGCGCTAATGGTATAGGTGGTCGCCAGGCTTTTGAGCCCGGTGTTGGCAGAGGCAATGAAGACGGTTCCCCCGCTGGCGCCGTTGGTCTCCAGGTCAATCCAGATCCGCTCAGGGCTATCTGCCACCGTACCGGCCAGCAGGGTGCCAAAGTTTGTGGCATAAGGCGGCGCGGTCTCGGTGTCGCTGCCTGAAACGTCAATGTCAAACGTGAGCGACGGGCTGACAGTGGCCGCAGAAGCCACCGCGCTGTAAGCCG
>DATHJH010000023.1:0-14078 GCA_035489815.1 Candidatus Limnocylindria bacterium
GCCAGCGCGTAAACTTATCTGCCGTCAGCGGCCAGGCAGACCAGCCGCGGTCACCAAACCGAAAGGCAATGTCATCTGACAGTTTGTAGTTTTTCATGAGCAGACGGATGTTCTGGGTGTAAGCGGGCCGGTAGACAAAGTTGGGGCTACGCCACCCCAGGACCGGGTCCCAGCCCTCGGCCAGCACGCCCTTATAGCCTTTGCGGTCCGCCCAGTAGGCCAGGTCGTTGTTGTAGCTCAGTTCTGTATTGCGAAACACCTGGGGTGTTTGGCCAAACAGTTGCTGGATCTTTTCGCGGTGCATGTCTACCTGGGCCTCAAATTCGATCAGGGAATAGAAAAACGCCAAGCTGTGGTGATACGTTTCGGCCACAATCTCTACCCGCCCGGTAGCTACCAGTTCCTGAAAGGACTTCAGCACCGCCGGAGACCACTGCTCAAACTGCTCTAACACCGTCCCGGTAATGGACATGCTCAGGCGGAACTCCGGGTGGCGGTGCAACAGTTCCAGCAATTTGTGATTGGTGGGGATGTACGACTTTTCGGCTACCTTGTGGATGATGTGTTCGTTGTTTGTCCGGTCTCCGTGCGGAGCATGGAAATAATTGTGGTGGGTACCCGCATCAAAGATAGTGTAGTGCCGGACCCGAAAGGGCTGGTGAACATGCAAGTACAAAACAATGGCTTTCATCCCAAAACCCCTTGTTTTGAATTTCTAAATCCTAATATCGAAACTCTAAACAAATCCAAATATCTAATGTTCCAAATTCTAAACAGGCTTCCGGGAATAGTTTTTTTGGACATTTGGATTTTGATCATCAGATATTGTTTAGGATTTAGAGATTCGGATTTAGGATTTGTCATATAGCTACTGCCTGGAGGTGCCGCTGGTACAAAGCCACCATCTGATCTGCGGCCTTGTTCCAGCTTAGTTTTTGGTATTCGCCCAGAGAGTTAGCATGCAGCACATCCCGCAGGGCGTCATTCTGTACCACAGCGGTTATTTGGTTGGCCATTTCGTCCATGTCCCAAAAATCCACCTTCAGGCAGTTATGGATCACCTCTGACACACCGGACTGTTTGCTGATCAGCGCCGGGGTACCGTAGCCAATGGCCTCCAGCGGTGTCAGGCCAAACGGCTCAGATATTGACGGCATCACAAACAGATCACCTATAGCATAGGCATCCCGCCAGTTTTTGCCGCGCTGAAAACCGGTAAACACCACATTCTGGCTGATCCCCAGCTCTGCTGCCAATTCCAGCAGCTCGTACTCCTGGTCGCCGCTGCCGACGATCAGAAATATAGTTTTTGGTGCCCGGGCCACTACCTCTTGGGCCGCACGCAACAGATTGGGCAGACCTTTTTGGATGGTCAGCCGGCCAATGCTAACCACTACTTTGTAGCCGTTGGCCTTCATTTTGGACAGGTAACGGTAAGCGTTGTCACCATCCAGCGGCTGCAAAGCGTCCAAGTCCATGCTGTTATGCACCACCTCTATCTTGTCCGCCGGGATACCGTACTCCCGTACAATTGCTTTTTTAGTGTGATTACTGACTGCAATCACCCGGTCGGCCAGCAGCATGGTCATGGCCTCTATCTCCCGCACCATCGGGTTGCCCTTGCCGTGGTGGCCGGCCCGGTCAGACTCCACCGAATGGACATGCACAATCAGCGGCTTGCCGCAGCGTTCTTTGGCCCGCAGCGCCGCCCGGAAGGTCAGCCAGTCATGGGCGTGAATGATATCAAACTCCGCCATGTCGGCTATACGCGCCACTGCCTGTTCGTACATCGCACTCTGACCAAAGAGGTCCACCCACTCTATTTCTCCGGTCTTTTTGACATATTTGAAGCTGTCGTAGGCAATGCCGGACTTTAGCACAGCCTCTACATCCTGGGGATGAGCAGCATTGATCCGCATAAAGTCTATATCATGGCGGGCGGTGTAGGGCACAACAAACTCAATATCTACGGACTTTTTAGAGAGGGCTTTGCAGAGCTGGTAGCATGCCACCCCAAGTCCGCCACTGTTATGTGGGGGCAATTCCCACCCTAACATCAAAACTTTCATGCCCGCTTGTTCCAGTTCCCCTTTATTTACCTCTGATTATAGAGACACTTTTTACTAAGCACAACCATAAAGATCTTCCTCTGTAACGACCTCTATTGGACGAAATTGCGATTTTATACCATAGGCATTGACTTATTAAAACAATCGTGATATAGTAGTCATGTTTAAAAGGAGTTTTTATGAAAGTATTGAAATATTTGTTTGCTGCAGCTCTGATTGCCGGTACGGTCGCCGTAGGCGTACACGCACCACGCGCAGAAGCTACTGCAACAACCTGTAAGATCGAAACTGTTATACCTGTAACCATTCAGGATCACAGCAAGAACTTTACCTACAAAACAGTAAACGGTAAAACTACCGTAACCGGCCAGTTCAAAGTAACTGGTGATGCCAATTGTAAGAAAGAAGCCGTCCTGGCTGTCTGGAAGATGTCAACCGCTACCGGCATACCGCTGGAAGAGCAGGAACTGTTCGACTATGACAACAACGACCGCAAGACCTTTGGCCCTGGTACGCACACGCTCACAGCCGACGTACCTAACTGCTGGTATCAGGTTGACATGCTGGAAGGCTGGAACCCGAGCGGCTTCAACGGTACCGCTAACTACGGCAACTTGATGCACCCAGTTGACAACATTGACCCGCTGGATCCTGGCCACCGACGCAACATGTTGGACACCGACAAAGGTGGCGACAAGTCTTGCGACGAGGAACCAGAAACCCCCGAAAATCCTAAGACACCCGAAACGCCTAAGAAGCCTCAGGTACTTGGGAAGGGCACAGATGCTCCGGCAGCTTTGCCCGCCACCGGTCCTGGCGCAGTGGTCGGCACATTTGCCGGCGTCACCGCCAGCGCAGGCGCAGCCCACGCAATCGTGAGCAAGCGCAAGAACCGCAAATAGGCAGTTCACCTGACCGCTCCAGGAGAAAAAACAGCCCTCGACATGAGGGCTGTTTTTAGTGTTCAAAACTACGTTTATGAACTAAACCACACCCCCTGGAGAAGCCTACGCTAGCGATCATTTGCCTCATAGCATAGTGCATCGCCTCTAACAAAAAATGGAAGATGTGGTTGCGTGAGAAAATTTAGGTTGTAAAATATAGAACATTATCAATTGGAGGATACTATGACAAGCCCAAGTGAACAGCACCTAGACAAAAGCTTCCAAAACGCATTTGCAAGCTATAAGGTACCGGAAGAACTTCAGACCGGAGATAACTTCTTCTTTGACAATGGTCCGGAAAACGTGCCCTATCCTATTCCCCGTGAGATTTATGGTCCCGCAAGAGAGGCGGGGAGCCAGGAGGTACTTCAACTCCACGAGAACGGATTGGCAGTAGCAGCAAGCGCAGATTTTTCTGACAATGCAATAGGAGGCCCTCGAACAGTAATTCATTCTAGAGCCAGTATCCAGCCAGGGGTCGTGATCGGGAAAGAATGTGAAGTAGGAGCCGACGCAAGAATACTCTCATCAACCAACCTTGGTAACCAGGTCACAATTGGCCCTGGCAGTACCATTGGTCCCCGTGCAAATATTGGAGATTCAAGTTCCACCGGAGCCTATACTACAATCGATGCAAGCACATCCTTGGGCGAGAGAAATAGACTGGGTGACGACGTAAGAGTGCATACCGGAGTTATCGTGGGCAGCGGCTGTACACTCGGTAGTCAGGCAGTAGTTCAACAAGGTGTTATCGTTGAAAGTCATGTTAGGGTCGATCCAAGGGCAACAATTAAGGCAAAAGCTGTGGTGGAAGCGGGCAGTTTAATCATGGAAGGCGCAGTTGTAAAAGCGGACGGCAGAGTTAAAGAAAATCGTATTGTTGCCCCAGCAAGGTATAGAAGGTGGGTCCAACGTAGCGCCTAGACTATTGGTTCACCTGTTTGGATCTTGTAGTACAGGGTTCTTTAGAATGTAATCATCGATGGCAAGCCCAGGAACTGACTGTAGCTGTTGGCTGCTTCCGTGATGAGTTTTTTCTGGGCCAGCGTGAACTTGTAAAAAGGCGTCACAGATATACTCACCTCGTTTTTCTTAACCACACGCCTCCAGGTGCCGGCCACTTTTCCGTCTAGCACCACCGTGGACAAAAACATGCCGTTTTTGCCTGGAACAACCTTGGGGTGGTGTTCCAAATCCAGCACAGCAGTACGGTCCTTATACCCCAGCAAATACTCATCAAACCCCGGCAACAGCCACACTCCCTTTGTTTTTGCTATAGGGTCGTACCCTATAGCAGGGTCTTTCCTCATCCAGTAGGTGATGCCGTCTACAGCTTCCTGGTGGAGTTCTGACCTGACCTCCTCCAGCCCTTGCCTTATCTCCGTCAGGGTCAGGTCGGACCACCAGGCCAGGTCGGCCACAGTTGCCGGGCCATGGCTGGTGAAGTAGCTTTTGGTCAGGCGGGCCAGAGCTTCAGCCCGGGAAACCTCCGGCACTTTGGGCACCCATTCCTCCAGCAGGGCAAAGGTTTGTTGTTTTCCTTCGGGCGCGGCGAAGATGATATGTCCAGTTTGTGCCGCCTGCCATAGAATGTGAGAACCGCGCTGGTTTTTGGCAGCAATACCGTTTTCCTCCAACAGCTCCAGCATCCTAGGCCGGGTCATCTGCTTGCCGCCTTGCAGGGCGTCGGTAAAGAGCTGTTTGCACTTGTCAAAAACCCGTTCGTCCAGCCGCAAGCCCTCGTGCCTGCTTTTGGCCTTGGCAAGCATCCGTCCGGCAGAAAGGGACAATCGCCATCGCACCTCCTCCGGTGCCACCAAATGCAACGTCCCGCGCTGCGGCCAGGTCCGCACAATACTGCCTTTTGTCAAAGCTTTCACAACATCTGTTTCCCTGGCAGCCGGAAACCGCAGCCCCACTGCCCACAACGCACCCAAATAATCCTGCGCCTGCATTGCGCCCAACCACTTCACAACCTCATAGGGACTTCGAAATTTCGGATCAGCAATCCCTTGATGCTGAAGTCTTGTACTTGCGATCTCTAACCCCTTCATCACATCAGTATAAAACAACTGTCACCAGAAGAGTTGTATAGTAGCTACATGGCCATCAATAGCTTGCAAAAGTATGGCTTTGATCCCAGCCTTGCCGAGAGAGCGCGGCTGCACAGAGAGCGCAACATACTTTATGCTGATGAATTTTATGAAAGAGCTGGCAATGACCTGGCAATCTACCGCCAGATCGTGGTGGGTGAGGTTATCCCGCACCTTGAAGAGTACGAAGGGAATTGGCACCCCTCCGGATTTATGATTTTCCACCTGGGCATGCACCCAGAACTGGGAAGCATCCGCCTGCATATCTGGCCAAAGGGGCTACGTATGCGAGAAGACCGAGGGGCTGGCAAGCTCGGTGACGTATATGATGGCGACATACATGACCATGGCTGGTTTGTGATTGCAGAAGCGCTGGCAGAGTATAAGGATACTATCTATAAAGTTGGCTTTGGGCCACGCAGTTTTACAGAAGAAGAACTAGTCACAAGTGGACTATTTGCCGTTCATAGCGTGAGCTACTTTGAAAATGGTCTAGTGGGCCTGACGGAGCTACCCTTTGTTGGCCGTGTCAGGGCTGCCCCAAGCGAACAGAGAACCATACAACCCACCGACCTGCATCTACTCACCCCCGGCCAATTTCACGCGCCTACCATACCCGATGACGAACTGGCCGCTACTTTAGCTATTAACTCTCACCGTGAGATTCCCGGACCACACGTCCTCCTGCAAGGACGCATGCAAACCCTTTTACGTCCACGCCCTTCAGTCACGACCGAACACAAGCTGCTTGCCAAAGCACAACTCCTGGAAGCCCTGGCGGCGGAACAGGTGCTATGGACTCCTCCCGCGTCAAACGCAGGCTAGTGACAAACCCCCTCTGTTATCGTATGATATGAACGTTTTAGAATGTTACATGATGTAGCCTTTTGAAGCGACACGCCAAGGGGAGTAGCTCAGATGGTAGTAGCGTCGGTCTCCAAAACCGAAGGTCGCAGGTTCGATCCCTGTCTCCCCTGCCAAGGATTTATCAGATACGGAATTGTTCAGGTCATTTTGAAATTAGAACCGCAACAGGTGCAAATTTGTTAGAATAGGTGAATGAGCTTGGCTTTAAGAAATATTGCTTATGTAGACGGTCAAAATCTGTACATGGGTACGACCAAGAACAGCCCGAAATGGACTGTTAACCTTGCTCGTTTTCGCATCTATTTAACTCGTAAATACAATGTCGAAGACGCTTACTACTATCTCGGCTATGTTCAAGAAGGTGCGAATATTGAAAAACTATACGAATCAATCCAAAAGGCTGGGTTTATCCTCGTTTTTCGTGAACATAACAGCGCTATGCTTGGCAAAAAGAAAGGTAATGTTGATGCAGATATTATCTTCTCTATTATGAAGCGGCTCTACCTCAAAGAAAAGTTTAATAGGGTTGTGCTAGTGTCTGGTGATGGTGATTATAAAATGCTCGTTGATTTCCTCATTGAGCAAAATAAATTTGAGAAAATCCTGTTTCCAAACAGGCGCTATCGTTCATCGCTCTATAAATCGATAGATATCAAGTATTTTGCCTATCTTGACGATGCGGACATTAAACGAAAAATCAAACAATAAAAAAGAGAAGCTTCCTTAGGTAGTTAGCCGTTTGGGGCGCTTCTCGTCTTAATGTTTTTTATTTTAGCACGAACTCTCTGCTGGTACAACCAGGCTCAGCCTCTTCGTCAAGGAGCTGGTGTATCTCCTGGACATCACACTCAACGTCCTCATCATCAGTTAGATTCTCGACCTGGAGCCCCGGCCAAAGAAAGCGCCCGGCCAAAGGTCGGGTATTTTGTCTGGCTGTAGTACATGTATCGAACCACGACGGTAAACTCTCCGTCCACCTTTTCGTCAAATGTTTGCTAGAATCCAAGGTATGTTCCAGGGAGTTAGTCCATCACCAGAAATCCATAAAAGCTTCTCCACTGCTAGCTTAATCCAGCGTTTTTCGGCTGGGGACACACCTTCTGCCGTCGCAGAAAAACATTTTAAAAAACAACCCGGCATGATGACGACCCAGGAGCTGGTTGAGCTTGAGCCAGACAGCTTAGAAAGGGAAGATTTGCTGGGCGCACTAAAACACCTAAACACTGAACGCTCGCTAGCGGGGCGGCTTGACAACGGTATAACAGGTTATTTGCAGCATGGTGCTGTCAACTGGATGTTCGATGTAGTCAGGACAACGCAGACCTGGCGGGACTTTGACGAAAGTATCGACGATGATGCTTACCAAAAGAATGCCGCTAAGTTTGAATACCACAGCTTCCCAGAAGGTTTCGTCGACTGCATACGAGTCGTGGCCGGACTCAATGATAGCGGGAGACAGGAAACGGCCACGCTGCTGGATAAAAGGGATCCTGACTGGCGGGATGTCGCCCTGGATGCAAGGAGACGCAAGCTCACGGCTCAGCAGCAAATGAGACTTTTCATGGACGCACTTTTGCCTGGGTTCCGTGAAGCAGTTGATGAAATACGAAGCGAGGGGTCAATAACCAGACTTGTGGATTTCGCTCGGGCCGAAACCGGGTTTCGCCGGCTTCCCCCAAAAATCATGCAAGGAGATGCGTATAGAGAGTCCGCGGCAGAAACATGGAACGATCTTGTGAATCAAATTGCGCCTTACCAATTTGAGGGGGCGATTACTGCATCCGATGTTGTTCTGGGCTACGCTGCGGTACGCTTAATCCAGAAGACGCCGCCGGAGGATATTCTGCCGCAGATGCTTACAGCCGATGTCCGCCGCATGGCAGGCCACACTCGCTACACGATACCTGGCCTGCCTTTTGATAGCTTCAGCAGAGGTGGGAAGTTTGCGTGTGATTACCAAAACTGGGTTGATGATGTACGGCGCGCATCCCCAGGCACAGTGAAAGAGGGTAGCCCGGACATAACAGAGCACGGGAAATGTCCGTTGCAACATCCTTTTGTAGGTGACGTCAAGGCAATCCTGGCTTATAGTCAGCGACAGCACGGAGTTATGCCGGGCTTCAATGATCCGCCTACCATTGGCGAAGGGACGATGGCAGCAGTCATATTGGCGGCTGGCAAGGAAGGCGGCCCGCTGCATCCTGCCTCTGAGATCCTCAGGAATATTCCTGCTCTTGAAGGCTCCCAGTAGTTAACTCTCTTTCTGCTGCACCGCGGCCACTAAACTGATTACTATTTGATACTATTGACTCATGGATAGCACGAATGAATTTTCTTTTGTTTTGAAACCCTCTACTGTTCCTGGAGCTGGCGTAGGAATATTCGCCGTTCACGACATAGCAGAAGGCACTAAAGTAACAGCGCTCTTTTCGGATGGCTTTGTAACAAGTAGAAGAAAAGTCAGCGAGATACCCAAGATATTTCTGGATTACTGTATTGCTCGCGATAACGATGAATACGATTGCCCGCGGCAATTTAATCGAATGGAAATTGGCTGGTATTTGAACCATTCTGCAACGCCAAATCTGCGCATTGATACCGACGCCCACTACACCACCCGCGACATTAAAGCGGGTGAGGAGGTGCTTATTAATTACAATGAGCTTGATGAGCCTGAAGATAGAAAACAGGCCTACTACAAGGATCAGCGAGATATTCATCAGTCATTTTCCATCGTCCAATTTGTCATAAAGTTATCTTCACGAGACTCACACCCTGCCAATTTCCAAATCTGCAAAATCCTCATCTGTTAAAGATCCGACCCCTTTAGTCGTGCTACCTGCCATGAAAAAGTCGTCACATCGTGACGCTTTTTTGTTGGTCGAGCCACTTCAGCCATTTGGCAGACTGCAGATTGAATTTGCTGGCACCTGCTTTGTGGTCCAAGCTTTTTGATTCGAAAAATGTGAGACTTTTGGTGTGGTGGACTAGCTCGTCGCGTAGTTTATAGGCATGACTCGGGTGGAAGTAGGTGTCTTTGTGGGCTATAAACAGCAGGGCTTTGACGACCTAGGTCTTTGGCGCGCCTGAGGGGCGCGTACCGCCTGACTGCTCTGCTAAAAGATTGCTCAGTGTGAGTGTCACCCAAGAAGCTTTGAATTTTGTGCGCAGGAAAATCTCTTAGATTTATGGCCGGGTCAGCGTAGGGAACATTCAGGATGAGACCTTCTACTCTTTTAAATGATGCTGCCAGGCGGGCACACTTAATCCGGAGAACAGGAAGAGCACTTTGTCGGAATCATCCGGGCCGTAGTCTTTTGTTTTATGCATTACGACAAAGTATAGTGCCGATCGAGGACTCTGAAAAGCTTTAGCCTTGACAGTTGTATATTACAGTAATATACTTACTCCATGAGGATACTGCCTAAACCGATTGCGTTTCAGTGGGACCAGGGCAATATCTACAAGAACCTGAACAAGCATAGTGTCACAACGCAGGAAGCAGAAGAAGTGTTCGTCGGTGAGCCGTTCTTGATCATCGAAGATGCTAAGCACTCTACAAATATCGAGCAACGCTTCCATGGCCTTGGGCACACAAAAACAAAAAGGAAATTATTTGTAGTATTTACTATCAGAGACAAGAAAATAAGAATCATATCCGTCCGTGATATGAAAAGAAAGGAAAGGCAACTCTATGAAGAATTTGAAGAAAATTCCTAACTTCAAAAGCCCGGAAGAAGAGGCCAAGTTTTGGGATACCCACGATTCGACTGAATATATCGACTGGTCGAAAGCTGAGAAAGCGGTATTTCCTAACCTAAAGGTATCGACCGAGTCTATCTCATTGCGTTTGCCGTCACCTTTACTCGCCCGTATCAAAGAACTCGCCAATGAAAAGGATGTGCCCTACCAGTCGCTTATGAAAGTGTATCTAAGTGATCAAGTTAAACGTGAACTCAAGGCAGCACATAAATAGAACACTGGCTCATGCGATCTGCGGGCCCTGCCAAGTACACGCAAAGGTGCACCAAGAGCTGAATGCTCCTTATCCCTATAAATCCCCCGGACCAAAACACTATGCTACTATCCGCGACAATCACCGAAAAATCTTTTGGACACAAGCTCTTGCACAAGGGTGTTGCTTTTGAGATTCAAGACAAAGAGAAGATCGGGCTGATTGGACGCAATGGCACAGGTAAATCCACGCTCTTCGCCATACTTACCGGCGAAGGCAAGGATTTCCAGGGTGACGTGCAGGTCCGAAAAGGCTCAATCATTGTCAGCAGCCGTCAGGAACACCATGGGCTAGGGGACCAAACCGTCCTGGAATACATACAGGGCGACTTGCCAGAGTACAAACGTCTGGTACATATCATTGACACGTACCCAGAGGCCATGGGCAGCAACGAGCGTAAAATACAAGAATTCACCAACGCCCTGGAGCGTTTTACCGAACTTGGCTACTACCAGCTAGAGAGCGAAATAGAGCAAGCTTTTGAGGCCTATCAGATAGATCCAAGCCACATGCACGAGCCGCTTGGGTCACTCAGCGGCGGCCAAAAGCGCATGATAGAACTCATCAAGGTACAGCGCAGCCGCGGCCACCTGGCACTTATTGACGAGCCGACCAACCACATGGACTACGTTGCCAAAGAATCATTTATAAAATGGCTGCGGGCAGCGGACGAGGCGGTGATGGTCATTACCCACGACCGCGATGTCCTGGGTAGTGTAGACCGCATCATAGAAATCCGGGACGGCATCAGCTACGGCTTTAACGGCAACTACGACAAATATCTGCGGACCAACAAAAACCAGATGTCCGCCCAGGTAAACACCTATGACCTCACCCAAAAACGCATCGAAAACCTCAAAGAAGACGTCATACGTTTCCGCCGAATGAAGGAAAAGTCACGTACGCCCGGCACCATTCGCCGCTTCAAATCCCAGGAACAAAAGGCCAAAGATGAGCTGGAAAAACTAACCGCCCTGGACAAACCATCCTTCTGGATAGACCAAGAGTCGGCTGGTGGGATGAAACACAAGCTAGCCGACACCTACGACAAATACAAAGCCACAAACATCCGCGTCCGCACTCGTGCCAAAGCAACTGATCAGTCCGGCAAGCTGCTTGTGCAGGCTAGTAATTTGAGCCTGGGGTACAACGACCAACCCTTATTCAGCGGCGTCAACTTTTCACTGCACGAAGGCGAGCGGTTGCGGCTGCACGGACGCAACGGTGCCGGCAAAACAACATTGGTCCAGGCCATCATGTCCCAGGCCTCAAACAAACCAGACACGCCGCTGCTTTCCAAGTGTTTTGCGGGTGAGGTGCATGTAGCAAAAGAGTTCCGAATCGGGCTGTACGAACAAGAAATTAGCCAGAAATACCTGTCCCTGACGCTGTCTGGCGCAGTCGAGCAAATACTGCGGGACAAAGGGCTGCCTGTCAGCCAGCAGCACATCAAGCAGCTACTGGGCGACTACCTGTTTAATCCGGCAACCGACGGCGACATGCCGGTCATGAAACTCAGCGGCGGCCAAAAAGCCCGGCTGCAACTGATAGCCATGCTGGCCAGCGACCCCCAAATACTTATCATAGACGAACCGACCAACCACCTTGACCTGCCCAGTATCGAAGAGCTGGAAAACGCCCTGATGCAATACCACGGTGCAATCATCTACATCTCCCACGACAGCTTTTTTGTTTCAAAACTAGGCGGAGAAACCGCCCAAATCGGCCAATAAGGACCCCCTTTTTTTTCGCTCCTTTTGGCAACTCTTGGTATACTTCCCTTATGAAAATGCAGATCCCCATCTACGAAACCGAAAACTTTTATATACAAGCGGCGTCCAGACCCTTTATTGACAGGTCCGAGGGTGGGCACATTTATGTCTTTCCGAAAGCAGCCGTACGTGATCGAACCCAGCTTTCGCCAAAATTGGCCATTGAATATATGAAATTGACTATGGTTGCTGGTGAGGCGTTGAAGTCTGCTATGGCCAGGCGTGGCGTAGATATTGGTATCGTTAATTACCAAGACATGGGCAACTGGGGCGTCTTTACGCCCGAGGGCCCGACTCTGCACATGCAGATTTATGGTCGCGCCACCACGGCCACTATTCAAAAGTATGGTGATGCCGTTCAGTTGCCTCACCGCAAAACTGGTTTTTACGACAACTTCAAACCACTTGATGATGAGGATGTAAAAGAAATCAAAGCAGATATCGAGAAACTGTTGCAATCTGATAAATACAAGGGTGCCTGGAGCGAAGTTTAGCATTTCTCCTCCTCATCGTCCGATTCATCCACAAATTGACAAACCGCTAAACTATCAGCCTGTTGTCTGTCACGCCTTCGAGTCGTCAAGGGCTTGGGCTAGGAGCAAAGCCCCAGTCAATACATTATGTTAAGACCTCAATGAAGTTCCTTGAAATTTGGTATGATCATTGTATGAAAAAGGTTCCGTATCATGACAATCCCGGTAATGCCTGTGCGCTGGCATGCTATACCATGATTGCCCAGTATCTTTTGCCCAAAGCGGACATCACCTTTGAGCAGTTGGGCAAAGTAGGGGGCTGGCGAAAAGGCTATGTGATGTGGGAGTTTCCCATTTGGAAGTGGCTGATGGACCGGGGTGTATACATTACCGATTATGATGCCATTGACTACAAAACCTGGGCCCGTGACGGCGTGGACGCACTAAAAAAGTCTGTGCCCCAAAAGGAGTTTGACTGGTACAACAAAAACACCTACGACCTAAACGAAGTGACCGGGCACCTACAAGAAGTCTTGGCGCACAATCACTTTACCTTCAACCAGCGCAAGCCCACCTGGGAGGACATCGTGGCAGAGTACAACAAGCCCGGCATTTGCGACATCGTGCTGAATTCTAAGACCCTCAACAGGGAAGAAGGCTTTGCGGCCCACCGGGTGGTCCTGATAGAAATCACAGACAGTGAAGTAATATTCCACGACCCTAATCATGATGGCAGCGGTTCCTACCGCCACGAATCAAACGACCATTTCCGTGCAGCCTTTGAAGCCATGGAATCCCCGGCCCTGGCCAGGTATAGTCTGACAAGCTAGTCTGCTGCGCCTCCAGGTGATTCGGCATAATATACAAATAAGCAGAATATTTGTTAAAATACTTGTCGAGTATGGAAATAGAGCCAGTATTTACGCATGTAACAGTTGAAGGCCATGTGATGGATCGCACCGAACTCCAAGCAAGAGTAGATGCATTATGCGCACTACTCAGAGCAGAGTATCCCACCCCATCCGGCGTTCACATACCTGAAGAAACGATTGATGCACTTGTTCGGCACGCTGCGGAACAACCCGCGCAACCAGATACACCCCACTAAACAAGAAGACCCGGCCCTCCTGTCGTTAATGTGTATATTTTTACAAAAAACCAGTGCCAAACAGTGAGCTAAGACCAGGGATAAGAAGGTCGGACCTTATAAGGTGTTAATCTGTGCAAGTTTTGCTAAGCAGTGCAGTGCGACGCCGCAAGAATTCTGGTTTCTTGGGCAAAAGCGGTTTTAGAGGCTTTTAGTAAGGCGACCTTGTATATGTCGCCCGCGTGATCTCATCTGTTAGATTCTGGACTGCTTCCAGCGGATTAACCCCCGTTTTCTCGATACTGGCACGGATAGATTGTTCAGCAGTTTCATAGGCTTGCCGGTCTTTCCAGACTGCAGTTGTCACAAAATTATAGCGACTACCTTCGTCTATCAGCTCATACATATAGCCCTCGACAAAACCAGGCATTGTACGGATAGCTTTTGCTGTCTGTTCGTACAGCTTCAAGAATTCGGCTTTGGAACTTTCGGAAACGACGAACGAATCGATCAACGTGACAGCTGCAGATGTGTCGTATGTTTTCATTGAGAAACTCCTTTTGAATTTACATGCCGATAGGTACATTAAGATACTTACCATCTCTATGCAATAAGGTACCACTGAATTAACACTCAAAAAGAGACAAACCAAGTAACTTGAAGAGCCATAGGGCTTCCCCGTATCCTGTTGTTTGTAACAGCAACTAAAATACGAGAGGAGTGACCACTATGGCTCACCACCACTTTACCCGAGAAGA
>DATHJH010000024.1:0-8059 GCA_035489815.1 Candidatus Limnocylindria bacterium
CCCTACTGCAAACCCTGTCCGGTGCACCAGGAGGCTGTTTTGCTTCGCACCATATCTAAAGATATGCTTTGTTACAAGAACAGCCACCTGGCACTACCGGGCCAGGCTTTTCGTACTTGGGAGGGGATTTGAAATGGGTTCTATAGCTTCTTGAACGTTATCTCGCCGAAGTCTTGGTATTTCTGATTGCCGGTGTGGCCGGTAAACATGCCGAACTTACCCGGGCCCGAAGGCATAGGTATATCCGGCGAACCGCCGCCGGTAGCGTAAGTCATAAAACCTGATCTTGTGGTGTCGCCCCAGTCAGCTTCTGGAGTTCCGTAGCGCCAGACTTTTACATAAAATACACCACCTACCAGCCGTGCCTTCATCCAGTACGGGAAATTGTGATAGACGCTGTAGCACCGGCCTGTCGTAGATGCGTTAGCTGCCGTCTGGTTATAAACGATGGTCGTTGCAGTGACCGATGTAACAGTAAAGTTACCGTTAAAGCTGGCGTCTGCTGCATTTACTACTGACACGCTGTCGGCTGCGACTATGCCATGGCCCGCAAGTACTGTCAGGGTTACTACATTGGTAGCGCGGCTAGCCGTGAAGTATTTATAATCAAGTAATCCGGTTGCTGTGAAAGAGGTGCCGGTATAGTGCTGATCCACCGAAGTACCGGTGCCATCGCCTCGCAAGAGCCCAATATTGATAAGGTGTGTCTGCCCGAATATAATGTCCTGCCAGCCAATGAAAGCAATAACCACACTGCCGCTTTGCTGAACGCGAGCGGCTATACCTTGCTGGTATGTGCCAGATGCAGTTGTGCCGTACTCGCTATTGACTCCACCCCACAAAAGGACCGTTACCTCAGCGTCTGTGGCCGAAAAAGTTGGGTGCGTGAATAGGTGGCGGTGGTTGGTCATACTTGATGCTACAGCGGTGGCATTCGTAACCCTGGCCCTCCGGCCAGTTACAGAACGGGTTATGGTCCGGGCGTCCAGGTTGAAGATATGTTCTGTAAAATTCGTAAAGGTAGTGTTGGTATCCCAAAATACTTGCTCCGGGACTCGCTCCAGTGCGACCTGGACGTCAGTAGCAGTCTGCACACCCGCCGACGTAAAACTGACATTTTCTGCAGCGACACCCTGCCAAGTTGCTGTCGTGCCGTTGGTTGCCATCAAAACCTGATCGGCACTTGGTGCTGTCGCGCCAGACACGGAAACAGTACCAGAGGCCGTCCGCAGTCCGTTAGCGGTCACATTGTTTGTGGCGTCCGTGATGGTTTTGTTGGTCAGGGTAGCTGCCGCTGCCCGTTCGGTAGCGTTAGAAGTGTTGTCTACATTGCCCAGCCCCACATCCGCGCCAGCACCGGTCTGAAAGGTCGGTAGAGCGGCCGCGCCGTTGCTTTTGAGTATCTGCCCTGCCGAGCCAGTTGCTAGCGTCTGGTGGACACCTGTTGCCGTCGTACCGGCAGCGATGATTCCGTAGGCAGTCGTAGAGGTTATGCGTCCGGTTCCACCTCGCGCAACAGTAAGGGTTCCGGATGTATTAGCTATTGGTATGACACCGCCGGAGTTGGCGGCTGCGTGGGCATGCTGGGCATTGGTAAATCCGGTTGCAGAGATCGTAGGTGTAGTCAGGGTCTTGTTGGTCAGAGTTTGGCTACCCGTGAGCGTGACGACGTCAGTACCGACATCCAGCGTAGGGTTGCCCGCCACGCCGTCGCCGTCCGTAACGGTGATACGGTTGGTCGTGCCCGTAATCGTCCGGCCGGCAAAAGTGTCGGCCGCCGTCTGTGCCAGGATGCCGTTGGTATTATAGGCAGCCAGCGCAACGAGTGTTGGGTCTATCGCGCTGCTTACGGCCGCGCTCTTCAACGTACCGTTGCTGTTATGCGCCTGATCCAGGAAATCATTGAGAATCGTTCCCCACGTTCCGGAATCGCTGCCAGGTATCGGAAGTCTCGCCATATTTTGTGTCGTTCCTTATTGGCTGTCAGTAGTAGGGATACCGCCTTGGTATTTCAATTGCAGATCAATCCCTCCAGCCGCACCTTAATGCTAATGTAGTATAGCCAGTATGGAAAAACGTTGCAATAATTACTATGCTGAAGTATCCGGGCGAATCCGGCCAGGGGATGGAATAGGCTCTTAGATCCTGGATGGGTTCTTAGGCCTTAACCTTCAAAACAACCTTCCCGGTTACTTTGCCGCTTTCTCTGGCCTGGAATGCTTCCTGTACCTGGTCCAGCGGGAAGATCTTGCCGATACTCGGCTGTACCGCACCTTGTTCAACGAGTCCGGTCAGTTTGTCCAGTCGTTCTGTAGTGGCGCGCGTGCTTTGGGTTATTGCAGTGACGTTTTGTTCTTTGGCGGTAGATTCGTCTACTTTGCCCAGCATGGACACGGCTGTGCCGCCAGGCCGCAGGACGGACAGCGACTTTTCAAAGACCTCGCCGCCGACGGTGTCAAAAACGGCGTCGTAGTCACGAATAAGCTGGGTAAAGTCCTGGGTTTTGTAGTCTATGACTTCGTCTGCACCGAGTTGTTTGGCCAGCTCCAGCGCCTCAGTGGGGACGGTAGTGGCCACATAGGCACCTATATGTTTGGCGATTTGCACGGCAATGGAACCTATGCCCCCGGACCCGCCATGGATCAGGATTTTTTGACCGGACTGCAGTTGCAGGTGTTCGGTCAGGGCCTGCACGGCGCTGGAACCGACCAGGGGCAGGGCGGCGGCCTGGGTAAAGTCAAGGCTTACCGGGGCCTTGGCAATATGTCCGGCATCGGCCACGGCAAATTGGGCAAATGCGCCGCTGCCACCGGGCACTCCGGCGCCGCCGTACACTTTGTCACCGACTGCAAATTGGGTAACATCCGGGCCCGCCTCTGTGACAATACCAGCCAGGTCACCGCCAGCCGTAACGGGCAATTCCAGCGGCATAAAATCCTTTGCGCCGCCCTGTCTGACTGCGGTGTCCCAGGGGTTAAGGCTGGCGGCGCGGACTTCTACCAGGACTTGGCCCTGGCCGACTGTTGGTTTGTCTGCCTCTGTCACTACTACAACTGATGGATCGCCGTATTGTTTGAACTGTGCTGCTTTCATCCACCTACTCCTTATTATGCGTGTATACAACTACTATACGCCTCCATATACTCGTGACCTGCCACCTTCTGGGTCAACCCATCTTACGTTGGTGTAAGCTCTATACCAGGTTAGTGAGCTTCGCCGACTTGGTTGGTATTGAAATCAGCATACTGGGCGTAGGTATCCCAGGCTTTTTGCTGGGCGGCAGACAGCTTTGCGGCCTTTTCTACCCAGCTTTTGACGGTGGATTCTTTGACAGTTACCTTTTGTTCCACACTCAGGTGCGGTGATTTGGCCTCCTGGGTTATGTGTGTTTCGGCAAAGATGATTTGTGCCTGGCTCAGCTTGGTTTTAGAAATGAGGCCAAAGGTCTGGATAGCCTTGCGGGCCATGAGTGAGTACGAATCGCCGGCTTGGGCCACATACTGATACGTTGCTTCCTCTGTTCCTGTGGTTGCCTGGGCGGGTTCTGCGGTGGTTTGGGCCTGGACTTGTCCCGAATGGTCATCACCTTCGTGGGCAGCGGCGCGCTCTGAATAAACTCCTGCCGCAAATGGCACTGCAGCCAGTACAGCAAAAAGAACAACAAACTTTAGGTTGGTAAGTCGCTTCATGATATGAATATCCCTCTCTTTTCCCACCTTATGTTTGATTTTCAAGAAAATAGTAGCACTCCTTATGCTTATTGGCAAATACTTGTTGCGAATATCTTTTGACTTTTGTGGGCCTTTCTCAGGTATCCGAGTGGAGATATTGCACACGTTCTGGTACTGTTAACAGATATGAAACTGCTCAATGGCAAGGAACTGGCCGAGTTTATAAAAGAACGCCAGGCCCAACAGGTCCGTGGATTGCGCCAAGCTCATGGCGTTGCGCCTAAGCTGGCTATTGTGCAGTGCATTGATGATCCGGTTATAAACACCTATGTGCGGCTTAAAAAGCGCTATGGTGCCGATATCATGGTGGAGGTAGATGACTATCAAATACAGCAGTCAGAGATTGCGAGTCTGTTGCAAAAACTGAATACCGACGATTCCGTTCACGGAGTTATTGTGCAGCTGCCCCTGGTGGACCCCTCGCAAACAGAAGAGGTCGTAAACCTCGTGGCTTCGGGAAAAGATGTAGATGCCTTAGGTCGGGATGCAACTTTTGAACCAGCTACTCCTATGGCCATCCTCTGGTTGTTAGCCGGCTATAACGTTGACCTGAGCGGCAAACACATCCTGCTCATCGGCCGGGGCAAGCTGGTCGGCGCCCCGCTGGAAAGAATCCTCAAAACCTCCGGTCACGATGTAGAAGTAGTGGACAGAGAGGTAGGTGACCTGTCGGCACACACCAGGCAGGCAGACATCATTATTACCGCCACCGGCAGCCCGGCTATCCTGTATCCGGATATGGTCAAGCAAAAGGCCGTGGTTGTAGACGCGGGTGTAGCAAGCGAAGACGGCAAAACCGTTGGTGACGTAGCCCCAGAATTGTATGAGCGTGACGACCTGACCATCACGCCCGCCAAAGGCGGCGTCGGTCCACTTACTGTCTGCGCCTTGTTTGAGAACGTTATCCGGGCAGCAAAAGCTCATGTAACTTAAGAACCACCCAGATCCTGTAAGCAACCGGCTTACGCCCGAACTTCTTATCTAAAAAGCCCCGGCCGTTGTGGGAAGATTTGAGGTGAAGTAGTTTTTACAACGAGGTACTTAACTCCACGACTGTTATTGCATCAGAATTGCAGCACTAGAGTTATATAATTCATGTAATAAGAGAATTCTCGCAAACACTTTAGTTTGGTATCTATATAAACGATGCGGTAGATCTACATAGTATAAAAAGTAAGGGGATATCATCATGAATGGTCAGTTAATTGCAGCTGACAGATCGGTAAGTTATACCCCCAAAGAAGCGGCCGTGGTTGTGGTCGCGCTTGGGTGGGTTATTGCATTGGGCAGCATTGCGGCTGCAGCACTCATTGTCTGTGGGTGGCGCGGGGTCAAGAACGTCTCTTTTGACTGGGTGCGCATAAAAGCCAGTTTTGAGTGCCGGTAGAGAACCAGGGACGCCGCCGCGAATCGACCTGGGGCTGATCGGCATTGGCGTGCTGGCGGAGCATGACAGACTATCACTGGCTGCCTTGCTAAGTCTGGACGGGTCTGTCCTGCATGACGATGCCAACGGCGCACAGCATACGCTGCATCCACGCGCGATTGCCGTGGTAAAGTCTTTGCAGACGGCAGTGTCCTATAAGGATTGGCTGCAGGTGGGCAGAGAACAAGGCTTACAGCCTGGCGAAATAAGTGAACTCCTGCAGTTTCTAAACGGTATTGGCGGACTGCAGGTGAAAAGAGGTCCGGCCGGTCATGCCAGGCTGCTGCTGTTTCAAGTGCGACTTTTTTGCTATGGCCGGGGTTGGCCGGCAGCGGTGCGGCGGTGGCCGCTGAGCCCGCTGGCCATTATGCAGGGCGTAACCAGGGCGGGCAGTGTCCTGGCATTGTTTGTACCCGTTACGGTGTTTTTGCTGTATGGGGCGGGCATGCCGGCAGGCAGTGCCTTTGGCTATGCCGGCATTTCGTTTGCTATATTTTGGCTAAGCACTGTCATACACGAAGGTGTGCATGCGGCGTTTGTCCAAAGCCGCCCCGCGGCGGTGTTGCAGCGCGGGCTCCGCATAGGCATTTTGCACAAGCCGGGACCGCCCGGCCGGGAGCTGGCTTCAGCCTTATGCGGTCCACTGGCGGGCAGCTGTGCTGCCGTGGTTTTGGGCGTGCTGGCTGGCGCGCTTATGCCTTGGCCGTACTTTCGGACGATAGGGCTTGCCTTGGCCGCGGCCCATCTGTGGAGTCTCGCGCCGTGGTACGGCGACGGTGAAATACTATGGAATAAATGAGGAGGATAAGACCTATGGAGGTATTCGAGCGCGGAGAAAGACACCGGATCATAGTTTCGACCTTGCTGGGGACGGTTATTGCAGCTGTCGCGATTTTTGCCGGGCTGGTGCTGGTGCAGGCAGGCAGCATTGGCGGCAATGACGCAGCAGCAATCACAACAATAAGGCTGGGCACCCTCCAACTGATGCAAATAGTCAAAAGCCCGTTGGAAGGCGGTGGTTTTGTCGTTACGCTTGAGGCGCTTTCCGGTCTGTTCAGCTATGCAGTAGTCTGGACCATCACCGGCGTACTAATTGCTGTGCTGCGTTTGAAGAGAATGGATCACCAGGACGACCTCAGCCGCTGAAGGGTCCAGTATCTCTAGGCGGGCGTTTCCATGCGACTGGCATTTGCGTAACGTGATAGAGCCTTTCGCTACCCCAGACAGCCGTGACTTTAGCTGTGCTACGGACTTCCAGCGGCCCGCCGACGCATCGTATGGCAAGATGTGCGTCTTTGTCGGGCAGCCCGACAAACATGTGGCGAATTCCTTGCGTATTATCAGCCATGCCGTAGGCTCCGCCAGGCTCAAGTTCACTATGGTTGACGGGTGTAGTATCATCTGCAGCGGGCGACAGGAGTGTTTGTAGATGATGAGGATTATAGGCAGGGGGCACAATACCGGCAGAGGCTAAGGCAAATCCTATACAGTTACGATCGCCCGGATATACCTGCGGATCGGCCACCTTGGTTTCTACATAGCTGTACATGTTGTCCGCCACATGACCTGGAAGGACGACATTGAGGGTATGCGGTTCCATATCGCCAAGGGGTGGCTGCCATTCTAACGGTTTGGTCTGCGTTGCTACCTGCAAGCCAATGACTGTGCCGTAAGTATCGCTTCCCTCATGCAAACCTCGCCCAAAGGGCTTAACAAGCAGCTCTACCTCAACATGATCCAAGGACATTTTGTACACCATATCAGATGTCGGCTTGTTTACAAACCATATCCATCTGCCTCAAAACCCAGTCCTGTCATGCCGGGCTTGACCCGGCATCCAGTAGTAGGGGATCTCCTTTTTGACTGGACTGTCGGCTCGGGGCCGGAATGACAGGTTTTGAGAGTCAGGTATATCCATCCCGGACTCCCCTGGAATTATCCTTCGTCACGCAAGAGTCCAGATATGCATGAGCTCTAGGAAGTCTTCTGAAAGGCAAAGGGTACGTCTTTGTTGTAGAGAATCGGGGTGAGGCCCAAGTCCAGCTTGTCGCAGACTATTTGTTGCCAGCTTTCTCTGCTTAGTGAGTTGTTGGTGCCCAGACTTATGATGTCCCCGGTCTCTAAGGACTTTGCCGCATTTTGTAGTATCTTATCGGCTGAATCCAAGGATAAATGATAGAGCAGGTTGTTGCATAGCATGATGTTTCCAGGGGGCGGCGGGGTGGCAATAACATCGATTTCCACGAACTGCGCCTCATATTTGTCAAAAAGCGGCCGGGCATTGACAGTAGGAGGCTCTTCACTCTCCGGGTTATGAGAAACGTCCAGGCCGTATGTTCTTAGCTCAGCGACTATTTCTGCCGTATCTTGGGGCAGGTAACTCCCGGGATCCAACTGATACTGACCTTGTTCCGCGCAGACTAACACGCGGGGATCTATATCGACTCCGGTAAGGCTGACCTTACCTAAAAAATTACTGTTTTTTACGTGTGCCAGCATACTTGCAGGTTCTGCGCCAAGGCTGCAAGCTATAGAAGTTATACTGAGAGCGTCAGTTGTCTCATCGTTGGAGTCTGACCAGGCTTTCAGGACGCGGGGCAGCTGTGCGTCGGCACGGAACAGCTGGCTATAGGTGGAGACGTAATCACCCTGCTCGGTCTGGGTATAGTTTCGGCAATTTTCACCCAAAAGTATGCTTACTGGACGGGGCGGAATCATATGATTGTTATATCACTATATTGAACTTACTACAATTCTTATACACTGAATTAACACTCAAAAAGAGACAAACCAAGTAACTTGAAGAGCCATAGGGCTTCCCCGTATCCTGTTGTTTGTAACAGCAACTAAAATACGAGAGGAGTGACCACTATGGCTCACCACCACTTTACCCGAGAAGACC
>DATHJH010000025.1:0-34685 GCA_035489815.1 Candidatus Limnocylindria bacterium
TGCCGAGAGCACTTTTCAGATGTGAGCCAGCTGTTTTTTGTTTTGAAAGGTAGCCATAGCTACCTTTCGGAGCAAAAGGCAGGTGGATTGCGTCTGAAAGGTGGTCGGAGTCAGAGGAAGAGATCCTGGATGGGTTCTTAGAGGCAAAGAGTGGCCAAAGGAACTTATTTCTGCAAATTCCAAGTTCGGTGATTCTTATAGAATAATGTGGGGTGTCAGCGAAGCATATGCAAACGGCACCATGAAAAACTGGGACAAAATAGACCAGCTCAAAGAAATAACCATCCCCACCCTCATTACTTCCGGCCAGTACGATGAGCTAACACCAGAGCAAGCTTTAGTTACGCAGGCCCACATCCCTGGATCGGAAATCAAGATATTTACCGCCGGTTCCCACTGCGTGCATGTTGAGCGTCCCGAAGAATACGTTGAAGTTATTCGGAAATTTTTGAACAAAAACGATCAGTGAAACGCTAGATCCTCATAAAAAAGGCTTCAGAAGACGTTATAGTTGATTACATGCAATAAAATCAATATCCAGGCGCGATGTTGGCCCAGCTGGAGCCCATGTGGGTGATACGGTTATATCGATCTTGTACGGTTCAAACCCAAGCTCACTGGCAGCTCTTAAATCACTCAAGGTGCCCGTTTGCCAGACCAAAGCCCCACCTTCTCTGACGGTTCGTGCAGCTTCTGATAAAACCCCGGGACGTTCATATGTCCACAGGGACTTGGCCGCGACAACGTCAAGCGAGTCATCAACAACCGGCAGCTGGCACCCGTCGGCAACTACATCTAAATGTTCAACAATTGGCACATCGTAAGTTTGAGTACGAAGGTTACTTATGATGGGCTGCGCTAGCTGGGTGACATCTACATCCGCAAGCACGGAGTAATCTGCCAGGTTGGCGCGTATGGGACGATAGACAGATCCGTCCTCCAGCATTGCCGGTCCCCCTACCTCCATTACTCTGGATCCGGCTAGTGCAACATCTTCACCCGAACTTACAATAGAAAGACTATGAGAATACCTACTATCCCAGTTTCTTACTGGAGGAATATAGTGGATGAGCCCATACCCAATCTCTGCCCGCTCCCTCGGGCTACTGTCGCGCATCTCCTTCTCGGCATGTCTAAGCGTATACAAATAATTCCTGTCTTGCACTGGAAGAGAAGCCTCAACCTGCTCATTAAAGAGTCGGGCTGCAGAAATCACTTGGTCTCCGTAGGTGCCAAAACGCTCCATTACTTGATTGTCCTGTGCAGCATCCCTAAACGCAGGCATGTCCAGTACCTCCTGCGGCGGCTCAAGTTCTGGAAATAGGCTGGGCTGCGCCGGAGCTGGCCCAGGTAGCTCTCTGATCCATCCCCCACTCTCCAAGCACTCCAACGGGTTATCCGATTGGATGGTTCCAAACTGAGGAGCATGAACATATGATGATGACTCGGCTCGCATAACGTGTGATTATACTACTCATCTGCTAGGGGAGAGCAACCGTTTTAGGCAGCTTCCCTGTTGATCAAGTTTTGAGATTTTGTAAGAATTTGTTAATATGTTGTTAAAGTTAACTTTACAGAGAAAGAGCATATGAGTTTTTTTGGAGATAATTTACCTTATGACCTTGATCCTGAGGGTTACACGGAGGAAGATCGGCAAATTGATATCCTGGCAAGCATAACAGCTGGCTTTCGGGATGCGCACACAGGAAGCCAACTCCCCCACCTTGGAGCACATGAACAACAAGAAAGGCTTGTACAGGGGACTAGGCAAGTGCTTCAAGGTCTAGAGCAGACCGCAGAGTTTGGCTTTAATCCTAGAGTTTTATTTCATGTACAGGAACAGCTTGGTGCGCTTGGGCCAGTTCACGCAGCTGCGCTTGAGGGAGGCTTGCAGGATGAGTATCCATCAGCTGTGACCGCGATTTCAAGCTACCTTGAAGACCAACAATAACTTTCTTCCGGCACATCAGTTATCGTACGGTGTCTAGAACCCATCTCGGAATTGTTTACAACGGTTTCAGGAATAAAAGGTCCGTCCTTTTCCAGGGAGAGATTTTGTGATTTCGGAGACCATATTCGTAACTTCGCAGCGAAATTGAAACTGTTAGATAGGTTCAGCAAATCAGCAGCGAATAAGAAGTTAGGGGGAAACAAAAACGACCCGGAGGTCGTTTAAGTGCTCTAGAGGGAGCCAGCCTACATGGGCAGAGCTTCGTAGACACAGACTGCACCGTCTTTGGATGACAGCAAAGGACAGCCTTTGGACAGTTCAACCGCCCCTTCCATACTGTCGGCTTTCACGATTGAATAGCCGGTTACAGGCGGGTCCTGAACGTCCATGACGCCCTCTTTGTTTACGGCTTTGCCGCCCTCAGCAAAAGGATTGCCGCCGTCTATCAGTTTGTCACCTAGTTCGCCAAACCACTTGCCCCACTCCTCGGCGCTGCCACCATCAGAAGCCGTCCCAGCGTAGTAGACATATACGTATTTCCCCATTATTTTTTATCTCCTTCGGCCCATGTAGAGCCATTATTTAATAACCGTAGTCCTGCCAGAATTCATTCCTGCATCCTGGAGATATAATTCTCAAGTGTGGCGCTAGCATTGCCCCACCCGGTCTGATATTGCGTGATCCAGTTCTGGGCCAAACCAAGAGTGCCTGGGTCTAGTGCCACAAAGTTGGTCCGGCCGGCCTTTTTACGAATAATGAGTTGTGCGTTCTCTAATGCGCGGATGTGTTTGTGGATAGCAGGGAGCGACAAATTGTACTGCTGAGCCAGTTGTCCTACGGTTGTTGGCTGCAAAGACAGTTCATGGATAATGCCCCGGCGTTTTTGGTTTGCCAACGCATCAAGCACGGTGTCTAGCTGAGGTGAGTCATAAGGTATATTCATAATAGTTAACTTCTGCGTTAACTATACTTCAATCGGCTTACCGGAGTCAAGAAAAGAAATAACCAGGTGGAGGTCAAGTATCAATTCCAGCTTGGTTCGCCCAGAATATTGAAGGTCCGGGAGCAAGAAACCTGCGTAGCCAGCGCGGCTGGTCCCGGGTGGCTGAAAGCGGTGTTGTTTTGAAATTGGCACTCTACGTCGCCAACACGTTTTTCATACGTGGCATCTGGCTGGTGATCAATGCCTGACGTGAGGCTTGAAATAAGTTTTACCAGCGAGGTATATGGCTGCCCTTCATTTGAGTACTCGCCCTGCCAGCCATTTGCCTGGAGGAGTGTTTGCAGCTTTTCTGCATTGGCGTTTAGGTTTTTCTTGCTCTTGGGGCCAGTATCAATAATTTGCCGATAGACTTTGGTAGCGTAACTGCAGTATACCTGCGTTTTAATACCGTTAGCCACTACTGTATTGCAACCATGCCCCGGCGTCTCAGCGTTCTGATAAAGCAGGGTAGGCGTCTCAGCGACTTGATATCCAAGCAGGGCAAGCGGGTCTTGTAACTTACTCATCTCATCCTGATAGACTTTCTCGACTGAATTGCCGTACATGCTTTCGACAATTCCGGGCAATACTGACATCCTTACCCAGCCTCTAAGCAGAAATAGCAGGGCCAGTAAAACAAATACTAAGCCAATAGCGACTCGTACCTTATGACTTTTTAGCTTACTGAGCGGCAGCTTGGACTTACTGGTACTTTTCTTTTTCATGCAGTAATAATAGCAAAAAATCCAGGGTGAGTCTGGAACCTATAGTGCCCGGCGTTCCATACCCCTCGCAACAATAGTGGAACCGACGGAAGCAAGCTATAATCAAATGTAATGTTAGGTGTTATTTTTGCTCTTGGTGGTGCTTTGTTTATTGCACTAGCTCAAGTTGCGCTACGAAAGAGCTATAAAGAGTTTAAACCATCTGTTGGCTTTTTCTTTGATGCCTTATTCGGTTTAGCGTTATGGGTACCTCTTGCGTTGTGGATGGGGGTTAGCCTGGGAGTTAGCTTTGAGCAAGCGATTCTCTATGCGTTCATCTCTGCAGTATTATCTGAAGCGCTGTATTTTTATGCTCTCAGCCATGGTGAGCTTGCTGTAACGGCGACGGTTCTTGCAACATATCCTGTTTATACGGTTATATTCTCAAGAATTATTAATGATGAAGTACTCACGGCAGCATTATTTATTTTCGTTGCTCTAGCTATTGTTGGCAGCATCGTAGCAACCCTGCCTGATAAACTCAAAAAATCAGAACTGAAACTTAGAAAAGAAATAGTCTGGCCATTTGTCGCAGCAATTGGAGTAGGGTTATCTGATACCTTATCAAAAGGATATATAAACCGCTCGGGAGATTTTAGTTTTCTATTTGCCCTGGGGTTTGTGCAGGTTCCTGTGGCGCTTGCTTACCTCAAACTGGAAAGAGAGTCAATCATCACTGCGGCCAAAGGGGCTGTGAAGAACTTCGATGTATATAAACAAGCACTCGTAGGGGGTTTGTTTAATATCATTGGCACGGGCTTTCTGTGGTTAAGCTTTTCTTATGCACCTGCGTCAGTAGCTTCGCCAATAACTGGTGTAAGTGGGGCTTTAGCTGTGATGTTTGCTCGTTTCGTTTTCTCTGAACGACTGTCGGCCAGGAAGTACTTTGGGATTACTCTAGCGCTTGTTGGTGTTCTGGGGATAGCTTTATTTTACAAAGACTAAGAAAAATACCGGGCAGGACTGGAACCGTAAAAGTGCTAGACCTAACTCTCAAACCTCGTCATTGTCTGGCTTGACCAGACAATCCAGTGTCGCGGGTGTGTGTGTCGCTCATAGCCCTAGTCTACAACGGTTATAGTCCCTTTCATTTGCGGGTGAGGCGAACAGCGGTAGGGATTTGAACCTGTTTCATTAAAAGTAAAGCTGTAGCTTTCACTCTTTGCCAGCATTGGCCCGGCAAATTCGTCAGCTTTGACCTCTTCTTTTTTCGGTGCATCGTGGGCCGCGCCGCTGCCACTATAATCGCGCATGGCGTTGTGTTGAACGGTGTCCTGATTCGTCCAAGTGACTTTGGTGCCTTTTTTGATCTTGATGTCGGCCTTGGAATAAGCAAAGTCCTTAATGTCTATGGTGACTTGGGACTGGTTGGTCAGATCCCCGGTGTTTGCGCCACTGGCTTGGCCCTCATCATGACTGCTGCCGTGCTCACTCTCCGGTTTGTTAGAGCCTTCGTGCTCTTTTTCTTCGCTCTCGCCGTGACTCATACTCATGTAGCTCATATTCCCCATGCTGGAATCGGTACCATCGTCTTTCAACGCTACCACCGCACCGCCAGCGTTCTCGCACTTGCCCAGCTTGAAGCTGTACCATTTGTCCTCTGTCGGCGTAACAGAGAATACTCGGGACTTACCGGCTTTCATCGGGTGTTTGATCTCGAAATCTTCCATCAGGAACGTATCATCGGTCTCTGTGGTTACCTTGAAGTTAAATACTTCGTTTTTCTTGGCTTTTAAGCCGCGACTGGCGATTGCCGTACAACCGGAAAAATTAAGGCTTATGGCTGTGGCCGCGGTCAGTTGCGGGCGAAGCAAAATCGCCCCGACGACCAGTATAGCCATGACCGCTAAAACCTTTTTGGTAATCCGATGCCTGGCAATGTCCGCAGTAAGGTGTTTAGCTCGTTTCAGTAGTTGCATGATGTCCTATCCCTTACCTTATGTACTGGCTGCGTTTGTTGCCCCAATCCACCCAGTAAAGTTCATGTCCCTCACCAACGGCTAATCTACCGGAGCGGATAATATTTTCATCTTCAATTGGCTTCAGCTTGTCATCATCTTCTTTTATCATGGCTACATCATATCAGACCAAATAAAAATGGCTCCTGTATCCAGAGACCATAATGCTTATGCCCGGTAGAGTACGTGTAATCGAATTGGAACCTAATTGTGTACGAGATTTACAGATGGAATCGAATCCTTAGCGCATTCTAAGCTGCATGGTACGTTTTGCATATGAAGCACGGAAGATTAACAGGGGGGATAATACTTAAGAGGCCCTCCATATGCAATAGGGGGTGCATATGAACGGCAGCGCACCTTACTCTGTATCGGGTAGCTCGGCACCAAGTTTTTTGTAATATATGTTCCCTTTATAGCCACTGTCTATTTTTTCGATTAGCCCCTTGGTAGTCCACTGCTTAAGAAGCCGAGAAACCTTAGAGGAATCGTGAATACCAGTTATCTCTCGAGTGGCCTGATTATTGATTCTGTAGTTATTGTCCAAATAATTACTCACCGTATCCCAGTAATCAATTTTCTGCATATTAAATAGATGAAGTTCAACTGAGTTCGGTCTTTTTGAGGCGGGGAAATATAAGGGCTCGTAAAGGTTGCTTTCCTTCATTACTTGGAATATACGATCGACCCCCTCGCCAATATCAAGATTAGGGCCGGCATTAAAGCGGTTAAGAGTACGCTGAATAATTATATTCCTAGCAAACCTTTCGGTTCTAATGTTCTGTGGCGTAATGAAACCAGGGTATGTACCGGGGCTTTCTATCTCTATCCTATCGTCAAAGATTCGGACGTGTATGTCGTCCTCTGTAAAATAGTTTCTGTGAATTACTGCGTTAGTAACAGCCTCTTGGAATGCCCACTCTGGTATCAAGAGAGAGGGTAGAAAGTTTGCACCCACTAGTTTTGGCGGTGATGACGAAACTGCTTTTTTATAATATGCTACAGCGTCTTCAATCTGTTTTATTAGTGGACCCTCAATCGTAAAAGGTCTTCGTGCGAAATTTGGAGTACCCGTATAGTTTCGATTTTTGCCGTAATAGTGCGAAATCTTGATGCCACACTTGCTCTTCATGACTACAGCTGGGTTTTTCCCAAAAAGTAATGCTCCAGCCTTGGTAAGAACAATGTTTTCCCCTTGTCTGACTGCCAAGCCATTGTCTTTAAGGAACTGCAGGTCGTCACTCTCTTTGCTGCCCGTATCACTTTTGTATCGCTCTAGTAGTGTCCGGTCTAGATCATCTAGGCCTAAGTTTTGAGCAACTTCGTCCTCAAATTTCAGGGCGCCTTTTTCGTAGCGCAATCGTGTTATTTCTTGAGCGCCAATCTTATGATTTTGATTGCCCCTGCGAATGAATGTGTCGCCCTTCTTCAGTGAGTGTACATCACGCCCCTTCTGTACTCTAAGCAAGACCACTTTATCTTTGACGCCCGCAATGTTAGTAACTTCAATTTCAGATATACGTATATCGCTTAATGGCGGCTCAAATTCCTTTTCAATCATATTCAGAATTTCCGACACTTTATCCTCATTGTCGACTATGCCTAAAATTCTCTTGTCACGACTCGTCTTCCCTGGATCCTCAAGCCCAAGCGCTATATCACCCCCTTCGCTATTTGCAAAAGCACATATGGTTTCAAGCATCTTTGAAGGGCTAATATCGGCACGTTTGCAATCAAACGTCTGCCATTCACGCTCATCAAGTAGTATGTCGATAATATCTTTTGCCATAAAGGTTAGTATACAAGTAACCAACAGGTATAGAAATCACAGCTCATACTAGTTTAAGCCGCATTAAAAAAGTCCCAGCAAATACTGAGACTCTTTCTTGGTAGCGGGGGAGGGCAAAGCACATTGCACCTCATGCTCGGAGCAAGCTCCTGCGCGTGAGGCTTGTGACCGAACCTCCGACCTATCGTATTTTGCTAAGGCAAAATCCGGGTCGTAGGTTTGAGGATTCCAGAACCAAGAAAAATACCCATCCTTTCGGATGGGCACTTTTCTTGGTAGAGTACGTCCATTCGAATTGGAACCTACTCCAATCTGAACTCTTACGCTGGAACAAGCTACAATTCTCTTATCAAAGCTAGAATTGACTACGTCCTGAGTGACGATATTCGTTCACTATTGACCTGACTCTGTATTCCCAATTATTGGCATGAACAATACGTTCAAATTTCTCGTCTGAATTCATTAGTTCGATACGAGACATTTTACTGAGCCTTTCCCACTCATTAAACATTATATAAATGGCATTGCCGTACCGAATATTCTCAAAGACGACTAGCTGTTCGTTATAGAGTGCACCTACATACCTCGCAAAACCACTTGTACCTGCTACTAGGTTAATAGGGCGCAAAGCCAACAGAAGATCCATTCGTTCATTAATGACCTTAGCTTCTTGAGGACTAGGGTTTAATCTCTCATGAATCTGCTTAATGACCTCTTCCTTGTTACCAACTGGTAAGATTTCCCAGTCAATCTGTAAGGTACTCAAGAATGAGGCCGCCGGAACGTCAGTAGGTTTTATGGCCGTTCGCCCAACTGATTCCTGAAAAATGTTAATAGCAAACAGTAGCTCTCTTGGATCGTCAGGAATTGAATCGAAGATACGATCTAACTCAAAGCTTAGGGTAATGCTGTCGTCATCTCGCTTCAGGACAGTAATTTTAATGGTTGAGCCATACCCCGAAAGAATGTCACGATGATACACCTCTCGGTCTACGGTAACCTCATGGCTCCCTAAAGACCAGTCGCCAAAGTTTGGGGATTCGTGTGAAAAAGACTTTGTATACTTTGGTTGGTCTTTCAGGATAATTTCCCAACCGTCAATATTCCTTCGTGCCCAAGTTCCCTTAGCTGGGTCAGGCAAAACCTCGCTTGGTATGTTATTTTCAAAGTTACTCAAATCGAGTCCAGGTAGGTTAGGTAGCTCATCACCCTTGCGTAGCTTAAGAACGGCGTAAATGTTAAAAGACTTGCCATTTAGGGATTCGAGTTGCTTCTGTAATTGAAGTGGCAATTTGTTAAATGATCGTTTACTCATGTTATTCTCCAGATTATTTTTACTAAATAAAAACCCAGCTCAAGGGCTGGGAGTGTGTTCATAGATTGTGCTTCATGGGCTCATCCCTTCATAGTTCCTTGTACTGTAGTTATCCAGAGGAGACAGTCGTACTACAGTGATTTATTGCCCCTATAGCATAGTTAACCGAGAGCGGTTTGTCAAGTACCTAATAATGCTTATGCTTTGTCAACTAAAATACTAATTCAAACAGCGCTAGCTACTTTTATCTTTTCATCTGCCTTCTTCTTTGAGAGGTAAATAAACACAGCTACAAAAATTAGCACTGCCCAACCCACCAAAAAGTAGTGTAGCTTCCCGTTTGTATTCAAGTAGCCAATAATTGGAGCTAGGACTACGTAAGGCAAAGATTTCAAAAATGATGCAACAGATAATACAGTAGCTCTTTGTCTTTCAGGCGCGTGATAATTCAATATTTCGCTCATAAAAGGTTGCAAGACATGCTCTCCTGCATATAGAGCAAAGATTACTATATAACCCCATAAGCCTATGTTCGCCAATGATAATAAAAGTCCCGCAGCAGCACTCAATGATATGAGCGTTAAAACTTTTTTCTCACTCAACCTTTCTGCATTTTTATGCATGTAAGACAGCAGGAGAATTGTAAGTAAGCTACTCGAAGCAACCGCAACCGAGCCTAAGAATGGACTAAACGTAAACCTATCTAGTAGTACCAATCTTAAAAGACCATAGCCTGTCGTATAAAATAGCCCTTGAACAGTTAAAATTATTGGTACATAAATCCAAAGTTTTGGTAAACGAAATTCTGCAAACCCCGTTTTGATATCCACGAAGTAACTTTTAAATTCTGCTGAAAAACTTTGCCGAGCATCTTTTATTCGTTCGTCTTTCACCGACCAAACAAGCATTGCTGAGATAATAAACGATAGTCCAGTCAGCAGCCAAGGAATTCTAGGGTTAATGTTGTGTAGCACACCTCCTGCTACAATCGCAATAAGCGTACCTACTAACGCAACTTGAGATCCACGAGTAACTAGTTTTCGCCAATTTATGGACTCTCTATCAAACTTAAGTCGCTCGAAAAATAAAGCTTCATCTGCCCCTGAAACAAATGCAACACCAATCATCATTATTGCCTGCCCCACAAAGAATGGCATAAAGCTACTACCAGCAGCCTGAATAAGCAGCCCGCTTCCTGCCAATATTTGTCCTAAGCGGACCATTTTATCGCGACCAAATTTATCAGCCAGAGCACCTGAAGGCACTTCTGCTATGAGACCAATCGCAAACGCCATTCCGTCAAGAACACCCACTTGTTGGTCTGTTATAAATATTCGATAGAAGTACAGCCAAACAGCCCCCACAAACCAAAGATTCGTTAAGAATTTGTAAACGAGGTACTTTTTAGAAAGCCAGGCTTGCTCTGAAGTCAATTATTTCCCCTTTATAGAATAGCCACCGTCAGCTAAGAAGTCCGAGCCAGTAATATAGCTGGCTTCATCGGAGGCAAGAAACAAAACGAGTGGTGCAATTTCTTCAGGTTTAGATATACGTCCTAGTATTGTTCCGTTATTAATACGATTAAATGTTTCATCGTTCCAGTCATTGACCTGGTCTGTTTCGACATAACCAGGTGAAACACTATTAAAGCGCACGCCTTTATCACCGTAGGACTTAGCCAGGGCTTTCGTGAGTGATATTACACCAGCCTTAGTAGCTGCATAGGTTAACGTGCTCATTGTAGCTAGATTATAATGACCTTTTATTGAGGCAATATTAATAACACTACCTGACTTTTGCTCTAACATTTTAGGTAACACAGCTTGGGTACAGTGAAGTGCGCCTAATACATTAGTTTGGAATTCTTCAGTGGCTTTATCGTCATCTACATCTGCAACGTCTTTAATAAAGTTACGTGCTACGCCAGCATTGTTTACTAGCACATCAATTGTGCCAACATTTTTAATTACATCTGCTATAGCTTCATGCGTAGCTTGTTTATCAGCAACATCGAACACGGTGATAAAAGCATTTTCTAATTCTTCGTGAGTCTTCTGTAACTCTTCTGAATCAGTCTTACCATGTACAACAACTCGATAACCTTTATCGTGTGCAAGCTTGGCAATAGCTTTACCGATGCCACGACTTGAGCCAGTAATTAAAATGGTCTTCATGATTCTTTTAACACCTTTGCTAATTCAGCAGCAATTGTTTCATAGGCGAAGTCTGTGAAGTGTACCCCATCTTCAATGTGATACTCTTTACCACTTTCGAGGAGGGGCATAAACACAGCAAATGAATCAATAAAAGCTACTTCATTATCAATACAGATTTGTTTAGCAGCATCATGATATTTCTTTACCACATCATTGGTTAAGTCTTTGCCAACGCTTCTAGTTTTTGCCTCGTCAACCGGTGTAGGTAGGAAATATACGATTTTAGATTCTGGAAATGTAGCAAATATTTTGGGAATGTTCGCTTCATAAGTGTTCATATCAACCTGCTTCCAGGGTGCAGCATCATTTGTGCCTAAAGAAATGACTAAAACATCTGGCTGAAGTTTAGCTATATATGGGCCCTTATTTACGCAGTCGCTTGTGTTCCAGCCACCTGCCGCACAGTTATATACGTCATAACCCGACAACGCTTCTTCAAACATAATGACTCTGTGCTTGCCAGCTTGAGCAAATAGACTATCTCCATACAGAACTAGCTTTTTCATTAATCTCTCCTTATCAACCAGTATACAACCCCTGTTCATTCTTTTGAAACATAAATGCCTATTAGCAAAGGCGCAATAAATCAATCTGGAGATACTATCGCTGTGCAGCCCTGTTCTGCTCAATAGCCATTTTGCCAGTGAGGTGCAGAACAGCATGCCTAATCTTTCGTAGGTCATAGTGTCTATCGCTTTTAGGGGCAGGGCAAGCGCACATCTGGCAGCCATGCTCGGAGTAAACTCCTGCGCGTGGCTTTGATGACCGAACCTTACGACTACGATATTTTCTTTCAGAAAATCTCTGTCGCAGGTTCAAGGCCTGACTCCGACAAAGAAAAATGACCCATCAGAAGATGAGTCATTTTTCTTGGTAGCGGGGGGAGGACTCGAACCTCCGACCTTGTGGTTATGAGCCACACGAGCTGCCACTGCTCTACCCCGCGTCGTCTGTAAAATGTGAATTGTAATGTACTTGGTAGAGTTCTGGTAGTGGCTCACTATGAGCGATTGACTCAAATGAGCTGCCACTGCTCTACCCCGCGTCGTCGAGGTGTAATGGTCAGGTAGCTGAAGTGCTGGCAAAACAAGTTTGCCCATCACTTCTAGCTACCTGACCAAGCCCTCTCCTCTTCAAATTCGAGAATCCTCTCTCGAATTTGGACTGGCTCCATAAGCTTCATAAAAAAATGTGCTTTGTGCGGAAAATACCGAGGTATCTCCCGCCACTGTTTAGCTTGCCTATAGTATCAAACAGGGGTCAAAATGTCAAACCCCGCATACTGTGACACAACACTATTGCCACCACTCCCGCTAGGCAGCAAGTGGCTCTTGCTTAGAACCCACTCCAAATCTTTTCTCCTTGCCGAGACCATCTTTCGGGTGTGAGCCGGCTGTTTTTTGATTTGAAAGGTGGGGCAGCCCGATTGCATGCGAAAAGTGGTCGGAGTCAGAGGAAAAGATCTGGAGTGGGTTCTTAACTCCCTGTTGTGTTTGGCCTGTTAGAAGCAGCATGACCTTGCCAAGCAGTGTATGCAAGGGCGTTTTTGATTTTTTGAAAGCTTTTGCCCCGTTGTACTGTCTTTCGTAGGTACCTTTGTCAAATAGCTCTATGAAGCCGAGGTTGTTTTCGCGCAGGCCCTCTAATACCTCCGGCTGCATGAGATAGTGAACGAGTTTCCCGATTTGCTCCTCTGTGATTTCTAAACCGGTCTCTGCAAAGAATTCTGCCAGGACGTCTGCCAATTCTTCCTCTGGGCGCCCTGCAGCCTCCGGTGGGAGATCGATAGCACGCTGCAGGGCTTCCTCCACCGGTTTGGCGGCCAGCTCGATCACCTCAGCTTTTATGCCCAAGAGCCCGTCCTGCACCTGCTCTATAACCGTTACGACTTCCGCAAGGGTGGATTCTGCGTTTTCGTCTTCTGCCATGAGCGGCTCTTTGGACGGCCGCCCCCCGGTTTGATACGCCAGCAACGCACCAGTCAGTGTTGCGGCTTCTTCCTCCGAAAGGGCTACCCCCTCTTGGTCAAAAAACTGCGTCAGCTGGGCCAGGGTGGCTTCTTGAAGGTTCCAGGACGCGTCCAACTCGTCTTCGTCCGCCTGCAAATGTGCCTCAAGAGCCACTCTGAACACCTCCTCCAAGGGTTCAGCTACAGACTCTATGACTTCCGGTTTGAGCGCCGGTATCTCCTCGCTTAGATTTTCAAGGAGCTCAATCATGTCAATCTTGTTGTACCCCATATCCTCATGGTCCTGCCCCTCATTGACAGGGAACAGGACGGATTCCCAATCAAAAAGCTGGTCAATTACGGTTTCATCTGTGTGCAAAGCGGGCTGGATGTCAGCCGGAATGTACTGCGCTTGGACTGCTTCGACCTCATCTGCAAACGCCCGGATGACCTGTTCGTGTATGCGCAGCGCCTCCGGGAAATCCAACAGATCTGACCGTTCTGATTCGTCGGTCAGTTCGTCAGCGGCCCCGGCAGTCAAAAGCGGCTCCGCCACTTCCGGCATGATGGAGGGCTCAACCTCCTCCAGGCGTATAAATCCCTGTTCGGTGAGTATCAACGATTCCTGAGCAGCCAGGATCTGATTGTGTATTTCTAAAACTTCTGGCAAATCGACAATGGACCCCTCCTCCTGCACCGCTGAGTCAACCAAAAGCGATTCATCCCGGAAGACTGGCGCCACATCAGCATACTCACGCGTAGCCATAGGGTCCGGTACAGGCAGTCGCGTCCCCGCGAGTGGCAGAACCTCTGTGACATGCGATGCGACAGACGTTTCCGGAACCACAACTTCTAGCGCAGCTTCATTGTTCAAGGCTGGCCGTTCGCCGCGTATGGTTTTACCTTGTTGATGATCCGGCACGTCAGATAGGATAGCGTCATCTTTTTGTGGCTGCTCAGGGACGGCTTGCACTATTTGTGCGACTTCAGCCTGCCTCGTGTCAGGATTAATCTTAACCATTCTGGGCTCAGTGGCATCGACCGGTGACGCCCTCTTTGGCACCTGGACCGCTTTTGCCTCTGGGGTCTTCGGGATCTTTGGGGCCTGGGACTCTACAGGCCGCTCCCGCGGGGCAGCTTTGTTCAGCGCTTCAGACGCGGGGTTATTTTTTTTTAGATTCTGCGACTTGTCCTGGTTCTGACACTGCTTCTTGGCGCGGCAGGCCAATTATTCTATCCTCATCATCTCGCGCGAAAGCGCCGGCGCTGACAAGTGTAAGGATTTTTTCGTCGCCCATGTCGCTTTGTTCGCTAAGTTCATTAAACGCCACTGCGATAGTGCCAAGATACTTTGGCCCCCGTTCGGTTTGAGCAAATTCTCCTACCGTCATTAGCATGTCGCTCTTTCCCGCAGGACAACTGACAACCAGGTCAGGAAAACGGGCAACAAATGTTTCGTATTGCGGCGTCACCTGTGTTGTACTTTGTTGTTCACCCGACATATCTTGAATCTATAATAACCACAAACGGTTCCAAAGCCAAATATCAACCGCTTGTACCGGGGCGGAAGAAAAAGCTCATCCAGGCTTCAAAGTTTTTCTGGTAGAACGGTTTGGTGGGTTTGTCTGTGGCATTTGCCTCTTTCCCCTTTTTGTCGCCAGGCAGGTCCTTGGTGTGAGCCAATGCGACACTCTCCGGAACAATCAGTACGGTTTCGCCACGGGCTGCTTTGCCAAATTGCTGGCGGGCCTGGAGTTCCAGGTACTGGTCGCTTTTATAGTAGTTGTTTTCCAGCTGCTTATTGGCGTTTTCCAGCTCCAGGAGCTTGGTTTCCTCCTCCATCCGGGCGATTTGTTGCTGCAGTTTGTAGTTGGTTTCTATGACCCGCACGCCGCTCCAGCTGACCAACAGCACAATGATGCCAAAAACTAACAGCCCCAGCACCCGCACATCCCGCAGGTCCTGTACAATAGGATGTTTGCCATACGTTTTGTGATAGTTTTTGATTTTTTCCAACATGACTAGAGTAAGTATACAATAAAATGATATACTCCCCCTGTTAACCACCTTCACAGCTAGTGCGTTAAAATCCTAGCAGCTTTAGCTGCTAGATAACTAGAATCCAAAATCGCGAGAGGATTCGCGGTTTTGATAAGGAGAGGGCTGGCTGAGGTAGCTAGATTTGCCGGACAAACTTGTTTTGCCGGCGGATCAGCTACCACAGCCTTACACCTCGACGCGGGCCCGTAGCTCAGTGGTTAGAGCAGTCGGCTCATAACCGATTGGTCGCAGGTTCAAGTCCTGCCGGGCCCACCATTCGATTCGGCAGATAAACCTGCCTCACTCATGGCAAGCCACCTGCCTTTACAATTTGCTTTGTTTTATGTATTGTTAAAGAGCTATATGGTGAGGGTTTGACATGAAGATTTTACAGGCTAACTCTTTTGGAACTTCTTTCCAGACCATACGTTTTTACTTTTTGCCCGTTGCCTTTTTTGTGGCCATTGTCGGAGTATCTACTTATGCCTTTACCCAGGTGGCCCGCCACGATAACCCTTTCGCTAACTCCCTGACCGGCGAACCGAGCCTGACGACGCCCCTCCCCGGCAACCTGTTGCCGCTGGACAAGGTCAAAAGCCTGGCCGCCGCCGAGGCCCCCCGCACTGCCATCACAAAAATCCAGCTGGAGAACAAGGACAAACGCCTGGTTTACGTTGTAAGCCTGGCCAGTAAGGAACAGCTGGTTTTTGACGCGCGGACGGGTGACAAGTTATCTGATGCAGCTGCCGATGATAACCCCAGTAAAGCCGTTCTGCCAGCCAGCCTTACCCATACCATAGATTTTGACAACGCCCGGAAAATAGCCCTGGTCCAGATTCCGGACGGAATCGTAAACGAGATGGAGCTTTTGTCCGATCAAGGCCAGATAGTTTATAGCGTGCACTTCACAGACGGCAGTTCGGTCCATATTGCAGCCGCTGATGGCAGCGTTATTCGCACAGAAAACGAAACACAGGCCAGCGAAACCCCGTCCTCATCCACAGACAACACATCCACTGATGGCGCAGGTGATCCCACATCATCAGAGGATTCTGGCACGCCCCCGGACAACACGGACGATACGCCGCCTAGCCCAGCCCAAGGCGAAGACGGCCAACAACAGAACTAAAAATTGTTCTTATAGCTTACAAGAGCGTCTGCTGGGCGCGTTTGAGGCGTTTTTTGTGCAGGCGTTTTTGCTGGGCGGCCATAGCTGGATCAGTTATGCGCGGCAAAACGTCAGGGGACAAGGCAGCTATAAAGCGGGAGGGTTTGGCTGGTTGGCCGCCGCGGTTTTTGGCATACAAAATGTCCAGCTGCTGACGGGCACGAGTGACGGCCACATAGAACAGCCGCCTTTCCTCTTCTACATCTGTTGGCTTGCCGGTGCGAAGGTATGGCAACAACCCTTCTTCGGCACCGATCAGGAAGACATGGGGAAATTCCAGGCCTTTGGCAGCGTGGATGGTCAGGAGCGTCACTGCCTGCGCCTGGGGATCGTAGAAACCTTGCTCACCTATGGCTTCTACCTGGGCCAGGTAGTCGGCGAGAGTCACCCCTTCAAACCGCACCAGGCTATTCATGAACTGGGTGAGTATACGCCGGTCGGCTTCCTCTGGCGGGTCGAGCCCAAGTTTGCTGATGATACGATGCACAGTTTCGGTTAGCAGGACAGTCGGGATGTCTGCCAGAAGCTGCTTGATCTGCTGCTCCTTCAGCCCTTTGATCACTGGTACATCACCGCCGGCCAGGTAGCGCAGTGACTGCAGGATGGTTTGGATAAACGGCTTTTCATACGGCGAATCGTCACCCACTATTTGGTAGGGGATGCCGGACTCCTCCAGCTTTTGCTCCAAACTCCGGGCGGTGCGGTGGGTACGGTAGAGCACGGCGTAGTCGCTGAATTGCCGCGTTTGCTGTTGGGCAGTATCAGTATCGTGCCCCTTCAGCATGGTGGTACCGCCCAGATGGTTTTCTATTTCGGCAATGATCCACCCGGCTTCGCTGTATTCGTTCAATACCCGTACGGCTTGGACCTGACCAGCGACTTTTTGGTGCGGTACCAGAACAGGTGCGTCAGTGAACACAGCATTACTAAGGCTGACAATCTCCGGAGCGGATCGATAATTAGTGGTCAGGGCGATGGACTGGCCATGCGGAAAGTCCCGGGCAAAACGTTCAAAAATGCCACCACTTGCACCCCGGAATCCGTAAATGGACTGCAACGGATCACCAATGACAAACACGTTTTTGCTGCCTTCCTGTAGAAGTTTCATCAGGGCATACTGGAGGTCGTTAGTGTCTTGAAACTCGTCTATTAACAGATGTTGGCAGGTTGCAGCAAGGCTGGTACGAACAGCCGGATCTTGGGATAGTAGCTGGTAAGTTTGGGCCAGCAGATCGTCAAAATCATGCAAGCCCTGCCGGGCCAGAACTTTGTTATAGCCCGCCACCAGACGACTCATCCCGTCATCCGGAGTAGGGCGCAGTGAAGTTTTAAACAGGGAAATACCGGCGGCAAGCTCACGGGTGCTCAGACCTTTGAGGTCCTGGGGTTTGGGCAACGCCTTTATGATTTCACGCCGCTGCTCATCAGTCGCAAACTTCAGGGGATTTTTCTGATTCGCGCTTAACAGCTCGTACCCCAAGGCATGAAAAGTGGCAACCCGCGGTAACCCCTTATTTTCGAGGCCTGTCCTTGAAAAAAGGAGGTGGGTGAGGCGTTGGCGCATTTCGCGGGCGGCTTTGTTGGTGAAGGTCAGGGCAGTGATCTGGTTCGGCTGCGCCCGGCCGCTGGACAGCAGGTAAACAATGCGGGCGGTGAGGGTCTTTGTCTTCCCTGTTCCCGGTCCGGCTACGATCATCAGCGGGCCGTCACCCGCCTCTACCGCCGCCCGCTGCTGGGCGTTGAGATCACCCAGCCAGTTCACTACTCAAACCTCCACTCCTGTCATTCCGCACCCCCAGTCAAGCTGAGGGCAAGCTTAGAGATGCGGAATCCAGTAGAAATAAAAGTAATTTCTCTGTTCTGGATTCCGGCCTGCCTGCCGGCAGGCAGGCTCAAGGCCGGAATGACAGCGGCCGAAGGCCACCTTTCGGCCCGGAACAAGTCTGGCACGACGGCAAAAGTAAGCCTACTCATATCAGGGAAAGCTGGTTCGTTAGGGTCATTCGTTCAGCCGGATTCTTAAACACCTTTATAGTGCCGTAGACGCCGTCAAAACCCGGTTCGCGCAGCACGTCCCCTTCGCGCAGCCGCTGGATTGCATGGGCCAGCAGGGGGATGCCGGCTGCTTCTATCTGCTCAATCGTTATGGTTCGCAGGATGTCGAACTCGTGGCCCAGTGTCCTGATGGCCTGGTGATAATCGGCCTGCACGGCCTTCCCGGCAGTGCTTTTGACACCCCGAAGTTCTGCCAGAATTTCGGCCAGAGGGATTATGTACTCCACGCGCTTGGTCATGGTGGCTTGCAACCGCGTAGCTAATTCAGCCACGCGGTAATCCACGCCGACTACCACCGGCTTGCTACATTCGGGGCAAATCCCGTCCGCTTCCCTGGTCTGTTCCGGAGTAAACCGTACGCCGCAGGCCCGGTGGCCGTCCTGGTGGTATTTGCCTTCTTCCGGAAAGAACTCGATGGTGCCGACCAGCCGATCGTCGTTGGTTTTGAGCGCCCCAATGATGTCCTCGTAGCTGACAGCGCTTTTTACCACCGTCGCTTCTCTACCCAGCTTGCCTGGCGAATGGGCGTCAGAATGGGAGGTAATGGCCAGGCCATCCAGATTGGCCACCCGGCCATTCATGTACGGGTCAGACGACAGGCCGGTTTCAATCGCCCGGATTTGTGGTGCCAGTTCTTCATACGCTTCCTGAATGGAATCAAACCCGGACTTACTGCCGAACATGCCGAACCACGGCGTCCAGATGTGCGCCGGGATGTAGAAGCTGCGCGAATCCGCCTCCAGGCTGTGACGAAGGAGCTCTTTGCTATCCAGCCCCAGGATCGGCCGGCCATCGGCCTTGAGGTTGCCGATACGCTCTAACCGGGCGTTGAACTCACTCACCCCTTTAAAATCTGGCATGATGACCAATTGGTGGAGTTTGCGAACCCTGTCCGCCTTTTTATAAATAGTAGCGATCTCTACGGTCGGGATAAACCGGATGAGGTTGTCCCGCACGCTAGGGGGCAGGGATTTGTCTATTTCTGCCGCAAGTTCGTCTTGCAACTTGTGCAGCCCGGGCTCTGCAGGCTCCAGGTTTTGCTGCATCTCCCTGAACCACTCCGGGTGAGTAAAATCCCCGGTGCCAATGATGTTGATGCCCTTTAGCTTACCCCAGCGATACAACCCCTCCAGGGTGCAGTCCCGGCTGGTCGCCCGCGAATAGTGCGAATGTACATGCAAATCAACAATCAGCTCCATGTCATTAATCATAGTCGAACTTCAGCCAAAGAAAAACCACCCGGCATACGGGTGGAGAGCGCCCTATGGGGAGCCTTTAGTAAATACCGTCGATGCCGTTTAATTCGTCCATCAAAGACCGCCGCTCGGCAAGTCCAATATCATCATATTTGTAGACCTCTTCCGCCCGGGGATCGGCAATGCTGACAGTTTTATCCAGTGTACCACCCTCAAGCAGGTGATACTCGCGAGCCACTCTGATCGGCAGGCCGGCAATCACCACGCTGTCCACAAGCGTAGCATCCATATATCGGTTAGGGTCCCGTGGTGGCTGTAGACCAGCATAAAGCCGGGCCGCCTGCAAAAGGGGGACGGATACCGGCTCCACGTCAATGGAAAACTGGTGGCCCCTGTTTTGGTCGTCAAAGTAGTCTGAGGACTCCGCCGACATGCTACCGTGCAGATCTATTTCGCCAACAACACGCGAGCCAGGTATTCGGCGCTGTCGACTATCTTCCACCAGCTCACGCGCCCTCTTCCATATGCCCAGATTCAAAAGATTACGATCTGCCAGCTCCCCCGGATTCCAGTCTGCTTCGCCACTCGGTAAGTTCATGACATGCACAATATAAGGCTTTATCCGGCGGGTCAAATAACCAGCATGGCGGCCGCCATGACAAACATGGTCACATTTTCTATCAGGCTTACCCGGGAAAGAGGCAAACGGATAAAGGTGCCTAGGCAGGCGCAGTGGAATCGGGACTTGCGTTTAACCTCTTTAAAGACGCCAACGGCTGCTGTACCAGTGACCGCCATAGCCAATACATTGAGGTTATTCGGCCCGTCAGACAATAGGTACCAAAAGCCCATAAACGCTTCTATGAAGGGGAAAATATAGCCCCATGGCCGGATCCGCTTGGCCAAAATATCATAGCTGCGGTAGGCATGCGCAAAGCCTTCCAGGTCATAAAACTTAAAGGCCGCAAAGGTGATGAAAAACACCGCCATAAAATCCGCTAAAAACCGATCCAGTTCAATGCCGCGAATAAAGGTCAGCATAGAGGAGACAATCAGGATGCCCAGCAGTACATACCCCAGCTTCTTGTACTCTTCCCGGCTTTCCACCGCTGGCGACCCCCCTGTCATACTGTGGTGGTCACGCGCGCCTTTCGAATCAGAAGAAGCGGGGAGGTCGTCGTTATCTATAAAGATCTGTTCAATATCGTCGTGCTGCTGCATATGACCCATTTTACACCAACTGTTCCAGGAGTTCGTCCGTAGAGTTGGCAGCCATGAGTTTTTCGCGGAGTTCTTTGGCGCCGTCAAAGCCGTTGATGTAAATTTTGCAGAACTTATTAAGAGTGTGGATTTTACGTTCGTTTTGCTGCCAGGTATCTGCAAAAAGCTTAACGTGTTTAGCATAAAGCGCTGTCTTTTGCTCTTTGGACATACTGCCCCAAGGACTGTTGGGCGCAAACAAAAATGGATCATGAAAGATGCCGCGGCCGACCATGATGCCGTCCACGCCGTGTTTTTGGGCCAGCTCCTCGCCTTGCTGCCTGGTTAGAACATCGCCATTGCCAACAATTTTGGTGGCAGGGGACAGGGAAGTGCGCATTTCCGCAATCCGGCCAATCACATCCCAGTCTGCTGGAACTTTGCTCATTTGCTTGCGTGTCCGGCCGTGAATAGTTAACGCGTTAAGTTTCTGACCTAGAAGAAGCTCGTGCCAACTCAGGTCAACCTCGCTAAACCCCAGCCGGGTTTTGACCGACAAGGGCAGGGCAGGCGCCCCTTCCCTGCAAGCCTGGATGATTTCCAGAGCCCGTTCCCTGTTTTCCGGACGGATGAGGGCCGAACAGGCACCGTTTTTGACCACGTTTTTCTCTGGACAGCCAAAGTTCAGGTCAAGGCCGTCGTAACCCATGGCTGCAATGTCTGCGGCCGACTTCCTGAAGTTTTCCGGATTGAGCCCCCACACCTGAGCAATAATCGGCCGTTCCGTATCTGTAAACTTCAGGCGCTTCAACGTTGCCTCCCGGCCCTGGCTTTGCAGCGCGTCCACGTTTACAAACTCTGTAAAGAACAGGTCCGGGGGTGCACAGGCGGCAATAACCTGGCGGAACACGGTGTCCGTCACGTCGTCCATCGGTGCCAATACAAAGAAAGGCGCTGGTAGTTCGTCCCAGATGTCCATAAGTTGTATTTTACGCGGCTTCAGGAGTAATAGGTAGTGCGGCCGGAAGGGTCGTACGTATTGCCCTCACCGTGTCAACCACAGCCAGGTCACGCTCGGCTTCATGCCGCTGGATTAGAGCCAGGGTATCCTCATACGTAGCAAAGCCAAGATCGCTGGCCACTTCCGGGCTCATGCCATCTGTTTCTCCGCCTATCTGATGAGCTATCAGATTGTCGAAATACACCTGCTGCAATACTTGGGTAGTAAGCTTCATAATAAGTATATTGTACCATAATTGTTAGAATTCTCACAATTACACTTTAGGACTTGCCGCTCTGGATGATTTTGTAAGCACGGTATCTCATGCCGTAGGTATACACCAGGGCCCCTGCGAAGGTAAGGCCATAAAGATACCAAACTGCGCGGAACCAATCTGACTGCAGGGCTCCGCCCAATTTGAGGGCATGGAAAAAGATCAGCACCATGGCTATGTCGCTGGCGTACTGGGCGAACTTCCACCAGCTTTTGGTGGCAAACCAGCGCCGGAACTCGTAGGATAAGAAAACAGCCAGACTGGTAAAGCCAAACAGTATTGCCCAGCGGGCAGAGGGCATAACATAATTCAACTCGCTTCCAGGCGGCAACCCTTCACCGTCCAACCACAGTTGCCAGGCCAGAAGGCCAGGATGCAATAGGATGGTAGTCAACACAATGGCAGATGTTATTTCAAAGTAGTCCTTCAGCGCCTTTGGCTCCAGCCCAAAATACTGACGCAAGGCGCTGGCAATGTAGTGCGCCCACATGAGGCTAAAAGCCGTCAGTCCCAGCAGCGGAAAAATCTGATACACACTCAACCGCGACAGCTGCCAGGCATAGGAGTTACCCCAGGCCACCACGCCAATAAGGACTACGGCCGCGCTCAGTCCCCAGGCAACCTCCCGCATCTGCTCTGTTGTAAGCTTTCTCATATCACCAGCATAGCAGACCAAATCTGCTATAGGGTACGACCCTGTAGCAAGTAGGATGTCCTGGATGCTGAATCATCTTTCAACAGTACCCGCTACGAAGAACAGAGGTCAGCAGGTAGCTTTTTGGGTTGGAACGGGTTTTACCTAAAATGTTCTTCACGAAAAGCGTGAAGATCGACTCCCGCGAGCCGTTCGTGAGCCGCTTGTACCATAGCTTCTGCTTCACCGGTCGTAAGGTTCGGAATTATTGTCCGGCCATGGACGAGATGGTCCATAGCTGCCAGCTGGCCCTCCGCTACAATAATCTGGGCAACTCCCATAATCTCCAATGCATGAACCGTATCAGGATCGTTTTCCCCATCATCTTTGAGTAGTTTTGAATTCGGGCCGTCCAATAGAAGAGCAAGTGTTAATCCTCTTGCCTCTAAATCAGAAGGGGGTCTTTCTGCAGGTCCCCCTTGGTCTATATCTGGTGCCATTTACTTACTCCTTAAATTAATTTATCGCTCGGCGGCTCGGCGCCAACCCGCAAAGGTAAATCATGTCCTGGCCAAGGCTCTGCTATTCCCACCGGAAGACCTTGAAGGCTACTACGTAGATCACGACCGTCCACACTAACATGACGGCCATTTGCGGGCCGAGGTCCAGGACGGTTTTGCCCTCGGTTATGATGAGCCGCACGCTGTCGATGATTGGTGTCAGCGGGATGAACTTGGTGATTTTTTGCAGCAGCTCGGGCATCAGGAACGTCGGGAAGAAGACGCCGCTCAGGAACATCATAGGCAGGGTGGTGAGCTGGGCCAGCGGCGCAGCCTGGTTTTCGTTCTTTGCCCAGCCGCCAATGGCCAGACCAATGCCAAACAACAGCGTCGTGCCCAGTACGACAACCAGCAAAAGGTTGAAATAATCACCCCGCATATTCAGGTCAAAAAACAAAACTGCAGTGATATACATAACGATTACCGCCAACAGGCCCACAGCCGCGTTAGAAATGACGTTGCCCGTGAAATACTGCCAGACCTTCAGTGTGGTGGTATGGTAGCGGCGCAACACGCCACGCTGTTTGAGCCGGGGAAAGACCGTGGTCGGACCAAAGATACCCAGTGACAAAAGCGTAAAGCCCAGGATGCCGGAGAAGGTGTAATCAAACTGGGTCAGGCCCTTGGTGGCAGTAGATTCGGTCTTGACTGAAAACGGAGTTTCGTTGGTCACGAACTGGCTGTTTATGCCCTTGAAAATGCTTTCCATCACAGAACCCAGCGTCCGGCCGGCCTGTTCGTTGCTTTGATCGTACAGGACCTCTGCCTGGCCAGTGGGGTATTTGCCGTTTTGGACGTCGCCAAAATTTTCGGGCAGGATGATGGTTGCCTCCAGTTGGCCCCGGTTCATCTTTTCCTTGGCCTGTTCCAGGGTGGTGACTTCGTCGTCTATTTCCAGGACCTCGTTCTTTTTGGCTTCTTCTACAAATTTGGTCGCAAACTCGGAATCAGACCGATTCATCATGGCTACCCGAAAGGACACCCCGTTGTCGCCGCTAAAGATCGTGCCGAAAATCAGCAAAAAGATCAGTGGAAAGACAAAGACGAAGAAAATTGCAACCTTGTCACGGAACAGCCGCTTGATGTCTATGCGGGCAAAGGTGGTGATCGGCAAAAGTGATTTCTTGAGATTCATAAAGTTAGTCCCTCAGTGCCTTTCCGGTTAGGTCAATGAATACGTCTTCCAGGTCGGCTTGTTCGACGTGCTGGGCCTTTTTGAAGCCTTTTTTCAGAAGGGCTTTGATGAGGTTTTTAGGCGTGTCCATGGCAATGATTTTGCCGTTGTCCATCACCGCTACCCGGTCGCACAGCAATTCCGCCTCGTCCATGTAGTGAGTGGTCATAACCACGGTGACCCCGCGGTCACGGACATTGCGCACCAGGTCCCAGAGGTTGCGGCGGGCCTGAGGGTCAAGCCCTGTTGTTGGTTCATCCAAAAAGAACAACTTGGGGCCGTGCACCAGCGCCGTAGCAATGCTGAACCGTTGGCGTTGCCCACCGGACAGTTGCTCTGGGTAGCTGTTGGCTTTTTCGCCCAACTGTACGTCTTCCAGAAACTTTTTTGGGTCCACCTTTTCACCATAAGTTGCGGCAAAGAACTCGATAAGTTCTGTCAGCTTGGTCTTTTCCTCAAAGTTCGGTGTTTGCGGCTGTACGCCAATGAGTGCCTTTATTTTTTCTGGACTGGCGGCTACATCAAAGCCAGCTAATTGAGCCGTGCCACCGTCGATGGGGCGCAGCGCTTCCAGCATTTCCAGGGTTGTCGTTTTACCAGCGCCGTTTGGTCCCAGGATACCAAAAATTTCGCCCTGTTTAACGTCAAAACTTATGCCATTGACGACCTTTTTCTTGCCATACACTTTGGTAAGGTCTTTGACTTCCAGTATGTTCCTGTTTTGTATTGCCATAGATTCCAGTTTATCACGCGCACAAAAAAACACCCCTGAAAATCAGGGGTGTTTTTGATTTTGGCTCTGCCTAAACTTTGCGCTTTACGGTCAGAAAACCGTTGCGTGGATTTTCACCAACCTCTTTGTCATCAGGTAGATCAGCGGCCTCTGGACGCTCGTCCTTGCTGAAGTAATAGATGGTCTGCTCTTTACCACCGCGAAGCGTAACTTTCTTCGAATTAAGGTAGTACGTTACACCTTTACTGTTCACGTGCTTGTAACCCATCGCTACAACCTCTCCCTCTCTTGTAATTAGTAATGGTACCCCTAACATACTCCGGGGCGATTTAGCTTGTCAACCCTTGAGCTCGTTTCAAAACCCTTGCTACAAGCACCTGGTTACCCATCTGGCAGATGATTCACCACACTAATATGGAGGGCCCTTTTGTAAGTATTTGAGCCCTGGAAGGTGTTGCAAGACATTGTGCTTATGCATTACACTAGCCTTTGTAACAATGAACTTCTAAGGTAAAGGTGGATATTTTTTATGGAATGGATGAACCGCGCTGGCAGGCCAAACCAAAACCCTGGCCAAACTGTCGCCCCTACTACTAATGCCGCTGCAGCGACTGCAGCGCATCATACAGCCCACGGCCGGGCCAGAAAGGCTGGCAGCTTTTCTTTTCATAATGTCACCTCTGTCATCCTGCTCTTTTCCCTCACACTGCTGACCCTGGCCGTCATAGGCCTCATCATGATGTACAAGCAAAGTGACGAGGGCCGGTATGTCGCAAAAGACAGGATGCAAGCTGTCTTCCTAAGCGGTGGCCAAGTCTACTTTGGCAAGATCCGGGCGCTCAACAACAAGTATGTGGGCATGAACGACATCTACTACTTGCGCGTCAACCAGCAGGTCCAGCCCAAACAGGGCGAGAATGCCAAGCAAGACATTTCACTTGTTAAGCTCGGGTGTGAGCTGCATGGCCCGCAGGACCAAATGCTTATCAATCGGGAACAAGTCATCTTCTGGGAAAACCTGAAGGACGACGGCCAGGTCGGCAAAGCGGTCGCCGAATACAAGAAGGCCAATCCGAATGGCCAGAAGTGTGATGCCAACACTGGAAACAATGGAGGGGCAAGCACTACCCCCGCCACCACCCCTGCAGCAAACGCTCCCAGTACAAACAACACGACTACAAACCCTTAAGGGTAGGGTCCGTCATCTGAAACACCTCGCTTGAAGTCACTTGAAGTCAAAAGAGCGAGGTGTTTTTGTGTGGTAACACGTATAGTTTCTCATAAGACCAGTTTCGCCACGGCCTTTGGCCGCTGTCACTCCGCCCCGTCCAGAACCTAACCCTCCAACTCCCGTCATCCCGCACCCCCAGTCAAGCTGAGGGCAAGCTTAGAGATGCGAAAGTCCAGTCATAAAAAAATTAACTGCAGACAAGACATTTCGCAGCTGCCCTTGGCAGCTCTTGCGAGTTCTTTTCTTGTATTGACAAGAAACGAACCAAAAGAAACAACAGGCGATTGAAAAAACAGCGATTGAACTTAAGGCTCCAAACGCCGAATCAAGCCGAAACTTGTTTTATTCAAGTAACTAAAGAAATCGAATAAAACCGCCCGAAGGGCGTTGTTTCGGCTTGATTCGGCGTTTGGAGCCTTAAGTTCATCGGTTTTTCAAAGCCTGGTGTCTAGGTGTATTGGCCTTTGGCCAATGATTGCAACAACCCCTCAAGGGATTGTTAACTTCCTGCTGCCGGAACCGGCTTTGTTGCTGTTCGATGACTTCATAGAATTTCTTGCTGTTTCTAATCTGACAGTTGATGCCGGAGCCATAGTTGAGCAGCAGTACGCACTATAAGCAGCAAAAGCGCCAGCCCGGCGACCACCAGCGACCAGCCGGCCAGGTCTGGCGACCACGCAGGTGACACAAAGTCGAACTTATAAAGGCCGTCCGGGATCTCGTGCGGCTGGGCCTCTGCCTTGCCATGCGCGTCAATGTAGCCCCTTATGCAGGGTAACCTGTTGCTGCCTGATAGCCCCAGGGGGAAGCGCCTTTCGCAGTCCCGCTGGGCCTCGGCATAGACGTCCCTGTTAGCACCCTCTACCCGGACTTTTTCAGCCGCCACCAGCCTATCGTAGGTGTATTTCAGCTGGATTGGCGGATAGATGCCGGTGTCGCTGGCCAAACCGGCGTTCATGTGGCTGTAGGTATACCCACGAAGTTCTTTGAGGGCCACCTCTACGTCGCCGTTTTGCTTGTCTACCTGCAGCAGGTGGTCCCGCCGTTCAATCGCCCCCAGATTGTTTTGCCGGAGCGCATAAGCCGCCGCAAAGCCGCTGACTATAAAAATGACCACAAAGTACCAATAACTAATGGGCCGAAGCGCAACTAAAAGGTGATGGAGCTTCCGCTTATGCATAACCATCATTGTAGCAACTGCAACCGCCAAAATGATGAAACCAATAAACTGTACTCTAAATGTGTCCGGCCGGACACATTTAGAGTACAGTTTATTTTTTACGGATCAGCCCAGCCGCTACCGATTACTTTTACATGGTAGACTGGCTTTATGCATATCTTTTTCTCTGGCATTGGGGGAACGGCTATTGGACCCTTGGCACACATTGCGCAGCAAGCCGGCTTTACCGTGTCGGGCTCTGACAAGCAGGATTCCCTCTATATCGATTACCTGAAAAAGCACGGCGTAACCGACATCCACATTGGCCAGACACGCGAACAGATCGCAGCCGTCCACAAACGCCTACCCATTGATTGGTATGTCTACTCCTCTGCCGTGACCATGGAAAGCGCTCAGCCGCCGGAACTGGCCTTTTGCCAGGAGCAAGGCATTACCGTCAGCAAGCGGGACGAGATGATCAACCTCATCCTCCAAAAAAACAAATTCAAACTGATTGCCGTGGCTGGTACACATGGCAAGACCACCACGACCTCTATGATTATCTGGTTATTCAAACAACTGGAGATACCTCTCAGCTATTCTGTAGGAGCCAAGATCAGCTTTGGCGACATGGGCGAATTCCATGAAGATGCCGAGTATTTTGCCTATGAATGTGACGAATTCGACCGCAATTTCCTGGCCTTTGAACCGCACCTCAGTATCATCAGCGGCGTCACCTGGGACCATCATGAGATCTTCCCCACGCGTGAAGATTACCAACAGGCATTTCAGGAATTTATCAGCCAGTCGGACCACACTATTCTCTGGCAGGAAGATGCTGAGTACCTTGGCCTCCGTCCTGGCAAGGATCTGTCTATACAAGACTCCGGCAATCCGGCAATCCACCAGATCAAGCTGGCCGGGCAGTATAACCGCCTGGACGGCTGGTTGGTGATCCAGGCGGTGCATCGTGCCACCAAACAGCCGGTCGACAAGCTCATCCAGCTTATGAGCAAGTTCCCGGGCGTACAGCGTCGCATGGAACAGATTATCCCAAACCTCTACAGCGACTATGCCCACACGCCGGAAAAAATCCGTGGGGGCATGAGCGTTGCCCTGGAAATGGCCGAAGAGAAAAATCAAAACCTGGTGGTTATATACGAGCCTTTGACCAACCGCCGCCAACACTATATGCTGGACGATTACGGCGACTGTTTTAGCGGAGCCAGCAAACTGTACTGGACCCCCAGCTACCTGGCGCGAGAGGACCAAAATCAGCGAATCATCCCGCCGGAAGAACTCATATCCCACTTGCCTGATCAAACTTTTGCCCAGGCAGCCAAGCGCGACCAACACCTCAAAAAAGCCATCCAAAAACACCTGGACCAAGGCAACATGGTCGTAGCCATGGCCGGCGGCGGAGGCGGCAGTCTGGATGAATGGATCAGGGGAAACTTCAGCCGCTAACGAGTGTCGAGAATAGCAAGACGCCGGCCAAAAATCGCACTAAATACGATAAAATCTTTGTCAAAGGTGACAAGGTCATAGGATGATTGCTCTGCGCAAGCCGCTATCCACAGATCGTTATGAGACAAAATTCGGTGTTTTTGTCTTGCGATAACGTCAAGTATGACATAGTGCCCTAAAGTCCTTTCGTCAGCCTGGACAATTCCGACCTCTGGACGGTCAAGGAATTGTTTTAGTGTAGATAAGTTTTTGCCCTCTTTGGTGCCCAGCCTGAAACCACTTTTAAGCTCAGCTAAAGTATTGAGCGGCATCAGCAGACGATCATAGCTTTTGAGCAACCTGAGAAGTTCACTATTTCCCCGTTCAATATGAGAGTAAGCACTTGTATCCAGGACTGCACTTTTAGAACTCATCTCTAGTCCTCGCGCTTCATCCGTTCTTTATCAAGCTTGGCCTGGGTATTTATAATAGCCTGGGTATCAGAATCAACTGTGCCCCGCTTCGCAAACTCGTCCAGCCAGTGTCTCATTGGGGCAGAGCCTGGCTTGTCAGTTGGGCTATCAAGTCGCAACCATTCTTTGGCGCCGACCGTTAGATATTCAATCGCTACCTGGTTGAGTGACTTGCGCAACCGTTTGGCCTCCCGCCGGAGATATGCATCCACGTCAGGTGGAACACGCCGCAGGGTGTATTGGATAGGCGTTTTATCTTGCATGATACTCATGTAGGCATTATATATTTATGTAGGCACTCATGTCAACGCTATAAGTGGACGTGCTATAGTGATAGCATGAAGATTGGTGTGGGCACGCCGCAGGTTCTGGCGCGGCCGATGCAGTACCTGACGTCGGCAACTGCCGTGGTGATTGCGGTGGGACTGGTTGGTTCAGCTCTGGCGGCTGTCAATGCCTCACAGGTCAGCAAAGACCTCATTTTGTCCCGCGCCGTCACGGCGGCAGCGGCCTTTTCCAGCACCGAACTTGCCGAACTGCATGGCGACAGCCGCGACCTCAAAAACCCGACCTACCTCAGCCTGAAACGGCGGCTGGTCAGCATCCGCCAGGGCAACACCGGTACCCGGTTTGCCTACCTGCTGGACCTGAGTGACAAAAACGAGGTCATTTTCCTGGCAGATTCCGAACCAGAGCCCAGCAAAGACTATTCCCCGCCCGGCTCTATCTACCCAGAAGCGACCGGACTGCTGCGATCGACCTTTTTTAACAGCGAACCGATCATCGAAGGTCCGGCCACCGACAGCTACGGCGATTGGGTGTCGGGCCTGGCACCGGTGACTGATGAGAGGGGAAAGATCGTCGCCGTACTGGGCATAGACATCCCGACCCGCGACTACTACCAGCAGATTGCCTTGAACGCCATCATTCCGCTGCTGCTTGCGGCCATTCCGGTAGCCGTACTGATCTATAACCGCCGTCTGGCGCGCAAGGAACATGAGATCGCGCAGTTGAAATCCCAGTTTGTGTCTATTGCCTCGCACGAGCTGCGCTCACCCCTCAGCGGTACCCTCTGGGGTATTCAGTCACTCCTAAAGGACAAGCCGCGTAAGTCTCAGGAAAAGCTGCTGCGGGCCATTTACAACAATGCTGCCTCGTCACTGGCCACCGTAAATGAGATCCTGGACTTTTCGATCTTTGACCGCGGCAAAGAAGACAAGCTGCAACGTGAGGTGGTGGACCTGCGCGATGTACTGAACGACATCATAAAACTGCACCAACTTACGGTAGAGGAAGCCGGGCTGAGCATCGTCCATGCTGGCACCTGGCCCGCCGTGGCCCTGACTGTTGGCGATCAGGGCGGGCTTAAACGGGCTGTCAGCAACCTGCTGTCCAATGCCATCAAATACAGCCCAAGCAGCAGCCAGATAGAAATTGCCCTGCATACCGAAGGCGACCAGCACATCATAGGTGTGCGCGACCACGGCATCGGCATACCCCTGTCAGCCCAGAAGAAAGTCCTGAAGGGCTACTACCGGGCCGTCAACGCCACTAAGGTAAAAGCCTACGGCACCGGCATGGGCCTCTGGGTAACCCGGATGATTGTAGAGCAGCACCATGGACGGCTGTGGCTGCAGTCCAAGGAAAACAGCGGCTCGACCTTTTTCATTTCCCTGCCAGTCAAGACCCTCTCTGACCCCGCCCCCCGTCATCCCGCACTTGATGCCGAATCCAGTCAGTAAACACTAACCACCTCAACCCCAAACAACTGCTTCCGAAAGTGGCCTTTCCGCCAGCCACCCTATTCAATCTAACTAGTATTTTTTCTTATTCCTGATACTTTTGCGGTCAAAAGTATGCAAAAACCTCCCCGGACGGTTACGAAAACGTGACTGTCCAACCCGGCGGTGGCTAGCCAGTTTCTTTCGGAAACTCACCAAAAAAGCCCTGGAAGAAGAAAAGGGCTTTTTTGGCTCAAACAATCCTCAGAAAATTGGTAGCCACCACCGGGTTGCCCAATCAGTTTTCGTAAAGCCCGGGAGGGCTGCAGGAAGCTGTTGCAATCCTAAAGGATTGCTTTTATTACTTGGCCTTCAAGGCCAAGTTAACTTAGGACCAGGCTTTGCAAAACCGATGAAATACTGACTGCGAAGACCGAATCAAGCCGAATCTTGTTTTTTCAAGCAGTAAAGAAATCGAAAAAACTGTCCTTTTTTCTTGAAAAAAGGCATTGTTTTGGCGCGGTCTTCGCAGCCAGTATTTCAATCGCTGTTTTTGCAACTGCCTGCCATTTCTTTGCCTCCTTTCTTGTTGGTACAAGAAAGGAGGGCGGTAGACGGCTGAAAGCCGTGGCGAAATATGTCTTTTTTAGTTAATTATTTTATGACGGATTCCCGGGTCTGGTCGGGAATGACGGGGGAGGGGTCAGGTGCGGGATGACAGGAGGGCTAGCTGCCGAGAGCAATGAGGATCTGTTCGGATATTGCTTCGGCGTCCAAGGCAGCCTTGGACAAATACACTGTCACGCCAGCCTGAAGAGCCTGATTCAAGCTTTCTGTTTGGTCGTCATTACTTAAAATAATAGCTGGCAGGTCCTTGCCCTTGGAGTCCTCGCGTAATCTAGCCAGCATAGTCAAGCCGTCTACTTCCGGCATAATCACATCTGTTACCACCAGGTCTGCCTTGCCGGTCAGGGCTTTTGCCAAACCCTCTTTACCATTTGTGGCCTGGAGTACCGTCATGCCCTTGTCGGCCAGCACCCGCGCCAGGCTTTCGCGCACCAGGGAGTCATCTTCTACTAGTAAAACTGTTTTGGTCATACACTCATGATAGGTTGTATCCGCGCCGGAGGCAACTAACTAACTGCACTGAACCTTCTGGTGTGATTAGCGTACGCTCTTGTCATCCCGCACCCGATGCGGGATCCAGTTAGAAAAATAATTAACCAGATTCCGGGTCATTCACCCTTCGCAGTCTTGCTACGGAGAATGGGAGCCCGGTATGACAGTGACGAAAAGAAGATCAGTCTGATCGCAAAGCGCTCGTGGTACTATGTTAGACTTTGATGTATGAAAGATCACACCATAACCGAACTAACTAGTATCGTAAAAGACAGCTTTGGCACCTACGACGCCCAAGGCACCACCCACTGGACCTGGCAGACAGCCGCGCAGGATTTGCAGTACCAGATGGGCAGCCTGACAAAGATTATCCTACAGATGACCAACTACCGCTGGGCCGATGGCAAGGACAAAGACACGCTTATGGCCGAGTTCAGCGACGAGCTCTCAGACATACTGGCTGAGGTGCTGTACATTGCGTCTGAACTAAACATCGACATGAACGAAGCCATGGCCGCCATGGTAAAAAGCGATCAGAAAAAAGTCAGCGAACGAACCTAGTCTAGCGGTTGTCCCCACTGCCGCCAATTTTGTCACGTTCCAAACGATCTGCCAGCTTGGCTATATTTTTGCTGGCTACTTCTTCTAAGGGGATTTCCAGATAGTCCGCCAATACGGCTACGTACCAAAGTACATCACCTAACTCCTTAGTCATGTCCGCTTTGTCTATAAGTGCCTCATTGCTGTCTTTGTCCCGTACCAGCTTTTTGAGCTTCTCTGCTATCTCGCCAGCCTCACCTACCAGGCCTAAGACAAGATGAAACAGCTCGTTCTTTTTGGTTTTTTGGGCCGCTGTTCTGAGGGCTAGTTTCTGGTATTCAGTAAAATTCACTGCTCGACTTCCCCTTTTTCGTTTATTTTTACGGCACCTTCGCGCAGGACTTCTACTGCGTCATCGACTATGCGGATGATGGTTGACGGGGCATTGCCGGAGAGGTCGCCGCCATCAACATAAAAATCTACGGAATCGCCAAAATAGGCTTGGGCTTCTGCGACGGTATTTGCCGTAGGCTCTCCGGGCGCGTTTGCGCTGGTTGTCTGGAGGGGACCAGTCTTTTCCAAAAACTGCTGTAAATTTTTGTCTGCGGGTACACGCATGGGCAGGCTCATCAAACCGCGGTCCAGGTAGGCGAGTGCTGGGGAGGTAGGGATAACAACACTAAGCGAGTTAGGCCAGTACTGCTCCACAGCCGTCAGGTAACGGCGTGGAATACCCAGTTCCACCAGCTGATCAATACTGGCCGCAATGAGCGTGCCGGGTTTGTGCTTACGCGATTTTAACTTGTATAGACGTTCCACTGCCTCCTGGTTACCCGCCTGGCACATGAGTCCGTAAAGCGTATCACTCGGCACCACGCCCACGGCACCGTCTTTTAGAAGGCTTATAAGCTTTTCGTCCTGTAGATCATAAAATATAAGCATAGGCTTTTACCGGCAGTTCTATATAATTGTACTTTAGATGGAAGAGTTTACAGAAATGCTCGTGCTCAGGATGGAGTGGTTGGCCGACAAGTCCGGCACTTGGGCAGATGAGCACCTTATAAACATCCTTGTTATCCTGATTGTCGCCTGGGTTTTGCGCCGGGTGGCCAACGACCTTGTACACAGGCTGCTGAAACGCGTTGTGCGCCCAAGCGTCTACCCTACCAAAACTGACCGCGAAAAGCGAGTTCGCACTCTTGGTAGTTTGGCTCGGGGGGTTATTCGGCTGGCCGTTTATGCCGTAACTGCCCTGTTAATAGTGGGTGAACTTTACCCGGAGGGGCGGACTGCCCTGTTTACCAGTGCGGGTGTGCTGAGTGTTATCATCGGCCTGGGGGCTCAGAGTTTGATCAAAGATATTGTAACCGGATTGTTTATCATCACCGAAAACCAGTACCGCATTGGTGATGAAGTCACCTTGATTGCCGGCATGGGTCTGGGGCAGATCGAGGGCCAGGTAGAGGACCTCACTATCCGGACCACGGTACTGCGCGACCTCAGCGGTAACGTGCATCACATACCCAATGGCAACATTGGGGTGACCACCAACAAGACCCTTGGATTTAGCCGTATGAACGAGGAAATTGTGGTGGCTTTTGACACCGACCTGGCCAAGCTCGAAAAGGTTATAAAGAAGGTCGGCGAAGAGCTGCAGGCCATGCCCGATATGCAAAACCGCATCATTGAGCCGCCATACTTATCTGGCGTCAAGGGCTTTAGCGACAAAGGCGTAGTCGTTAGAGTACTCGCCAAAACCAATGCCGCGGCGCAGTGGAAAACGCGCAGCGAATTTTATCGACTGTTACAAAAGGCGCTGGAAAAGAATCGTATTAAACTCGTCGGCCAGGCCGAAGACTAAAGCCTAAGAACCCATTCGGAATGGATTCTAAGAACCTATCCAGGATCTTTTCTCCTTGCCGAGAGCAGTTTTCGGGTGTGAGCCGCTTGTTTTTTGGTTTGAAAGGTACCTAGGTAAGTACCTTTCGGAGCACTAGTCTGATTAGAAGGCGAGCGGATTGCATGCGAACTTCTATGTG
>DATHJH010000026.1:0-3633 GCA_035489815.1 Candidatus Limnocylindria bacterium
ACTGCTACCAAATTAACGATATGATGTTGACGTAAAAGACGCATACTTTTTCTCCTGTTTGTTTTTGCGAATGGAACAGAGAAAAGTGTAGCGTCTTTTACGTTTTCGGACTATTGGGGAGGGTTTTGAGAGTCAGGTTATAGAAATATGCGTCCCCAGGCAAGAGCCTGCTCTACTGTATAGGCAGATCGTAAGTGAGGCTGACCCGAAAGCCGTCCCTCGGGTTGAACGGCAACCATAGTGCCTGCCGGCTCACCTCCACTTGCCGGAGACAAGCATAAGCACTAAAATAAAATCCAGCTTATGCGATTTCGTTCAAAAACGACTGAAGGGTATACCGTCTATGCAGTGAGCGGGGTTAATTCTATCTCGTTCGCTATTGACGCTTCAAAGGCAAATGCCAGGGGCCTGCTGGGATTTGCCGTGGAACGGCACGACTTCAAAAACAATGAACGCTACTTTATAAAAGGCTTCAAGGTGTTTAAGGAATTTTTGCAAACACCGAACGAAAACACCGTGGTCAGCACTTTTGAAAATCCGGTCCAAAGTTTTGTGTGGGACGATTTCACCGGCATGCCGGACCATACCTACCAGTACCTCTTCTACCCTATAAAGGGACAGCCGAGGAACCTGGATAGAACCGGCCAGCCTATCGAAGTCCTGGTACAAACGGAGCCGCTGTACAGCTCCCAAGACGAACACGACGTATTTTTTAACCGCGGCGTGGCCAGCAGCCAGGCCTATGCCCGGCAGTTCAGCAACGAAACCCCGGACAAGATCGAAGACGCCGGCAAAAGGAAGGCCGTCCTGAACTGGCTGGCCCGGGATCTCAAGCGGGCATTTATAGCTTTCATTGAACAAGCCCAGAAGGGCGACACCCTGCTGGGTTGTTTTTACGAATTCCGGTACGAGGAAATTGCTGTGGAATTCAAAAAAGCTATTGATCATGGGGTCAAGGTACAGATCATCATCGACGCCAAAACCAATGCCATGGATTTTCCACGCGCCGAAAACCTGGCACTGATTAAAAAAGTCAGCATCCCGAAGAAGCACGTCATCTACCGCACCGCCAACCCAAACAACATCCAGCACAACAAGTTCATGGTGCTACTGAAAGGCAAGGACAAAACGCCGGCAGCGGTTTGGACTGGATCCACAAATGTGTCCCAGGGCGGACTGTTCGGCCAAACAAACGTCGGGCATTGGGTCCGGAACAAAAAGACTGCTTCACGGTTCAGGGACTATTGGACACTACTCAGCAAAGACCCTGGCGGCAAAACCACAGACAACCGGACCGAAAAAATTGCCAAAAACAAGACTTTCAAACAAGCCGTGGTCGCCCTGCAAAAAGACATTGCTCCGGGTGACCCAGGCAGCATACCGACTGGCGTCACGCCCATCTTTAGCCCCCGCACCACCAACACCATGCTGACCACCTACGCCCAGCTGCTGGACAGTGCCACTAGTCTAGCCGGCATTACCCTGGCCTTTGGGGTGAACGATGTCTTTAAACAGCTGCTCCTCGACAACACCGCCAAAGACCAGCTGACCTTCATGCTGCTGGAAAAGCGGGACCAGCCTGCGCCCGGCAGCACCAAAAAGTTTACCTCCCTCACCGCCGGCCAAAACACCTACCAGGCCTTTGGCTCGTACATCAAAGACCCCCTATACCAGTGGACTAAGGAGGTCAACACCAAGCTGCTGCAACTGAACCAGCACGTCCTGTATATTCACTCTAAGTTTATGCTGATAGACCCGCTGGGTGACGAGCCGATTGTGGTAACGGGATCGGCCAACTTCAGCACCGCCTCTACCACCGCCAACGACGAAAATATGCTGATTATAAAGGGCAACAAGCGGGTAGCAGACATCTACTTTACCGAATTTAACCGCCTGTTCAACCACTACTATTTCCGATCAGTCTACGAAGACCAGGGCCGTAAAAACAAAGCCCCGGCCGCCAGCGTATCAAACCCTTCTCAAAACAGCCTCTTTCTCCTGCCCAACGACGGCTGGCTGGCCAAATACAAAAAAGGCACCCTCCGCCACAAACGCGTCGAGGTCTTCCGAAACATCAAGGTTTAGCATATTCCAACAGTTTAAGCTGGCAGGGAGAGAAGCCTTTTGTTATGCTAGCCAGATGCCAGAACCAGTCGATTATCACCAGTTGGTCCGCCGGGCTACCAGCAACGCCTACGTTCACTTTGACGGGGACAGCCCAAGGGCAAACCGCTATGACTATACTCAATTTGCCGCCCTATCCGACAGCGCCCCCATCGAGCTTAACAGGCAATGGCTTCCCCTCCCTGGAAACCTGGTTGTAGATACGACTGATGAACTTCGGCAGGTCCTGCGGGCCACACGCGAAATACTCGACAGAGCAGACCTTACAGATCAAGAGATTGAACAAATAGTTACCCATGAAGGCCAGCATGCTAACGCGGCCAGACAAGTGGGCGCAGAAAAGCCTCTCTTCCTGGCCTCGTACTGCCGCGTAGCCGACCCAAACCTCTGCATGGATGAAACCGGCATTCCGGAGTTCCTCGCCGCCGCTCACATAAGCCCCAATCTACGCACTACCAAGCTGGGCCTGGCCACTATTATGGTCCACCCAGAAGCACACAGTAGCGCTGACCTTGTTCATCTTTCCAGACTAGGTTACACAGGCGGCGTCGAGCAGATTGGTGAACTTGTGGGCACCCACAACGACGCGCACCCGGACAACCCTTTGCCGATGCCACTGAGCCTGCTCGCCGAGTAGGGGATCAAAAGGGATCAAAAGGTCCGTCCTTTAACAGAGAGCAGTAATGTGATTTTAAAGTTTGCTTACCATTGTTTATATTATTCACATATGCCTTCTCGCAACATCCTGAAAGACAATGTGCCAGAATCCTATTACCACGTGTATGCCCGCGGCGTATCTAAACGCCAGATTTTTTTGGACTCCCGGGACTACGCATATCTTGAAAAGCTATTCGCCCGTTACCTTTCTGTTAATCCGACCCAGAGCAAAGAAGGTTTGGCTTACCCACACTACCATGGAGTGGTTGATCTACTAGCCTACTGCCTGATGGGCAACCACTTTCATTTGCTCATTTACCAAAAAGAGCAGGATATGATGAGCAAACTTATGCGCAGCATCTTGACGAGCTACAGCCGTTATTTCAATCTACGGCACAAGAGAAGTGGCCCCCTTTTTGAAAGTCGCTACAAGGCAGCGAGGGTTGACCAGAAGAGTTACCTGCAGCACATTTCACGATACATCCACCTAAACCCAAGGTATTGGAAGCGATACCAGCACTCAAGCCTGAAATTCTATCGACAAGCGCCGCCAGAGTGGCTTACTCCAGCCTCCGTCCTAGAACTATTCACCAGTAGCGAAGATTACATGACGTTTCTGGAGGACTATGAAGAGCACAAGGCAATGCTTGATGAGGTGAAACAAAGTCTCGTTCAACTCTAATCACATTTGCCCTCTCTGTTAAAGGACGGACCACTGAATTAACACTCAAAAAGAGACAAACCAAGTAACTTGAAGAGCCATAGGGCTTCCCCGTATCCTGTTGTTTGTAACAGCAACTAAAATACGAGAGGAGTGACCACTATGGCTCACCACCACTTTACCCGAGAAGA
>DATHJH010000027.1:0-4041 GCA_035489815.1 Candidatus Limnocylindria bacterium
GATGAGCTTCGCTCATCTGTCCCAGGAAGAGCTTGACCGAGCGGTCAAGCAGCTCAATACTAGGCCACGGAAACGACTTGGATACCGGACACCGGAACAAGTCCTGAAACGGGGTGGTGCATTTCGAGATGGAGTCTAGGCCACCTGAATCTCAAAACCCCACCCCTCCCACCGTCATTCCCCGGCCTGACCGGGGAATCCAGTAGATATATAAATTAAATTCTTTCTTGACTTGATACCGGGTCTCTAAGCTTGCTCCTCAATCAGGCCCAAGAGCCTGCCCTCAACTTGATTGGGGGACAGGCTCTCAGCTTGACTGGGGGCCCGGCATGACAGGATTGGGGGGGTTTGAGATTCAGGTGGCTGCCAGCCTGCTCACTGTATAACCATGCTGCGCACAAATGTTAAGTTTCCGGCGTGCACTCTACCCTCACAGCCAGCAACCGCCTCTTGTATGGACGGCAAAAGCTCGTCTGGGGAAGTCTGGCATACCAGCCGCCCTATGACAACCGATGCCCGCGAGTCAGGGTCGGCACGAAAACTCCAGGCAGGAGCCAGGTTAGGACGTTCGTGGGGCCATGACCCGTCTTCCAGATGCGCCACCACAATACGCCCCCCTGGCGGTTTAGAAACTCCTACACTTCCTTCAAAATCATAGGTGCGGGGTCCGAGGATAACCTCCAGATCCCTTGCGACCAGTCGCTGCTCTAACTCCCTGTCGGGGATTCTTTTCTTTTTTATATGGTTTCGGTACTCGCCCACCGTAAAAACACTCACATACGGTACCCGGCCCTCCAGGGCGGGCCGACCGTTGCCATAGCCGGGCAGAGGGTCAGACGCCAGTGGTGCCGGCAGAAAACCTTCAACCTTTCCGATAGTAGTCTGAAGGGTTGCCAGGAGCCCATAGCTTGAAGAGTCGACCAGCCTGAAAGCTCCGTCGCCGCGATGCAAGCCCTCTACCCCTTCACCCTCCATTGCCATAGCCTGTCATAGGAGATGCTCCAGAGTGAACACAGATCCTACGCATAGTGCCGCCTACGCTTGCGTGGCATATGTACCGGTTAGTTCTGCCTGGCCAATCGTACGATCAGCCATCAGGGTGTATATTTCTGAACGGCGATCTTCCGGACGGACATCAGGCAAAGTAGTACCCAGGGCAAAGAGCTTAAAGACGTAGCGGTGCGGCTTGCCGGGCGGGGGCTTGGGTCCGCCGTAGCCTTGGACACCAAAGTCATTTGTAGCTTGCGCGGCTCCAAGCGGTAACGCTCCTTCCATAATCTGGAGTGTTGCCGGAGAGATGTTATACAGAATCCAGTGGGCAAAGACGCCGCCCGGCGCATCCGGATCCTCCACGATCAGCACCAGGCTTTTGGCTTCCACCGGCACCTCAGAAAAGGTCAGCGGCGGATTGACGTTGCGGCCGTCGTAGCCGTACTCTGCCGGAATCTCCTCGCCGTCCTGAAAAGCTGTGCTCGTTATAGTCATAGGATCAGTGTAGCGGCTTGTGAGCAGTAAAAAAGTGAACTTTTTCACTTTGGGTTTGAGGTCACAACTCCGGTCTGGCGCAACCAACGACGGTCAAAGGTTTTATGTACAAGTCAAGCAGGACAAAAGAACCGGCCGAAAAGATTTTATGTCTGTATTTCCGGCTGGAAAACGGCAAAAATAAGCTATAAATAAAAGGCCTTCCGCGTTGTAGCCTAGAAACTACGGGCCGAAGGTCTTACTGGCCATTAAATATAAGCATGTAGGCTTTGTCAAAAGCATCCCTGCTCCACCCTCACTTCTTCACCCCAAAGAGACGCTCCGCGCGGGGTCCGCCCCCACTTTTTTTTGGGACGGACTCCGGCTTCACACGTCAGCCTCTTTGGAGGTGAAAAGTGAGGGTGGAGCAGAAAGCATCAACTTGACCCAAATACTCTAGATTAGGTACGCCCAACCTATTGCGGACTGCTGGCCGCGGCCACTTTATTGTCCCGTCCGGGTGAGCAAACGCCATGGGGCTGACCGCAAGGTCACCCATAAAGTGCCCTAGAGGGACAAAAAATGGCCGTGGCCAGCCACAAAAATCAAGGTCGTAGGTCGGTCAGACATTTGCCGCCGTGCAGAGTACAATAAAGCTATCTATGGAAACCACTCCCCAGCAAATCTTGCGGACATATGTCACCCTCATCTTGCTATCCACCTTTGCCACCTCCTTCATCTGGGGCATCAACACCCTCTTCCTCCTGGATGCCGGCCTCAGCATCACTGAAGCCTTTACAGCCAACGCATTCTTTACCGTCGGACAAGTGTTGTTTGAGGTCCCTACCGGCGTCGTGGCGGACACGGTCGGCCGCCGGGCCTCCTACTTGTTAGGATCCGCCACACTTTTTGCCTCTACTATCTTTTACCTGGTGCTGTGGCAACAACATGCGGCGTTCTGGCTGTGGGCCATTTCCTCGGCACTGCTGGGACTGGGCTACACCTTCTTTTCCGGTGCCGTGGAAGCCTGGTTGGTGGATGCGCTGCAGGCTACCGGCTACAAGCAAAGCCTGGAATCAGCCTTTGCCAAAGGACAGATTGCCACAGGCATAGCTATGCTAACCGGCACCGTGGCCGGCGGCGTGATAGCCCAATACACCAACCTGGGCATACCGTATATTTTGCGAGCCGTAGTGTTAGCCGTTACCTTTGCTGCTGCATTTTTGCTAATGAAAGATGTCGGGTTTACGCCGCGTCGCCGGGTATCGGTGCTTAAGGAAGTCAAAGGTACCCTCAAGTCATCCTTTGACCACGGCTTCAGAAACCCACCAGTACGCTGGCTGATGCTGACCAGCCCCTTTACAGCCGGGGTAGGTATATACGCCTTTTATGCTATGCAGCCATATTTGCTGGAACTGTACGGCAGCACTGACTCCTACGCCATTGCTGGCCTGGCGGCGGCGATTGTAGCCGGTGCGCAGATTGGCGGCGGGCTGTTGGTGGTCCGGATTCGCAAACTCTTTGCTTACCGCACCTCACTGCTGGCCGCTGCCATTGGGCTGAGCGCGGCGTCCATGGCTGCCATTGGGCTGGCGCAAAATTTCTGGGTCGTGCTGATCATTCTGGTTATTTGGGCTATGCTGTTTGCCGCTGTCCAGCCGGTGCATCAGGCATACCTGAACGGTCTGATTGCTTCCGGGGAACGGGCAACCGTGCTGTCGTCGGACAACCTGTTAGGCTCGTCCGGCGGAGCAGTATTCCAACCCCTACTGGGCAAATCCGCAGAGGCCTGGGGCTATCCGGCGTCGTATGTCATTAGTGCAGGGATCAGCCTGATAGCCCTGCCCTTTATTCTGCTAGCCAAACGCCAAAAGGCCGCATCAGATAGAATTATTGACAAGGTCGTACCCGAAGACAAACCAGTTCCAGTCCACGTCAAGAAATAATGATCAGAAAAGCAGCCCGGCGGCTTCCGCAAAATCCCGAGCCCGGTTTTGATACGCCGGCCAGGCGTCCGGGGCATTCAAAAAATCGGCGAGTGGCGTAATGAGATACCCTTGCCCCTCATCACCAAACCGAATGTCCTGGGCCGCTGCTTCAGGCAATTGCACCACAGCATAGTAGCCAATCTGGGCGGGGTCTGGATTGCTCGGGTAGGCTCGCGCCCAGATAAGGTCTTCTTTTGTCAGTGTCAGGCCAAACTCTTCAAAAGTTTCTCTTTGAAATGTCTCCCACGGCGATTCGCGCCCTTCGCGCCCACCGCCCGCAACATCCAGCTCACCTTTATGCACAGGGGCGTCATCGTCCGCCGATATACCAGTACCTGGTCGCCAATTAAAATAAGGCCTTTGGTACCCAAAAAGTCCTGGTCCGGGTTAAAAAAATCGGGCGTAAGTTCCAGTCGCTCCAGGGGTATTTCCATAGCAACATTGTACCCCTGAATTCCCACTCAAATCGCAACACCCAGGTAAGGCTTGAGTAGCTCGGCAGGGCTTTTGTAGCCGTGTCGTTTGCGGGGTCTAGTATTCAGGAGCGTGACCGCTAGGTCAAGCTCCTGTTTGCTAATGCTGCTAAAGT
>DATHJH010000028.1:0-16618 GCA_035489815.1 Candidatus Limnocylindria bacterium
TTCGCCCATCTTACCCAGGAAGCGCTTGACGCGGCAGTACACAGAATTAATACTAGGCCAAGGAAACGACTGGGCTACAAGACCCCGGAAGCGGTGTTTAAGCGAAAGTGGTAGTGTTGCGATTCGGATTAGAATCTAGGACGCTTGGAACTCAAACGCCCCCTGTCCTGTCATCCCCCAGCTTGACTGGGGGATCCAGTAGTAAAAAGGGCGAAAAATTGGATTGTCTGGTCAAGCCAGACAACGACAGTGGAGGAATAAGGTTTCGATATTGAGGTACAAACCTCTCTTTATTCCAGTAATGATCTGAAGTAAATTCAGATCATTACTGTCAGCTTTGGGAGGAGAGCAGCCCGGGTTTTAATTTACTTCAAACCCGGCGCGCCAAAGAGGAGGAGTCACCTCCTCGCATCCTCGCAAAAGGGCTAGTCCGTGCGGGCGTCCTGGCCGAGGAGCTTGGCGCGCATTTCTTCAAAACGGCGCTGCTGTTCTAAGGCAATTTGCTCTGGCGTGGGTTCTGCCGGTGGAACAGGTGGATTACCGTTCGGCTGCTTTTTAGTCTGCTGCGGCTGGGCCGGAGTCTGGCTATTGCCGTTTTTGCCGCCGCCAATGATGTTAACAACCGGAATGACAATCGGGCTGCGCTGGGTGTACTCAAACAGGAAGTGCGTCACGTGCTCTTTTAACTCCTGCTTGAACCGGTCCAGGTCCACCCGCTTGTAGCGCTGCTGCACAGCTCGCTTGAGCTCTATGCGCAGGGCATTCATGAGGTCTTCGTTGTCCCGCATGTAGATGAAGCCGCGGCTGATGATGTCCGGACTGGTCATGAGGTTGCCTGATTTTTTGTCTACAGTCAGGACAATAGCTACCAGGCCCTCTTCTGCCAGCATCAGGCGATCCTTGATGACGATGCTGCTCACAATAGCCCCCGTTTGATCGACAAGTACGGTCCCTACCGGTACCTTGCCGCCAACCTGCATGGTGTCGGGCGTGAACTCTATAACTTCTCCGTTGTCTACATTCACGCAGTTTTTGCGGGGAATACCCTGTTCTACGGCAATGTCTATATGGCGCTGTTTAGAACGGTAGGCACCGTAGATCGGCACAAAGAACTTTGGCCGGGTGTAGCTGATCATGTCGGCGTATTCGTCCCGGCTGGCGTGTCCGGAAACATGCAGCGGACCAATGTTATCAAGCTCGTGGTGGCGGTGTTCGAATACGTGCACCCCTTTACGGACCAAGCCATCTACCATGCTACCGATGAGTGAATCGTTGCCGGATTCTGGAATTGGCGTGCTGGAAAGCACCACGGTGTCCTGCTCTTTGAGTTTGATATGCCGGTGATCACCACTAGCCATGCGCTGAAGGGCCGAACTAGGTTCGCCCTGGCTGCCGGTCGCAACCACCACGACATCGGTATCCTTCATGTTTGGCACATTGGCGATCGGCACAAAGGTCCCTTTGGGAATCTTCATGAATCCGTGGCGTACAGCCATTTCCAGTGTACTGACCATGCTGCGGCCATCCATAGCAACCTTTTTGTTATGATGCACCGCCGCATTGACAATCATTTGCACGCGGTTCATGTTCGTAGAGAACAGTCCCACAAATATACGACCGGGAGCCTGGTTCATGATGTCAACAAAACTTTGTTCAATCGTACTTTCCGAAGGAGTCCGCCCTAAACGCTCTGTTGTTGTGCTTTCGCTGAGTAGTGTCAGAACACCCTCGTCGCCGAGTTGTTTCAATCGATCGACATCAGTTCGCTCGTGGTCAAGCGGGTTAGGATCCAAACGGAAGTCACCGGTGTTTATGATGCGTCCTACGGGAGTATCCAGCACTACGACCGTGCTGCCTGGAATCGAGTGCGTGACGCGGACCAGTTCAACAAAGAAGCTACCAACCTTGAGGCGTTCGTGGGTATCCTCGTTCATGATCACTGTCTGAAGCTCAAAGCCCTCGGGCATAGGCAGACCAAAGTTGCTAAATATTTCCTCTACCCGACCGATGGTAAAGTTAGATCCATACACAGGTGCTGGCAGCTTAGGCACAATGTGCGGCAGACCGCCGATGTGGTCGAGGTGACCGTGGGTAATAATGTAGCCGCGCAGTTTGTGACGAATAGACTCTACATAGCTGACGTCACAGATGCCGTAGTTGATACCGGGCAGATCAACACTGAGGTCATTGCCGGCATCAATAATAACGGCGTCATTCATGTACTCCACCAGCATCATATTTTTGGATCCGCCGCCGTCCATGCCGCCCAGGCCGATGATTTTCAGCCGGGGGTTATCATCTATAACATTTGCCCGGCGGGGACGGTCGTCCGTAGTGACGTCTGGCGCATCCAGGTACTGGTTGATGACACGTTGGGCGTCATCATGCGTCCGGCGCTGAGCGCGGATGGCTGCACCACGGCTGACAGTCCGTACCGGTGCCAGGGCCAACGCGGGTTTTTGCGCCCGCTTTCCAGCGGGTCCAGGATTGTTCCTGTGCCCGCCTGTCTGGCCGGCATGACGGACAGGTCTGTTCTGATTATTTGGTTTGTTATTCGTGTTCATAGTTTTTAGATTTCCTTCCTGAATATCTGATGTACTTATTGTTTTATCTTTTCTAGAATGAGTGGCAGTTTGGCAAAGTCATCTATGAGTGTTTGCCGCATACTGCCGTTATATAGGGCCGCCGCCGGGTGGAACAATGGCAGATATACCTGCCCCTGATACCTTTTAGGCTGGCCGTGAATTTGACTGATTTTCAGCCCGGGCAGTAGCACATCCATGCTGTGCCTGCCCAGGGTGACAATCAATTTCGGTTGGATAATCTCCAATTGCTGCTTTAGATACGGCAAGAAGACTGCTTTTTCATCAGGCAATGGGTCGCGGTTATTCGGCGGACGGTATTTGATGATGTTGGTGATATAAATGTCCTTTCGCTCCAGGCCGATCATAGCCAGCATTTCATTCAGGAACTTCCCGGCTGCCCCTATAAATGGTTCGCCCTGAAGGTCTTCGTTCTTACCTGGCGCTTCCCCTATAAACACAATGTCGGCATCCGGGTTACCCGCCCCAAAGACCAGCTGGGTTGCCTGCTTAGCCAGGTCCGGACAGGCCTTGTCCGCCAGGATCTTAGCCTTCAGTTTTTCGAGCGCCGATTGTTTTGACATAATTTTTTACTATTCGAACAAATAATTTTATGGCAACGATCACGGATACGACAGCACCCAGGTAGTGCCAGTAGCTGCCGCTGTCAACGGCCAGAGACCCAAAAGCATACGCCAAAACGAGTGCGATCACGCCGCCAAGTGCCAAAGTAAGCTTTTGGTTTCGTTTTGGCGCTGCTTTTTTCATGCTACTTTTCCCTTTTACCCTTTTTTACCTGGTTCCCGTGCGGCTTGTTTCATGCTGAGGTTGAGGCGGCCTCTTTCGTCAATGGCGACGAGCTTGACGGTCACCAGGTCGCCTTCTTTGACGACGTCACCTGGCCTTTCCACTCGTTCCTCGGACATTTCGCTGACATGCACCAAACCGTCCTTGCCCGGCAGGATCTGCACAAAGGCGCCAAAGTCCATGACATTGACCACCGGCACATCCTTGTAGATAGTACCAACTTCCGGATCCTCAGTCAGGTTTTTGATGTACTTGATGGCACCGTCAATGCTGGTCTTGTTGGGACTGGCAATGAACACCGTGCCGTCATCTTTGATGTCGATTTCTGCCCCGGTTTCGGCGATGATCTTGTTAATGGTTTCGCCGCCTTTGCCGATGACCTCCCGGATTTTATCCGGGTTGATCTGGATAGACTCGACGCGTGGTGCGTAGGGGCTCATTTCCTTCCGGGGGCCGTCCAGGGTAGTCAGCATGTGTTCCAGGATGTGGGCCCGGCCGTCCTTGGCCTGGGCCAGGGCTTGTTCCAGGATACTTGGGTGCAGGCCGTGGACTTTCATGTCCATTTGCAGCGCCGTAATACCCTGTGTGGTGCCAGTAACTTTAAAATCCATATCACCAGCGAAGTCCTCTGCATCTGCGATATCACTCATGATATACGGCGTGTCGCCTTCCATCATAAGGCCCATGGCAATTCCCGAAACAGGACGCTTAAGCGGCACACCTGCATCCATCAGCGCTAAACAACTACTACATGTCGCTGCCATGCTGGTACTGCCGTTCTGACTCATTATCTCAGTCACCGAACGGATGGTATAGGGGAATTCCGTCTCGCTGGGCAGTACGGCTGTCAGAGCCCGCTCTGCCAGGTAGCCGTGGCCGATTTCGCGGCGACCGGGACTTCCCAGACGTTTGACTTCACCTACCGTCCAGCCGGGGGCACTGTAGTGGTGGAAGTAGCGACGCTCCCCTTCCTTTTCCATGGTGTCTACCAGCTGGGCGTAGCTCAGCGGCGCTAATGTGACAATGTTCAGTGCCTGCGTTATACCACGGGTGAACAGGCTGGACCCGTGGGTCCGCGGCAGCAGTCCGACCTCACTGGATAGCTGGCGGATGTCTGTCAGCTTACGGCCATCAGGACGCACACTTTTCTGAACGATTTCCTTGCGGACATCTTTGTGAACGGCCAGAGTAAAGGCGTCATCATACTCGCGACGCTTGTCGTCATATTCCTCACCGTGCTTTTTGGCAAAAGCTGCGTGGAAGTCGTCGCGGAGCTGACGCACCAGTACATTGCGCTCTGGATACGGCTTTTGCAGGTCCTCGCCCAGTTTGCCCTCTATCCAGGCATCCACTTCTGCCTGGATAGTTTCATCCGGCAGGTGCAGGTTGTATTCCTGAGGAGTAACACCGATCTTTTCTACTAATTCTTTTTGCAGCTGAATGGCTGGCTGCATGGCCTCGAATGCCCAGGCAATAGCAGCAGCTACTTCTTCTTCCGTGGCCTCATCTGCCCCGGCCTCTACCATCATGACCCCGGATTCTTTGGCGGCCACTACCAGATCCAGCTTACCTTTGTCTAATTCTTCTGCTGTCAGAAACGCCTCGTACTTGCCGTCTTTCATGCCCACACGCAGACCGGCCACCGGGCCGTCATATGGCGCACCACTCAGCATCAGGGCTGCGCTTACGGTAATCATAGCTATCATATCCGGCCGGAAGGTAGGATCCATGCTCAACACAGTGGCTATCCCTTGCACCTCATGTCTATAACCCTTAGGCCACAGCGGTCTGATAGGCCGGTCAATAATACGCCCGATGAGCACGGCGTCGTCACTGGGACGGCCTTCGCGCTTAATGAACCGGCTGCCGCTGATCTTGCCAGCAGCGTACATCTTTTCCTCGTAATCAATAGACAGGGGGAAATAGTCCATGTTGCCCACAGACTTTTCACTGACCATGGCAGTGCCAAGTACTACCGTGTCACCATAACGCGCCAACACGGACGCGGATGAGCGGAAGCCTACGCGGCCAACCTCTAGGGTCAGCTTGCGGCCGCACAGTTCTGTTTCTACTTTAATAATATCTTTACCAAATGGATTTATGGTTGATCCCATAAGTGTCTTCTAGCCTTTCTGCGGTGATTCACTGATAGGGTGCAAATATACATTCAGCCCTTGTGCTAATGCGGCCGTGGTATATCTGGTGCTCTGTCAGCGAAAGACCCTTTTTGGTTACTGTGCACAAGCCTGGTGACTCTGCTGTTTCCATTCAGTAGTCACCCGGTCTACGCACAGCTTTAGCGGCGGATACCAAGCTTTTTGATGAGCGTCAGGTATTCTTTGCTGTCTTTTTCTGCGATGTATTTGAGCAGGCGCTTACGCTGTCCTACCATCTGGAGTAAACCGCGGCGGGCCATAAAGTCGTGCTTGTTCTGCTTCAGATGCCCGGTCAGTTCCTTGATGCGTTCCGTCAAAATACCGACCTGGACAGCCGGGCTGCCGGTGTCCTTCTTATCCTTCTGTAAGTCAGCAATAACTTTCTGCTTCTTCTCTGATGCGATCATGGATTCCCAATCTATTAGTTTACGAAAAGAGTTTTGATGGCGTTACCCCAGAATATAGCACACTTATCCCTGTTATACAAGTCTCGGGTTGTGAAGGCTGGGGTCAACAAGCGCCATTCCAGCCTAGCTCTGGCGCAGGAGCCTCTGGGGGCTGGAACACCTGATCGAGATCGTTGAGCACTATACTGGCTACCCCAGGAGTAGCTTCTGGCGTCATCTCTACAATGGTGTTTGCATTAGGGCTGTAGGCGTGTGGCCACATCTGTTCGGCCCGAGCAAGTGCAGTATGTACTTCTTGAGGGGTATCAACTCTGCCTTCTATCACTTCCCTCAGAAGCGCCAGGTTGCCCGCTTGACGGTCCACGCGATCACTCTCCCTCTTTTCGCCTAATCGTGCCCTGGCAGCCGCTTCCAATTGGGCAGGATTTAACTGTTTAGGCGCGGATAAAGTCTCCAAACCTAACTGGGCTGGGACTGGCCAAGTATCAGTGTAGCCTGGTTCTAATTCGGTAGTGATAATCGCCATAATCTTGAAACTCTAAGCTTTTCTAAACTATAAAGAGAGAAAGTTTATTACCTGAATATATATTACAACTAAGATATCTACTTGTCAAGCACTAGCAGCTTACGCAAGGGGTTGGCCATGATGCCAGCTATATCCGTGGCTTGGCCAATAGAAAAACTTCCTACCTCTGTCCGACAAAGCCCGGACATGTAGGCGCCTGTACCCAGGGCCTTGCCAATATCCTCTGCCAGAGTACGAATGTAGGTACCGCTAGACACCTTCGCCACAAATCTTACCTCCGGATAGGCGTAGTGTATGTCAGTTATTTCATAGATTTTGACTGTCCGGGGTTCTATGTTGACCTCTTTGCCGGCACGGGCCAGTTTATAGGCACGTTGGCCGTTTACCTTTATAGCGGAATACGCGGGCGGCACCTGTTGGACATCGCCCACGAACTGACGGAGACCGGCTAAAACCTCTTCTTTGGACGGCTTTTTGTCAGAAACCTGGGTTTTTTCACCTTCTTCGTCCCCGGTGGTGCTGGTTTGGCCTAGTTTCATGGTGACTTTATAGGTTTTGTCGACCTTTGACAGCTGGGGCACCTGTTTGGTGTATTTCCCAATCACCAGGACCAGTAGCCCGGTAGCTAATGGATCAAGCGTCCCGGTATGACCGACTTTAGGCTTTTTCTGCCCGGTTTCTTTTCTGACTATACCCCGAACTTTAGCCACCACATCAAACGAGGTCCATCCAGCTGGTTTATCTATGAGGAGTATACCGTCCATCAGACGAGCTCTATCTCTCGTGACATGAGTAATTCTGGCCTCCCGGGCTGATAGAGATCTGCCTGACCGTAGGGATTAAAGCCTTGCCGACGAAAGAAGTCAACTGCGGGGTTGTTGGCGGTAATATCAAGCTGCAGGGTAACTCTATCAGCTTGAGAAGTTATCATTTTCTGAGCATCCAGTAGTGAGCAAGCGACACCAAACACTTGTTGCATCATAAAAGTACCTGCACCCTTCACCTTCCAATTTTCCGAGCTATAAATTGGCAATACTCTGAAGTTCTTAAGCTCGGCCCGATCTGGCCCTACAGCCCGCACTACGGCATCCCCCACCATATCGTCAGCCTGCCACCAGGCCACCGCTTCTCTTTCTCCTGCTTTGACCCCTGGCACGCAAACCTCCTCCACCCAACGCGTGTGTCCAACAGACGCGTAGGAACCAGGATGGGCATGCAAAAACATTTCAAACTGCCCTATTTCGCGAGAAGTTTCAACTGTACCAAAGGCCAAATCCAACTTTTTGCTCATAGTTTTATATATTATGGCACAATTTTCTTCATTTTAATAGCAGCCTTAGTTTAGCAACTGTGTTTCGAGGTAGACACCTGGCAGCAAAGCTTAGAACCATTCTTAGGAACTGGCTTGATCCGAATCGGTAGAGGCTGGCACGGGAGGCATCATGGGCGGCGGCACGGGAGGCGGCGCAGTGGCGTCGTCAGTTGGTGCTGCGGTGTTGTCCGATGGTAGTTCATCACTCGCCGGGACAAGTGTCTGGGGAGTTACGTTGCCTTCACTATCTATGTGAATATTAGGCGAAGAAGCAAGATGAGGCGGATCGGGTATGGGTGGAGGTGTCGGCAATGGAGCTGGCGAATCCGTAGCGTCACCTGCCCCTGGGTCATCATGGGCTACACCCACTAATCCTGATGTGCCGATACCGTCAAGGGGCGGCAGGGATGACTGGCCATCACCGCCAGCGTTTATAGCCTGCAGGACAGCATCGCGGGCACTCTGTTCGTCCGCCGAAACATCTTCCCCGGCTCCGGCCGAAGCAGGTTGGGGTTTGACTTTGTCTTTGGCCGCATCGCCTTTATCATCATCGTCTGGCGTAGAGGCAGCAGCAGCATCGTCATCAGAAGCCCCGGTATCATCTGGCTGGGCGGATGGTACAGGGGTTTCTGGCAGGGAGCCAAACGCCTGATCGGTGAATGGTGTGCCGCTGGAGACCCCGCCATCATCACTGGCCGAAGTATCGTCGCCAGGAGAAGTAGCGTCATCACTTGCAACCGATGATTCAGGAGGCTCGGACTCGTGAGGCTCGTAGCTAAGCCCGGGTTCTTTTTGCTTGGGTTCTGGCTCCTCGGATGCTGGTTGGGTAGTGTGCGGGCTATGTACCTTGTGCTCTATGTCGTCCAGGGTTTTGTCAGACATGGCCTTAGCCACTTGCTCTGATGCGACTTTATGATAATCAATAGGCGGCTCTGGCACTGTAGACGGTGGAGATACAGCCTGGACGTGCGGGCTGTCGACCCTTTCTTCCAGTCCCGACAATGTGGAACTGTCCAATGACCTCACGAACGGCTCAGGCAATTTGTTTGGCTTGTCCGGATGAGAACTGTCTACTTTGTGCTCTATACGGTCCAGCGATTTGTCGCTCAACTCTACAAACGGCTGACTGGGCTGGGGTGCGGAGGCAGGCGTATCCTCAACTGGTGGTGGTTGCGGTGGGGAGGGCGGCGGCGCGGGAGGGGGGAGCGTAGGAACGGGTGGCTCAGCCGCCTGGGGTAAATTTGGCGGCATAGGGGGTATGATCGGAGGAGGCGGTGGCATGGGAGCAGGCGGTGGCTGAGGAGCGCTGGCAGGTGGTTCACTGTGGCTGGCCCCAGCAGAGTCATGGCTCAGAAGCGGTGTATTGACTGGCGGCAGATTGAGGGGATTAGCATCATTACTGGAGTCGTCGGCAGCTGCGCTCAACTGTCCACCAAACTGGGGCGGTTCAGTAACGAGCTTGGACCCGGCCGGAAGGTCTTCCTGGTCCACAGGACCACTGGACCGATCCTCGCTTGGAGACAAACCAAATAAGTCGTCGTTCCCCACCACTGCCTGCGGTGGAGCATTCAGGATGTGGCGGTGGTCCTGTTTGATATGCGGTTCTTCTACCTGCAGCTGACCTTGATCGTCAATACGAACCTGGTTAACTGGTTTGGGGGGCTCTATTGGTTCAGGTAAAACCGGCTCTGGCAGCGATTCGGCTGGCGGTGGGGAGGACGGCGGTAGCGTGGCCGGTTCTTCGGTCTTTTCTTTGGCCTCTTCCTCGGCTTTTTCCTCGATTTTGGGGGGTTCCTTTGGGGCCTCGGCAGCGTTGGAAATGCTGCTTTCGTGCTCTATGCGGAGTGCCCCGTCGTCGTCAACGTGAGCGTCCTTTGGTTTGTCGTCGACCGGTTCGCCCGTGGCCTCTTTTGCCGGCGCAGTTTCTTGCGGTTGGCTTTCTTCCAGGGGTTCCAGCTTGGTCGCAACCAACTGCTGGTTGGCGCCGGCAGCCATCAACTTAGCGCTGGCATTCATAGTATTAGAGCTGGTCTTTTCGTTGCTAAAGCGCTCGGTTTCGGCCACGATGCCCGTTAACAGCGCCGTAGCCATTTGACCGTCCAGAGTGTTCGTCTTCAGCAGATCGGTCAGCACCACGGTCATTTCACATAAACTGCTAGCCTGGGGATCGATCCAGTTCAGGGTGCCGATCTCTGACCCCTCTTTAGTGTTTATGGTTGCCACGGTGGCATCGTGCAAAATCCGTCCATGGGCCGTGATTGCCTGGTCCAGGTCCTCGCGATTATGAATACCCAGGGCTATCACAACGTCCACGTTAAAGTCGCCCTGGCTAAACACCAGGTCCGTCTCACCAATAGACGTCCTGTACGGCGTGATAAAGATCTTGACCATGGTGTCTTCCACCTTGTAGCGGATTTTGTCGGCCTTGCCTTTGTCCAGAGAAATGATGAAGTCACGCAACGAATCTGTGTTGCTTTCTATAGTTTCCTCTGGCTTCAGAAAATCTATAGTCGAGGGCACTTGCCCGCTAAAAACCGTCGTAGCGTGCTTTTTGAGCTTGCTCAGAAAGAGTGTAAGGCCAATAGCTGCCGACAGCTGATCCACCGAAGGGTTGGTGCTGACAGTCACCAGGACGTTATTGGCGTCTTTGAGCTTGGTAGCTAGTTGGTTCTTAGGATTTTCCATTTTGATTTTTTTGTTAGACTTTTTGTTAGACTATTCCTCGCAAATGTATCATATAAACACAAGCGTGTCTATAACTATAAGACTGAGATGATGCATAGCCCGGGTAAAACTTCCTGGAATCTCATGAACTGCTATGAACCCATCACAAAACTCTCCCCCGCTGCAAACCCTGCCTGGTGCACCAGGACAGGCTTTTCGTATTTGGGAGGAGTTTTGCAATGGGTTCAATAGGTGCTTGACATACTATAAAGAGGTCTGCTCTTCCGGTCCGCCTCTTTACAACTTCGGTCAAACAGGGTATATTCAGTTTCGACTTAGTATCAACAACCAGCAAAAAATAAGGAAGTAAGTTTTATGCCAATTATCAAATCAGCCAAAAAGCGCGTACGCACTGCTAACAAAGCAACCGTCCGCAACGTAAAGACCAAGCGCACCCTGAAGGCTGCTCTGAAATCATTTCACACCAGCTTGACCAGCGGCGGCAAAAAGTCCGCGGACGCCAAGAGCAAAGCCCAAAGCGCCCTGGACAAAGCCGGCAAGAAAAACGTCATGCACAAGAACAAAGTCGCCCGCAAACAAAAACAGCTGGCGGCCAAAGCCAAAGCTGCTGCAGGCGCCAAGAAAACAGCAGCTCCTAAAAAAGCAACAACCAAGAAAGCAACCCCAGTTAAAAAACCTGTCGCTAAAAAGACTACTAAAAAATAGTCCGCTTCAGACTAACTAAAAACCGCCCGGACAGGTGGTTTTTAGTTTTTGTCCCCTAATCTGGCGACGAGCAAGCGACGATTAGTCTGTAGCTGTTCGGCCCTGTCAAGAAGTTCGTCGTATACTCCGTTCACTGCCCTAATCTCGGCACCGATCGGAGAAAACTCTTTTTCAATATAATACTGCTCTTTGTTTTCTACCGCTTTATTGATGATGTGTCGGAAGTTCTTAACGCCCCAAACGGCGTCAAGGGCGTCATCTAGCTTCTGTATTGCTTCGGCACGTGCTTCCGGGCTGCGGGCGGAATATGCCCGAGTGCGTAACTCGATAGGTACGTTATAGAGTCCCCCTTTGTGCACCAAGTGCATAAGCCGCTCTTCTGGTGAATAGCCCTCTTCTGGAAAGACCGCTTCTGACTTGGGCCACATACTGCGTTCACCACTATCTAGCCGTTTGGCTATATAGTTCGTGGTAGCCTCCCTTTCCCAACGAGCATCAAAGCCACCAAGTTCTGCGTGATTTGTCTCATGATTAAAATCAACAGAATCAATTTGTCCTGCAGCTGATACACTTTTCTCTTGTCCCAGAACTATTTCGTTCGTCCCAGGTACATGGTAAGCGTTCATACCTTTAAATACGGTATTGAAATAGTCGCCTACATAAACACTCATACCTTGTACTTCAACCGCAGCCTGTCGGCCTTCCGGGTGTATCCATCCTTTAGCAACCGCAGCCTCAACTGCGAGAGCGTACTTGTTCTTGTGATGCTCTACTTCTGCGCCAAACTCCGGACTCTGTTGTTGTGAATGCAGCTTGTCAGTATGCCACTTCAAAACATCAAGTACCTGGCTGTCTGCGGCCTCTTCGGCCAACCATGTATTCCAAGAAATCATACCTTCGGGGATCCCCAGTTTCGTGCGAAGGAGGGGAGAAGCAGACTGCATATACGCATCAAACATCTTGGCCTGATTAGGTGCCAAGCCTGATAGCCTTCCCCGGGCTTCCCTAACCTCTTGCTCACGAGTAGCTCGCGCCGCTCGAAAATGCTCCATTTCAGCAGAGACCTCAGTCCAAGGCGTCTGGTCAAGAGGCTTACTGGAAATACGGCTCATGACTTCGTCACTCGCCACAGCTAGAGCACCAAGTGGCGGAACTCCGGTAGACCGCACCTCGGAACCGCCGGATGAAAACGGAGTTTCAGGTGACGACTCAGTGAGAGCTGGCATAGTAATATTACACTAGCATAATACTGCATACATGTCAATACTCGCACCCCCGTTATTCGATCATTTTCCAGTAGCAGTTGCCAGTAAGTTCTGGAGGGCTTCGTCTGCATCAATTGGTTCGCTTTTGAGGCGGATGTCCAGCGTAAGGGTGTCGTGAATAAGTTTTTTGATTTGAGGTAGATTCATGCGGCTGGCCAGGCTTTGGGTTTTGCGAACAACAAATGGATTGAGTTTGGCCTCCCTGGCAATGACGGCAGGGTCACGGTCACCAGCTGCCTTCACGACCGCCAGCACATGCAACTGCCAGGCCAGCAGAGCAATGATTTGCTGGGGCTCTACCTTCATAGCGCGTTGCTCCTGATACAGTTCAAGTGCTTGCCTGGACCGGCCGCCCATGGCGGCATCCAGTAGCTCAAAGATCGTGCTTTGGGGGGTCCGATCAGTCAGGAGGTCTATGGTTTGTCGGGTAACTGTCGGGTTATAGCTTAGTAACTTAGCCAGCTCATTGGCCAGCAGCTGCTGGCCGCCAGCGACACGCCCTACCAAATACCGCGCGTCTGTTTGGGCAAGGCTACCCCCCTGCATTGTCACTTGTTCTACCAGCCAGCGCGACAGGCTGCTTTCGTCCAGATCGCTGAACTCTTTGAATTCGCTGTTTTTCTTTAGAAACTTGTAATATGCCAGCCGCTTATCCAGTTTTGGTTCAACGATGACTACATCCGTCATGTCACCCACATTGCTCAGAAGCTCTGGTGCCTTTTCAGTAAACTCTTTGTTCGCACCGGGACTCCGTAACACCACCAACTTTTTGCTGGCCAGAAACGGCAGACTCTCCAAAGCCTCACGCATGCGATCATAGCTGACCTCCTCCCCGTCCAGGCGCTCCAGCCCCATGTCGGTATATTCAGCTACAAAATCGCTGATAAGCTGGTTAAGCTCATGCCTTAACAAAAACGAGTTGGCGCCAGTCAGCGTGGTGATCATACCTGTTGCTCGGTGCCGGCGGCTGTTATGCGGCCGTGCTGGTTTTGGCCGCGGTAGGCTATGCCTTTCTTTTCTGACCGGTAAAATACGGCAGCGGCTACACGGGCGCCCATCTGCAGCGTGACTGGCAGCGGCCCGGCGTTATACAACCCAAATATCAGCCCGCCTTTGTAGCCGGAGGGAGCTACGCTGGTAAGCAGCACCAATCCGGCCCGAAACAGGCTGGACCGCGGGCGGAAGTCACCCAACACATCCATCGGCATATCGACTGACTCGACAGTCTTTACCAGGTAGTAGTCGCCCGGCTGGACGACAAGCTTTTCCTGCTGGTCGGCAGATTCATCAAACCGCATAACCAGTTCTGTTTCAAAACCGCTGCGCATACCCTGCCCGTCTTTGGTGTCGGACTCTATAAAAGCCTGCCCGCCGGAAATACGATGAACCTCGCCCAGACGTAAGTCCACGCCATGACCTTCTGGGTTTTCCAGTTCCCGCCGGCCGAGGTTATGAACAATCTTCTGAACGTCCGCATGTGATAAAACCATTTTAGTTACTTACTTTCTGGCACTTTGGGCAAATGTGCGTGCCCCGCCTGGCTACTCTTATTTTGCTAATCATTGTATCAGGGTGTCGCGGACATGGCTGACCTTCGCGGCGGAAGACGCTGGCAAAGCTGAGGTAACTGCCCCGCTTGCCCTCGGCATTCACGTAATTTTTGTCGGACGAACCGCCTTTGGCTATGGACAGTTCCAGCACTTGGCGAAGTTCTATAAATAATGTGTTCAGCTTTCTGTGACCGATGTTCTTAATCAGTGTTTGAGGATGTATCTTTGCACTCCACAAAGATTCATCAGCATAGATATTGCCTACGCCGGCAATGACTGTTTGGTCCAGTAAGGCGGCCTTGACAGTACTGTTTTTTCGCCGCTCTAAACGCTCCGCAAACTGCCGGGTGGTGAAGTCAGCAGCCAGTGGCTCCGGCCCAAATTTTTTGAAGAAGTCTATGTTGGGCACCTCGGCAGTCGGCAGCAATCTGACCCATCCAAACTTACGCTGGTCGTTAAAGAACAGCTGGGAGCCGTCGGTAAATTGGAAAGTCACGCGGGTAGATTTGTCTGGCAGGTCACCCACCAGAGAGTCATTGGGATGCCCTGCCCCAAACCTGTCGTCTTTGCCCACGTAGACCAGCTGGCCGGTCATTTTTAGATGGATAATGAGTGAATACTTGGTATCGAGTTCAATAATAAGCACCTTCGCCCGACGCTTAACCATCAGGACCTTAGCACCAATCAGGAACTGCCGTACGTCCTCGTCAGAACCCATGAAGCCTTTGGCCCAATCATGTGCTTCACTGGCAATTACCTTGCCCGGCAATAGCCGGGCAAGGCCCAGCCTCACCGTCTCAACCTCTGGTAACTCTGGCATAACTCCCTTATTATAAACTTATGGCTGACGCTTTAGGAGATTTATTGCCCCGGGACAGATACGACCAACCACCCGAAGTGCAGGTCATCAAAGACTTTGTCATGGAGAAGTATCAGCAACCAGTAGAAGTCGTCGTACAACCCCGGCAGATTATTATTCAGGTAAAAAGCGCTGCTTTGGCCGGAGCGCTCCGCATGCATCTGCATGAACTACAGGAACAATGCAACACAGAAAGACGCCTGAGTATCAGGATCCGGGACTAAGAGCTACTGAACATCTACCTGTCGGCTAAAATCCCAAGGTCTGCCACTTTTCACCTGTTCTTCGTTTTCCAACCGTAGCTAAGGCTACGCTTTGAAAAAGCGAGAAAACAGGTGAAAAATCAAGGCAGCTGCTTGGGATTCGCTTTCAACAGATAGATGTTAAGTAGCTCTTAGGATTGATTCCAGATCGGCCTTGAACTGCTTAAAATCTTTGTAGAGTACTGCGGCCATGCCAACTTCTTTGGCGGCCATGCAGTAGCGTTCTATGTCGTCTACCAAAACAGTCTGATTCATATCCACGCCTAACCGCTTACACGCCAATTCAAATATCCTGGGGTCCGGCTTCACTATGCCCACCTCGAAGCTTAATGTCATATCGTCGAAGAGTGCTTGCTCTTGAGGGCTCAGAAAACTATCGCGGATCCAATTGCTGGCGATATTGCTCAGCAGTCCTATCTTATATCCTCTTCCGCGCAGTTCGCGGATGTATGCCAGAACTATTGTATTCCTGGCGACTTCTTCCTGGTCCTCTGCCTCTGTAAAAACCCGGCCAGTAAGCTCTTTAATCTGCCGGACACAGGCCTGTTTACTGATCTGGCCCGACGTGTATGCCCGACGTACCTGCCGTACCGCATCTACGTCCGTCCTTTCCGGCAAACTGTCTATAAACGCCAACCACGTCTCTGTAGTCAGTACGCCAAAGCAGTCAAAAATAATAGCCTCAATCACACCCCCAGTCTAACAGAACGATTGGTTAGCTACTTAAGAACCTTCGTCAGTGGCTACTTTTTGGCCGCGGAGGTCAACACCACGAATTTGCTTAGTATAGTCAGGTATCTGCTGTTCAAAAAGTTTGCGGATAGTATTGCGGCCACCGTTAAACGTACCTAGTTTGCCGCCACAGCTGGTGTCCCAAGAGCTCAGCAGGTCCTGGCTGTATTCCTTTAGCTCGTAAACGTAGCGCTTGCCAAGCGGACAGGCGCCACGCATGTCATTGACCGTAGATTTTCGTTTGTTGTCAAAGCCGGCTTGATCCAGGGCAATGAGAAAAGCCTCAAAAGCCGCTGGAGTACTTGGATAAGTCTGAGCCCGATCAACCGCTTCCTCGTACCCGGTGAGAATTTCCAGACGACGTTCGGTCTGACTGATGCTGATACGGATTGCCCGGCGCTGGTCTTCGCCCACCAGGCGGCCCTGGGTAGTAATAACGGCAGACACGCCTTCGCGGGCCTCCTCAGAAACTACCAGAGGTCGTTCCGTCGGTTTAGGATCGCCGCGGCCAACACGCATAATCAGGATAATGGCCAAAATAGCCACCAAAATGACGCCAAAAACTCCCAAAACATATTTCATAACTGGTGTATTATAGCACAAAAGCATCCAAGTTTCAAACGAAACTTACTGAATTAACACTCAAAAAGAGACAAACCAAGTAACTTGAAGAGCCATAGGGCTTCCCCGTATCCTGTTGTTTGTAACAGCAACTAAAATACGAGAGGAGTGACCACTATGGCTCACCACCACTTTACCCGAGAAGACC
>DATHJH010000029.1:0-26642 GCA_035489815.1 Candidatus Limnocylindria bacterium
GGGTGTTGTCGTGAGGTTTCGTGGTGGTCGGAGCCAGAGGAAAAGAGCTGGAATTGGCTCTTAGGGTTTTGCAGGGGCAAGGACCCGTATAGTGCTGTCCAGAATGCCGCTTATCACCTGGCTGGACACCCCTGCCTGCATATTGGCTCGTGCTTCCAGTTTGGTTATAAAGTGGTCAGGAGAGGGAGGTAAACCGGCCTCCTCCGGTGGGCTGGGCAGCTGAAAGGCCGGGGCATATAGTACGCGACGTACTGGCGGATCCTGATTGGTATCAAGAAACGCTACCTTGTGATCAGGCGGGCCGCTCGTGACAAAAAGACGATCCTGCCCGTCTCCGTTACAGAGCAGCCTGTACTCTTCCTGATGTTGTACCTGGCCCGAGGCGTAGATGCCAAGGATGGTTACGGCTGGCTTTTCATCGCTGTGGGTTACGGTTAGCCGGTGATCAAATAGTCCCACGTCTTTTGTGGGCAGCTCGTTGGCATCAAGCAGTTCTTTCATCCAGCCGGTCAGGTCGGACAGCTCCAACAGGCCATCCGGCTTGGGCGGTACGGTCAGAGTGTGGCTTTCTATGGTACGTTCAGCTGAGTTCAGGAACATTTTTAAGACTCCTTATGGTGGCTAATTATGGCTAAAACCCGGATTACTATAAACTTAAAAAAACATAAGCGCAAATCTTTTTGCAGAGATTTGCTATAATTACCAGTTGACACCATGAACTCCTTATTTACCATTGACTTTTTCAGGCAAAACCGCGAGCGGCTGCGGACGCTCTTTACGGGCACTGCGCCGATTGTTCTAACGGCACATGGGCTGCTGCAGCGCAATGGTGATGTGTCCTACAAGTTTCGGCAGGACAGCAGTTTTTGGTACCTGACTGGCATCACCGATCCGGACATCATGCTGGTGATGGACAAGGGCCGCGAGTACCTCATCCTGTCAAACGACCGTGAACCATCCAAGATAGCCTTTGATGGGCAGCTGAATCCGGAGGAACTGACCCGGCTGTCTGGCATAGAGGAAATCTACGACCAGAAAACCGGCTGGAAAAAGCTTGAGGCCCGGCTAAAAAAAGTCCAGCACATTGCTACCCTGGCCGCAGCCCCGGTTTTTGTTGAATGGCATGACATGTACACTAACCCGGCCCGCGCCCGGCTGATCGCCGGGTTAAAAGAAATTGCGCCGGAGGCCGAACTGCTGGATCTGCGTCCGCACCTGCTGCGGATGCGCTCTATCAAACAGCCGGTAGAGCTGGAGGCTATCCAGCGGGCTATAGACATTACGGTAGACACGTTTAAAAGCGTGGAACGAAAACTGGGCAAGTACCAGCACGAATACCAGATAGAAGCCGACCTGACCCAGGGGTTTCGCCGCCGCGGTGCCCTGGGCCACAGCTTTGATCCGATTGTGGCCAGCGGCAAAAACACCTGCATACTGCACTACTATCGTAACAACGCACCTTTGGCTGGCCAGCGGATGCTGTATTTGGACATCGGTGCCGAGTACGAGTGGTATGCTGCGGACATCGCCCGGACGTACTTTTTGGTTGAACCAAGTAAGCGTGAACGTCAGGTGTATGCGGCAGTGGCAGAGGCGCATGCTTTTGGCCTGGAACTGGTCCGCCCCGGCGTTTCTATCCGGGAGAACGAAAAGAAGATGGAGCAGTTCATTGGTGAAAAACTGCGCGAACTGGGGCTTATCAAACTGATCGAACGCGATGAAGTGCGCAAATACTATCCACACGCCCTGTCCCACTACCTTGGCATGGACCCGCATGACATCGGTGACTACGATCAGCCGCTGGAACCCGGCATGGTCCTGACCGTAGAGCCGGGGATTTATATCCCGGAGGAAGGCATAGGTGTGCGAATAGAAGACGATCTGCTGGTCACAGAAACCGGCCTAGAAAACCTAAGCCGTAAACTACCCATTCAGTTTATGTAACCCGACCCTCAAACTCTAGTCCTGTCATCCCCCAATCAAGTTGAGGGCAGGCTCTCCAGCTTGACTGGAGGATCCAGTAGTAAAAAAGACAAAAATCTGGATTGTCTGGTCAAGCCAGACAATGACAGTGGTGCATGTAATGGGGTTTTGAGATTCAGGTCAAGCTGAGTACATGGTTTGGCCGTGACGGGAAGGAGGCTTTAGAAACAGCTTATTTAAAAGCGTTTTTAAGGACTGAAAAGGCCCGGTCGGCCTCGTCCTGTTTGAGCACCACGGTTAGTTCAAGGTAGGTAGATACTACCTCTATTATGTTAATGCCTTCCCATGCCATGAATTTGAGGATTTGTGCATAGGATCCGGGGATGGCCAGAATGCTTTCGCTTAAACGAATGGTAACTGAAGACAGGCTTGGGATTTCGCTAAGGATGGTTTCGCCCTCCAGGATGGCAGTGATCTTTTCGTGCAAGGCGTTGCTGGCAATGATGGTCGTCTCAAACACGCCCGACGTAATCGTCAAAAAGTATTTGTTTCTGTAGCTGACTGCCAGGGTCAGTAGCTGCTGCTGTTTGTCCAGCAGCGAGGGAGAGTTGCCAAGCGTCACTTCAAACAGATTGGAACGGATGACCATGTCCGGCACACCCTGAAAGACTTTGGAGCTGCGATCCTGCGAGGGCAAGGTAGTCGATAGCCGCTGCAGTGCCATGACAACGGCGCCCTCGGTTACGTCCTTGAAGACCCTTTGTTCAACCCGGGGCTTCATATCCCTTGCCACGGCCGATATGTTCATGAGGTTGCGCGACAGACCCTCTTCCAGGAGTGGAGACTGCTTAACGAGTTCAGCAACAGCTTCAGCAATACTAATCATGTTAATATCTTAACACAAAATAGTAAAATTGTTCAAGAGTACGAAATACTATACACTATGTTATTTTTACATTACGATCGGGCTATGAACAAAGACCTACCTTTTACAAAAGAGCAGGTAAAGGCCCTGGCCAGCCGCTTCCCCGCGCCATTCCATATCTATGACGAAACACACATTCGTGAAAGATCACAGCTACTCTACAAAGCTATGCAAAACGTAGGCTTCAAGGGTTTCCGCAACTACTTTGCGGTCAAGGCACTGCCGAACCCGCATGTAATGCAGATCCTGGCAGATGAAGGCCAGGGAATGGACTGCAGCTCTATAGCCGAATTGGACCTGGCTGATCGTATCGGACTGTCCGGCGAGGATATCTTCTTTTCGTCCAACAATACAGCTATGGCTGAGTACGAACGTGCGGTAGAGCTGGAGGCGACGATCAACTTTGACGAAATTTCGCACATTGAACCGTTTTTGCAGAAGTTCGGTACGCCAAAAGTGGGTTGCTGCCGCTATAACCCCGGGAACATGTCTTTTGCCGATGCCGAGGAATGGATCATGGGTACGCCAAGCGAAGCCAAATACGGCATGACCCGCGAGCAGATCATTGCATCCTACCGCATGCTCAAAGAGGCTGGGGTAACCACCTTTGGGCTGCACACTATGTTGCTCAGTAACGACCGGGACTGGCGCAATCACGCGCGGATAGCCAGGCAGCTATTTGAGCTGGCCGTCGAGATCCATCAGGCGCTTGGTATAACTTTCTCTTTTATCAACCTAAGCGGGGGTATCGGCGTCCCCTATCACCCGGCAGATCAACCTTTTGATGTTGAGGCGCTCGCCATGGCTGTGCGGCAGGCTTACGACGAACTAAATCTAAATCTGCTTGGCAGGCCGGCTATTTTTATGGAAAGCGGCCGTTTCATGACCGCCGAGGCTGGCTGGCTGGTGACAGAAGTCATCAATATGAAGCGTACGCACAAAACCTACGTTGGCGTTGATGCTTCTATGGCCAACCTTATGCGGCCGGGTATGTATGGTGCTTATCACCATATAACCGTGCTGGGTAAAGAGGATCAAGAGCCAACGGACCTGGTGGATGTCACCGGTTCATTGTGCGAAAACAATGACAAGTTCGCCATTGACCGTGAACTGCCACCGATTGAGGTTGGCGACTACCTGGTGATTCATACCACGGGCGCACATGGACATTCGATGGGCTTTAACTATAACGGCAAGCTGCGGTCGGCTGAACTTCTCATGAAAGAAAATGGAGAAGTGGAGATGATTCGCCGCGCTGAAACACTCAATGACCTGTTTGCCACCCTGGAGTTCCCAGAGATGAGAATACGGCTATGATCGTTATGAAGTTCGGCGGAACCTCGGTTGGGAGTGCAGAGCAAATTACTACTGTCTGCGAGCTCGTGCGGGCCCGGCAGGATCAACAGCCGGTGGTTGTTGTCTCGGCAGTCGGCGGGACGACCGATCTGCTCCAGCAAGCATTTGATGCGAAGGCTCAAACTGAGCGTGAGGCTGTGCTGCATCAGATCCTCGACAAGCACGAGACAATTATTTACGCGCTCTGGCCCGACAAGATTGATAACCATGCTCCGTGCGCATACCTGGCCGAGCATCTTGCCTCGCTCAGGAGTCGTTTGAGCTTAACCGACCGATCCAGGGCAACTCAAGATAGCGTACTTGCTAGTGGTGAGATGCTTGCTTCTCACCTGGTTGCTCAGTATATAAACACCCAAGGAACACCAGCCCATCAGGTGATTGCCTCGGACCTCATCATCACCACTAGCAACCACGGGGCGGCAGAATTTATTGAAGTGCCCACTAAAAAGCGTGTGCGTTCGACGATCACTCCCATGGCGGAGGCTGGTATTATACCAGTGGTCACGGGCTTTATTGGGGCTGACGAGCATGGTCAGGTCACTACGCTGGGCAGGGGCGGCTCGGATTATTCGGCTGCTATAATCGGCCATTGCCTGGAAGCGGAGGAGATACAAATATGGACGGATGTTGACGGGATGTTTACCACCGATCCGCGTTTGTTCAAAGACGCTTTGCTTTTGGAGCGGCTGTCCTTTCGCGAGGCGTCGGAGTTGGCCGCCTTTGGTGCAAAGATTCTGCACCCAAAAACTATCAAGCCAGCGGTTCGGACCGGCATCCCGGTGCGTATCCTTAACACCTTTCGCCCCGCCGCCGCTGGCACGGTTATCACGGAAGAAGCGAGTGGGCCCGGTGGCGTAACGGCCATAGCCTGCAAACAACAAACAGTCATGATAAACCTCTACGCCAGCGAAATGCTGCTGGGTCAAGGATTTTTGGCCCGCATATGTACCATTTTTGCTGGCCATAACATCTCGGTCGACCTGGTGAGTGCCTCGGAAGCCAGTGTGTCGCTGACTTTGGATAATGATGACAACTTGGAGGCGGCTTTGGCGGAGCTCTCAACCTTCACCACTGTGGGTGTGCAACGCGACGTTGGCATAGTGTCGCTGGTCGGCAGCAACATCACGCAGTCGCCGGCAACCATCCGCCTCATCTTTAGTGTGCTGGAAGAGCTGGATATACCAGTCAGGATGGTTTCCTTGGGCGCGTCCGATATTAACGTCAGCCTGATCATGCCGGCTGCGGCAGTAACCGCCGCCGTGGCACGGCTGCACACGCAATTTATACCTAGGGAAAGGAGTACAGTATGAAGCTCGCACTCGTGGGCTATGGCCGGATGGGTCAGGAGGTCGAGCGGCTGGTTGCCGGGAGTGACCGTCATAAGATCGTCACCATACAGCGCAAGCACATCGGTCAGGCGCTGGACACTGAAACGCTAAGGCAGGCCGACGTGGTGATTGACTTTACGGTGGGCGAGCTGGTGCCGGGGCACATCAAAACCTACTGCGACCTGGGTATTGATGCGGTTATCGGCACCACCGGCTGGGACGCGCAAGACGTTGGTTTGCAGCGTCAGGTTGAGCAGGCTGGCATTGGCCTGATAGTCGGCTCTAACTTTTCCGCTGGCGCTCAGGTTTTCCTGCAGTTGGTTGCTCTGGCGTCCAGGCAATTCCACCGTCTGGGTGCGTACGATGTGTATGGTTTTGAGACCCACCACGCCGGTAAAAAAGACAGCCCAAGCGGAACAGCCCAAATCATCGCAACCACGATAGTCAACAACTTCCCCCCAAAGACAGCTGCACGTTTTGACCGGGCCGACGGAGTCATCGACCCCGGTGAGCTGCATTTTGCTTCGCTGCGCGGTGGGCGAAACCCTGGACAGCACGAGGTTACCTTTGACAGCGCAGCAGACGAAGTGCGATTGACCCATGCGGCACATAGCCGCAGCGGTTTTGCCGAAGGCGCGTTGCTGGCGGCCGAATATATTCACGGTAAACAAGGCTACATGTTCTTTGAGCAATTATTTCAAAAAGGAGGTCCGTATGCGCCATAACTTTCAGGGGGCAATCACTGCCCTGGTAACACCGTTTACCAGTAAAAACGAGGTGGACGTGGAGGCTTTGCGCCAGTTGGTGGATTTCCAGTTGGCGAATGGTATCGATGGATTAGTGCCTTGCGGCTCAACCGGCGAGGCATCGACACTAACAGAGGCCGAGTATCGCCTGGTAGTGGAGACTGTCGCAAGCGAAGCGCATGGCCGGGTGCCGGTTATCGCGGGCGCGGGTACCAACGATACGGCAAAAGCTGTGCATTTATCGCAGATTGCCAAGCAGGCTGGTGCCGACGCCTTGCTGCATGTGACGCCTTATTACAACAAGCCAACCCCAAGCGGCCTGATCGCTCATTTTAGCGCCATCGCGGGTAGTGGAGACTTGCCAATCATCGCCTATAACATACCAGGCAGAACGGGCTCGAACGTCAGCGCGGAAACCATGCTCCGGCTCATCAAAGAAGTCCCGCAGATTATCGGTGTCAAAGAAGCTTCCGGCGACATTGTGCAGCAGATGAACATCATTGCCGGGGCACCTCCGGAATTTGTGCTATTGGCTGGCGACGATGCGTTCACGCTGCCGGTGATAGCCATTGGAGGCAAGGGCGTTATATCTGCTACCACCAACGAAATTCCCGGGCCGTTTTCCGAACTGGTGCATGCCGCACAAGCTGGCGATTTGGCCAAGGCCCGCAAACTGCACTACCAGTGGCTTGACCTCATGCATGCCAACTTTATAGAGACAAACCCCATTCCGGTCAAGTCAGCCCTGGCCATGATGGGCAAGATTACCCAAACCCTGCGGCTACCCCTGACGCCAATGGAAGAACAAAACCGCCAGGCGCTGGAAAGAGTTCTAAAAGGGCACGAATTGCTATGAAGCTTTGTGTGGGCATCCTGGGCGCGACCGGCATGGTTGGCCAGCGCTTTGTCACCCTTTTGGCCGACCACCCCTGGTTTGAGGTAGTGTGCCTGGCTGCATCGCCGCGTTCGGCTGGCCAGGCGTATGGCCGGGCTGTCGAGGGCCGCTGGAGCATGACCACACCTGTCCCCGCTTTTGCAGAGGGTATGGTGGTCAGGTCTGTTCAGGACGACCTGCAAGATATCGCCAGTCAGGTCGGTTTGGTGTTTTGTGCCCTTGACCTGGACAAGGCAGCCATCAAGCAAATTGAAGAGGCGTATGCTGCGGCGGGCGTGGCCGTCATCTCCAATAATTCGGCGCATCGTTGGACTGACGACGTACCAATGCTTATACCAGAGGTTAACCCCGAACATGCCCGGCTTATTGACGTGCAGCGCCAGAACCGCGGCTGGGATAAGGGGTTGATCGCCGTTAAACCAAACTGTTCCATACAGTCCTATGTGGCAGTACTGACGGCGCTGCAGGACTTTGAGCCTACAGACGTTTCGGTTGTAAGCATGCAAGCGGTCTCCGGTGCTGGCAAAACAGTGGCAACCTATCCGGAAATGGCGGACAACCTCATCCCATTCATAAGCGGCGAAGAAGAAAAATCCATAAAAGAGCCGCTGAAAATATGGGGCGATCTTTCTGACGGCGCTCTGCGTTTAGCCTCCGCCCCTAAAATCTTTGCTACCTGTATTCGCGTACCAATCAGTGACGGCCACCTGGCGCAAGTCAGTGTGCGTTTTCAAAAGAAGCCCACCAGGCAGCAGGTTCTTGCAGCAATACAAAACTTCCACAGCCCTCTAGCGGCGCTCAACCTGCCCTCCGCTCCCAAAAACTTCCTGACCTATCTCTCTGATGAAGACCGGCCGCAACCACGGCTGGACCGGGACAGGGATGGTGGCATGGGTATAAGCATTGGCCGGCTTCGGGAAGATCCGCAGTTTGGATGGCAGTTTATATCGCTTGCCCACAATACCGTCCGCGGCGCAGCGGGCGGCGCCATTCTGATGGCCGAGCTACTTATGCGTGAGGGGTATGTGAGGGGCTAGTCCGTTGGCCTTGACCTACATTTTTCCTGTCATGCCGGACTTGATCCGGCATCCAGTAAGTAATAAGTTACCTACTTTTTTATCTGATGCCGGATCATTCATTCTTCGCGGACTTGCTGCGGAGAACGGGAGCCCGGCATGACGGAAAAGTGAGGGTGGGTCAGCGTAATGCTGCGGCATAAGCCCGCGGATTTGCTATACTGGTGGTAACTATGCAACGTGGGCCTCTAAGTCGTTTTGCTATTCGCTGGTTTGTCTGCAGCCTGGGGCTGTGGATTGCTGCCGGCATATTAGGCGAGCGGCTGAACTATGACAGTCGTATCGGGGTGGTAATCATCGCCGGACTGATCCTGGCTATTGTCAACGCCATCATCAAACCGATCGTGGTCATCCTGTCGCTGCCGGCCATCCTGTTCAGCCTGGGATTGTTCATGATTGTCATAAATGGCTTTATGGTCTACCTGGTTGGATGGCTGTATCCGCAGATGCAGATCACCACCTTTGGAACCGCTATGCTTGCCGGACTGGTGATAGGCTTGGTAAACTACCTGGTATCAACCATTCTGGAGGAGAGATGAGTATCTACAATTACATCACTATTGGTTCCATGGCGCTTTTGACAGTTTTGGTACTGGTACAATCCCGCGGGGCAAGTCTGGGCGCCGGTCTGGGCGGCAGCGCAGAGGTCAACACCGTGCGCCGGGGTTCGGACAAATCCCTTCACCAGCTGACAATTATAATCGCCTTAGTCTTTTCCGGTTCCATTATCCTGGGCATAGTTGGTTAGTACTCATTGGCAGCGTTATCAACCACTTACGCATGATACTATAATATAGCTAAACTATGATTGATCGGACGACAAAACTCCGCTGGCGTCGGCGGTTCAAAAAACGCCGCCAACAGGTGGAAGACATAAGTGTAAACGCTGAACAAGGCCTGGAACGGCACTTTTTCAAGCGCCTCGGCCGGCTGATGAGTGTCTGGCGGTTTGCGGCCAGCTGGCTGGTGCTTTTGGTGTTGGTAGCGGTGGGTACGATTCTGCAGACCAGAGCCCTTGGCCAGCACTACCAAATCCTCCAGCCAGCACCAGGCGGCACCTATACAGAAGGCATTATCGGGACCTTTACAAGCGCCAATCCGCTGTATGCCACCAGCGCTGCTGATAGTTCCGTATCCCGGCTGGTTTTCTCCGGGCTGATGCGCTACAACCAGGAAAACAAGCTGGTGCCGGATCTGGCAGAGTCGATCTCAGTCGATCCAACCGGTAAGGTGTACACTGTCACGCTACGCAACAACTTAAAATGGCACGACGGTAAGCCGCTGACTGCCAGGGACGTGGCCTTTACCTACGAGGTTATCAAAAACCCGGATGCCCGGTCGCCCCTGTTTAACACCTGGAAAGAAATACAGGTCACAGAAAAAAACGCTCAAACTCTGGTGTTTGAGCTGCCGAATGTTCTGAGTACTTTCCCGGAAGGCCTGACCAACGGTATTGTGCCCCGGCATGTGCTGGAGGCTGTCGAGCCTGCGCAACTGCGGTCGGCCCGCTTCAATACGGTAGCGCCGATTGGCAGCGGCCCGTTTATGTGGGACCGGCTGGAGGTAACTGGCACAACTCAGGAAACCAGACAAGAAGTCATTGGACTGTCGCCAAGCCAGGTCTTTTACCGCAGCCCGCCAAAGCTCGGCCAGTTCATCATCCGGACCTTCCGGGACGAACAGCAGATGGCCAGCGCCTACCAGGCAGGCGAATTAACGAGCATGGTCGGACTGGCCAGTATTTCGGATGACATCCGTGAGGTACCGGACTTTGTGGAGTACAGCGTCCCACTGACGGGCATTGTCCTGGTGTTCTTTAAAACAACCGAACCTCCATTGGACGATGTAAAGGTCCGGCGGGCGCTGGTCCAAAGTGTAGATACGTCTGCTGCTATAAATACGCTTGGCTATCCGGTGCAGCTGGCGAAGGGACCGCTGCTTGACCTGCACATCGGCTTTGACCCCAAACTGACCCAGCTGCCGTTTCGGACGGCCAGGGCTGCGGCCAGTCTGGATGCTGCCGGATGGAAGATGAGTAACAACGGCATACGCCGAAAGGCCGGACAGGAACTGACCTTTACCCTATACGCGCAAAATACCAGCGACTACAGCGCCGTCAGCGGCTTTGTACAAAAGGCCTGGCGCGATCTGGGCGTAAAAACAGAAGTACTACTACAGAATGATGCAGACATGCAGGGGGTAGTCAGCCGTCACGATTACGCTGCACTTTTGTATGGCATATCTATCGGAACGGACCCGGATGTTTTTGCCTACTGGCATAGTACCCAGGCCAGCCCCAACTCACCGGCCCGGCTCAACCTTTCAGAGTACAAGTCCAAGGTAGCTGACCTGTCGCTAGAGGCTGGCCGCACCCGGTTGGACCCCGCAGTCCGGGCGGCCAAGTACGCACCTTTTTTGAAGGCCTGGCGGGATGACGCCCCGGCGCTGGCGCTGTACCAGCCCACCTTCCTGTATGTGACCCGGGGCAAAGTCTTTAACTTTGAACCAGAGTCCCTGAACGGCATTACCAACCGCTACGTGAACGTAGAAAACTGGATGATCCGCCAGGAGCGGGTGACCAAGTAGCCCGGCCGGTACCTCTTGAGTTTTTAACCTAAAAATCGTACTATAACAGAGCTATTTTGCAGCCTTGCCAAATCCGCGAGAGGATTCGCGGATTTGTAGAGGAGAGGGCTTGGTCAGGTAGCTAGAAGTGATGGGCAAACTTGTTTTGCCAGCGCTTCAGCTACCTGACCATCACACCTCGACGAGCGCGAGTGGTGGAATGGTAGACACGCTAGTCTGAGGGACTAGTGCCGCAAGGCGTGGAGGTTCAAGTCCTCTCTCGCGCACCAGTGAACCTTTTTCGGTTTTAGCAATCCGAAAAAGTTCATTCAACCCTGTTATTTTGCTAACATCCGGGGTTCCATCTTTTATTTCAGCATAGCTTGGAACCTGATCGAACATGACGCCGAAATACTCGGCTTTGGTGAGCGGATTACAGTGGTCAATGAGTAGTTCAAACAGGTGTTCCATGTAATATTTGATATATGTCAAGATCGTCGGCATATCGACGGATTCTTTGTCCTTCCGTTCTTCTTTTTTAGTATTCAGGTCTGTCAATTGCTTCTCTAGCTTCACTAAGTCCTCCTCCATGTATTTAATTGCTGTTTCTGAGCTTATGAGCTTCATTTGATTACGAGATTCTGTACCCACAAGATGGCGGCTTGAATCACCCCGATGGTATTCGTAGCCCGCTCATTTTAGGCGAGAATACCTACGGCTACACTGTCTATGACCAAACCGGTGAGGCCTCAGTATTTATCGCGCCGGAGGGCGGCACACTCATGGAAGCGCCATACGGCCCCGCCATGGAACAAGCCGGTCAACCTGAACCCAACCCTCACAATGCAACTGTAGACATCAGTCCTGTTTACTACGAGTCCGAAGCATATGGCGAGAGTGGCCGATTCTATGTTACCGCGATTGGCCAAGAGCCTGGCAGGATAGCAGGCGATGTAGACGTGATGCGTGCTGGTGAGCCTTTGTCGGTCGGAAAATAGACTTTAGCACTTGCCTAACCTAAGAACCATCAGATCTTTCTGAAATATTTTCTCTTTTCGCACGTATACTAGGCATGATGAATGAAGCCGAAATAATACAGGAAGTCCTAGATGGCAACCCGGATAAATACACCGCGCTGGTTGAGCGGTACTTCAAGGGGCTCATTATCCACTGTGAACGAATCGTGGGCGATAGAGACGACGCGGAAGATATCGCCCAGGAGGCTTTTATCAAAGCGTACGAACAACTAAATTCTTTTGACGCAAAACGTGCCCGGTTTTCAACCTGGGTGTATAAAATTGCTACCAACAAGGCAATCGATCATTTGCGTAAAAATAAGCGCAAATTGAATGTCGAAGATGTCGAGCTGCTTGCCGAAAGCACTATGCCCCTTTTCCTAGAAGAAGAGGAGCGGGAGGCAGTAAGACAGGCAGTTCTGGAACTGGTGCCGCCCGAGTATCGGCATATTATCGCGGCTTATTACTGGCAGGGCAAAAGTTACCAACAGATTGCCAAAGAGATGGATAAGCCGGTCAACACTATTGGTACGTGGATGCGCCGGGCAAAGCTCCAGCTCAAGGAGAAGCTGGTATGAAAAACGCGACTATTGAACAGATACTGATTGCCAGTGCTCCAGTGGGCGGTGATCATGATCATCCTTTCGTCCAGAAAGTCATGGGATCAATACGCCAGGAACGAGCATTCAACCAGGTGTTGCGTGAATCAGGCGCAACTGAAAAGCCTAGTTTCATCACGAAGCTGAGGCACTTGCCGAAACTTGCCCTTATAGCCCTAGCAATCCTCACGACGCTCGTACTTACAGGTACAGCATACGCCGCATATCGCCTATGGCTGAGTCCGCAAGCACGCACCGGCTCTTACCAAGAAAACGACAATCGTAAGGCAGCCGTGATTGATTTAGAAAACTGCAAAAACTACGGTGATCAAGTTACTTTTGAACTTAAGCGTGGTAGCACTTTGAAACCCGAAGAGATCGACAAGGTGGTGCAGGCAAGGTGCGAGCTTGATGCTATAGCAAGCTGGGCTGGTAGTACCTGGAAAACCGAACTTCCCGCGAGTGTTCAGTATTCCCCCAGTGCCCTAACCGTGCAGGATATTTCCCCGGATACAATATCACTCATAGAAGAGGGACGAGACCAGCGGACATTCGCTCTGAATCACGAGACGATTTTTATCCAGAGCGGTCAACCCGCCACGAAGCGAGATATAAAAAAGGGTGACGCGTTATTAACCGTAGTGCGCTATCACTATGCAGACGAAAATGGTGGTGCTCCAACTAGTAGCGAGCTGCTGGCTCTGGTAAAGGTTGAGCTCTCGGCTCACTATTATTCCTGGAGAGTACAAAATCAAATTGCCGAGCGGGCAGCATGTATTGGGAACACCCAGGAAACATGCACACATGGTTCGGGAGTGGATGTCTTCCCTAGGGATGAAGCTATGACATTGCCGTACCCGCGTCCTACAGGGGAAACGTATGAGATACAGGGTGAGATAGTAGCCTTAGAGGGTAAGCTTTTCAAACTCAAAGGTTCTTCGGGAAAGCTCTATACTGTCCAGACGACAGAAGATGTTATCGGTACATTCAACGAGAACTACGCCGAAGCTTATGGTGGTTTGACTATAGAGATAGGTGATATGTTGGTGGTGAGGTACGCGCAAGATCCGGAAGCCGATCACCAGGCTGTTCGCTCAGGCGAAGTGTTGGCCGTCCAGCTAGTGACTGAAATTACGGATAAGAACAATAATCTTAAAAAATACTAATATGAAGGAAGAGCCCACCACTGACATGATACCGCAGCGACGGGCCGCAATCTGGGAAGTTTGCAAAGTTCTGCCCATCATTGCCGGCCTGATGATCCTAGCCGTGCTGCTACTGGTTGCCATAGGAAAGTTTAGTTTTGACGCGAGTAGGCATAATGGTCTCTGGCCAAAAGGAGATTTCGGGCTATACTCTAGCGCGCTGCGGGGCCTACAGTCATTCTATAACCCCGCCATAGAGCTGATTGCCTTCACCCAGTTCTGTGCACTGCTGGTGCTGCCGGTAGTCCTGAGGGTTTTCAAAAAACGCCTACGCATAGCCGTCGGGCCGTGGGTACTGGTCGCGCTCTTTATGGTCCTGTGCCAGCTCTTGGGCCTTTTCATGCCAACGGATGCTATGGGCAGGTACGTTCTTGACAGCAAGCTTCCGTTGCTCCTGTGGTTTGAGGCCATCACGTTGCTTGCCATAGCGCTTAGCTATGCCATATACAACCGGATTAATTACAAGAATAAGAAGTAACCGTCATGAAAAAACATTCCACCAACCCCACGCTCCGCCGAATCATCCTGCTGAAGTCGGTAAGGCATCATTGGTTGCTGCCGGTCTTATGATCCTCATGACGCTTGGGCTGGCCGCAGCCGGACAATTCCACGTAGACACAAGCGGCAAGTACGGCATAATATGAGTCCGGCCTTGCTTTTGAAGCATACCTCAATCCTTTCTGGGAGCTTGTAACAGACACCCAGCTTTTTGCTTTGGACCTTTCGGCTCATTCTTTGAAAAACTACAAAGCATCATGAAGGTGCTAAAAATCAGTCCCTCGATTTTACCTTAGCTCAGACTCTTTATCAGTGTCGAACGCCCTCATTATGTGGCCAAGCCAGGCCAAAAGGTGTTCGAGAGAAACTGCTTCAAGGACACCAAACTAGACAACAGAGATGCTCAAGCTCTAACTTGGGCATTTCTTGTATAGTTTGAGCGGACTTCATCCGGTAAAGTGGTGTTCATGTCCGCCCGGGGTCTATCTGATACAATTCTAGTATGACAACAATCCTTATTACCGGTGCTTCAGGTTTGGCAGATGTTGCTAGAGGGCATAGAAAAGTGAAGCCCTCTCTCACTGATTGTTACAATTAGCTTATGAAAGCAAGTATTGGTCCTATCATTCATTTATCAACAGTAGTGGGCGTTGTATTGGGAGGAATCGTTTGGCTTACAATATATGCGAATAATGTCGGTTCAATAGAGTTTGATGGTCCAGCCTTTACAGGTCTTGCCTTAGGACTCATTGCAGGAGCGGTTAGTGGTGGGATAGTTGGTGCAGTTTATGATATTAAGCATAAAAAAGGATTGATTAAAACTGTAGCTTTATTTGTGCTTTCAGCTGTCGTCTCTGGTGTAATTGTGGGAAGTCTACTAGTTAATTACGCGCAAAATAAATGGGACTATGCGGGGACTCATAAAGAAGAGTGTCAAACCCCGCAGTACAAACACCGACTTGCTTGTCAGTAAGTAGTCCAACTTGATTCTATTTTCTGAAATTCTCTAAGAAGTAGTGTTTTACTTTCGTAGCTAACGGCGCGCACCATAATGACTTGGTCCTAGTCTAGGTTCACAATACGTTCAATCTCTTCCGCCGTTATCCTGGAAATGGGAGCACTATCATTGCCAGGATCTGCTGGCATAGCATGAACAATGAGGCTGCCATCATACGCCCAACCCACCGGAGTCATTGAGCCAAGTTGGGCTATAAATTTACCGTCCTTATCGAGCAGCCTGGTATCGAATATCTGGAATACTCCTATCCTGGCTTTGTATTCTCTTTCGTTCACTTTTACGGCGTACACTGCAGTTGAGGGGTTCTGCCGCGCAAAAGGAGGGTTTTCGTTCACAAATCTAGTCCTCTGTGGCATTTCGGCATTCGCAGGCAGTTTGTCTCGATACAAAAGCGTATGCCGGGGCCTGTCACTCAGAAGCTCCTGGGGCCGTTCCTTACAGTCAGCGGTTCTGAGCTTGCGGCTTTGTGGCTCGAAAACATAACTGGTCTCGCAGCCGTCCAAGTGGTTTATATGGTAGGTATTCGCCCAGAAATCGCCCTGGCTATCCCAGCCCAGGAAACCCATATACGCACCGGTGGAGTCTCGGGAACCGACCACAACTTGATCTATAAGTTCGCCCGTAACCGGATCGATTACTTTTACAGATTGCTCTTGGTTGTTTATTTCCGGGGGTTGATAGGCCAGGAATGTACCTGGCAGATTTAGCTCGTAGTTGTCCATTTCGTAGTCCGACACTAGCACGCTAGTCTGCGGCTTGATCAAGGGTGTCTTGTTTGGATTTTTCGGGCCCATCAAGAGGCTGGCTATTACGAAAAATATTACGGGTATGACCAGTAAACTGCCTCCGAGTACATAAAGTCTTTTCCTGGTGGCTGTCTTTGCTACATGCATGGTGATATCATACCAGACGAAGTTAGAACCAAATCAATAGGCACAGATCTCTACTATCTAGTGCTTTTGTGGCCATAGGCTTCACCAAAGACTGAGACCAGACTTTATAAAATAATAACTACAAGCGCCAAGTAAAAATAGCCAATTAACGTGGCTATTGCCCCAAGGCGGCGCCCTTGCACCATCCGCAAAACCAGGTCCGTTACAGACAAGGCTAGAGGCTTCCATGCAAAAGCCACTAATGCAATAAATTTTACTTCACTAGCTAACGAGATTAAGCATAATAAAGCAATCATTGGAAGCTATAGGAGGTGACATGGGAAAAAGCATACATCAACGATCTGCCAGCACGAGCAGGAAGGTCCGTTGGCTTTTGACTCTGCTGTTTTTCTTTGGTGCTTTCAGCGGCATAGCACTTCCGAGCCGCCAGCAAGCGGAGGCAAAAGCTAAACCCAAAGTGGTTCCAAAGGTTGAGACAGCACCAGTCCCGCACAGCGGCGACGCTGCTGATGACTCAGCCGTTTGGGTACATCCCACCGATACCGCGCTCAGTACCGTGATTGGCACCGATAAGCAAGGTGGTTTGGCAGTTTACAATCTTGACGGAACGCAGATTCAATATTTGCCGGATGGGGAACTCAATAATGTGGATCTCCGTTATAACTTTTCTTTGGGGAAGGCCCGCGTAGCGCTTGTACCTGTGACCAACCGAACAGATGACAGCATCCTATTCTATGCAGTTAACCCGACAACTCGGCTCTTGGAACGCGTGTCTGCCAATACCGACGGTGCTGGCATAAACGTCTATGGACTTTGTATGTATAAAAGTCCTAAGACAGGCTCAAGCTACATATTTGTGACATCAGACAACCAAGGAACTGTGCAGCAATGGCAGGTATTCGACAATGGAACTGGGAAGGTAGAGAAGTCTCTGGTCCGGACACTGTCACTGAGTAGTCCGGCAGAAGGTTGTGTTGCTGATGAAGATTACGGCACCGTATACGTCGGCGAAGAAGATGTAGCAATATGGAAATTCAGAGCCGAACCACACGCAAGTCCTGTCGGAACTCAGGTAGCTTCTGTATCAGAGCATGGCCCGCTCCAGGCCGACATCGAAGGCTTAACGCTTTATCGCACCAGCAAACCAAGGGCTATCTGTTGGCTTCCAGCCAGGGCAGCAATAGCTACGCCGTGTTTGATCGGGTATCAAACAAATATAAAGGCTCGTTTAAGATTGATGCAGGCAACGGCATAGACGAAGTTACTGAGACGGATGGTATTGACGTAACAAACACTGACTTTGGTCCGTTGTTCCCTAAGGGCTTCTTTATTGCCCAAGACGGTACAAATAACGGCCAGAATCAAAACTTTAAACTTGTGTCCTGGCAGCGCATAGCCAATTCGTTGGATCTGGCCATTGACACGCGTTGGGATCCTCGCTTGCAGTAAAGATCCGATTCTCGGTTGTCTTGGTGGGCATAGCTGGGGCCATAATCTCTCGACTTACTCTAGCCTTCGGTGTCTATTTGTCCTCAAACGCCTGTCTTAACTGATCTAGCCAAGCCAAAAGGTGTTCGAATGAAACTGCTTCAAGTGCACCAGAACGGACAACGAGCTTTCGAGCATAAATAACGCCTACAGCTAGGCGTTATTTATTTTGCAGATGCTGGTGCCTGAAGGGACTTGTGAACACCCCGATCCCATCTACTCTCGCAATGAACACCATGATTTAGCCATTAAGACTATACTAGTACCTACATGGAAGTCGTCTCGGTCATAGCTGGTCACGAACACCTCAATAAGGCAGCGGCGATTGATTATGGTTTACCACGTGACACCCTGGACATTAGACATACCATGCTTGACCTTAAAGAGTCATGGGGACAGGCGGCCCAGACAAGTATCAGCCAGCTCGGACTCGACCGCGACGACATTCAATGGATTGAGCCTCCTCACGCCCAACTACTCAACCACTTTTCATCCAGTGCAGCAGAATATGTTGGCAAAAGGCTTGATGAACTAGCCCCCGACCTACTATTGCTTTACGGTGATCTTCCGGGTAGCTCCTCGTCAGCACTCGGCACATGGATGAGTAAAGGAAGATTTCCATTCGTGCATATTGAATCAGGACTACGGACTGGAAACATGCGGGACGTTGAAGAGGTGGGGAGACTCGGCCTTGATATGTCAGCACACGCACATACAACTCACTTGGCCGAAGCCTATGCGCAGCTTAGGTCCGATTCATACGTCGCCAGCAACAATGTTTTTCTTGGCATCAATCCGATCACGGCAATCCTCGACTTGCATATGAGTCATAGACAAATGCCGGACATAGCTGGCCTAAATATGAATCGGCCGTATATCGTATCGACCATCCATAGAGAAGAAACATTGCTCAATAATGAACACTTTTTTGCAAAGCATGTATCCAGAGCAGATCGCACTACTGGCAACTTTCCTGAGATTGGTGACGGAGACCAAGAAGCGCTCCCCAATATACTTAATGCACTTGAGGCCATATCTAAAGATGTGCAAGTTGTGTTTATCCAGTACGGCAGCTCCAAAGAAGCGCTTACAAGACTTGGGTGGGAGCCGCCAAATAAAAATATTGTTTGTACAAACACTCTACCCTTTCATGAATACCTTGGCACACTCTGGGATTCAAGGGGAGTTATTACCGACTCGTCGGGACTGCTCGTTGAGGCTGCGCATCTAGGTAAACCAGCATTAGTACTTCGCAAAGGTACACATCATAGAGACGCCCTAACACCCAAAGCCCGAATTGGAGGTGTAGGCTATAGCGATATAATGGACGCATACCAGAACCTACAGCCATACTTTACAAAAGAACAGAGTACTTCTTTCGAAGCAAACGTTGAACATGTTGAGGCAGAGCTTAAGCGGCTTGGTAGATTTTTGATAGAAACCGCCAATGGCCGAGATATCGGATGGTTTGGTAGAATGGCCATCAAACACGAACAGATATTCCATTTGCGGCACGTGACTCGCTAAGAAGAGGGTGACCAGATTATGACATTGGTGGTATGCCATACTCGCCAAGACGCTTACTCTCTCATCATCTGCATAAACTGATCTAGCCACGCCAAAAGGTGTTCGAATGAAAGTGCTTCAAGGGCACCATGAAAAAAAGATTACCATTTTTGGTGGTCTCTTTTTTTATCCTTTCCGGGTAGAGGACTTGAACCGATAGGTGAGAACAGCCTAGGCATTACGTCTTAAATCTCTGGATCAGCCTTTTTATATCAATGGAATATTACTGTCGATTTGAGTTTCACGACAAATCTATGGCGCCATCAAAAAGACTGGCCTGGCGAGTCTTTTTATGATGATTTACTACATCTATTGAGCTTTTTTCTAGTCTCGCGTACGGGTATTATGTAGATACTAAGCTAAGGAGCTCTATCATGATCGAGAATGGACAAGGCCCAGTTGACGTTACGGAAGCCATGAGGGGGCTAAACTCTCAAACAGGGGTCGGATTAGGAGAGAGAGCATTAAAAGCCTCTTGTGAAGATGCGGCATGCGTAGTGCTAATTGCAGATCAAAATGGAAACTATACAGGCATAGGTGACAACAAGACTGGTATGGTTCTGAGGTTCGATCATGAAAACGTCGTAGGTGTGCTCCAGCGTGCAAAGGCTGGCGAATATGATTACCTGGTCGCTGACTTACTGTGACACCCATATTGCACACCTACTGCCGGTAACTAGCAAGTTCCTCTCGACCACCAAGTCCTCTCAGCGCACCAGCCTTAGAACCCATTCCAAATCTCCAATTCCGTCCCAAAATTGCCCATTCCGGCGTCAATCCGCCCCAGTTCCCCTGCCGTACCTACGGGTACGCCTTGGAAACTGGAACGAATTGCTATCTATCTTTTAAAAAGGAAATGGACCACCTTTGGCATCAGAAGCGAGATTTGGAATGGGTTCTAAGAGATTTGCTGTACAGACTGTTTAAGTTATTGACACTTCGTCTGAGCGGCCGAATTATGTGGACGAGCAATTTTTACGCGCAACAGACTTCTCTTGGAGCCATCAATTTGTTCCGTGCGGCCATGTAGCATCCCCTCGTTGCGCCACGCTACCACCAAACCAAATTTCCATGGTATGGCTCTGGCGTAATCAGAGAATATCTCACGCATTGTCCTGGCAACGTCCGCCACAATATCTTCGGCGACTGGAAGATCAGCAGGACCCATAAGACGTATAGCAATGTCGTTAGGTCTGTCAGCATAGGCCACATGAGGAAGCTCTCTTGATCCCGAGAGGACGGGTCTAGGTGCTGTAATCTCATCCATCGGTGTTATGAGGCTTTGCCGTGACTGGCCGAGAACTTCAAGTGTTTCGTCGTCCAGCTCGTCATAGAGGTGTCGTGGATCAAAAAATAACGTCTGACCTCCCTCATGGGGCTCTGGCGGTCTTTCGCAGCCCAATGCCAGAGCATATGGTTGGCCAAGTTGTAGCCAATCAGGCCCCTTTTTGGCAGGTATTCCCATATCGTAAGGCAATGCTGCTCCCTCGTCTGTGTGTAAACTGAGAGATTGTGTCGAAAGAAGCCCTCTGCTGGCATGAGCTGTAATCCGTGTTACATAGGGGCTAAGCATATTCTCTGGCGGATAGATTTCCGGCTCTGGCCGAGGCTCACCAATTATGCGAGCGAGCATTAGCATATCATCCGGCGTCAAGGATTCGAGCGTGACGATGCCCAGCTGCCGTTCCCGTACAGCATCAGGGAGCTGCTCGGGCTGTTCTACGTGATAGGGTTCAATGTCTAAGTAAGGGTAGCTGATATCAAATCTCATTGATGTCCAATTTAAGCTTTTTTACCTAATATTTCCAGGCAATTTAAAGGGCTCGCGCGGCTGTAACCGTAAAGATCTGATCAAGCCACCCCAAAAGGTGCTCGAAAGAAACTGCTCCCGAGGACACCAAGAAAAATAGACCATCTGAAGACGGCCTATTTTTTTATTGCTACTTGCTAGAGTTCTTTGTTTTGCTTGAAGTCCCAAGCGCCGATGACTGGGTCGCCCAAGCTCCCGTCCGGTTTCTGCTGAAGGTACTCTACCTTGAGCTTGGCGAAGTTGACGGAGACTTGATCGGTGGGCGCCGTGCCGTTGCTGCCGCCATTTTGGTAGGAGCTAATCAGCACGTCTTCCATGGTGATTTTGTAGTACTCTTGCTGACCCTTGCCGGCTTTGCGTACGGTGAGGATGGCTTCCTTGATATGCTTGCCCGAAGCCGAGGTCGTGAAGAGTTTCGGCGAGGCTTTGCTGGTGTTGGAGGTAAAGTGGAAGTCCTGCGCATTGGCTTTGCCCGTACCACCGCCACCGCCTTGGCCGCCCGTGCCTTGTTGTGACACGCCCCAGCTAAAGGAATGTATCTCGATCTCGCCCTTGTGCTTGTCGTCGGTGGATTCGCCTTCAATGCCGTCAAGCTTGAGGAAATAATCTCCCTCGGCCTTGGCTGCCGGCGCTGCCTGCGAGGTGCGCCTGATTCCGCTCAGCGCAAACACGCTTGCCAGCAGCATGACCGCCACCAGCGAAAACACTACCCGCTTACTTTTTGCTAATCTTTGACCCATGGTAAGGCCTCCTGTTTATTTTTGATGAACGCCCCGCATTATACCCGATCCCGACAAGCCTGTCTGGCAGAACCATGGCAACTTGTTACACAACTCAGGTAGTTTCCGGATCCATAGGAAATGACCAGCTTCTCCCTCGCACCCCACATTACACAAAATAACACCTCTCAAGGCTGAACCACCCCACACCTTCTCTCCCTCTAGGGCGCTTTTACCGGGTAGCTTAAGCTACCCGGAGGCGCTTGCTGACCCTGACGGGAGAGAAGGTGTGGGGTGGTTCAGCTCTCAAGGTGAGACCTTATTTTTTTATTATTTCCTTATTTACTGGTCTAACAACGCCAAGGTGGCTTTTTTGGTATGCTAGACAGGTGAAGCTCACACGCCAGTCCCGTGATTTTTTGCGCCTGCATCGTAAGCAGGTATTTTTGGCTGCAGGATGTACGGTGGCTATAAGCCTCATTGTAGTGCTGGCCAACTATCTGCTGATCGGCCGATATGGCAAGTATGTGGTTGCGGATCAGGATCAGCTGGCCCGGTTGGTGGAGGGCGAGCTGCTGGTCGGCATTGTGTTGGGCGGCGGAATTGAAGACAACAAACCGATGCCCCTGTTACGGGATCGGCTTGATGCGGCAGCTGCGTTGCTTGACTCTGGTCGCATTCGTAAAGTGATCGTTTCTGGCGACAATCGGGTTTCAAGGTATGATGAACCGTCTGTTATGAAAAACTACCTGATCCAGGAAAGATCGATCGACCCTGGCAGGATTCAGCCGGACTACGCCGGCCGCAGCACCTACGAAACATGTGAACGCGCCCGCAAGGTATTTGACCTGAAGCAGGTTTTACTTATTTCCGAAGGTACCCATTTACCGCGTGCAATATACCTCTGCCGGTCCTTTGGTCTGGAGGCCTACGGCTATGGCAGCGATGGCCAGTCTTCCGCAGGGCTACAGGTGGGGCAGCGATGGCGGGAGGTTCTGGCCCGGACCAAAGCTACTATAAATATCTACCTTATTGGTGAGCAGACGGTGCCGGGGGATAAGCTACCCTTGTAACGACTGGGGAACATAGCAGGACCGGCCTGGCTATGATTTACGCAGGTCTGTCATAGTAGGTTGTTTTGCAGTATTCCAGGAGGCTGGCAAAAATCTCTTTACAGTAGGGTGAACACTGGGCCAGTTGTTCGCTATGTTTCTGGACAAATCTGGCGTACTCGATATTGATCTTTTTGTAGGGTCGCCAGTTGTCCATGTCGGCCAGAACAAGTGCTTGCATTTTGTCTACCGTCCAGACAAACAGCGCCTCTTCGTCGGCTTTGTCTTCGTACGCCTGCATGGTTTCAACCAAGTCACCAAACTCATGGAAATCTTTTCCCAGCTGTTTGAGTGCTGCTTTTTCCAGTTTAGTCTTTTTCTGGCGATCCTTCTGACTGGCGTAGGTATTTATGTCCCCGGCGTAGCGTTCCACAAAATCGTGGGCGAGGGCGTACTTAAACACCTTGCTCATGTCCAGGTCGAGCTGATAGTGGCTGCAGATAAACCAGCACAGCAAGGCAACCATAAAGCTGTGTTCAATGTCGTTTTCTGGCCGCTCACTGCCAATAAGGTGGTGGTTGCGCTCAATAAAGGCAAGATCAACTACAAGTTGTTGAAGTGAAAAGAATGTACTATGAGGTTTTGTCTGCATGACCATTACTATACCTCCAGCCTGAACTTCTGCGCCACAACTCTCTGGTCTTGAAGGGGACTGCATGATATGGTGGCTTGATGACAGACGGAATGGAACACGCCATGCGACAGCTAAGAACCGATCGTACCATGGGCGGCTGGGCAGAAGACGATCCAGATGACCGGCCTTTTACGGATGATCAAGAAAGGCAGGATGTGGTATTCAGGCTTATGGGTAGGTCTGGTCGCATAGGTGGCACAGTAGTGCATGTGACTTGCCAAGAGCAGATGATTCCTGCTCAAAGTTTTGCGAATGCTCTTCCGGATCAACCTGTTGCGATAGCCGTTTCACCGGAGTTGTGGGAACGGGGCACAGAGTTACCCAATGATGGTAAACACCATATCCTATACTACTACGGGTAGATGAAGGCTGCTTGCGCATCGGTTGGGTACCAGGAGGTTTGACTCCTGGTGCTCTGCGGTGGTTGGCACTATGTGCTATCATACCCGGTAGCACGCTTAAGCTTATCTAACATATTCTATGAGGTCTGAACATTCATGAATAAAGTTGCCCATTACCTGCAGGAACATTTGGTTGGCGAGGTAATGACATCTGCAGACGTCCGCAAATACTTTTCTACCGATGCCAGTATCTTTGCGGTAACGCCTCTGTTGGTGGTCTATCCCCGGAACGAAAACGACATTCGCAAAACCACCCGGTTTACCTGGCAGCTGGCAGAACGGGGTCGGATCATCCCAGTTACCCCGCGCGGTGCCGGGACAGACCTCAGCGGTGCGGCACTAGGCAGCGGTGTGATCATGGCTTTTCCGGCGCATATGAACCGCGTGCTGGAACTGGACAGTAAGTCCGGCGTGGTGACAGTGGAACCGGGCATTATCTACGGCAAACTGCAGCAGACCCTCCATACCCACAATCGGTTTCTGCCGCCGTTTCCGGCCTCCTTTGAATACAGCACCGTAGGTGGTGCGGTAGGGAACAACGCTGCCGGGGAAAAGTCCATCAAGTACGGTAGCACCCGGGACTTTGTAAAGCGCCTGCGGGTAGTGCTTGCTAACGGAGAGGTCATAGAGACCAAGCGGCTCAACAAACGCGAACTCGGCAAAAAGCTGGGTCTGTCGACCTTTGAAGGGGAAATCTACCGGACTATTGATACGCTGATAGAAGAAAACAAAGACCTGGTAAAGTCGTTCCAGCCAGCGGTTACCAAAAACGCTGCAGGATATGCGTTGGACCAGGTTAAGCGCAAGGATGGTTCATTTGACCTCACACCTCTGCTGGTTGGCTCTCAGGGGACGCTCGGCATAGTTACCGAGGTTTCGCTGGAGACAGAACCCCACAACCCCAATACCGTGCTCATTGCGGCTATGTTTGACGACATACAGGTGGCCACGCAGGCCATGCAAGAGTTCCGTAAGCTGACCGAGCTACCCAGTGCTATGGAGCTGGTGGACGAGCACTTGCTCAAGTTCGTACAGCAAACTCATCCCAACTTACTCAGAGGAGTTATTGAGGAGCCGCTGCCCAAGCTGGTGCTGCTGGTGGAGTTTGACAACGCCAGCGAACGCATCCAAAAACGCATGACCAAAAAGGCGACCAGGATTCTGAAAAAATATCAGATCCCTTACCGCATGGAAACTGATGCCCATAAAAAAGAAGAACTCTGGAAGATCCGCCACAGTGCCGCCACGGTCATAGCCCACAACGAAGGGAACGCCAAAGCGGTGCCCATCATAGAGGACGGAGTTGTGCCGGTAGAGCGCTTTGGCGAATTCCTGCAGGCGGTGTATGAACTGTTCGCGCGGGCTGGCCTCCAGGCTGCGGTCTGGGGTCATGCCGGTGATGCGAATGTGCATATGCAGCCATTTTTGGACCTCAGCCAGGTAGGTGACAGACAAAAAGCCTTCAAACTGATAGACGAATACTACCGGCTCGTCATTCAAATGGGCGGTAGCACGAGTGGCGAGCATGGTGACGGCCGGTTGCGAGCACCCTACCTGCCGGCAGTCGTAGGCGACCAGGCCTATGAGTTGCTGCAAAAGGTCAAGAAAGCCTTCGATCCCTATGGCACCCTCAACCCCGGCGTAAAAATCGATGTGACCTTGAACGACATCAAAGCCCTGGTCCGCAGCAGCTACAGTCTGGATCACCTCTACGACCACATGCCCCGCACTTAGCTGTGGTACACGCACCACACTGACTAACTTTGGGCAAAGCCCAAACTTTGTCAGTGCTCTTGGCGCCAGGCACGATTTTCTGCTGTGATCCTCCCTTCACCGTACTTTGGTACGGCTGACTCGTGAACGACAACCAAAACTTGGCTTTGCCAAGTTTTGGTTGTCGGCCTGTCGGTCCGGTTCTCGCAGAGAAATCGCACCTGGCATCCAAGTGCGTGCACCACAGACGTCCAGCTTGTCTTTTTGGGCAAAAAATCGTAAAATAACGGGGTTATTTGCAGCCTGTCCAAATTTGCGAAGGAGACGGCTTGGTTGGGTTGCCAGAATTGCCGAGCAAACTTGTTTTGTCGGCAATTCGGTAACCATACCATTACACGTTGACGCGCGAGTGGTGAAATTGGTATACACGCTAGCTTCAGGAGCTAGTGGGGGCAACCCCGTGGAGGTTCAAGTCCTCTCTCGCGCACCAGACGATATTTCAATAGCCTTTACCAGGCTAGCAAACGGCTCTCTCCAGATAAAGGAGAGGGCATTTTTGTTATCTACACGTAGGTTCAATCCAACAGCAATTCCCCGAGCGGAAGCTCGTGGGATGGAGTTGCCTCCCCGCATCTCTCTAGGTGCGTCCGGGCGTTCACCTAAGTAGCATATACTGTACTCATGCCCGTGTATCGACGAATGAGCCACTGTGTTTTTCTGTGCGACTTCCACTTAGTGTGGCCGACCAAATACCGACGCAAGATCTTCAATGAGGGGGTTCAGGGCTACCTCAAAGAATTCCTGGCCTCCTGGCCCGAGCACCATCCCGACATCATCCTGAAGACAGTGAACACTGACCAGGACCATATCCATTTGCTTGTCTCCATTCCTCCCACCAGATCAGTCGGGATGGTCGTTGGAACCCTGAAAAGCGTGACAGCAGCAGCCCTGAACGACAACTTTCCGCATCTCAGAAAAACCTACTGGGGTACCAGAAGTATTTGGTCGGCTGGCTACTTTGCCAGTACCGTCGGCATCAACGAAGAGGTCATTCGTCGATACATCGAAAACCAAGGCAAGGATGATGCGGGGCACACTAATCTTCGATTAGTGTGAATAACACGATACCCCGAGCGGAAGCTCGGGGAGGTTCATT
>DATHJH010000030.1:0-53068 GCA_035489815.1 Candidatus Limnocylindria bacterium
TCTCCTTGAAGAGTTAGTTGTTGTGGTAACTACTAGTCTACAAGACAAGGAACAGGGGTGCTTTTTAGCTAGCTCAGGGTAGCCGCTGACGCGGCCACCCTTTGTTTGTGGTTATGTTGCGTTTCGGGATGGAATGCAAGCGTTGTTGGTTGACAACTGTTGTAATTTTTGTTATAGTATAAGCATTAGTATAATCTGGTGCAACAGGGTAAAAGGTTGTACACTAAGTAGCGCATTATGGCTAAGCAACCAAACAAAAACCTCCATTCAGCTTCAGACCAAATCCAGCGCCTGCAAATGGCGAACCGCTTCAAGACGTATCTTTGGATACGTCTTGTTCACGTGTCACCATTTGCAGTCAGCCGGATCATGCCTTCACTTAACAAATGGAGGTCTTTGTATGGCTGCTAAAAAGAAACAAACACGAAAGAAGAAAGTAAAAGAAGAAGTCGCAGAGAAATCTCCCTTCTGGCCTCTGGCGGGCGGCATTCTGCTGATGGTAGCGGCATTCTTTTTGCTCCTTGGAGGCTTTGGCACTGGCGGCAGGCTGCCGGTAGGTATGTTCGGCGGGGCATATACGGCACTTGGCTGGGCGGCTTATTTTACCCCCATATCTTTGGCGTTTTTTGGCATCTGGAAGTTCACCAGCGAGGATCGCCAGATTCCGCTGTCCAGACTGGCCGGCATGTTAGCATTTCTGACCTTCGCTGCGGCCTGGGCCCACGTAGGTTTTGTAACTACTAATACGTTCGGGGAAACAGCTGGCGGTCATGGCGGTGCCATCGGTACTGCTATCGGCGGGATGGTACTGGGCGCACTCGATAAAATGCCGGCTTCCATCTTGTTTTTTGTCCTGGCTGTGTTGATGTTCTTCCTGACGTTCGGTGTTTCGCCAAAGGTACTGCTGAAGTTGGCAGAGATCTTCAAGCGGCCGGAGGCAGACGACACGGACCTGGCAGAACTAAAGGCCAAGGCGGCGGATAGCGGCTTTAAAATGAATGAAGGCGTACCCGTAGAACACCACAGTGCCCGCGAACGCGCCCGCATGAGCACCCTCAAAAATACTGCGGCCAAGCTGGCACCCACAGAGGACCACGCGGCACTGACGGCGGCCAGTGATCCGGACTGGAAGTTCCCGGGGGTTGATTTGCTCAACCAAAAGCAGGACAAAGCCGATGCCGGAGACGTAGAGGGCAACGCCGAAGCCATCAAAGAAACCTTCAACAACTTTAACATAGACGTAGAAATGGAGGGCGCCAACATCGGCCCGCGGGTAACCCAATTCACCCTCAAACCACCAACAGGCGTAAAACTGACCAAAATTACGGCCCTGGAAAACAACCTTGCCCTGGATCTTGCTGCTCATTCTATCCGTATGGAAGCTCCTATTCCCGGCAAACGGGCAGTGGGTATAGAGGTGCCGAACATCAAATCCGCAACCGTACGGATTAGTTCGCTGTTGCAGTCAAGCGAGTGGGCCAGAGTGGACGGCCCGCTGGGGTTTGTCATCGGCAAGGACATTTCCGGTACGCCGATTGTCGGCGATCTGGGTAAAATGCCCCACCTCTTGGTCGCTGGGCAGACTGGTTCCGGTAAATCGGTCATGATCAACACCATCCTGACCAGCCTCCTGTACCGCAACAGTCCGTCAGACCTCAAACTGATCTTGGTCGACCCCAAGCAGGTAGAACTCAAACCATACGACGACATTCCGCACCTATTAACACCGGTTATAACCGAGCCGGAAAAGTGCATCAGCGCCCTCAAGTGGACAGTCGCAGAAATGGAGCGCCGTTACAAAGCACTCAGCGAAGTAAAGCGCCGCAATATTGTAGAGTACAACGCCCTTAAAAAAGAAGAAGGCATGCCTTATATCGTCGTAGTGATAGACGAACTGGCGGACCTGATGATGATGGCCGCCCGCGATGTAGAAGCGCTCGTGGTGCGCATTGCCCAAAAGGCCCGGGCTGTGGGTATTCACCTCATCCTGGCGACTCAGCGCCCCTCGGTGGACGTCATAACGGGGCTGATTAAGGCCAACGTCCCGGCGCGTATTGCCTTTACCACCGCCAGCCAGGTAGATTCGCGGACTATCATCGACCAAATGGGGGCGGAAAAACTGTTGGGTATGGGTGACATGTTGCTGCTGACGGCGGATATGCCTAAGCCCAAGCGTATCCAAGGTGCATTTATTGATGACAACGAAACCAACAAAGTCACGGACTTCATCCGCATGCAGCGCCCGCCGCAGTACGACGACGAGATCATCTCTCAACCCGTCCAGATAGGCAAGGGCGGGGTAGTAGCAGATATGGGCGGCGGTGATGACACCAATGACCCGCTCTATAAAGATGCCGTGCGCGCTGTCATAGAGGGTCACAAAGCCAGCACGAGCCTACTCCAACGCCGTCTGCGCATTGGCTATGGCAAAGCCGCCCGGTTCATTGAAACCATGGAAGAACAGGGCATCATCAGCCCGGCAGATGGCAACCGTCCCCGCGAGGTGCTGGTGAGTTCTTTGGACGAGGTCTTTGGCGGGTCGGGCACCGGGACGTCTCCTATGGCTATGGACACTGTCCTGGACGAAAACTTTCCAGACGAACAGCAAACATAGACAGTTGGTGTTAATTTTACGGCTTGTGCGTTAGGCGCAAGCTGTTTATTTTTTATACATAGTTTTAAACTTGTCGGAGGGATAATGGCACTGGAGTTCGTAGATCCTCTATCAGGGCATCCCCACGCTTTTGAACCCACTACTGTGGTCCCAAGCAAACCTGTGAGAGGCTGGATTGATCTGCACCACCCCGCACATCCAAAGGCTGCCGAAGAATTGCAGGGCGAGAGGGGCACCGCAGTCCGGGGGGCGCTCGGCCAGCTGGTGAACTGGGAAGACCATCATAACCGGTGGCATCAGGAAGATTGTGAACCCGATGTATTACCTCGAACTGACTCAGAAGCTGCCAGGTATGTGGTTTTTGCAGCTGGTGGGTTTTTACATAAGGGTATTAGATTCAGGCAGAGTGGAATAGAGGTCGTAACGCTTACTAACCAGCAGCGCGAGCGTTTGTGGCACAGCGGAGAAAGAAAGGTCCTCAGACCAGATGCAATCCGAAGCTTTGTAGTATCCCAGGTCATGGATCAGCCGCTTCATCCCGCTGATGAAGAGCTTGAGGAGGTCTTCTTTGAAGCGTACGATCCGCGGGATATTAGAATACACGGGCACGATATACTTGCCCTAAAGGTAGGCGGAGTAGTGTCCAATTTTGCCGATGACTATGAGACAGCGTCTCAGGCTGGGCTGCTCCATCCCGCCGCGCCAGCCAGGGCCACAAGGTTGGTTCACAATATAGTAGGGAACTTTCCGACAAGAGATCGTATTGTGCAACTGATGCATAGCAATGGTCCTTTACTCCCACTACCTGAGTCTCAAAACCCCACCCCTCCACCGTCATTCCCAACTAGACCCCGGAATCCAGTAGATACAATTAATTAATTTATTGACTGGATACCGGGTCAAGCCCGGTATGACAGGATTGGAGGTTTTGAGACTCAGGTGTTCACTAGCTTGACTAACAGGGGTAGGTATAGTAAAATAGACACATTATAAACTCAGCTCATGGTGAAATAACGCATGGGCTGTCTTCCTCCGAAGCTTTAGCGGGTGAGGATTAACCAAAGGAGAAGTTTCTATGGCACAGTACGAAGTCGCTGTACTCTATCACCCTGACCTGGAGGTCGATCTGACCAAGGCCGAGGAAAAGGTGACCAAAATCTTTGCTGCCAGCGGCGGCAAGATCGTTGCAACCGACAATTGGGGCAAGAAAAAGCTGGCCTACCCAATTGCCAGGCAAGAGTACGCCGTGTATGTTTTCTACACCGTCGAAATGCCTGGTGAAGGCGTTCAGAAGGTAGAAAGTACACTGAACATCACGGACGAAGTCATTCGCTACCTCATCAGCAAGCCGGACCTCAAGGCTATTGCCAAGGCAGAAGCTGCTAAGGTCGAAAAAGCCAAAAAGGCTGCCGAACGCGGTGACCGGGCAGACGACGACGCCGACGACGACAACAACAAAGACGAAGAATAAGGTATAGTAATAACTACTAAACTAATTAAGACATAGTTCTTATAAGGAGGGATACAATGGCACGATCATTTAACCAAGTCATCTTAATGGGGAATCTGACTCGCGATCCGGAGCTTCGACAAACGCCGAACGGTACCAGTGTCTGTAGTTTTGGGCTGGCGCTTAACCGCAGCTACAAAGGTCAAAACGGCGAATGGCAGGAAGCGACTGATTTCATAGAAATCATCGCCTGGGGACCACTTGGAGAGCGTGTGGCCCAGTACCTGAGTAAAGGCCGGCCCTGTCTGGTAAATGGACGTTTGCAGTCCAGTAGCTGGGAAGATAAAGAAACCGGCAAAAAGCGTAGCAAGGTAGAAGTGGTGGCCCAGGATGTAACCTTCCTCGGCGGACCTGGCGGCGACGAGGGCGGAGGCAGTAACGGCGGCGGAACAGCAAATAACGCTGCACCCGCACCTAGCAAGGCTCCCAAAAAAGATGACGTTGTCATCGAAGACATTGGCGACGAGCCTATAAACCTAGATGACATTCCTTTTTAGGAGGGGATGACTTCCCCTCCTAACGTGCTGGGAAATCAATAGATTTCTCGGACTTTTCTCCCCTCAAAGTTAACAAATTATTCCTGGAGTAAATCCAGAAATAATTTGGATAAATCAGGCTGCATAGCAGCCAGGAAAGGACCAAGTAAATGGCAAAGATTTTTAAACATCGGACGGATGTGGCGTATTTTGACTATAAGGACTTCAAGACCTTGCAGCGCTACGTCAACCAGTTTGGACAGATTGAATCCCGCAAAAAGACGGGGCTGAAAGAGCACGAACAGCGCCGCCTGAGCATAGCTGTCAAACGCGCCCGGCACATTGCCCTGCTGCCATTCGTGGCAAGTAATTAGCAGCTTCGCCTTTACGAAACGCCCGCCAGGTAGGGGCAGGCTAACAAAAGGAGGTTCGGATGGACCAGCAGTATAAAGATATTTATCGTGAGGTACAAAGGCTCCGCTATAAGCTGCAGGATCTGTTAGATGACCCGGCACACCGGCTGGCACGAACGCTGCGGGACGAAGTACAACGGCTTGAGGACGAGATTGAAATGAGTAAAAAGCCCCGTTCACTTGAAGATCGGGTAAAGCTGATCCAGCGCCAGCTTGTAGCGGCCGGAGACGGCGGAGCAAATCGCATTATGGATATTGAACATGCTGACTTCCTGCATGATGCTTTTGAAGATCTGCGCAGGACACTCCGGCGCTTTCCGCACTATTAGCAGAGGAGTCAAAGACTCGCCATTTGCACTATCGATACCCATTTGCTCATAATGGGCGGTAGTAATCCAAAAAAGGGGAACCCATGGACGTATATCATCAGGAAGTAGAAAGATGGGCCAGGCAGCAGCGCGATCATTTTCATGACCGTGTAGACGACCGTAACCACCCTACAGCACGCATAATCTATCAGAATATCCAGAGGCTGGAAGATGCTGCTCAGGCAGGCCATAACTTGCGTTCGCTGCACGATCAGATACGGACAGTAGAGAGGCAGATGGAGCAGGCAAAACATACCCCGAGTGGATTTATGAGCGTTGATCATGCGCAGGACATGTACCATAATTTTAGAACAATGGGTGATTCGCTGCGCCGGCATCCACATTTTTAGGTTATGAGGAACCCCAGGCGGGTTCCTCACCCCACCCCATGAAACAGGTTTCATGGGGACCCCGAGAATCGCGCAGGGAAATCATAGATTTCTCTGGCTGCTCTTCCTGAAATTTAACAATATATTTCCGGAATGAATCCAGAAATATATTGAATTAAACTTTAAAAGAGCCAAAATATGTATATCAGAGCTACGTGAACGATATGACCTATCAGAGGTCATAAGGTATACTCTAGAAAACATCATCAAGGAGTTGTAAATGGCATTAGGAGTAACGGATCTTAAGAAGGGGCAGGTTTTTCAGATGGACGGCACGCCCTATCGGGTGGTGGAGTACGCTCAGAAGGTAATGGGCCGTGGCGGTTCCATTGTGAGTGTGAAGATCAAAAGCCTTATTGACGGCAAGGTCCTGGACAAAACGTTCAAGGGCAACGAATCCATCGAGGCTGCTGACATTACAAACAAAAACGTGCAGTACCTGTATAACGACGGGGCAACGTTCTTTTTCATGGACGAGGGTACTTACGAACAATTTGAACTGTCGGCCGATGACATGGCCGACCAGGCCGGGTATATGAAGGAAGGCGACAAGGTCCAGGCCCAGTTTTTTGATGGCCAGGTAATAAATATAGAACTGCCCAAGAATGTTCCCCTGAAGGTTACCTATGCAGAGGACGTCGTAAAAGGCGACACGACTTCCAGCGTACTCAAAGACGCGACCGTAGAAACAGGCATAACCGTAAAGGTTCCGGCGTTTGTAAAAACCGGTGACCTCATCAGTGTAGACACCACCACCGGTGCCTACCGCGAACGCGTAAGATAGCAGCCGAAGCCTGTCATCCCCAGCTTGACTGGGGATCCAGTCGTTATGAAATCCTATTACGTTTACATCCTAGCTAGCCAGCGAAATGGCACACTCTATATTGGCGTCACCAATGATTTGAGGCGTAGAATAGAAGAACATAGAAATTCTACAGTGCAGGGGTTTACCCAGAAGTATTATGTTAAATCACTGGTGTATTTTGAGGAGACAGACCAAATCAAAGTGGCTCTTGCCAGGGAGAAGCAGTTGAAAAAATGGAACAGAGTGTGGAAACTAGAACTGATCGAAAAAGAAAACCCCGAATGGAAAGACCTGGCTGATGATTTATTTTGACTGGATTCCCGATCGGGTCGGGAATGACAACGGCCGAGCCGACTATGTGGTTTGGCCCAAGTCCAGCAATGACGCTTTTGGGGGTCTGCAGTGAAAAAGCGGCTTGATCAAACCCTGCTAACGCGGGGACTGGTGCCTACCCGGAGCCAGGGCGAGAGCTATATTCGCCTGGGCAAAGTAACGGTGAACAAAAAAGTTGCTATAAAATCTGGCATGCTGGTCAACGAGGCCGATGACATCCGCCTGACGAGCACAGAACAGTACGTCAGCCGGGCCGGGTTGAAACTATCCAGTGTTGCCAAAGCCCTGGGATTGGACTTTCGGGGCAAGGTGGTGCTGGACGTGGGTAGCAGCACGGGCGGGTTTACTGATTATGCACTGCAGCATGGTGCCCAAAAAGTAATTGCGGTAGAGGCCGGCACCAATCAGCTGCACCCCAGTCTGCATGGTCACCCTAGCATTGAGCTACATGAGAAGACTGACATTCGTGATGTACGCGAACTCTCCAGCCAGCCGGATATTGTAGTGATAGACGTCTCATTTATTTCTCTGCGCGATGTCCTGCCTGCCGTAGCCAAACTAAGTGGACGCCAAACCCAACTAGTTGCTATGGTAAAACCACAGTTTGAAGCTGTCGAAAGCAACCTCAAACACAAAGGTGTTATAAAAAATGATGCAATGCGCCGTAAGATCCTCCAGGAGTTTGAGGCCTGGGTGAAGAGCTTGTTCGTAATTGTCGAAAAGTCCGATTCGGAAGTCGCCGGTGCCAAGGGGAACCGCGAAAGATTCTATCTTTTGAAGGCTTTAGCATAACCTGAGTCCCAAAACCCCAACTCTCCACTGTCATTCCCCCCAGTCAAGCTGAGGGCAGGCTCTGACTTGATCAGGAATCCATGTTTTCTACTGGATCATCCAGTCAAGCTGGATGATGACAGAGGGAGGTTTTAAAACAACATTGACAATATATAAAACTTATGCTAAATTAGATATGTCGTAACAAAAACAAAAATAGTAAGCAGCGGCCGCAAGCTGTCGCTGCTTTTTTTATGCCATGGCCACGCGTACACATACCAAAACCACACATCACCGAAAGTCAAAACCAGTGCCCCCAAGGGACTTGCGGCTTCCTGCATACCTTACCTGGCAATGGGTGGCAGTGCGTGTCGCCTACGTCGTGCTGTTCATTACTGGGTTTATGATTATTGTTCAAATCGTCTATCCTAGCTCGATGGCGCTGCCGGGTACTATGATTGGCGGCAAAAAGTACGGCTACCAAAACAGGTTGCGGATTACGCAATCAATCAACGGGCTTAATGATCAAAAGCTTCATTTTCAGGCAGGGGACCAAACCCTGGAGCACAGCCCCAAAGAGCTCGGCATGACCATTGATGGCGCGCCGGATGCCGATGCCGTACTGCACTATAGCCTCAGCGAAAGGCTTATCCCATTTTCGCTGTTTTTTGAGCAGAGAGTGGACGAACATATATCTTATCGGGTAGACGAAGGGCAGGCACGGGCCTTTGCTGTCCGGTTGAGCGCCTATAATAAAGCACCCAAAAATGCCGTTGTAAAACTAAAGCGCGGGGAGGTTGTTGTGCGTCCCGGCCAGCGGGGGTATGTCTACGATGCTGCGGCCGTAGTAGAAGTTATCCATAACGCACAGCTCACCCATGTCCTGAATATATCGTTGAATCCCACGGTAGCCGACCCGGAAATTTCAGATTCCATGGCCGCGGAAGCCGCCGCGCTGCTAAACCAGCGCCTCAGTGTACCTCTGAAAGTCGAGGTGGCAGGCAAGTCAATTACCTTTGACAAAAAAGCCCTGGCGTCCTGGACGATTCTAAAATTCGACAAACGTTCCCGGGTTTTCCGCATCGACTATGACAGCAAAAAGGTTAAGCGGGCATTAGCCGGCCTGGCCCAGCAAGTGCATATTCCGGCTATTCCTGGCGCTACTACAGTGCGGGACGGCAGGACAGTCGGCAGCAGTAGCTCCAAGCCGGGGCGGTCGTTAGACGTTGAGGCTTCTGCCAAGGTCGTGATTGCAGCTGCCCGCGACAACAAGCCGCAGGCCGAAGCTCGCGTAGTTACAACCACCTCATACTCACGGGTCATTCGTACGTATAGTCGCAGTAGCCGGGGTATGCAGGCTTTGTTAGATTACTGGAGCCAGAGTCATGGCGGGCAATGGGGGATTGTTATGCAGCAGCTGAACGGGGGTAGTATTTCGGCCAGCGTGAACCCTAATCGGCAGTTCAGAAGCGCCAGTGTCTATAAGATTTTTGTAGCCTATGTGGTCTATACCAAAATTAATGCCGGTCAGTTGAGCATGAGCGCGGGCACCGACACGGGCAAAAGTGTGGGCACTTGCCTGGAGCTCATGATCGTCCGTTCTGACAACGCCTGTGGCACTGCCCTGGGGAATAAGATCGGCTGGAGCGCGAACCATGGCATGCTGCGGGCCAAGGGCTTTGGCTCTACCCAACTTGTCTATGGCGGACATCTTACCACTGCGCGGGATACCGCAACTTTTCTGACGTATCTACAGTCACGTAGTCTTACCGGCTCCGGCTACGACGGCTCTCTACTGTCCATGTTTGGCCGCCAAATATGGCGTTATGGCATACCCGCTGGCTCCCCAGGCATGCATGTGGCCAACAAACTAGGTACCGCTGGTGGTTTTAATAACGACATTGCAATCGTCTACCACCCGCGCGGAACGTACATTCTGACGGTCCTGACCTACGGCTCTAACTTTGGCAGCATCCGCGAATTGGCGGGCCAAGTGGCAGCCCTGATGTCGCAGTAGATCACCAGTTGTAAAAACAACCTAACCTTACATATTGTGAAATACATATCGCTGAAGTATGCTTCAAAGCATAACTAAATCATGGAGTGGGAGAAAAGAGCCAGTAGAAAATGTCTCATTTGACAGAGACACTCGTCCACAAAAACATCCAGTTCCTGAAAGAAAACAAAATCAGGTTAGCCGCCTTGTCCTTTGCCGCCGCGACACTCGTCAGCGTCAGCCTGCCACTCGCAACCACATTCGCCAACCGTAAACCTCGCCCCACCAACCACAACAACATAGTATCGGCCACAGAAACAAAATACGCTCTAAGCACCACTGACATACTTAGTGACTCGGACCAACTAGCCACCACCACAGACAGTGACTCTGCGCTCACCACCAAACCTACGGTCACTGACAGTGCAACCGTAGACATACCAAAGGACGCCAAAGAGGGAGTTACCTTTGGGCAGAAGGGCAAAAGCTAGACATCGAACTCCCGAACGCCACCAATGCTGCCCTCGCCAAACAAGCAGCCCCTGGCGTAGTAACCTACGACTCCGGCAATGGCAGTGCCAACGCTGTCCAACCAACTGAGGACGGTAGCCTGCGTATGCTTACCATCATAGATAACCCGAACGCTCCCACGGCCTATGACTACAAAATATCCGTGCCAAACGGCGGAAAGATACAACTCAATTCAAACGGCGGAGCACTAGTCCTCAACCGCAAGAACAAGCCAGTCGCAGTGGTAGCCACACCTTGGGCCAAAGACGCGACTGGCAAAGCAGTACAAACCCACTTCACTACAGACGGCCAAACATTAACCCAGTATGTCCAGCATAATGTTCCGGGGGTTGTGTATCCAGTGACAGCAGATCCGAAGTTTCGCTGGAGTTGGTGGGGTGTCACGATCTATTTTAGTAGAGGAGAATCTAACTTTATTGCCGGGGCTGGTTCAGCTGCACTCGGTACACTTGGGGTCGCGGGGGCAGTCGCGGGATTTTCAATTCAACAAGCAGCTCAGAAAGTTATAAGCAAGGGATACTGCCTGGCAATTTATAGATCGTGGGCCGTAATCCAAACGTGGTGGTATCATAAATGTTAAGTATGAATATATATAGTATAACCTGGGTCTTACTAGTTTTATCCATACTACTCTGGCGTCCTTTTAGGAAAGAGTTGGCAAGCATCATAGTCGCCATAGTAGCGTTTTTGTTCCTAAGCTTTTGGGGTTTTAAGAATGGAAACCAAGGGGAGGCATTTTTCGGAATAGCCGTGAGCCTATGTTTGGTTTTTAGGGGTGCTATAGACTATCGTAGTTCTCCTGCAAGAAAAAAGTAACAAAAGACAACTACAGCTAGCCTTCTGGAGGATTTGAGAAAGTACAAGGTTGGTCGCAAAAATTACGACACCTTTTGACTTAATCACCGTGGTACACTGACACTAATGTACTTCAAGAGCAGGGCAGAGGCCGGTCGTTTGCTGGCGGACAAGCTTGAACAATATCAAAAATACAATACTGCCGTAGTAGCCTTGACGCCGGGCGCAGTGATTGTGGGTGCACAGATTGCCATGCGGCTGCACTCTGCGCTGGCCATGCTCATGACAGAGAACATCACGCTGCCGGGGGAAAACGAACCACTTGCGGCCATTACCTCTGACAACACCTTTACCTATAACAACAAGTTTTCTACCGGCGAGCTGGAGGATTTACACGCCGAATACCTGGGTGTCATAGAGGGTCAGCGGCTGGAAAAGCTGCACAAACTCCACGCACTACTGGGCCATGGCGGTGAAATCCACCGGGAACTGCTGACCAGGCACACGGTCATCCTGGTGGCTGATGGGCTCAGCACCGGCCTGTCGCTTGACCTGGCCTCTGATTACTTCAAGTCCATCAAACTGGAAAAGTTGATTATTGTCACGCCGTTCGCCAGCGTAAATGCCGTGGACAAAATGCATCTGGTGGGGGACGAGATCGTCTGCCTGAGCGTGGTAGAAAACTATATAGATACCAACCACTACTACGACGACAATACCATTCCGCCGGTGGAAGACCTTATAAAGATCATTACCACCACGCCGGTACACTGGACGCAGAGCGTAAACGACGGTCGCCACTTTCTCTAAAAATCCTAACTCCTAAGCACCAAACTCTAAACAAATTCGAATACCAAATGACTGAAGTTCAAAACAACAGATACTCATGCAATGGTTTTGAAATTTGAACATTAGATATTGTTTAGGATTTAGATATTAGAGCTTAGGGTTTGGCTCTCCGATGGGGCCAGGACCTGTTTCGAGGCCATGCGTGGATCTGCAGGTAAAATTGGCGAGCAAGATAGTAGTTTTCTTGCGACAAAGCATAGTCGTAGCTACGCTGCGAAGCAAAAAACTGGTAGGTTGCCGTCAATTTTTGCTGCGGGACACGTGGGGTTTCGGAATAGGTCCTAAGTGGGTGAGGTGAAAGCTTTCGTGCTTGAGGCCAAAGCCGAGTGATCGGTCCAGGCTGATGTGGGCGTTCCACGCCAAGGCAAATAGCACCAGACCATCAAAACCGCCCAGCAGGCTTGCCAGCAGGATCAGGCGGGGCAGGATGTAGCTATGGCCAATGTTGTAAACCAGGCCGCCTATATGACTGTTGGCCAGGTAACCCAGCAGGGATATATCTACGCCAATCAAAACAGTGGCAAAAAGAATCCAGCCTCCGCCTAGTTCATGAAAAGCATAGATAGTAATGAACAGTACCAGCAGACATTCTATACGTAGCACCATGCTACTTTTGGCAGTGGCCCACGGAAGCTTTACCAGGCTTTCTTTCATTGGATCACCCCCCCCTCATTGTTAGACGTTAAACCGGAACTCTACTACATCATCCGGCTGCATGACATATGTCTTGCCCTCGGTACGGACTTTGCCGGCGGCTTTGGCTGCCGTCTCAGAACCGGCTGCTACGAGGTCATGGTAGTCAACAACTTGGGCGGCAATGAACCCGCGTTCAAAGTCACCGTGTATAACGCCTGCCGCCTGCGGGGTGGTGGCACCTTTTTTAATAGTCCAGGCCCGGACCTCCTTTTCGCCGGCGGTCAGGTAGCTTTGCAGCCCCAGGGTGTTGTAGGCGGCGTGAATAAGCTGTACCAGGCCGGACTCAGCCACCCCGTAGCTTTCCAGTAGTTCAACCCGATCAGTTTCATCCAGTCCTTTTAGTTCGGCCTCCAGCTTGGCGCAGACAAAGATTGCTTGCCCGCCGCCAGCCAATTGTTTCAGCTCGTTTTTTCTGGCCTCATCAGTCAATGTCTCTTCATCTACGTTGAATAAGTAAATAACCGGCTTGGCGGTCAGCAGCTGCAAGTCGGCAATGTGCTCGTGCTCAATGCCGTCCACAGCAGATAGGGGAGTGCCTTCATCCAGGGTGTCTTTGACCATTTGTAATGTTTCAGCAATGGGCCTGAGTTTGGGATTGGCCCGCGCTTCTTTGTCTATACGGGGCAGACGCTTTTCTACCGTTTGCAGATCTGCCAGTACTAACTCTGTATTTATGACGTCAATGTCTTTCTTAGGATCATGCCGTTTGTCTACGTGCTGCACATTGCTGTCAGAAAAGGCGCGCACCACATGGCAAATAGCATTGCAGGTGCGGATGTTGGCCAAAAACTGATTACCCAGCCCCTCGCCCTGACTGGCTCCGGCCACCAGCCCCGCAATGTCCACAAAAGTCACCGTAGCAGGCACGATCTTCTTGCTGCCGTACAGACCCGCCAGCTTCTGCAGCCGGGGGTCGGGAATGGGAACAATCCCGGTATTAGGCTCAATCGTGGCAAAAGGATAATTAGCCGCCAAAATATCATTGTCAGTCAGTGCATTAAAAAGGGTAGACTTGCCAACATTAGGCAACCCCACGATGCCAATCTGTAGTGAACTCATACGACCTATATTAACAGAGGTATGCTAATATAACGAAATGATTGATTTTGAGGTCAAAGGTGCAATATTTGACGTAGATGATACGTTGCTGGACAACATGGAGCATACGGGCAACGGGCTGCATGAACGTTCACGTTTACTGGCTGTGCGTGAAGTAGGTGGCCAATTTGGGGTTGAGACCCTCGCTAATTACTCAGCCGAGAGCAATGCACTGGCCTTTCGCAGGGCAAAAGTTCATACACTTGAGGGTGCTTTATGGCACATATTAACGGATGCTGGTATGGTAGCGTCCGAAACAATTGATCACGAAAACGAACTGTTAGTGGCTATGGCAGCCCGCAAAAATAGCTTGCATGATGTCATCTTACAAGATGAGGCGGAACCCATCCAGGACGCGCCAGCATTCGTGCGTGCTCTTGTGAGGGCAGGGGTCAACGTCGCTATTGCCAGCACTGCGATACGGAGACATATCGATATTTTCCTTACCAAGACAAGTTTAGGAGAGTATTTTCCTGCAGTACGGGTGAAGTCCTACGAATCATTCACCAATCCTAAGCCAGACCCCGAAGTATTTAACCTTGCTTTTGATACATTGGGGTTACCAGAAAGTGGCCGAGCCCATACATGTGTGTTCGAGGATGACCCAAGAGGCATCGGAGGGGCTAAGGCTGCAGGGTTATACGTCTGTGCAATTACGACACGGTATGATCGTGATACCCTGAGCGCTTTAGAAGTTCCTCCGGACCTGATTGCTGATAGCTATCAAGAGTTTGCCGGATATTTTGGGCTTGAACTTGATAATACGCAAAGATATTGACACAAGGTTAACGTAAAGGTAACTTAGGATGTATGAAAACGACACCCCTAACCAACACAGTTAGCCTCAAGGAAGTTCGCGAGCAATTTCCGAAGTATATTGAGGCTATTGCCAAAGGACAGAGTTTTACAGTTGTAAACGCTCCAAGCCAATATTTCAGATCAAGCCGGTGAGCGATGAAGGGAAATTGGCAGACCATTGCTGATTTTACGCAGATTGATGAGCGTGGCGTACCGGCGGATGATGTGTTGGCACAACTCTAGAACCTGAGTCTCAAAACCCCAACCCTCCACTGTCATTCCCTGACTTGACCAGGTATCCAGTAGATACAATAATTAATATTTTCTTAATTGGAAGGGTTGGATATAAAACAGCTAAAAGGACATCCAGACCTGTTTCGTGTGCGTAAAGGGCGTCTGAGAATTGTTTATCGCAAAACACTGGCTGAATTCTTGATTGTCCGAATAGATCGCAGAAACGAGAAAACGTATAAGGATCTGTAGCCGTGGATCCAAAGGCCATTGTCACGTGACCCACTAGCGGGTACACTTTAAAGCAATAGCTTTTTTAACCAAAAAGGATGATATGGGGTGGAGTAAGGGCGCAGGTTTGAGCCGATTGGCATATGTTGCGGTTGTGAGTCTTTTGGTATTTTCGTTAGCGCAGGCGGTTATTCGACCGCTTGTTGTTTATGCCGCGGGGGAGACTATACAGGTTGGTGCCCCAGTGTCGGGTGTGTACGGCACACCGGTGGCGATCAGTAGTGTGCAGATTGTCGGGTCTGGTGGTTCGGTTGTGCCGGTGCAGCTGCAGGTCCAGGATGGTGATCTGTCTTTTGGTAGCACAACCGGGTTGACATTTGAATCTGACACTACAGGGCCGCACCTGGGCTTTAGCGGCACGGTTGATGACATCAACGCTGCTCTTTTGACGCTTCAGTACGAACGAACTGATGGGATCGGTACTGACACGCTCGAGGTATCTTTGAGCGAATACGGCGAGGTATTTTTCCCTGACAACGGACACGTGTACGAGTTCGTTGACCCCGGTGCTGGCATCAACTGGGTCGATTCAGAAACAGCCGCTGAGGGTCTGACCAAATACGGCAAAACAGGACACCTAGTTACTATCACATCCCAGGCTGAGAATGATTATGTCGCCGAGCGCTTACTGGGTGACGGCTGGATGGGAGCTACTGACCAAGCCGTCGAAGGTGACTGGCGATGGGTGAGCGGACCGGAGAACGGTACTCTCTTCTGGCAAGGGCTGGGTGGTGAAGGTGGGGCAGCCGTCGGTGGAAATTACTCCAACTGGGCCAGCGGCGAGCCAAACGACTCTAGCGACGAAGATTGCGCGCAGTTCTATGTTGATGATGCTACGTGGAACGACCTTCATTGCGTCAACAGCGAACTGAACGGATATGTAGTTGAATATGGCGATGAAACCCCTATCGAGATCGCCACGGCCACGCTGAGCATTACGACTGTCGGCGAAACCATCGAGGTAGCCTCCTGCGAAGAGCTACAAACGGTTGATGATGATCCCGATGCATCCTTGGCGACTATCCAACTTACGAACGACATCGATTGCGAAGGTATAGAGGTTGAATCTCTCTTCGGGGATGACGGATTTAGTGGAACTTTTGATGGCCAAAATCACACCATCTCCAACATGACCATCGATCAAGCTGGCAACGCTGTTGGTCTGATTGCTTTTACCCGTGACAGCGCGGTCTTAAAAAACCTCAAGCTTAGCGGCGGTAGTGTCAGCGGCAACAGCTTTGTCGGTGCTTTAGTGGGGGAGGCTACAGATACTTCTATTGAGAATGTGACATCTTCAGTTGATGTAAGCGGCTCCTGGGCAGTCGGCGGTCTCGTGGGGAGCTATGAGAGCAGTGGAAATAACTATATCCGCGACAGTTCATCCTCCGGCGCTGTAGTGGGGCAAGAACTCGTTGGCGGCTTGATCGGCAAGCTGGATTCATACGGCAGTATTACCGTTGAAAGGGTATTTGCAACCGGTAACGTGACAACTACCACATGGTCCGAGGCCGGCGGCTTGATCGGCCGGGCCGGGGCCTATTCAGAAGAAGCAAACGAAACAATCGCCCTGATAATCCAAGACGTGTACGCCCAAGGCAATGTGAGCGCGGGACAATACACCGTCGGCGGTTTGATCGGTGCGCTGAAAATAGAGAGCGATGGTGTAGGGTACGAGGTAGAACTCACGCTTCAGCGTGCGTATGCAAGCGGCAACGTCAGCGGTCAGGGCGATGTGGGTGGCCTGATAGGCAACTTTGACGCCCCTGATGCTGATCAGTCGGCTACGTTTGTCGATACGTTTGCGGCTGGCGCAGTATCGGTTACGGAGGAAGAGGCTGCACGCGGCGGCGTGATCGGCTACTTAAGCGAACTGGATGAAGGCATATTCACCAGTGAAGACCATTTCTACGACCAAGAGCGTACTGGTCAAAGTGACTGCAGCCAGGGCGATGCCGCGCTTGAAAATTGTACAGCCGTTAACACCGATGGCAGCCAGGACGATTATTTCATTAACAACAGCACAAGCCCGCCGCTAGATGACTGGAACTTCAGCTCTGTATGGGAAGCTCAATGTGATGATTACCCGGTCTTGCAATGGCAGAATCTTACCAATGATGAATGCGGTTCGGGTAGCAACAGCGATGGTGACGGCATATCAGACGCAGTAGAAGACGCTGCGCCGAACGGTGGCGACGCCAACGATGATGGTACGGCCGATAGTGAGCAAGTCAATGTGAGCAGCTTTGTCAGCCAGGTCAGCAGCGAATATGTGTCACTGGAAGTCGACCCTGCCTGCACCATTTCGGCGGTAAGCATGGGCGCTGAGCCCACTACTAAAGACGCAGGCTTTGATTACCCAGTAGGGCTCATGAACTTTACGGTCGATTGTGGCACACCTGGCTACACCACGACAGTAACGCAGTACTACCACGGAGTGGCAGATGATACTTTTGTACTACGCAAGTACAAACCGAGCACCAATGCATACTTCAATGTTTCTGACGCGAGCCTCGAACAAGTTACCATCGCTGGTCGGAACGTTTTAAAGGCTGCTTACGAAATCACTGATGGCGGCGTCTTGGATGATGATGGCACTGCCAACGGCTCAATCGTTGATCCTGTTGGTCTCGCAGAGAGTGTCGTGGGTGCGCCAAACACAGGCCTGGGCGGACGTGCCCAAAATTGATCTCGTAAAAACCTGGTTACGGGACAAGGTAAAATACAAGAAGCTCATCGGGCTCGCATTGGCTTTCCTCCTGGTGGCGACCGCGCTCGGCTGGTACTACTTACGTTCCACGGCTTCAGAACAACAGCCGGAAATCATCACGTACTCGACCGACACGCCAGACGAAACAAGGCCGGATAACGGCTATAAATGGCGCGGCAGGGCAGGTGATCCAAAGTACATCAGGCTGCCGAGTATCCAGACAGAAGGTTTCATTCAAAACGTCGGCGTCGATCAGAACAAGCAAGTAGCCGTACCCAATAACATCCACCTTGCCGGGTGGTTCGTAGACAGTGTACGGCCCGGGCAAACGGGGCTGAGTATCGTCGACGGACACGTTGACGGCCGTGCTGAGACTGGGATTTTTAAGCGCCTTGCCGATCTCAAAGAAAACGATGAATACGCTGTCGAGATGGGAGACGGCAGCCTCAAGCGCTATCGGGTTAAGAAAGTAGTGGCTATAGATACCAAAGATGCCGCCAATGTTCTATTTTCACAGGATCCGAAAGTCAAAAGCCAGTTGAACCTTATCACTTGTGGCGGTAATTTTGACCAGCAATCCCAGCAATACGACAAGAGAATTATCGTTGTTTCAGAACTAGTAAGTTGACGGTAGAATCTATTTTTTGTAAGTACCTTGAACACTAGTTAGTGCTGGCCTCGGCCGCCATTTTTCAATGAATTTCTTTGAATAACCGCGCTTGCCCTGGTCAGGCACAGTATGTTTGTCTTATTGGGTATATTTTATTATAAAACAAGCAAATTTTCAGCTTCGAGAGAATCGTTCTCTAGAAGCTAGAACTCTAGAATATGGTCAGTTTTAGCTTTCAAAAGTAAAGTCTACGCTTGCTCTGTTGCAAACGTAACGAGCGTCCTTTGCTTACTTTTGTTTAGGTAGACTGGCTTAGTGGTGTAGAAGGCTACCTTTGAACATATGGCCAAGTAGAACATGCCGCTAACTAGCATAGGGGCAAACGCGAACAGATCAGTGACATGCATATTCCACATGGCGTAACCTACCCACAAAACTGCTGGTATAAAGTTGAAGATAATCTGAAAGACTCTGAATGTGATGTATCTATAATCTCTCCCCTTAACCGCACCCGTAGGCTGCCACTGCATAGCTTTGTGTGTAAGTGCGTCATAAATTGCGAATAAATGAGCCCAACCATAAATTGAACGAACTGCCCATGCCTCAATGCCATAAATTGACTTATGCCATAGCGGATAAATGAATTGAGCGAATAGAAATGCTGGAAGTACAAACAGCGTGTACTGCAACTTAACCGCGTCCGGCAGGGCAATGAGCAAGACCAAAGGGATTATCGGCGTGTAAAAAGAGCTGAGAGCAGTATGGATATAATAAAGGAACCCTGACATATAAGATAACCTGGTTCTAGGAGCTAGTTTAGTATCCCAGAACTTAGAAGATGACAGGAGGCTCATTGAACCCATACACCACCTATATTGCTGCTTAAAGAATGCAGGCATAGTAGACGGGCAAAGTCCTTTGGCGAGCAGTACCGGAACATACTGAACCGTCCAGCCGTGCATCCGGAGGTTAAAGCCGGTATGGACATCTTCAGAATGCTCTATAAGCGCCGTTCCACCGGTGTCTTTCAGTGCTGTCCTACGGTAAATTGCGTTGCTCCCCACACATATAGCTGCGTCATGGCTCTGTCTTGACACTTGAGAAAAACGGTAAAACAACTCTTGTACAGCCCCGGCACCACGCTCAAGCCAGTTTTGTTCAGTGTGGACATCAAAATACTGTGGTGACTGCACAATGCCGACTTTTGGGTTGTGCTCCATATAGGGCAGCAACTCATCCAGAAAGTCTAGACGTGGCTTAAAGTCGGCATCAAAGATAACGATGAACTCACCGTCGGATACTTTGTACCCATGTCGTAGATTTCCAGCCTTCTTAAACTCTCCCCTATCAGGCCTTACTTCATACTTGAAGCTATACTGCAAAGCTAAATTCTTAAGCTCATTTCTGGCACTATCATCAAGGCAGTATACCTCTACATGGCCCTTATAGTGTTTTGACATCTCAAGTACGCCATCCCATGTATTAGCTAAAACATTCATGTCCTCGCCTGCCGTAGGCAAGAATATATCTACGCTAGGATATATCTTAGGCTGCCAGTCGTCGACAAGTTCCTGGTGCTTTCTAAAATCAAAATTCTTAGTAAAAATATTTACGGTGAAAGATACCAAGAAGTAGACAACCGTAAGTAGTAAAAAGCTAAATAGCCACCATAATGCTGGGTTGCCGGCCAAGAATCTAAACATACTAAAAGTTACGGAAGTGAAGCTGATTACAGAAAATAATATAATAAATCTATGGTGTCGTTCGATGTATAAGTGCTTTTCTTCGTCCGTGGGCGCGTTAGGCACGAGTTGCTTGTCAGGGGCTCTAAACTCAAATAACTTATAGCGGTAGTTGACTGCTTGAGCAACAGAGGCAAGCTTGTCGTATGCACTAAGGGAGGACAATACTACTTGCTGTGAAAACGGAACAAAAAGCATCAGTGCAGCACTACAAAGAGCCCAGAAAATCATAATGAGCGATGTACGACCAGTAAACAGTGTCGACAGTAGGCCAACCAGCGAAACCAGGCCTATTGCTATATGGGGAGCAAACAGCCGCAAAGAGTCTTCGTTTGCCACTTTGCTCTCGCCCTTTGGTGTAACTTTGTACGTCAGTTTCTTGCCAGTAATTACTCCCAAGAATGCTATCAAAAATATAGGCCAAGATGCGATGCTTATTATCTTTCCTGCCCAAAGTGGGCCTTTTTCGTGCTTGGGGCGAATGTTGAAACGCTGAAGCCATAACGCCATTAATCCGCACATTGCTATCACGGGTAGATATATGGAAAGGAAGGGGGCTAAACTAATATCGGCAGTATTTAGGCCCAGACCGAAATAAATAGCTAGCCCCATCGTGCCCGCTGCCATCGCAAGTCCTGAAAAGTAGTGCTGCTGCAAGAAGAAATAATACGCTGCCTGTCTGAATGACATTTCGCGAAAGAGCTTCGGGCTATGATGTAGGAGGATGTGCATACAGCCATACGCCCATCGCATTTGTTGGCTGAAATAAGCTTGCCAGGTAGTTGGTCCTTCGCCTACAGCAAGTACCTCATTTACGTACACACTCTCCCAGCCGTTAGCGTGGAGTTTCATCCCCGTAAGCAAGTCTTCGGTGATGTGCGCACTGTAATGGTCGATATCTTCCAAAGCCTTAACTCTGATAACATGATTAGCGCCAATGAGCGTATTCATCCCCATGCCATGAAAGCCCCTCAGGATAGGGCCATAGAAATTGTATGTTTGCTCGGCTGCACCACGCGCGATTATTGAATCTTTTGTATTCCCATAAATCTGCGGGGTGCCCACAAAGGCTACTTTCGGGTTTCTAAAGTATCCCAGGGTTTTGATAAGGAAACTGCTATCAGGTACAAAGTCTGTGTCAATCTGGGCGACAATGTCGTACTCATGGCCATGGCTGTCGTACCATGAATTATGATTGCCGCCCTTGGTTCCCCTTTTGTACTTACCTGATTCAGTGTTGTAGTGATCCTTGCCATGTCGGCTAAAGTGTTTGACGCCATATTGCTCGCATATTTTTTTAACGCGTGGGTCATTTCCTTCATCGAGCAGCCACGTGTCATGCTCGTACTTTGCGTTAATCATGGCGGGCAGGCATTTGTGGAGGAGCTCTATAGATTCTGATGCTGGAACAAAGGTGGTGATAAAAGCGACTTTCAGACCGGGAATGGGTTTGTTTGCCGAAACATCTTTTATGTGAGACGCGATAGTCCAAGTAAGTATTTGCATGACGATAGGGTGCCAAATAACAAACGACACGAGCAGGAACAATAGTACGTCTGCGATCCTTAAGATACCCTCAAAATTATTTGGGACGTGGACGGGATTAAACCACCAGACTGCAAAAAAAGACACCAGCATTAGTGCTGCCGTTGTGATTGCGGCGTGAAGATGTTTCGACCCAGTACTCACAGTTAGCTTATTCTATAATAGAAATGATACTTTAGCAAGTATATTTTATAGGAGTGTGACCATGAAGAAGACGAGAGTTATAAGGTTGCGAGTAAGTATCTTGTCCGAGCAGGAGTTCCTCGCGTATTATTGCGACACACTCATCGGAGTATCCACGACCTCCCAGGTCGGTGAGCGGCATCTGTTGGTAAACAGTTAAGCAAAAACAAGAAAACAAAAAATGATAAAAACACCCGTAGGCGTAGGTCAGTCGATAACTGTTCCTGGCAGACCCACGGAAATTACTGTTGCGTCTGCCAATACTCACTTTGGAAGGTTATTGACCAGTGAAAAAGGCCTGGAACCCTTGAGTGAGGCGGATGTATTACTCCTTCAGGAAGTAACCCACAAGGGGTATGATCTATGCAAAGAACTTGCACGTGCCAGCTACAAGGTGGTGCACGCCGTTGGTGCTTGTGGTTTGGCAATTGCTTTGCATGAAGACTCGAACTTCGGAGTTGTTGAAGGGTCACAGCGAGAAGATGTCCTGCAAGCTCCTGGCGCCATGGCCCGCCAGCTTGTCAAAAGGGTTCCCACTATGTTCGCTCACTGCCTGTGGCAGCGCAGTGTAATCGCAGCAAAGCTTAAAGGTCCTGATGGCCAAAAATTGACCGCTGCCGCTACCCACCTGGTAATACCATTGAGGTCACATGGCCGCGAAGCCCAAGTCACTCGCATGGGTGAGGTGCTCCGACATCCCTACTACGACGGACCCTTGATACTTGGAGGCGACATGAATCACTATCCGGGACCCCAGGCAGTTGACCTCAAAATGCGCGAAATAAGCAACCTCAGGGAAGTAGACACAAACGGAGAACCAACCTGGCGTATGCGCAGCTCGAAACAGCAGTGGTGGGGTACTGCTAAGGGTGCACTCCAGCGTGAAACTTTAGATGCCTACGACGGGCAGCTTGACGACATGCTTTACAGGGGTGACGGTCTAGTGCCACAAGGAAAGGCCAAGGTCGTTGATGTTGAATCTGACCATCGTGCGGTTATTGCCAGGTTTCTTGTCGGACGTTCCTGATAAAAGTATCCTCACTGCCCGACCAATTACTATTTTATTTTCTGAGTAGTTTTTTTACGACTCTCTCTGTGTCTTGTTCGCTGCGTGATATATAGGCTTCTGTAAGTTTCCGGTAATTATCGATGGTATGGTCGGCAATGACAGCTATGAGTGCCAACAGTACGCCAATGCCAAGCAGCAGGTAGAAAACAGTAAACGATTTTCCAAGGTCAGTTTGAGGGGCAAAGTCGCCGTAGCCTACGGTTGTAAGGGTAACGACGCTGAAGTACAGGGCATCGAGGGGCCGCCAATGCTCTACTTTGCTGTAAAACAACATACCGGTGACAAGGATGCTCATTACTAGTAGAAGTAACCCAATGAACTTATGATCTCTCAAGATATTTTTTGTTCTGGTTGCCACAAATATATAGTAGCATTTCGCACGGTGGTTGGATGGATCGCCGCAAGGGAGCAAAGACAAGCTAAAGGGTTTTAAAGCATTGCCCACATGGCGTTTAGGTGACTGTCCAGTTCGTAGCCGGATTTGGTCCAGAGTTCTATGAGCAGGGCGGGAATGCCGACCTTGTCGTGCAGCCAGTCTTCAAATGCGCCGGTGGTGTCGTAGTGGAATATGCTGTCGGTTTCGCCGTTTGAGGCGTAGCCTACATTTGACCTTTGGTCATAGGTTTGGGCTTGGGCAACGCTGTTGCCGGTGCCGTTTGGAATGACTACGCCAGCGACCGCATGGTAGGTAAGGACCAGCCAAGGCCTTTGGCCAAGAACATAGTTGGCAAGTGCCTTTGATTCCGGTTCAGACAGAGGGGATTTACCACCACCATACTTGAGGTATGTTTGATTGGGCATGGTCACGCCCGACTTCCAGTCGTTGGCTGGAAAGTTGCGGTTTAGGTCTACGTTATGGGCATTCGTGCGAGTGCCAGCGGCAAAGCCATCGGGGTTGAGCACGGGTATGACGGTGATTGTTCGACCGGCAGGTATGCGATGGGCGTTTGCCTCAAGGTGGCTCACCCAACTTTGTAGAAGGTAGGCCGAGCTTTGTTCGTCTCCGTGAGTGGCACCGACAAAAAATATTTTGCGGGAACCGCTGCCAAAACTATAGGCCGTGATGGGCCGGCCCTGAACCGACGTGCCAATGCTAAATACCGTCTGGCAGATCACCTGGCCGCTAAATTGCCAGGCTGATCCGCCCGAAACGCCAAACTTATTCTGCAGGCCATCTATCACCTTTACGGTAAAACTGCTGCATCGCGGCAAAGCGCCTTGAGGCGTCAGCACGATTATGTCTCCCTGCAGTGAAACAGTGGCTGCAACTGTTGTTCCGCGTGATTGGAGCTGTACAAACTTGCCAAGGTTTTGTTTGGCGGATAGCTTGGAGTCAAAGCTGAGTGTGATACTGCCCCCGGGCTGGAGCTTGGCACCGCCTATGCTGACGCCCATAACCTTTGGCCCGCCGGAGGTTTTAAACCGCGTTGAAAACGGTTTGGCCATGTAGCCGCCATCCGCGGCGGTGACGTTGTCTATGGTAAGCCCCAGCGTAGCCTGGCGGGGGAGAGGCTTGTCCAGGCGCACGGTGATCACTTTGTCCTTCAAACTGGTAGATATATTGAGCTTTTGGCGTTTGCCCGCTGTCACGAGTTCTAAGGAGGCGTTGCCTACAGACTGGGCAGCTCTATTCAGTGTAAAGGTTAAGGTTTTTGGAACATCGTAGACCACCTTGCCGTTCGGGACATTAGACTTGGTAATGCGAACGTCATCAACGGTGGCCAACTGCTTTTCAAAAACGGTTTCACTGGGAGTGCCATGGAACAAACGCTGCACAGTAAAGGCATAGCGCTTTGATTGGGCCAGTTTCAACTGCGATACATCGCAGCTGACTACACGATCTTCTTTGGAACAGTCGACTTGCTTGTTCTGGGCGTTGAGCCGATAGTCGAACACCTGGTCGGGCTGGTCCAGGCTGAAGGTAAGGGGGCGGTTGGTCGGGACGGGGGCGTCCGGGGCGACTTGGCGGCTCAGGGCCGGCAATGGGCCGGGTGCTACCCGGATACTTTTCTGTAAAAACCGGTTGCCATGAAGGCTCAGCGTGATGACTTCCCGGGCCCCTTCTTTGGGGACTTGCGTGGGCGAAATGCAGGTTTTGTGGGAGTAGAGGGGATAGTTGGCAAGTTTGAAGCTTTTCGTCAGTTCGGCGTGGAAGCTTGGGCTTTGTTTTGGGCTCATCAGATTGGGCAGAAAGACTGAATTCACAAAACAATTAGGCTGGGAGTACGAGAAGGGAGTTGTCCGGGGCCAGTAGAGGTTGGCTGTGTACAGGATGATGGCCAGCAGAACGGTTCCGCCAGCAAAAAACAGATGCTTTTTGCCAATACGTTTTCTGACCTGCCGGATGTTTTTGGCAGCAGTACCCATCCGGCTCGGCAAGGTGCCGAGTTTTTTAACCAGTCGCGCCGATAGGCTTTTTATTTTTTTAACCATAGTTTTTATAGTATCTACTATATAACATACCGCACTGCAGGATAATCGGCATTAGATAATATCGCGTTGTCTGTATGCAAGGGACTTTGCTATACTTGCCGCATAAGGATAAGCGTTTAAGCAAGGGACTCTCGGGCAAAAGCTATGGCGGCCAAGTGGCGGAAAAAGAGCAAAGAGGTTGTGGGCGGCTCGGCCCCGGCAGATAAGCCTGCCCGGATTTCTAATAAGCTGGAACATGTCCTGGTAGCCGAAAGCAAACAACAACCCCGGCAGCGCGCAAAAACTTTGGCGCGCAGAATCGTCAGGCACAAAAGGTTCAAGCCGGCGGTCATCGCATTGGTAGTCATTGTGGCTCTGGGAAGTTTTGCTGCTTATATGGGCCGGGACAAAAAAGCACCGGTTGTAGCTCCTGAGGGGCCGAAATGCACCTACCGTATGCTTGAAAAGGCCCGGCTGTCTTTGGACGCTAGTAAGGTAGCCAAGCTCGAACCAGCAGTGGGCGAAATCGAACAGATTCCGGGCTACGACCAAGACCCCAATTGCTTGTTCGTTGTCCTGACCTACTACATAAATATTAGCGATGCAGCGAAGGCGCGTGAGCTGCTTAATAAGCTGGAAAAAGTCTACACACCGAGTGAAGGCTACGAAACGGTTATTGTTGAACAAGCCAAGACGCCCAAGGAACTACGCCCGATGGTCAAATTTCTGGAGGAAGAGGCCGCAAGATATAAGAATATCGGTCCAGATGGAGCGCCGCGATGAGCCGTAAGCTAACAGTGAGCGTGTTCCTGCTGACAGTGGCTTCCTGCTGGTTCTTAGGCACCAGACCTGCTTCCGCAGTCATAAACTTGAACCCGGATCCAGGAGCTGCCGGTATACCGGCCAACCTGAGGAACTATCTTCGTAACTGTGATGGCGGCGGACAGTCGCCAGCCTTTGTACAGTGGCTATCGCAAGCCGGAAACCCATCTGTTACCACGCTGAATGTTACCGCCGGCCAGCCATTTGTAAATGTAGATCTTCGATTCGCTGGCGCAGTATGCTTCAGCCCGAGCAGCACGCTTCAGACACAACTCAGGGTGATGGGCTCCTCGGTCACGCCTAATGGTAGCGTTGACCCCACGCTAACTGGCAGAACGTTGAACATCACTTTTTCCCCAAATCAAAATGCTCCCGGAACATACCGCTTTGCAGCTACTCAGTTTAGATTGAATGCTCCTGCGGGCGGATTCCAGGGGAATGTGAGGTACTTTCTCACCCTTGATAATAGGGTCATCAATAGATTTCCCACCAGACACGAGTGTGTAACGCCTCCCAGCCCGGTAGTCAACGGGTGGAATTTTGCTGGCTGCCCACCCTCCGGCGTTATATTGGCCATCCAAATAAATGCCCCCCCGCCTCCGGTTGATGCCGGTAACTGTTCGGTTTCGGCGCCAAGCGGGATATATCCCGGTTCGACTTTTGCTGCCTCGTTTGTGGCAAATAACACCGGCGACTTTAACTGGAGTGTCAACAATGCTACCCCCCAAAGGTGGAGAATGCGAGATCCAAGTTTTAACGGACAGTGGGGGGCGGCCTCGGAAACGGAAATAAGAGGCGGCGAGGTGCGAAATTCGCCTTTCGGGCAGCTACTATTTGGCGGGGATACAGCCAACTGGACGCAGAATTTCACTGCGCCGGGTACCCCGGGACGGTATACCTTTGACTGGCGTATATTCCGCGGGGGGGTCGGCTATCTGGGGGCGATCTGTTCGCAAACCATAGATGTAATCGAGCGGCCTTATTTCCGTACCTATGGCGGCGACGTATTTGTGGGCGGAGGGCAGGGCGCTGGTTGCGCGCCGCCTGACACGGACGCCGGTATTCTGGGCGTCACGCATACGACCCATACTGCTGCAGGTTCTCAGCTGGCTAACTTTGCACTTGGATTTATCATGGAGACCGCTTCCGCGCAGGTCCGGAACGGGGGTGCGAATCCCAAGGATTTGTCCTTCGCCAACACCAATCCGCAACTGGACGGCGCAATACCGGGTGCTGGGCTGTATACCACATACGGCGGCGGCTTAAACACCGGCAGTGTTGTCTGTGCACCGGACTTCTGGGTTGGCGCTACTAGCATCCAGCCTGCCGGCTATCGTCAACCTGCTACTAATCTGGGAATGGGGCAGCGACGAACGGTTTACGTGGACGGAGATGCCTTCATAGACGGCAATATCACGTATGCTAACGGGAATTATGCCAATCTCGGTCAAATACCTTCTTTCCGGCTTATTGCCCGCGGCAATATCTACGTGGCACCAGGTGTTAGTGAGCTGAACGGTCTGTTTGTTGCCCAGCCGCGGGCCGGGGCAGCGGCCAATACCACAGGACGTTTCTATACCTGCTATCCTGGCCATATCCCGACGGCGGCTGACATGAACGGTGTCTGTCGATCCACTGATCTGACGGTGTATGGCGCGGTGGTCGCCGAACTGATAAAGCTCACCCGGAGCGGGGGCTCGGCGCATCAATCCACTGCAGCGGAACGCTACACCAATACCCTGGGAACGGCCGCTGAAAGATTTATTTATACCCCTGAGGTTTGGCTGACAAGCGATTTTGGCGGCTCGGGTGAATTCAACTCTCTGAGAAGCTTGCCGCCGGTACTGTAGCCCTGCCCAGGAACAGCATAAACATCTTCCCAACCAAAGCTCTTATGCTATACTAAAAACCAAGATGACTGCCGTCCTCTGGGGTATTCCAAAAGCCAGGAGGAGGCAGACAGAAAAACGAGTGGGCATAATGATACATACAGACATAACCAACACATTAGATCCGGTCGGAGTTGTAGCGTAATGAGTATATTGAGCGGGGTATCCGACTTCTTTGGCCTGGATATCGGGACGACCGCTGTCCGGCTGGTGCATTTGCGCGGCAGCGGGCCGGTCAAGTCACTTTCGCGTTATGCCTACGCACCTATAGACAGCAAAATTTCCCTGAGCGATGCCAAGGCTGACCAGCAAAAACTGGCCGGAGTGGTGCGCGACCTGGTTGTAGAATCCCGGGTGGTGAGCCGAAACGTAGCAGTCGGGTTGCCGTCGCAACGGGTATTTACCACTGTAGTGGATGTGGATCGGCTTTCGCCCGGAGAACTAGCCAAGTCTATCCTATACCAGGCCGACTCGCTTATTCCCACGCCTCCCAACGAATCCAAGCTGGATTGGGCGGTTATAGGTGATTCGCCCAAAGACAAGAACAAGGTAGAGCTTTTGCTTACCAGTGTCACAAACGAATTCGTAGAATCCCGGCTGGATATGCTGGAATCAATTGGTCTAAATGTGATCGCGTTTGAACCGGACAATCTGGCACTGACACGCGCCATGCTGGCACCGGATGCCACCTTGCCGCAGATGGTGCTGGATATCGGCAACAAAAGCACAGACCTGGTCATTGCCATGAACGGTGCGCCCCGGCTGACCCGTTCCATCCCGACAGGATCAGAGGCAATCATCCGTGCTGCTACCCAAAACCTGAATATTGACGAAAAGCAGGCCGAACAGTTTGTCTTTAAATTTGGGCTCAGCAAAGAGAAGCTGGAGGGTCAGATCCACCAGGCCATCATCGGCACCGTAGATCTACTGACCAGTGAGGTAGAAAAATCTATCAAGTTCTTCCAGACGCGGTACGGCGAAGTAAAGGTAGACCGCATCATTGTAACCGGGGGTGCTTCGGCATTGCCGGAGTTTCCGCTGTACATTGCTAACAAGTTTGGCATTAGTGTAGAAATAGGTAACGCCTGGCGCAATGTCAGTTTTGCTCCTGATAAGCAAAATGAGCTCCTGACAGTGTCTAATCATTTTGGTGTGGCCGCTGGGCTGGCAGAGAGGACAGAATAATGATTCAATTTAACCTGTTGCCAGACGTCAAGCTCGAATACATAAAAGCCCGCCGTGGCAAGCATTTGGTCATGCTGGTGTCTCTTATAGCTACTGGCGTGACAGTAGCTATAACTGTCTTCCTTTTCCTGGGGGTCAATGTTATCCAGAAGGATCACCTCAATAACCTATCCGAAGACATCCAAGCCAAGGGCGATCATCTCAAAGGCCAACAGGACATAGACAAAATCCTGGCCGTGCAGAGTCAGCTTAATAGTTTGAACGGCCTGCATGATGCAAAGCCGGCTGCCGACAGGCTGGGAACTTACCTGGCTCAGGTTACCCCAAACGAGGTGTCTATATCTGAGCTGGCCGTCGATTTTCAGGCCAATACCATGACATTTGACGGTGCGGCTGATGCTCTCAAAAGTGTAAACGAATTTATCGATACCCTGAAGTTCACCACTTATGAATTGAACGGCGAAACAAAGAATGCCTTTTTTACAGTAGTACTGGCTTCTTTTGACCGAAGTGATGGCGAGGGTGAAGACCCGGCCAGTTATCAAGTAACCCTCTCCTTTGACCCGGTTATATTTGATATCAAGCAAGACACCAGACTGCAGGTGCCAAATAAGATAACCACTCGTTCGGTTACTGAACGCCCCAATCCGCTCTTTCAGCAACAGCCGAACGATACAGAAGCGGAAGAGGAGGGGCACTAAGATGGCTGCTAGAAGTTTGCGCGTATCCACCAAACGGATCCAAATAGATAAAGCCAACTCCAGTATCGTTATTGCCGTTGGGGTGGCCGCATTTGCGGTAGCATTCTCGCTCGTGGCGGCGAAATCTCTCATAGCGCGGCAGTCATATCAGAATAAAGTCATAACTGCCCGTGAGCAGGCCCGTGATCAGCTCCAGGCTAACATTGACGCCGTTAGTGACCTAAAGACAAAGTACACAGAGTTTGTCTCCCGCCAGGAAAATATCATCAACGGCAACAGTTCTGGCGGTGGCGAACGCGATGGTGACAATGCCCGGATCATACTGGACGCATTACCCAGCAAATACGACTTCCCGGCGTTGGCGTCCAGTTTGGAAAAAATCCTGGTGGATAGAAACTACCGTATCCAGACTATCAACGGTACCGATAACGAGGCTACACAGAACGGAAGTGGCGATGTGGCGGCCACCAGCTCCAGTGCGGCTGCAGCGGCGGCTTCCAGCGGCGTTGAGCAACAGACGCCTTCGGCAGGAGCGGCCGTAGAAATGCCCTTCGAAATAGGCGCCGAAGGCAGCTACAAGGGGATGGTAGAGCTCCTTGGCGTGTTTAAAAACTCTATCAGGCCGCTATATGTGCAGACACTTACTTTTACCGCTGGTGACGGCAGTAATATCCAACTTAACATCCTGGGTAAGACATTTTACCAGCCTGAGCGAACGCTAAACATTGCCGAAGAGGTCGTCAAATGATACGAAACCACAACGACCGGATGGAGGGTTTATGAAGCAAAAAGACATAGCGCTGATTATCATTATCGTATTTGTGAGCGGGGTGTTGTCGTTCTTTATATCTAACAAATTCATCAGCTCGCCCAAGCATGACTTAAAGGCTGCCAAGGTAGAACCCATAACAGCTGATTTTAATGAACCAAGCAACGCCTACTTTAATGATAAATCAGTTAACCCTACGCAGCTTATCCGTGTAGACAACAACAAAAACCAAAGCCCGTTCGATGGCCAGTAGGGGACGGCAGGGAATCAATTCTGAGAGTGAGGCTGTATGAGTCCTGTTAGACCCCAAGAATCTTCTACGTTTGCTTACACACTGAACCATACACTGCATTTTCAGTCGTATATCAAAATACGGAAGGTAAGTGGGGTCTAACAGGATGAGCGTTCTATCGGCGGCAACGCAAAAGCAGGTCGAAGAAAAGCTGGTAGCCGGGGGACTCCTGAAGGCTGATGAGTTAAAAGGTCTCAAAGAAAAGGCTACAAAAGAAAACAAGCCGCTGCTGAGCTTAATGGCGAGTGACGGCAAGGTTTCAAATGAGCAGCTTACCAAAACCATTGCCCTCGTAACCCAGTTGCCTTATGTCAATCTGATTAACGTTCAGATAGACTCAGAAATCCTATCGCTTTTGCCCAGGGAAATTGCTGAGCGCTATATGGCGGTACCTTTGGGTGAGATGCAGCGCCGTTTAGTCGTGGCTATGCTGGATGCAGATAATGTCCAGGCGGTAGACTTTCTGGCGAACAAGATCGGTCGCCCGTTAAAGGTCTATGCAGCCAGCGAAGAGGGTATTCGGAGTGTTATAAAGCAGTACGAAGGCGCAACTATCGGCAAAGAAATGGCAGCAGCGCTGGGTGTGCAGCAAGACCAGCAGAATCAGCAGGACCAGGCAGAAATTTCTGCCAACCGGCCCAGAAGTAAGGCGGGTAACAAAATCCAAACTATCGTTCAGGATTCGCCCATCAGTAAGGCTTTGTCCACCATTCTGGACTATGCCGCCAAGAACCGGGCCAGTGATATTCACATCGAGCCCCTGGAAAAAGAGCTGAGGATCCGTTGCCGTATAGACGGCGTGCTGCGTGAGATCATGAAACTGCCCAAGAGCACCGAACCGCCCCTTGTGTCGCGTATCAAGATCCTGGCTAACCTCAAAATCGACGAACACCGCGTGCCGCAGGATGGCCAGTTTACTGTCAGCTCGGCCGGCAGGGATATTGACCTTCGTATCGCTATCTCACCGGTGGTGTGGGGTGAACAAGTTGTCATCCGTTTGCTGGACAAATCCGGCACCAGCCTGAAGCTTGAGGACATGGGCTACAAGGGAAGGGCCCTGCGGCTTATCCGTGAAGGCTTGAAGACATCCAACGGAATGATTCTGACATCCGGCCCAACTGGTTCCGGCAAGTCGACCTCTATGTACGCGCTTATCCAGGAAATAAAAAGCGACGGCATCAACATTGTCACGCTCGAAGACCCGGTTGAGTACAAAGTCTCCGGGGTCAACCAGATTCAGGTTAATACAGACGTTGGTTTGACATTTGCATCCGGCCTTCGCTCTGTTCTGCGCCAGGACCCAAACGTCGTGATGGTCGGAGAAATCCGCGACAAAGAAACCGCGCAGCTGGCCGTGCAGGCGGCCCTCACCGGACACTTGGTGTTCAGCACGCTGCACACCAATTCGGCTGCAGGTATTCTGCCCCGGCTTTTGGACATGGGCATCGAGCCGTTTTTGATTGCCAGTACCGTACGAACGGTTATCGGCCAGCGTTTGGTGCGCCGAATAAATGACGACGGCAAACAGAGCTACCAGTCCGACAAGACCGAAACTGAGGCCATTCACGCCACACTTGGCAAGCTTTTACCGGAGAAAGAGGCCAACGCCAAGGCGGCAGCCAAAGACCTTGGCTACGAGAGCTTGCCTCTAAGAGGGCAAAACGCTTATACTTTGTTCAAGGGCGTAGATAGCCCTGTCTCTCCGGGTGGCTACAAGGGCCGAATGGGTTTGTACGAGGTATTCAATGTTACCGACGCAATCCAGGACCTCATCCTGAAACGGGCAACCAGTGCAGAAATCCAAAAGGCCGCCGCGGCTGAAGGGATGATAAATATGAGAGAAGACGGCTATCTGAAAGCCTTAGAGGGCTACACAACCATATCAGAGGTGAACCGCGTTGCAGCGGCCGATAACGCATAAGAAGAGGGTGGTACATAAAAATGGCGACAGCACAACCAAGAATAGAAGTCCTGCTGGAGGAAGTGATCAAAAAAAAGGCGTCGGACCTTCACATCCAGGTAGGCCTACCGCCCATGCTGCGTGTTGACGGCGTCTTGTTGGCCATTTCCGGAACCGAAATACTGACCGAGGAAACGGTAGAAGCCCTGATCTTTGCCATTTTGGACGAAGACCAAAAGCAGATTTTACTGAAGGACAAGGAATTCGACTTTAGTTTTGCTTTTGGCGACCTTGGCCGCTTCCGCGTCAATGCCTTTCACGAACGGGGCAACCTTGCCGCAGCGCTCCGGCTTATTCCAAACGAGATATTGACCATCGAACAACTTGGTTTGCCGCCCATAGTCAGCAAATTTGCCGAATACCCCCGCGGACTGGTCCTTGTAACCGGCCCAACCGGCTCCGGTAAATCCACTACACTCGCCGCGCTCCTGCACAAGATCAATATGGAGCGGGCGGCCCACGTTGTCACTATCGAGGATCCAATTGAATTCACCCATACCTCAAAGAAGTCCGTCATTGTCCAGCGTGAAGTCCACTACGACACCTATTCATTCTCTGCGGCCCTGCGTTCCAGCCTGCGCCAGGACCCGGATGTGGTGCTCATCGGCGAAATGCGCGACCTGGAAACTATTGCTGCGGCCATTACTATCGCCGAAACAGGTCACCTGGTTTTTGCTACCCTGCACACTAACTCTGCAGCCCAAAGTATAGACCGTATGATTGACGTCTTTCCGCCGCACCAGCAGCCGCAGGTGAGGTCTCAGTTGGCAAATATTCTGATGGCTATCTGTGCCCAGCGCCTCATGCCGGCAATTGGCGGCGGACGGATTGCTGCCGCGGAAATTCTGATTGCTACCCCGGCTGTACGCAACATTATCCGCGAAGGCAAGAGCCACCAGCTTGAAGCGGTCATTCAGACCGGTGCGGAATTTGGCATGCAGTCCATGGACAAGACCCTGGTGAGCCTCATACATAACGGCACCGTTACGTATGACGAGGCGCGGATGATAGCGGTAGATGCGGACGAATTAGACAGGCTGATGAGAGGCTAGGGCACGGGGTTTACTGTATATGCTGACTTACAAATACACTGCACGGGATACGGCAACAGGCAAAAAAGTCACTGCTGAAGTTCAGGCGGCCAGCGAACAGGCTGCCGCCAAACTATTACGCGACCAGGGCCTCTCCCCGGTAGAGATCCGGCCAGTGACTGGCGGTGGCCTTAACCCCTTAAGCAAGTTCAAAAACCGCATCAAAATAAAGGATAAAATCCTCTTTTCCCGCCAGCTGTCCACACTTATAAACGCCGGTTTGCCTTTGGTCCAGTCGCTGCGCACGGTGGCCGGCCAGACACAAAACAAGTCGTTCAAGATCGTTACATTAGAGGTAATTACGGACGTAGAGGCCGGTACGGCTTTATCAGTTGCCCTAAGCAAACACCCTGGTGTTTTTAACGAGATCTATATCAGCCTGATTGCCGCCGGTGAAGTTTCAGGTACCCTGGATAAATCACTGGAGCGCCTGGCGAACCAGCAGGAAAAAGATGCAGAAATCATTAGTAAAGTTCGCGGAGCCATGGTATACCCCATTATCGTACTGGTGGTTATGGGCGCTGTAGTGACTTTTATGATGGTAAAGGTCATGCCGCAGGTGGAGCAACTGTATGAAGGGCTGGGAGATAGCGCACAATTACCCCAAATTACAACCATACTCCTGATTGTGTCACGGGCCATGGTCCGGTTCTGGTATGTCTTTGTAATTGTTTTGATTGTAATGGGTATCCTGGTAAGCCGCTGGGCGCGGACGCTTGGGGGCAAGCGCTACATAGATAAAATCAAAATGCGTATGCCGCCGCTTGCAAGCCTTTTTATGAAAATGTACATGGCGCGTTTTGCCCGTACCGGGACTACCCTGGTGGCAAGTGGCGTCCCGTTAATACAGATGCTGCAGATTACCGGTAAAAGCATCAACAACGTACACATAGAAGAGTCACTGCGCAGAGCAACCGAAAAGGTCAAAGGCGGCAAAGCCCTCTCAGAGACGTTAGTCAACGATCCTAACTTCTTACAGCTTGTTCCGGACATGCTCCGGATCGGCGAACAGTCCGGAGCAATAGAGCAGATGCTGGAAAAAACAGCCGACTATTACGAAAAAGAGGTGGACAATGAAATCAAGGCCATCTCTACGATAATTGAACCAGCTCTGATGGTGGTGCTGGGCGTGGTTGCTTTTGTTATTGTAGCGGCGGTCTTATTGCCAATTTATGGTCTGGCCGGCCAGGGGATAAGCGTCTAGCGGGTTATCCACTGTTCCATGCTCTGTAAGAGGATAAAATGCTTGTGCTTTCAGTCATAACAAATTATCATTTGTGCATGAGTATCAATAAAATAGTGTCTCAAGGGGGGCTCTAACACTATGTATCAAAATTTGCGTAAAAAAACCAACAGGGAACAGGGCTTCACCATCATCGAAGTCCTCATAGTCCTGGCTATCGCCGGACTTATCATGTTGATTGTGTTCCTGGCTGTGCCAGCCCTGCAACGAAACTCGCGTAACAATGCCCGGAACAGCGAAGCTGCCCGAATTTCAGCAGCTGTCACGGAGTGTCTTGCAAACCGCAATGGACAGCAAGACAGCTGTAATTCAGTTGCTGAGTTAGGTTTGAATATTGGCACTGATTTCCAGCAATTTACTAGCATCGTCTTTGCGGGCGTGGGTAGCGAAGTTGAAGCTGCAGTTAGGTTTACCCAAAGATGTCTGCCCGATGGTTCTAACATCGGTGGCGCGAATCCAACTGCACGAGACTTTGCTGTTCTCTACCAGCGTGAACCTGCGCTTACTCGCTGTATTGGTAGCCAGTAAAAAGTTGTTATAGTTCCAAAATTTTAAACAGACTCCCTAGGGAGTCTGTTTAAAATTACTTTAGATTCCCAGCATCCCCAAGCTACAATAAATTCAAGAGTAATATATCGAGGGGGTGGTATATGCGAGGAAAGGCCTATTGTTAATATACGAGATGCCTACAACTCCTGCGCCCCCTAATACAGTTGTGCTAGGATAAACGGTAATGGTATATGTTGCCTTGATACTGCTAGGGCTTTGTTTTGGGAGCTTTGTGAACGCTTTTGTGTGGCGGCTGCATGAACAGGAGACAAGGAAAAAGCTGACGCGGAAGCAAAAGAAGGACTTATCGGTGGTACACGGACGGTCTATGTGCCCGCACTGCAAGCACGGGTTAGCCTGGTATGACCTGTTGCCAGTCGTAAGCTGGGTAGGCCTCCGCGGCAAGTGCCGGTACTGCGGCCATAAGATTGACGACAGCCCGCTTGTAGAGCTTCTGGCGGCTCTTTTGTTTACCGGGTCATACCTGGCGTGGCCCTATGGATTTACCGCGGGAGGCTGGCTGCTTTTTGGCCTCTGGCTTATTTTTCTTGTCTGCTTTCTGGCACTTGCCGTATACGATCTTAGATGGATGGAGCTTCCGAATAGGATTGTGTACCCGCTTATCGTCCTTGCAGCTGTTCAAACGGTCGTAAAAGCAGTTGTGCTGAAAGACGGTACGGGTACCGTAATCGGAGCTCTCTTGGGATTCCTGGTGATAGGCGGACTGTTTTATGGGCTCTTCCAGTTGTCGGGCGGGAAGTGGATTGGCGGAGGTGATGTCAAGTTGGCGTTTATGATAGGCCCCCTTGTTGGCGGAGCTACTGCAAGCATGTTGGTGATTTTTCTAGCCTCTCTGGCAGGTACCCTTGTATCATTACCCCTTATGGCTCTGAAGTCGCTGCGCATAACCAGCCGTATTCCCTTTGGGCCATTTTTGCTGTTGGCTACCGTGATTGTATACCTCCTTGGCGAGAGCATAATTGACTGGTATGTACGGGGACTGTGGCTATAGCAGTTGATGGCAGAAAGCACCTTTTGGCCTACCGCTTATGCTATACTTGGAACCATGAAAGGCCGGGGGAGCCAGTTGAGCGCCCGTCTACGCTTTAGCGCACTGCAACACCGTAGCGAGCAAGGATACACCATTGTTGAAGTGATGGTGTTCCTTGCGGTGACTACGGCAATTTTTGTCATGATTGCCAGCAGTTTTTCTACCCGTCAGAATAGCGCAGAGTTTTCCGTGGCAGTCAGGGAAATGGAGTCACGCCTGCAGGACATAGCAAACGACACATCCACCGGGTACTACAACAACCCGGGCAACTTCAGGTGCAGGCTTTCCGGCGGGGCACCATTTGTAGAGCCAGGCACAAATGCCCAAGGGACCAATAACGATTGCATATTTATTGGTCGTGTCGTCCAGTTTGATCTGGGGGGGTCAAACGGCAAGGATTTCAACCTGTATTCAGTAGTCGGTGCGCGACAAGCCGCAGGTGCTGATGTAGAGGACTTTGACGATGCCAATCCTCTGGCGCTGGCACCGTCCGCGCGGTTTACGGCCAGTGATCTGACGGAGACTCAGCAGGTCCCGCCCGGACTCGTTATCCGGAGTGTGTATAGCGATAACGCGGGCGTCAGACGGCAGGTGCGGTCGGTCGGGTTCTTTACCTCATTTGGGGCAGGTGCTGCAAATACTACTTCCCTGGGGGTAAATATCTTGCCCCTTGCATTCAATCCCGTCGGGAACAGCAAAAACGACACTGTAGGGGCTATTAACCTTATCAACAACGCTTCCCCAAGCAATCCGTCCAATGGAGTGGTCATCTGTATGGATGGTGATGCCACCAACCAGCACGCACTACTCCGGCTGGGCGGTAACGAACGGCAATTAACAACTGGTACCACGGTGGAGGCAGGCACATGCGCAAGCGCTGGTTATTAAGTCTAAATAATTCGGGTGACACAATCGTGGAGGTGCTGCTGGCTATTGCTATCGTAAGTTCTGTGCTAAGTGGAGCATTTGTCTCGGCCGGCCGTTCTTTGCGTGGTGCCCAGGTTTCCCAGGAAAGGGGCGAGGCACTCAAGTTAGTAGAAGGGCAGCTGGAACTCCTCAAGGCTGCGCTAAAGGATGACAGCCTGGCCGATGACGTTTTTGCTCAGGGCGCCGCTGATTTTTGTCTGAGCGATACCTTAGCACCGACGGCCGGTACATGCACGCTAGGCTTTGGTGGCCGCTATACCATGGCGCTGAGGCGAACAGGCGACAACTTTGCTGCATCAGCACGGTGGGTTAAGGCCAGCGGCGGGGTGCAGGAAGAAGTTACTATTGTGTATAGGGCGTATAATCCATGATTCATATAAAGTTTCAGCAACGCGGTTTTACTATCATTGAACTAATGATAGCGACATCAGTCTTTGCGGTCGTGCTGCTTCTGTGCTCCTATGGCCTTCTGGAAATAGGCCGGACGTACTACAAGGGCGCAACCATTACGCGTACCCAGGAAACGGCCCGTATCGTCATAGACGAAGTGGCCGAGGCAATTCAGTTTAACGGCGGGGAAGTAGTCGCAAATACTGCCGCTGGCTGGCACTGCATTGGCACGAAACGCTACAGTTTTGTACTAAACCGCCAGCTGACAGAGACCAATCACGCCCTGGTGTCTGACGCACCCCCCGCAAGCTGCACTACAGGTACGGGCGCCCAAAATATCAATGGCGGCCTCTTGAGCGGTAGTCGCGAGCTGATGAACGTGCGGACCCGGCTTTCACGCTTTGATATTGTGCCGTTAGCAGGTGCCGACGGTCTGTACAGAATTACCGTGCGGGTCGTCAGCGGTGATGACGATGTGCTGGAGGATAGAAATGGCAGCGGTACCATTACGGCGGCAGACAATCCCATAGAGTGCAAAAACGAACGAACCGGCTCCCAGTTCTGCGCCGCCTCGGAACTTACTACCGTTGTACAAAAGAGAGTGTAGAATAAGGGTAAGTACTATCATGAAGACATCATCACTACACAAAAACCAGTCCGGACTCGTTTCTTTTTTGATAGTAACGGTCGTCATGCTCATACTGTCATTGATTGTCCTGGCTTTTGCGCGGTTGGTCAGCCGTGAGCAGATCCAAACACTGGATCGCCAGCTCAACGCCCAGGCCTTTTACGCAGCCGAATCGGGGGTTAACGATGCGCTGAACGCACTTGCCCGCCCCGCCCCGCCCACGGGTTACAATAACAACTGCACAGGCGCTGGCAGTTTTATGGCTACAGCCGGTCTGACCAACGACCTTGGCAACGGTATATCCTATTCGTGTCTTTTGGTGGATACTACCGTCCCCGACCTTCAGGTCGACGACCTGTCTACAGAGACTTCCGTGGTTTTTCCCATTCGCCCCCAGGGTCCGGCCCCGATAACGGAATTAAACTTTACCATTACGGATGGCAGTGATGGCGATACGCTCACCGGCTGTCCCGCTGCGGGCAACTATCCGGGCAGTTGGCCCGGCGGCTGCAGTATAGGGGTGCTCCGTATGGAGCTGGTGCGGTTTAACGGTAATCCCAACAGGGATGATTTACTTAGAAACCGGGCGGTAGCCTATATACAGCCATCCACTAGTGGTTCGCCGGCGTTTACCTGGGCGCAGTCATCGGATAGCGCCGCTTACAATACCGGGCATCGTCATGCTGCTGTTTGTACCGTGGGCGGTGCGGCAACCGAAGCACAATGTACCGTAGACTTAACGGGCCTGAATCTCCAGAACGGCTATCTGCGGCTACGCTCTATTTATAGAACCGTTGACGTAACGATTAGCGCAGAGACTGCAAGCGGCCCTGTTTCCTTAATTGGCTCCCAGGCAGAGGTTGATGTAACTGGCCGGGCCACCGATGTCGTAAAGCGTATCAAGGTACGGGCACCCATTCCCATAGGCGCCTCGACGGATCCTATGCCGGAGTTTGCCCTTTACTCCAGGGAAACACTTTGCAAGCGTTTCCAGGTGACTGGTCCGCCGGCGAACGTCTTGAGCTTCGGTATCTTCATGAATGAAACTACCGGTGCGGACAATGACTGCAACCCGGGACAAACAACCAACAACTAACTGCCGGAAACTATTCTTGGGCCCGGTGGAATTTCTGGTGGACATCCTTCAGGTGAGGATCGGTAACGTGAGTATAGATCTGGGTAGTGGCTATGTTGCTATGGCCCAACAGTGCCTGGACTGACCTAAGATCTGCGCCATTCATGAGCAAATCTGTGGCAAAACTATGGCGAAGCGAATGGGGCGAAACGTGTTTTGTGATTCCGGCCAGCAGGGCGTAACGGGCTACCATACGCTGGATGCTGCGGGCCGTCAGGCGATGATAATTGCCGGTAAGGTCAACTTTTTTACTCCCGCTATAACGGATAAAAAGGGGCTTGGTCGTATCCGTACGTTTGTCGATATAGTTTTGTACCCAACTGGCGGCCTCGGGGCTGATAAAGATCGGACGGTCTTTTTGACCTTTGCCGCGTACCATAAATTCGCGTCTTTTCAGGTTAATGTGATCCCTGTCGAGGCTCACCAGTTCTGACACCCGGAGGCCTGACGAAAAAAGTAGTTCAAGTATTGCCCGGTCACGCAGGCCAGGCAGGGCACTTGGATCCGGCTGCGCAAATAGTCGTTCCAATTCTTCCGGAGACAAAAAAGTGACCTGCGCGCGCTTGGTCCGCGCAAGCTCTATCTTATCTGCGTTCATCGCCTGGATGTTTCGTTTGGCACAGAACTTCAGAAAACTGCGCAAGGCTATTAAGTGATAATTCATGGTAGCCTTACCTAGCTCGTCACTGGTGTTCGTGCCCAGCCGGTTAAGCCACAGCCGCCATTTGCGGACCATCTCGGCATCAATGTCGACTACCCGTATGTCGCCTCCAAAGTCTATAAGCCGGGTAAGATAGTGATCATAATTAGCAATCGTTTTTTGTGATCGATTCTGCTCAATTTCCATATATTCTAAAAAGTCGGTCTTTGCTTTGGCGAATAGCATAAGGACATTGTATTGTACGACGCTGCTGCTTCCTAGGGATAACTTTGCTATACTGCAAGGAAATAATAAGAAGGGTAACCAAAGAACGTGGAAAGAACGTTAATTATTTTAAAGCCGGATACAGTAAAGCGAGGCATTTGCGGAGAGATTTTGTCCAGGTTTGAAAAAGCCGGACTAAAAATCATTGGTACTAAAATGCTCAAACCAGATTATGATCAGTTCTTTCACCACTATGAAAATATCAGCAAAATGGTTTCCCGGCGCGGCCAAGAGGCTTTTGACGTAACCCTGACTATGATGCAGGAGGGGCCGGTCATCGCCTTTGTCCTGGAGGGCATTGGTGCCGTATCACTTGTGCGCAAAATGGTGGGGGATACTGAACCACAAAAAGCGCTCCCTGGCACGATCCGCGGCGACTACGCTCATATGGGCTTTGAATACGCTAACAAACAAGGCATTGGCGTGCCCAATCTCATTCATGCTTCAGGTGATCCAAAAGAGGCCGAGGAAGAGGTTGCCCACTGGTTTAGCGAAAGCGAACTATTTGAATACACCACCGTGCACGAAGCGTACACTCAGGCAAAGCGGCGTAAAAACAAATAGTCTAACCTGACTCAAACCCTCATCCCACCACTGTCATTCCGGACTTGATCCGGAATCCAGTAAATAAGTATGAATTAACTTTTTTATTGACTGGATACCGGGTCAGGCCCGGTATGACGGAGGTTTTTGAGAGTCGGGTGTCTGGGCATTCTTCTTGTAATTCGCTAAACGTTCTGCAAAGATACGGTTCGTGGCCCGGTAGCTCAGCTGGCCGCAGCTTGCTGCAAGATCGTAATCCGCGCTAGCGCTCTATACCAGCTGAGCAACACTTGCACAAAGATCACATGATACTTACCATAATTACTAGCGTGGCCCGGTAGCTCAGCTGGATAGAGCGCCGCCGTCCTAAGGCGGGCGTCGGGGGTTCGAATCCCTCCCGGGTCACCAATTAGATGAATACCCCCCTAACGCGGCTCAGTTTAGGCCAGTTTACTGTAAAATAAGTGTATGGCCAAAGCAGAAACAGAAGCCGAAGAACAGCCAGAAAAACTTTTCCCAGATCAGCTTGACGGGGAAGAGGTCCTATTGTTATTTCGCAAGCACCCTATAGTCATGAGAAAGGGTCTTGTTTTTGGTATGTTTGGCCCGCTGGTGGGCATTCTTCCGACGGCTATCTGGCCGACCCTGGGCTTTGGCTGGTTTTTTGCTGGTCTTTTTGGGGGGATTGGGTTGGGCATGCTGATACTCTTTCCGTTCTGGATTAACTGGTACTACAGCGTGTATATTGTCACCGATCGCAGACTTATTCAGATTACCCAAAAAGGCCTCTTCCGTAAAAGCTTTGTAGACCTTGGTTTAGGACAGATCCAGAGCCTCAATTATGAGGTAAACGGTCTGCAGGCGACGCTTCTTGGCTATGGTACAATACTCGTGCAAACCTATGTGGGAGACCTCGTTATTCACGATGTGCATCACCCTGCAAAACTATACAAGCAACTTATTACAATCTTGCGGGACGAAGGCATAGAGCCGGCCCAAATGACCCCGGAAAAACAACAGGAAGTACCAGGCCTTGAAGAAGAAAATCAAGAAGCTAATTAGTAAAAGGCCCCGCCGTAACCAGGAGCCTGAACTCAAGGAAGCTGCGCCACGCATCACTAATGAAACAGTGGCTGCACATCGCGAGGAGGTGCTGGGAACCGCCCGCAAGTATATATATCCCTTGCAGCATTCCAAGCACCGGATAGTCCTTATTTCTGCTGCTCTGTTTATTGTGACTATTGTGGCGTTTTTTACCTATTCAACTCTGGCTTTGTATAAGTTCCAATCAAGCTCGACATTTTTGTACCGGGTCACGCAGGTTTTTCCATTTCCCATTGCGCGTGCAGGCAGTAGGTTCGTGGGCTATGAAAACTACCTGTTTGAACTCAGGCACTACACGCACTACTACGAAAACCAGCTTGATACCGACTTCACCGATCCCAAGAACACGCCGCAGCTGGAGGATTTCAAACGCCGTGCCCTGGAAAAAGTCGTAACCGACGCCTACGTAAAACAGCTTGCAGAACAGAACGGCATCACGGTATCCCCGCGCGAAGTAGACGACCAGATAACTATTGTCCGGAACCAGAATCGGCTGGGAGGCAATGAAAGAGTATTTGAGGATGTCCTGAAAGACTACTGGGGATGGTCTGTCACGGACTTTAAGCGTTCACTGCGTCAGGAACTTTTGGCTCAAAAAGTGGCGGCAGCTTTAGATACGACCACTACAGATGAAGCACGAACCGCGTTAGCCGAAATCCGGGCTGGCAAAAAGTTTAGCGACATTGCCAAAAAATATTCGGACGACCAACGCACCAAAAATAATGGCGGCGAATTCCCCCGGCCCATAGACAGAACTGATCGCGATCTGGCCGCCCAAACGACTGATGCACTTTTCAAGCTGCGGAAGGGCCAGGTCTCGGAACTAGTGAACACCGGCTATGCTCTTGAAATACTAAAAAACCTGGAGGTTGAGGGTGATACCATCCAAGCCGCACATATACTTTTCCAGTTCAAGGACATTGCCGAATACGTGGATAACCTCAAGGAACAAAAAAGGGCACGCTTGTATCTCAACCTCCCAGAGGTTCAGAAACCCTAAGAGCTACTTAACATCTATCTGTTGAAAGCGAATCCCAAGCAGCTGCCTTGATTTTTCACCTGTTTTCTCGCTTTTTTAAAGCGTAGCCTTAGCTACGGTTGGAAAACGAAGAACAGGTGAAAAGTGGCAGACCTTGGGATTTTAGCCGACAGATAGATGTTAAGTAGCTCTAAAGAACTTACAGCAAACTCCGGCCAGTCATTGCGGCAGGGATAGGCAGCCCCATAATCGTCAGCACGGTAGGGGCAATATCCTGCAGCCCTCCGCCGGAACGCAAAGGGCTGGCCTGAAAGTTACAAAGGAGCACCGGAACGGGGTTCGTGGTGTGTGCGGTGAGCGGCTTATCGCTTGCAGCGTCGATATTGCGTTCGGCATTGCCGTGATCGGCGGTCATGAGCAGAGCGTACCCATGCCCAGCGGCAGCTGTTGTGAGACGTCCCAGGCAGCTGTCCAAAAACTCAATAGCTTTTACGGTAGCGTCATGATTGCCCGTATGTCCTACCATATCGGCGTTCGCCAAGTTCACGACTATAAGCTCATACTTCTTGCTTTGTAGTCGTGCTATGGCGCTATCGGTAACCGCGGCAGAACTCATGGCAGGGGAGAGGTCGTAGGTTGCTACTTTTAGTGAAGGTATAAGTTCGCGGTCCTCGCCCGCAAAAGCCGTCTCATTGCCCCCATTTAAGAAGTAGGCTACGTGTGCATACTTCTCGGTTTCAGCTAAATGAAATTGCTTCAGCCCTTGTGTGCTCACTACCTCTGCGAGGGTTTGTTCGACCCTTTTGTTAGGGAAGGCGACGGCTATGTCCAGTTCGGGGTCGTATTCAGTAAAACTGACAAAATGTACGTCTTTTAGTACACGGCTACGTGGAAAAGGATCAAAGTCCTTATCCGCCAGGGCATGACTCAATTGCCTGGCCCGGTCTGCACGAAAGTTAAAAAACACTACGACATCGCCATCTTCGATCCTGGTACGATCCTCGGGTGTGTCTGCAATGGCTATGGGACGTAAGAACTCGTCAGTTTCGCCGGCTGCATAGCGCTCCCGGATGTATTCAGTTGCCTGGGTAGTGTGCGGGTGCGCTTCGCCCACCAGGACTTCATAAGCCTGTTGAACCCGTTCCCACCGGTTGTCGCGATCCATGGCAAAGTAGCGCCCACTGATACTCGCGATTCTACCTGTGCCAATGGCAGCGAGCTCAGCCTCAAATTCTGCTATCTGCTCAAGCGCGCTTGAGGGTGACACATCCCGGCCATCTGTAAAGGCATGCACGTGCACCCGATCCTTGAGCCCCAGCCTTTTTGCCAGCCTGGCTACAGCCAGCGCCCCTGTGTGATGGCTGTGCACGCCTCCTGGCGATACCAGCCCCACAACATGTAGCGATGTGCCGCGCTCGATCGCCCGTTCAATAGCAGTGACCAGAACAGTGTTTTGATAGAATTCTCCGGTTTCAATAGCCTGATGCTGTTTGCTTAGGCCCTGGTGTATAACCCGCCCGGCACCGATAGTCAGGTGACCTACCTCGGAGTTGCCTATTTGACCAGCCGGCAAGCCGACTGCCTTGCCACTGGCCTCTACGGTGGTGTGTGGCCACTCGGCCATGAGGGCATCCAGGTGAGGTGTCTTGGCCTCGGCAATAGCATTGCCATGGGTTTCCGTACTTTCGCCCCAGCCGTCACAGATAACAAGTATAATCGGCTGCTTCATGCCAGCAACGCTTCTTTGCCCGGGTAGCGCGCATCACTGCCCAGCTCTTCCTCGATGCGCAGCAGTTCGTTGTATTTGGCCACCCGGTCGGTGCGGGAAAGGGAACCGGTCTTGATCTGGCCAGTGCCTAAACCAACGGCCAGATGGGCAATGGTAGTATCTTCAGTTTCGCCGGAGCGGTGCGAGATCACTGCTCGCCAGCCAGCTTTATGAGCCATGGCTACGGCGTCAATTGTTTCGCTCAGCGTGCCGATCTGATTGAGTTTTATGAGTATAGCATTCGCGGCCTTCTCATCAATTCCGCGTTTTAAGAACGAAACGTTAGTAACCAGCAGGTCATCACCCACAATCTGGACTTTGTCACCGACCCGTTCAGTGAGCTGAACCCACGAACTCCAGTCTTGCTCGTCCAGGCCGTCTTCTATAGAGACAATAGGATAAGCCTCAGTTAATTCAATCAGCCAGTCAACCATTTCGGCCGGGGTGAGGCTTCGACTCTCTGTTGCCAGCTTATATGCCCCATTCTCATAGAGTTCGGACGCGGCCACGTCCAGGGCCAGCACCACGTCATCACCCAGCTTGTAACCGGCCTTGGCCACCGCTTGGCTAATCAGCTCCAATGCTTCCTTATTGCCGTTTTTAACGTGCGGCGCATAGCCGCCTTCGTCACCCACGGTGGTGCCGTAGCCCTTTTCTTTTAGTACTTTTCCCAGGGCGTGAAAGATCTCTGTGCCCATACGGATAGCTTCCGTAAAATCAGGTGCGCCTACGGGCATGATCATAAATTCCTGGATGTCGGTAGAGTTTGCCGCGTGTTTCCCGCCGTTGATGATATTCATCATAGGTACAGGCAAGGACAAAGCCCGGCTATCGGGGGACAGACTCTGAAAATACCTATACAGAGTTATACTTTTTGCAGCAGCTGCCGCTTTGGCTACAGCCAGTGATACGGCCAGGAGGGCATTAGCTCCCAAGTTACCTTTGTTCGGCGTGCCGTCCAGTTTGATCAGCATTTCATCTATGCCACGTTGATCTGTGGCATCGTGTCCTGCCAGGGCATCGGCAATCGGCCCGTTAACATTCGCAACAGCCTGGGCAACCCCTTTGCCGCCATACTTTGTACTGTCGCCATCACGTAGTTCTACTGCTTCATTGCTGCCGGTAGAGGCACCAGATGGCACTGCGGCCCGGCCCATAGTCCCATTTTCTAACACTACATCAGCTTCTACGGTAGGGTTCCCGCGCGAATCAATAATTTGCCGGGCCCGAACTTGCTTAATCTCCATATAACTCCTTAATTATCACTGAGTGCCACCCCCTATCGTAGTGCATTCCATCAGTTTCTCAATCCCCAGATTAAAATGCCCCCTCTAGTAAGAAGGTCGTGGTTGCTAGAACCATCTCAAAATTCACCCGTCCTACGGAAAGCAGGTCAAAAAATAAGGGACTTACCGAACTGGGTAAGGGAGCAGATGAGCTGCCGGTCGATTGCTGGTGAGGTAGCGTGCGGTTTTCTGTGCTGCCGGGAGTGTCCCCATGTCACAGTATATGCCCGCTGTCTCATCGACTTGATGGATGTAAAAAGTCTGTCCATCAGCAAGCGCAGCAGAAATCACGTTGGTAAGGAAATGTTCATCCTTACCCGTACGTTTTTGCCGCATCTCGGCTTTTACCAAGGGCCAAATTTTAGCAATTCTCAACCCAATTCGACTGACACTAGCGATTGGGTCCGTTGCTTCATCCGGGTACATTTCCTTAATCTGTTCAGCCGAAGGTTTTTCTACCAGGCGCTGCAGCCTTCCTTCATCGTCAGCAACTAGGTTTCCGTAGTTGCCCGCTACACTACGGTCTACCGGAACGCCCATAATAACGTGATCTGCTCCGTTGCTGTCGCGGGCTTCCCGGGCGCGTTGTAGCTCCGATTCTTCGTCTGCCCTTAGAGAAACTAGTGCGTCATCACCACCCATAGCCCATACTTCTTCTGATGGGTCCTTAAGTGTGAACCTTCCTTTCTGCCCTATAAAAGGAAATCTCCTTTTACTGAGGGCCCGGCAGGCGATGTAAAAGGGAACAGTGGTGCCATAGCCATCTTTCGGCCTCTGGGTAGCATACTCAAGCTTTCTTAGCCCCCCAGAGGGTCTTTGCCCGTAAAACTCTCGGCGATTTTCTTCAGCTTCTACCAAAGCATTTTTACCAAGTGAGCGGCATTGTGCTGTAAAATCCTGGTCAAGCCTTTCCGGATCAAGGTAATCCCGGAAGGCTTTTTCTCCGCGCTGCGTAGTAACCATCACCACCCTCGGCGCATCACATTCAGCGAGCATAAGGTCAATAGGCATGACAGGAGTCTCGCCAACAGCCATAGGTATCAAAGGCTTAACATGAGTAGGGGTGGCTGGTGCCCAGCGTGAGCCAGCACCGCCTAACGGCATCGATACAGCAATCTTTTCCATAACTTTTATCCATATTAACATATTATGGCTATTTATTCAACTTTATAGCTATGCATAAGCAGTAAGATAGGTGAGGTATGATATGACTATGAATTCGTACGAAACGACGAGGCAGCGCTATCGGCCTGCCAACATAAAAGTCCTGCTTATTGCTGAATCGCCCCCGCCATCGGCAGAAAAGGCAAGTAGCCGGCATTTCTATCGCACCGACCAGGTTCGGCGGGACGATCGACTGTTTGTAAACACCGTCAAAGCGCTGTACCCAGAGGCGGCCGACAAAACTGGGGCTCAGCTGGAACCAGATAAAGAGCAGTGGTTACACCGGTTTCAGGCCGACGGCTGGTACATGCTAGAGGCACTTGAGCAGTCGCAACCTCACGAGGCGACCAAAGAGCAACGGCAAGAACTCATCAGAAAAAGCCTACCGCGTTTGCAAGCGCGCGTCCGTGAACTGGCAGAAAAGAACACTAAAATCATCCTGATCAAATCAAACGTCTTTGAGGTCGCGGCCGGACCCTTACGCCAAGCTGGATATACCGTACTGAATACTGAGCTCGTAGACTACCCCGGTCGCTTCAACCAACGCGCCTATCGGCAAAAACTCGCCAAGCTCGCCGGTATCCTTGGAAACTAGAGAGAGGGGCAGCTTTGAGAGTGGCTGGGAGCTATTTTGTTGCAAAGGCTTGAAAAGCTAGACAGTCTAGACTAATATTCGGATATGAAATGGCAGCTACAAGATGCAAAGAATAAATTAGCGAAGTCATCGAGACTAGTATCAATGACGGTCCACAAATTATCAGCAGGCGAGGCAAAGACACGGCAGTTGTTATCAGCTTTAAGGAATACCAACGCTATGTAACCCCCAGGAATTTGAAAAAGACCCTTATGTCTACAGGCTTCGATAGCCTAGACCTTACACGCGACATGTCCCACATCGGCCGTAAGTCAAAATTCTCATTATGAAACAATACCTGCTGAGTAAAACTGCCCCTATAGCCATAATTGTATAGCAGATTAACAGACGGTGGGGGCGGTGAGCAGCTGCGCGCGGGCTGGCTTTTGGATGTATGGAATTCTTCTGTTCACTGAACCGCTAAGTGGGCATCAATTCTAGCAAGTACTTCATGATCAACTGCCTCGCCTTGATTTGTTTGAGGTAACAGTCCAGTTGAAGCGACGGTATAAGCGTCCGCATCCGGACTATTGGGATCTTGAGAGAGTAGGGTGATGTGACTATCAAAGAAGCCGCCGTTCGCTAGACGCACTACATCCACGCCTAGTGCAGAGCCAGGTATTTGTCCATCAAGTAGTAGAAGCTCCACGCCACTTCCTCTCCATGCCTCGCCCCTAACTACTCGTGGCAGGATCCCGGCCGTCATGGCGCGGGCCACCGTTGCGGATAGCTCAGTTTCTTCATCTCCACCTTCAAGAGCTTCTTTTATAAAAGAGCGATGTGCGGTCTGGGCCGTAATTAAACGATCTCTAACCTCCTGATCATATGACTTATGCTCGGGATGCAGTGCTTCGAGAGCGTCTGTTTCAACTGGTGGGGGAGTTTGAGACTCGCAGCCCTTTCCGAGGAATGACATAAACATATACTGCCATAAGTAGCGATAAAAATAAACTTGGCGGACCATGATGGGGGCAAGTTATGGAACTACTTTGCTGTAGAATACTCATTGGCTAAGTCATGACCAATTTCAATCGACGGAGCTGGTGGGCCTTGGCTTTCAGGGTCTGGAACTTCTACAGCCTCAATTCAATGGTTGAATAAACCCAAGAACTTGTCAGAGGCGTTGTAGAATACCTCTCGTCCTCGCTTTTCTGTGACGATGTACCCTTTGTCAAAAAGACTCTTTAGATCTTTACTGGCCGTTATCCAGCTAACCCCCTGAAAGTTCGCATGCCTTTTTGCCGTTATTGTGTCGCCTTTATTTCCACCAAGATAGTGGAGTACTTGTTTCTGGCGATCATTTAAGTCTCTATCATTCAGTAATGTGTCTATGCTTTGCGATTTCTTCTTCACTCGTTCGATATGTTCGTTAAACATGTCCAGAGCTTGTTTTAGCTTGTCGAAGTTGTATGCAATGAAATAGGTTAGGTCATTCTCGTACTGTTCGCTGAAAACAAAGGCATTACTATACTGTGTACGCGAATTTTTTATAACCGTAGAGATAGGCACATACTTAATGAGCCAGTAACCATTTTTCATTAAGTACCAGTAAAATAACATCCTTGCCATCCGCCCATTGCCGTCAGCGAAAGGATGAATATAAGCAAACCAAAAGTGGAGCACTATAGCTTTGACGATCGGATGCGTGAATCCGGCGTTAGTTTCCGGAGGAGAGTTTGCGTAGGATATGAACGAATCAAGCAAATCAGGGATTTCGTTCTCTGTGGGAGGAACATGTGAGATATATTCATTTTGTCCTTCCTGAACTATCACAGCAATGCCGTCGGTGTCCTTGCGCCAGCGTCCTATTTTGTGTTTATCTTTTTCATCGAAAGTATTCTGGGTTAAAGTTTTTTGGAGTTCTAGCAACAACTCTTTTGAAACAGGAAGGTTAGCCGTCTCCTCTTCGATCCTTTGTATAGTCTTGAAGTTGTTAAAGATCATCCACTCTGACTTGTCTCGAGGATTTCGATTCTCGGCTATCATCTTTTTGGCTACCTCGCGACTGGTGGTGGCTCCTTCCAGCTGACTAGAGGCAATGGACTCTTCAATTAGACTTTGACGCAAAAAACGTTCGCGATTATCTGCGTAACCTCCAAGAAGCGTTGACTCTGTATTACCGCCAAGCTCCATATCAAACAAACGAAGGTATGGCTCGTATGTGCTCGGCTTAGACCAGTAGAAGGCTTTTTTGTTGGTATCAAGAAAAGGGGCTTTAGTACGGTCACTAAATCTTCGACGCGTCTGAAGTAAAAACCAAGCTTCGTGAGTTTTTATCTCTTTGCTCACGTCTAGTTTTAACAGGCCGCCTCGGTACCTCATTTCGAAGTCTCGCCAACCATAGTAAGGCTTATTAGAGGCTCTCCAGAGTCGCTCGATCTCTTCAGGGTTGTGTAGAAATATATTCAATAACTCTTGCAGACGCTTCTCGCTGATACGCGGTGAGGGCTGAGGGGCTTTATATCGTTCTAGTTCCATAGTCTATATACTGTTTATATGAAGTATATATATAGTATACATATAGCCTTCATATATTGCAAGAGGTGACTCCGCAACTGCTTCCTCCCGGTAACTGGTATTTGGGGCAATAGAAAAGTCCTATTTATGCCTAGGAAGCCTTACGGCTTACTAGTAACTAGGGCTGATTCTTCTGATTGGCGGGCCCTGACTTTAGAGGTGTGGAACTACTTTTCGACTGAGACTAAGCCGTCAAGCAATACTTCACCGATGGCTTGCTGGGAGTAGTACTGTTCCATATCCTCAATAGCGATGATTGGTGTTTCTAGTTCATGTTCACGAAACAGGTGAGTAACTTCGTCTACCTTATCGTGTGGAACTTCTACGTGGGTTATGTGTTCCAAGGCTATCGGCTGCTCTACTCGTTCTTCGCCCGCTTCACGAAGGGCGGCTGTGATGGGGATTGGTGCGATATCCCTATCATCGATACCAAAGAGAATAGGGTAATTGCCAGATATATCGGAGCCAGCGCCAAATGCCATGACTGTATTAATGTGCTGACTCGTGGTCTTTTCTTTCCAGCTTTGTGGCATGGCGTCCTGTCGCTCACTCGCAGCTGCTCTTAACTCCTGTACGCCTGCGCGAAGCCCTTCCGGATGCTTTCGTGCTCCCTTAAGACTTTGCCCCATATAGCGGAAAGCTGGCCGGACAATGTAGAAATTAGCGGCGTCTTGGGTCGAAACAAATCGATTGAGCTGGTCGGCTTGGTCACTATGCATGTCTGCATATGCCCGAGCATAGAGTCTGGGGCGTGCAAGGGATACCGTCTCCGTGAGGCCTAGCTTGGGGTCAAAAGGATCGAGGGCGGGATTTACTGCGCCTTTTTCCAGGATAGCGGTGAGTACATCAACCTTGCTCCCATTATGTCGCTGATAACGACCGGTACCATGCCAGAAAGTGGTTTTACCGCGAAGTTCGCCAAGCTCCCTATATTGAGCTTCGTCCACTGTTTGTGGTATAAAATTTGCCCGAGCAATTTCCCCAAGTTTTCTCATCGCCCATTTTTCGTATCGCTTTGGCTCTCGATCCTGCAGGGCTCCAGCAGCCAACAAGGCTAGGGCGGCGGGTTTTGCATCTTGCTTTGTGAGCGGGAATGCCTCTTTTACAGAGGATAGTTTCTTAACCATACGTTTTTATTCAGTACTAATAGTAAAATACTACCATAAAAGTAGTATTTAGTCAACTTGAGTCTCCTCCATTCCACCTCAAACCGCACCATAACCAATAAGGGACACCGCCAGTACTCCAGTAAACTAGTTGTTACCACTAACAAACTACTTACAAAAGGAGACGGCGATGTCCTACCACCAGCTTACACAAACTAATCGTATTGAGGTAGCCGTCCTGTTTCGGACGGGTATGTCATACCGAACCATAGCCAAGCAGGTTGGCTGCCATCACAGCACCGTCAGCCGGGAGTTACGACGACATACATGGTCAAACCCTTCTGGCTACGATGCCCGCCAGGCCAGGCTGCAGCTCAAAGCTGTTCGGCTGGCGGCCAACCAGCACAAACGCAAGTTGCCAACTAACGCCCCGCTCGTAGCGCTTGTCACTACACAGCTCCAAGCCAATCTCAGTCCAGAACAAATAGCCGGGTGGCTGAAAGCCACCCGGAACACTTGGTCAGTCTGTGCCCAGACCATCTACGACTGGGTGTACACGTACGCTAGACACCTTCTCAAGCACTTGCACTGCCGCAAGGGCAAGTACCGCCGAACTAGGGCCAACACCTTGCGCAAAGCTTTTCGGGACAAACAAAAGGAAAGCAGACGCATTACCATGCGTCCGGCTCATGTCATGAAACGCAAGCGTTACGGACACTGGGAAGGAGATAGTGTCATCGGTACCGCTCAGTCCGGAGCTATCGCCACATTCGTAGAACGTAAGAGTGGCTACTTGCTGGCAGCAGTACTACCAGACAAAACCGCCAGGAGCTTTGAGTTTGCAGCAAAGCACTGCTTTGCTGCTATTCCAATGCGATACCGCCGAACCCTAACCCTCGACAATGGTGTGGAGATGAGCAACTACGAGGAGATGGAGCGAGCCAACCAACTCCAGATCTACTTTGCCCAGCCCTACCATTCCTGGGAGCGAGGCACCAACGAGAACACCAATGGGCTACTCAGGTTTTACTTCCCAAAACAGATGAGCTTCGCTCATCTGTCCCAGGAAGAGCTTGACCGAGCGGTCAAGCAGCTCAATACTAGGCCACGGAAACGACTTGGATACCGGACACCGGAACAAGTCCTGAAACGGGGTGGTGCATTTCGAGATGGAGTCT
>DATHJH010000031.1:0-8415 GCA_035489815.1 Candidatus Limnocylindria bacterium
CCCAAGTACGAAAAGCCTGGCCCGGTAGTGCCAGGTGGCTGTTCTTGTAACAAAGCATATCTTTAGATATGGTGCGAAGCAAAACAGCCTCCTGGTGCACCGGACAGGGTTTGCAGTAGGGAGGGGATTTGAAATGGGTTCTACAGTCAAAACACGAACAAAAGCGGGGTGTATGGAGTTTTCGATCCCTCCTGTCTGAACCTCTGGGCTTCCTATATATTACTTCATATTCTGAATACTATTTAAGAAACGGTTATGGTAATATTACTCAGAATGCCATACTAAAAAGAGAAACAAGGAATAAACATGATACGCAAACTTCTCCAAACGACGACAAAGGCAAGTTTCGTTCTGGCGGGCTTGGCTTTTGCGGCTGTGCCGCTGGCCGCCAGCGCGGCGAACACCACCGTTAACGTGGATGTTGCCGGGGTTATATCAACGTTTACGACAAGCGGCACGGTCACGCTGGGCGCCCTTACTCCGGATGCTACCGGCCGGCAGTCTACCAACACTGATGTTGTCACGGTGAGTACGAACGATGGCGACGGATTTACGCTGACCCTGCAAGACGCGGACGCCACCAGAACCCTGGTCAGCGGCGGCAACAGCTTTGCGGCCAGCGCCGGTACGCCGGCAGTACCAATCACCCTGGTCAACAACGCATGGGGGTGGCGTGTAGACGGACTCAGCAGCTTTGGGGCCGGTCCTGGCGCGGTTATAAGCAACGCTGTTCCAAGCGCTCTGACCTACGCAGGTATTCCGGCCAACGCCAGCCCATTTACACTCGCAACAACAGCAGCCCCAGGTAGTGATGTGACCGACGTATGGTACAGCGCCCGGGCTAATGACACGCAGCCGACTGGCACCTATACGGACATCGTAACTTATACCGCAACGGTTAATTAAGGTCATTGTGATATCCCGGAGCCTGGCCAGGTTTACAGGTGGACGCTATAAAGCTTCAGACAGGATGAAGCTATACGCCCGTAAACGATTGCTGCCCATCCTGGCTGTGACCGTGGCAGTTAGTTTCACTTTGCCCGGCTGGCCGCTGCTCGCCCAGGGGCAACAGCCAGAACGGGAAGGTATCGGCATATCACCGACCAAACTGACGCTCGACGCTGATCCTGGCGAACAACTGACCGGAAAGTTTACGGTCATCAACACCGGTAACACGCCGGTTAATTATCGGGTGTATGTAAAAGATTTCAGCATCCGCAACGAGGCGTATGAAAAGGACTTCGAGCCCATTCCGGGAGCGGTCTCGCCCGTTGATTGGATCAAGGTGCCGGGTGATACCAAAAAACTGGCTCCGGAGGGCCAGGCAGATCTGGACTACACGGTCTCCGTACCAAAGGACGCAGTGCCGCGCGGCTACTACGCCGTGATATTCGCCGAAACGGCCACCCCTGAAGGAGCTGACGCAACGGGAGTAGCCCGCCTAAAAAGAGTTGGCTCCCTTGTCTATCTGACAGTCAACGGCGGTTCAATAGAAAAGGGTACCGTCGCCAGCTTTGAGGCAAAAGGCTGGCAGCGTGACCGCCCGGTCACGGCCTCGCTGCGCGTACAAAACGAAGGCAACGTGCACTTTGAGGCGACTGGAAAGCTGCGGCTCAAGGACATCTTTGGCCGCACAGTCTCGACCACAGATATCAGCGGTACCGTTTTACCGGCAACGATACGAAAATTCAGCCCGGAATTGAAGCTCAGCCAGCCGTTTGGTTTGTACAAAATCGAAGGTGACATTACTTTTCTTGGCAAACCTGCCGAGCTCAAATCACAGTGGGTTGTAGTCGGCTCGCCGTTTTGGTTAGGATTATGGACGGTGATAATCGTTGCCTGGGCAATTGTGCTAATCCGTTGGGTCAAACGGCGTGCTAAACGCAAGAAAAAGCGCTAGAGACAAACTCTCTTTTATAAAAAAGGGGCTGGGAATTTTCCTGGCTACAGCATTGCTTGTGGGCCTGTTGCCAGCCAGTACCATAGCCATAGATTCGAACGTCAATGTCAAAGTCTGCTACCCGGCACCCAACCCCCCGCCAACGATTTCATCCCCGGCAGACGGGACAACAACCGAAGACAGTTCGGTCTTGATGACTGGCCAGGCATTACCCGGCGTCACGGTCTATGCCCATCGTAACAGTGTCCAGGTCGGTTTTGTGACATCGGGAGGAGACGGCAGCTTTGTCATAAGTATCAGCCTGGACATGGGTACGAATGTCCTGAAAGCCAGCACCAATGACGATTGTGATGACCCTGCGTTTTCCAGCCCGGTCAGTGTCGAACGCGAGGCAGCTACACCTCCGCCAGGTCCTGACGACGGCATTGACAGCGACGAAGAACCTGTGACAGTTCCAGACGATACAGCCACCCAGCCGCCAATCGAAACGCCGCCCGCAGGCCAGCCTGATGAAAAGAAACCAGGCACAGGCAAACGCCCAGATGCCGGTTCGCGGCCGGTCATCCTGGAGCCGCGACATGGCGCGCGGGTACCTGATCCTGACATACGTGTCGTGGGCCTGGCTTCGGCGCACACCACTGTCCGCTTACTGCAAAACGGCCGGATAGTAGCCGAGGTTCTAACTGATGCCGAAGGCCGGTTCACGGTCGGAATAACACTGCAGCCGGGCGAGAACCGGTTGGTCGCAACAACCGGCCAAGGGGCAAACACCCGCTCATCGGAAACGGTCGTGGTGACGTACCAGCCCGCCGGAGTAAGAAAGCCTGCGCCTTCCTGGATTGTGCCAGTTGCTTTTGCGGGCATTGGGATTACCGTGACTCTTTATATCCTGTTCGCTAAGCTGGGGTTCTTTACAGACCCAACGCAAATTTTCAAACACTGGAAAGGTAAGGGTCCAAAATGATATTCAGAGCAAAGCTCATACCTGCACGGACACTGCCGGGGCGATTGGTTCTATGGGGAGCCCCGTTGTTGTTCCTTGGATTTGCTTCCGGCGCGACCATGCTGTCGGCTTTGCCGTACGGGTCTGGAGCGTATGACACCTGTACCTACGATACGTGCGGAATCAGCGTGCTAACAAGCGGAACGGTTACCCTGGCAGTCACACCGACCAGTGGCGGGGTCAATACCACGGCTGAAGACGAGGTAATTGTCGAAACCGATGCCAGCACCGGCTATACGCTGACTTTTCTTGATTCTGACACGGATACAGCACTCACCAGCGGCGCTAATACAGTAACCGCTTCTGGCGGCACGCAAGCAAGCCCGGTTACCCTGGCATTAAATACCTGGGGCTATCGCGTTGACAGCCTTGCCAGCTTTGGCGCCGGTCCAACAGGTGCGCAGAATAGTGATCCCAACGCGCTGTATACCTTTGCCGGAGTCCCTGCCAGCAACCAGACAGCCCACACGCTTAAGTCCACGTCCTCGGCCGCAAACCCCGCAGAAGTCACCGAGGTATGGTTCGGCGCACGGCTTGATACGGCCAAACCGGACGGCATCTATACCGGTCAGGTCACCTACACAGCCGTGACCAATGATTAGAATGGGCTTGCCGGGGCAGTTTGGGCTGACCCGCGTGCACTTTTTTCATCGCCGCTGTCATTCCGGCTCGGGGGCCGGGATCCGGCTTAACCGAATAGTCTCGGTTGACGCTTACGCGTCAACCGAAATTGTTCGGTTAACACGGGAATCCAGTTGCTATATACCTTTTCTGGACGGCTGAATCAAGTTCAGCCGTGACAGGAATGTGCATGTGGGTCAGTAGTTTGGGAGCCGCTTCCAGCTTATGCTAACATAGTACTAGAACATTGTGCCCCGCACACAAACAAAAAGGCTGGTGCCCATGATAAAGATGCATAAATTTCAAGAACTGTTGCAGCGCGAACTTTCCCGCAAAGAGTTTCTGCAAGTCGTAGGGCTTATGATATTGAGTGCTGTAGGCATAAGCGGCATGCTTTCTAACGTGGATAAATCTTTGAACCCGGCACGCACAGAAGGTTTAGACGATTATGGCGCAAGTTCGTACGGAGGCTAGCAGAAGACGTCTTTCAGGGACCACCAGAATGGGAATATAAACAGAACCCATCTCATATCTCGCTCCCGATGCCAAAATTGATCCATTGCTTTTAGAAAGCAAGCAGCAATTCGTTCCAGTTTTCTGGGGCATACCCATAGGTACGGCCGGGAGGCTGGGGCGGATTGACGCCGGAATGGGCGGCTTCTGATCGGAAGACCGGGCGGGATGGAGATATGAAATGCGTTCTAAGCCTGAACTGCTTTGGTACCGAAGTAATTTGACTCACTACGTATACATAATCTCTATAAAATAACTTACAGCTTTGCGTCATTCGCCTGCCCTATCATAGGCGCAAGATGTAATATGAGGGGCACCGCCTATAGCAAAGGTATTTAGTTGGTATGTGAATGAAAAGGTAAAATAATCTAAAAACAGGCCCTTCATGGCCGTATAGAGAGGAAAAGCAGTATGCTTCTTTCATTTGTTAAGAGTTCCAAAAAAATGGCAATCGGTTTAGCCGCGGCGGCAGTCGTAGTGGTTGGAGCAGGAGCAGGCACCGCCTATGCTCTCATCACCAATTCCACCGGTACCTTCAGTGACCGGCAGTACTTTGCCACTAACGATGTAGCCTACACCGTTCCAGCCGCCACACCATCCGGTACCTGGGTAAATGTGCCTGGTATGGTTAGGACAATTTCTGTGCCCGCCAATACCAGACGCCTTGTTGACGCCCGCTTTACCGCAGAGTCCATGTGTACAGGCGGCAGCTGGTGCTCGGTCCGGATAGTAGTAGTGAACTCTGCCGGAGCAGTCACCCAGCTTTACCCACAGTCGGGAACCGACTTTGCCTTTGACAGCCCCAGTGCAGATCTTTGGGAGAGCAACGCCATCGAGCGCAACTCGCGAACCTTCCTGCCCACAGGCACCTACCGGGTATATGTACAGGCCGCAAAAGTTGGCAGCCCTACCTTCCGGTTAGACGACATGCATCTGGCAGTCGAAGCCGTCCGTCCGTAGCGCCACACCTTGGCACCTATTCCCACTCCGACGTTTGGTTGGAGTGGGATTTTTTATAAGAATTTTTTCCTTGCCCATGGTACCGACGAAGCACTGGCAGACACCAGCCGACAGCCTGTTTGTTAGTTTTCTCATGTTATCAGCCCCGAAACTCTGTACAATTTACTCATATCGTCGGTCTGCGGCGATTTTTAATAGACCTCTTTCAAAACTCCCGGGACACGGGGTTTTGGAAGAGGTCTAATGTGCCGGAAATCCATTTCCAAAAGGAGAGAAATGCTCGACGAACGTTTTATGTATCTGGCAGTGCTACTAATTGTATGGGGAGCCTATTCGTATATTAAGGATATGTTTCAAAGTAACACCCGGCCCAATCTGGTGACCTGGCTTTTGTGGTCGTTGGCGCCGATGATTGCGTTTGCCGCACAGCTTCAGGCAGATGTGGGGCCCGCGGCACTGCTAACACTCATGGTCGGCTTGTGCCCACTCGCCGTGTTTATAGCCGGCCTGAAAAAGGGCGAGTTCCGGCCTTCGCGCTTTGACCTGGTGTGCGGCGGGGCGTCTATTGTGGCGCTGATCTTGTGGCAGATCACCGGCAGTGGAGCCTTAGCGGTTACCCTGAGCATTACCGCCGACGGCCTTGCCGCCGCACCTACGCTCATCAAAGCCTACAAAGACCCTCGATCGGAAAGCCCCTTTTTATTCATGCTGTTTGCCGTCAGCGCTGGCGTGACACTCCTTACCCTCAACGCCTGGAGCCTGGAATCCGCCGGCTTTTCCGCCTATATCCTCATTCTCTACCTGGCGTTGTTTACATTCGTAAAGTTTGAAGTTGGCCTCCAGAGCAGTACACCCGTACCAGTTACAGAAGCAAACAACCAGTAAAAATCTACAAAAATACATTTGTTAAGAGGCGGATCCCTGACCCTCAAAACCCCCGTCATACCGGGCCCCCAATCAAGCCCAAGAGCCTGTATCCAGTCAATAAAGAAAGTTAATTACTTGTATCTACTGGATTCCCTGATCAAGCCTGCCCTCGACTCCGATCGGGGGTCAGAGAATGACGGTGGAGGGAGTGGGGTTTTGAGGGTCAGATCCAGATCCTTTGGTTTCTCTTCTAAGAACCCTCACACTCTGATTCAGTTTTTGAAGCAAGTCAGTGCTACACTAGAGTCTACCGCTTACAATTTAAGACAGAAAAAGGAGTGTATCGTGCCGGATTTCTGGACTAGGGCGCTCGCTGAGACACATGAGGCTATACATGGTACTGATGAGCAAGAAGGTCGCCCGGCAATCCATGAGCTGATAGGCGACAGAGATATGGGCGATCTCCATGAAGAATTGTCAGGAGTGGTAAGCGCAATTGAACTTGCCGCAGTCAGCGTCCAAAGGGGCGAGGAGCCTTTTGGCCATACGCTTGATACTACGGGGCAAGCCCTCCAGGCAACAACTTTAGGCGCGCAAGGTGTGGCGCGGCTTGGTCTAAGTGAGCTCAAGCCAAAATGGATACAAGAAGCTGACCCAACTGAAGTAGCTGCCGCGGCTGAACTTCTGATGCTTTCCAGGGATATCGCTGAAATAACCACTGATCTGACTGAGGCATATGTCCATCGGGTACAAGGTCCTACAGCTCCCGAACTGCCAGGCCCAGAGGCTTAAAAGCCCATCCAAGACTTCTCTTCGGACTGAGCGGCTGATTAATAAGATCTGATCAAATTATTTGATGTGCTGCCAGGGACGCGACCTCAATCATAGTGTTTGCGTATACATCCGCACCCTCCTGACGATAGCCTTTGGCCAGGTTTTGCCGCAGGCCAATCGTAAATGCGCCGGACGCTTTGGCTGATTGGATGCCGGCATTTGAATCTTCCAGAATGATAGTACTGGCCGGGCTGGCCTGCAGGCTTTTCATAGCCGCCAGGTAGCCGTCCGGTGCCGGTTTCTGGGCCAGATCCGGCTGTTCGTACAAGGAAATGATCAGTTCTATGTCGTCCTCAAAAGGCAGGCGTTTGGTAACGGTTGTTACCCATGTCATGGGTGAGGATGACACAATGCCAATGCGGTAGTTCAGGTCCTTCAGGACGGCTACAAGCTTGTCCAACCCCTCCGGGATGGGTGCGGTTTTATAAATACCCTCAGCTGCCTTATGCAGCGCATCAACCAATGTCTGTTTATCACTGGTTGCCCCAAGCTGCACAGCCATTTCATAGATTGCATCCATGTTAATGCCGGATGTATTGCCCAGTTTGCCTTGAATCTTTTCCCCAAAAAGTTCCCGGAAAATAATCTGTTTTTTGTCATCCCAGATCTGCTCATCCGCAATCAGCACACCGTCCAGGTCAAACAGGAAGGCTTTGTTCATGACTAAAGAATATCACGACTTACGCACCACAACTCACGGGCGACTAGCTGCGCCAGTTGGCAGGTGAGTCGTAGATATCACGCTTGCCTAAGCAGCCACCCAATAGTACGAGGCAGTTCGTCTGCGTGAACAGAACCGTTGATGGTTGAGCTTAGCATGGCCATGCCGTCAGCATGCGGCGGCTCCTCAAACCATTGCCTAAGGAGCCCGGCGCGCGGATTGTCTGGATGGCTGTTGACCACTTGGGCGTCGGATTCGTCCGGCAGGTCATGAGTAAACTCGCTGAACAATATGATCGGGCCAACCGGAGGTCTGCCCGGATATCGCGGTACGCCCATTTGCCTGAGCCTCTCGGAGTCTACTGCCGTAGTGCCAGCGTACTCGTGCGCCTGGCGGAGGGCAGCAGTGTATTCTTCCACTTCACGCTCGTAGTCCGCAGCTTCCCGGGCTGCTATGTCAAGTTCTTCCGGATCGTTTTCTGCCAAAACATACACCGCCTTCACGCGATGCTCGTCGGGCTGAATACCCACAACGTTCTCTAAAGCTTCAAAATCCAGACGCGTCGTTACAAGCCATTTTGGAGGAACTTCACCAGACAGATGCGGCACAGGAAAAGGGGCAACAACTCCGTCAGCCGCAACTATGGCCTGCACAGTAAGCTTTCCGTATACAGGCGTGCCTGAAAACTCCGTATCTACCTGGGCTTCTCTTCCTAAGCCTTGACCTATAACTTGATGTTTTGGATGGGACGGCAGCGAAAAAACATCTTCCCGGGTATAAGCCTGGCCAGTTTCAGAAACGGCCTCCCCCAGATTTCTAAATGCTTCAATGTTAGACATATTTCACCACCAAAACTACCAAACCCCGTCCGGATCAAACAGAAATGCTTTGTTCATTTTGTAATAGTAACATATTGAACCCATTTCAAATCCCCTCCCAAGTACGAAAAGCCTGGCCCGGTAGTGCCAGGTGGCTGTTCTTGTAACAAAGCATATCTTTAGATATGGTGCGAAGCAAAACAGCCTCCTGGTGCACCGGACAGGGTTTGCAGTAGGG
>DATHJH010000032.1:0-104259 GCA_035489815.1 Candidatus Limnocylindria bacterium
GCACCGCTGAAGTCACTCATATTAACAGGGTCGGCGGGGTAGACATAGTCATTGGCGTTGCCGCCGGGAACGGGGTCTATTTGGGTGAATCTGCCGAGGGTTGGGAAGTAGACACGGGCTCCCATTTGGATGGGGGTGAGGGTCAGGCTTGTTTCGGTGGCTTTTTGGACTTTGCCTTATTAGATCATATTCTTCGTTCCCTAGAGAACCGTTCTCTTGACCCGGTTTATGGCGTTACTGAAAGAGGTGGTCAAGCTAAAGCCGTAGTTGCTCATGGCGGCGTGAATGCCACTACAGCTATTCCATTCCTAAAGGCTCATGTGGAACTAGGCTCAAAGGTCATGAGCGATGAGAGTGCAATCTATAACCGGGTAAAGCGAGACTTCTACCATGAACATGTGACTCACTCCACAGAGGAGTACGTCCGGGGTCATGTGCATACCAACTCAATCGAAGGCTTTTGGGGCAATATGAAAAACGCTATTTCTGGGACTTACCACTGCGTTTCGCCGAAGTATTTGCAGAGCTACGTGAACGAGTTTGTTTTTCGTTATAACTATCGGGCTGTGGCTGTTGGCCCGGTTCTTTTGGAACGGGCTGGGAAGCGGATTTAATCAGTTTTTTGAAGAGTTTTTTGCTCATATGTTTAGTTTACATTATCTCGAAACCACTGGTAGGCTTCATTATTAATCCATCCATCGTAGTATCTAGGGTCGATTTTAACGATGAAGTAACGATTACTTGGCCAGTTTCTTTGTAAATCTGCTTGAACTCCCGCAAGGTTATCATTTGTCTTTACGATGTATGCGGAGCTTAAATAGTGCCACCAGTTTAAGTATTTCGAGCTATTTTTGATGTACTCATGTAGTGTTGCGGTATCTGCAAGGTTTGGGTCAAAGCTAATAATATAGAAATTAGACATCGTTGCCAGTCCCCAACTTCTTATCGTCTTTAGGGGCAGGGTTCTCAACGGAAGTGATTCCCAGCATGTCTAGGCCTGGCATTTCTCTGTTTTTTTCGCCCAGTATCTCTAGCTGCCTCATCTCTTTAACATGCTTTTCTGAACGCAAAAAATTCCTATCAATTATGAATGCGACAATATAAATTAGCATCGTAAGTAACAGCGGCATCCATACAAATGCTAAAAGTATGCTTTTGCCCTTGTAGGCATATAAGACCAAAGCGGGTAAACCTATAATTCCATCTAGATATAGGAGCGCGTTCAAGCCACTCTTTTGCTCTATGGTCTCCACGATACCTCGCAAAGACCCAAATAGTCCAGATGGTTCTGCCACGTAGTAAGTATAACAGGGTACGAGTTACTTGCTGTCATGGGATAGTCGCCAAGCTGTAGGAGTGGTAAAACAACAAAAATAGTGTCTGACTCACCCATGGTTAATACATCTAGGAATTCTTACTTTTCTTCTTTTCTTTTAGGAGTACTAAATACAGCAATGCATATGCAATAACAACCGTATTGATAGTGCCATAGATTAGGGATTCCTGTATATCTTTTGTTAGTACAAATGGATATGCCAGCATGAAAAAGGATGCCACAGAGACATAAAATAAATAACTTCCCAATTTTGACTGGTCAATTTTAAACTTTTTCTGATTTTTATCAAAAAGCGACCACGGAGAATATGCGACTAATCCCGTCTTGTGTGAAACGATAAGAACAGCGATCATGGCTATTATTAGTGTACTTATTCCCAGAATATTATTTACGGTTTCCTGATCCATAATTCACCTAAACTATCTCATACCATTTACATTCATCCAAACATCATATGCATCGCCCTGATTATTATAGTCGTCATTACCTCCTGTAATCAGATGGTAGAAACCACCACCGATTGCCCCAGTTAAACAAGATAAACCAACTGCCCCCGCTGATGGTAGCGCAAGAGCACCCGCCGAAAGCCCCGTCGCCAAACCTCCTACTGCCAGCGTAAAGCCAGCTCCTTTAGCGCAACCACCTGCAAATGCCCCTCCAAAGCTTGATCCTTTGCCTCCACCCGATGACTGCATCGGAGCACTCGCTGGCGCGGGCGGTAAATTGCTCAAACTCCCAATAACCGGGATTTTGGCCTTGTAGGTAGCAGCCGACGCCACAAACCCATACTTTACATTCGGCAAACTGTTCACCTGTTTCTTCGGAGCCGGCTTCGCCGTAGCATTGAGAACCGACGGCCTGTATAGAGTCTTACCTAAGGGAGTATTTACAAAGTTTGGACCAAAGACCCGAACTACCGGCTTTATAACTGCAGCAACATTACACAACGGAAAGCATGAGTTGAATATAGGCGGAGTATACATGCCACTCAGGTCACTCATATTAATAGGATCTGTCGGGTAAATATAGTCGTTGGCATTGCCACCAAGTACGGGGTCGACTTGGGCGAAGCGACCGAGGGTTGGGAAGTAAACTCTGGCGCCCATTTGAATCGGAACGAGCGATAGGGTCGTTTCGGTTAGCTTTTCATGACCGCCTGCCCAGCCAAGCGAACCACTACTGAAGTTGTTGGGATGCGTGCTGCCGGGGAGGATGTTACCGAACGGATCGTAGGTGAAGGTGTCGCCGGGACCATTGCCGGTGCTGGTGTTGGTGCCAGCGGCGTCGGTGGTCAGCAGGACGTCGCCGTGGAGGTTTGACAGGCTGTATTGTTTTTGGCCGTTGCCGGAGACTTGGGGTTTGATGGTCAGGCTTACGCCGCCTGGCAGTGACAGGTGTTTTTCTACGATGTCCCAGTTGGCGTTGCGGACAATGTCCGGGCTGTCGCTGCCGGATGTGAAGCCGTACCACCACTCCCCCGTCATTGCCCAGTTCCAATTGGAAATGGTGTCCGTTTCTCGGTAGGTGATGCGGCCCGTGACGTCGCGGCTGTAGTACGTCGCCGTCCCGGTGCCGCTACTGTTGTGCTGCACCATCCCCCAGTTGCGATCGGAGGAATCGTAGTACATATGGAGCGGCGAGCTGCCGGAGCCTATTTGGGTGGTGTTGCCATGGCTGTCGTATTGGACTGCATTGGCTGACGGGTCAGAGCTGCTGATGAGCCGGTCGGCGTAGTCGTAGCAGTAGGTAGTGGTGACGCCATTGACGGTTTGTGAGGTTCGGTTGGAGTTTTTGCCGGAGTTGGGGTTGGTGCCAGTTGCACAGGAACTGTCCTGGGCGCCATAGCCATAGGCGTAGGTGTGCGGGCCGATTTCGGCGCCGGTTAACCTGCCGGCCTGGTCATAGTCATAGGTGTGCCATAGTTCGTTGCTGCCTGAGGTGACAACGTTATTTAGTAGCCGTCCGCTTTGACTCCGGGTGACTGTTTCGCCAGCCATGACTGACGGGCTGCCCGATTGGTAGGATTCATATATTTCCGCGTCATCGACCATAAGCCAGCCGACACTGGAGACCACGTGCAGAACAGTGGCATGGGTTGCCGTGGAAGGTGTGGTGAAACTGAGGTTGGCCTGTGTCCAGTTGTCATTGGGGTTGAGGTCGCCAATCCACTCATAGCTGACTGATTGGTTTTGGTGGGTGTACATGACGACCGCAGCCGTTACGGCGTTTGAACGGTAGTAGTCCTTGAAGGTGTAGGCGGTGTTGCCAGAGACTGGCACAGAGTCAAACTGCCATTTGGCGTCACCGTCGGTATAGTTGGTAATCTCTGCTTTGACGCTGCGATTGCCGGTATAGCCTTCGTTCAGGTACGTAAAGACGGACGTGTTGTTGCCAAAGGAATCAGTCTGCCAGCCCTCGGGTTTGTTTGGATCAGTGCCGGAAACTTGTTCGGTCGAGGCATTCTGTACCAGATTGATACCAGGTATTTGCGTGCCTCCCTGGTAGTACGTCTTGCTGTTTACCCTGCCGAAGACATCGTAACTGACAACCATGCGTTGTCCGCCTGCGTTCGGATACTGCACATCGTGCGTGCGTCCATACTGGTCGTAGTTGACGATGGCGTAGGTCACGGTGTCGAGCTTTTGTTGAATGAGGCGGTTGTAGTTGTCGTATACGAAGGATTCATCTCCCTTAGGACCTGTGCGACTGACCATTCGACCCAGGCTGTCATAGCCAGTCCAGGTTTCGTTCCATTGAGCATCTTTGTAGTACTTGGTGCGACCGAGCAGGTCTACTTGGGTATAGACAGAACCTTCCGGGTCTTCTGAACCGGTCACAGTTGGGTCACCCCAGACAGCGTAATTGTTGGTTATGGTACGGGCTGCTTCGCCCCCGTAGGCGGGTACGGCAGTTGAACTGGGACGTCCGCGGCTGTCGTAGGTGGTGCATGCCCAATCGCCGTTATTGGTGCGCGCAGCCACCACTCTACCGGCGTCATCATAGACTCTTTCGGTCGTATGACCTGTTGTCGTGCCTCCATCGGGGCTGGCACCGGTCATAAGCTTTAGCATGCCGGCCTGCTTGTGGCTCTCGGTGCCTGGCGTGCAGGGGTTGTCGCGGGTTTCGGTTGCGCCGTAGTAAGCGTATGAAACAGCCGGATTGTTAGACAAGTCGCCTGGCCGCGAGCCACTTGATGGGCGCAAGTAGCTGCCTGACGCCCCTTGCTGCTCGTAGGTGCTGGATGCAGTAAGGTTTAGTCCTGTTGGGTCAGTCGTAACGCTAGTAGCCAACCCTAACTCCGGGTTGGCACCGTAATTGATTGTTGCAGTGCTGTCACCAATGGTACTGTCATAGGTTTTGTTGCTTGTCGTTAGACTATAACCAGGTTTTAGGTAGTTACTCCAGTCTGTGGTCGCGCCAAAGCCGCCGCTTTGCGCGATTTTGACGTTCAGGGTACCCGTGGAACCGCTGCGGCGGTACGCGTCAATCTGAATCCGTTTGGGCGCGCTATCGCTGACGGTGAAGCTTGTACCTGCAACGGTGCGGTGTGAGCCGTCAACCCACTCATCAAGCTTGACCTGGTCGTCAACCCATACACGGATGCCGTCGCTTGTGTCTGCGCTGATGGTGTAGGTACCGTTCGGCAGCCGTAACATTCCCGTGGCACTGAAGCCGATACCCTGCGCGCCGCCGCTGGCGGTGATTGGCGGGCTAGTAAAGGCGTTGCTTAATACACCTGGCGAGGCATTGATGCCGGTTGCATGTTGTTTTGGTGCGCCAGTCAGAGATCCGGCAGTGTTGCCTGTGAGTTTTGTGTAGTCGAACCACCCGACAGCGGGGCCGACAATACCTTCGTCATATCCCGTGTCCACGCGCGGTACTTGGCTGGCATAAGCGGAAAGCGGTACCTGGTTATTGCCACTGCCGGTAAGCCATGCTTTCGGAGCAGGACCGTAGCTGTTTAGCGGACGGTCTTCGTCGTCATAGACAGTGGTACTTTTCAGGCCAGTAGCATCGGTGGTGCTATATGCCAGATCTTTATTTTCATCCCATTCGGTCGCGGCGCTTAGACCAGCAATGTTGGTAACTTCTATAGTGCGATACAGTTCGTCATATTTAACTCGCTGCGTGTAGCCATTCGGTTCCGTCGCTCCCGCGACATGCTGTTCGGTCATTCCTGCGTAACCGGGGACAGAGCTTCCATTTTCATCCACGTAAGCTTTCGCACCCGGCAAGTACTCGATAGTGTGTTCGATTCGGTCCGCATTGGTTGTCGGGGCTGGTTGTGTGACACTTGTGACACGGCCAAGTATATCGTAGCCAACTTGTGTCTTGACGTTATCATCATTGGCGCGGACTTCGGCGGCAATAGCATCATTCGCCAATACATCCCGAATACCCGCTATACGGTAGCCGATAGGTGCGCTGCTGGCATTTGTCACTTCTTCGTATTGAATGTCAGTCAGTTCACTGCCCGGTTCAGCAATTCGTGCCAATTGTTTTTCTAGGTAGTAGAAATAAGTGGAACGCCCGTCATTCGTCTGTGCAGCACAAAGCATGCCTGCGGGGGCATTTGCATCAAACCCCGACGGAGAACTGCCGCACTCGCTTTGCCCGCTGTAATAGAGCGTTAAATTGCGTGAGGTATCGACACCGTCTTTGATGCGGTAAAGATGCACTGGACCGCCGTTCAGGCTGGCATATTCGTATTGCAAAGCGGCAGGATTACGGTCGTCTACCGAGCTCGTCACCGAAGTAATTTTACCATCCTTATCGAATACATATGTTTGACCGTCGACATCCTGCAGCGTAAAAGTACCGTCGGCATTGCGTACCAGATGACCGTTCTCATTTACCGGTGGTTTGTATCCGCCATTGTTGTTCCAGGTATACTCATGTGTGGCTCCGCTTGAGTCGGTAAGAATCACATTATTTTGATTGGGTTTCAGCTGTGTGTAGTTAGCAGTGCCGCTGCCGTCAACGCCAAGATCCCAGCCGTCCGGCAATACCTGCGCATTCGGCGACAACCAATCACTCGGCACAATTTGATCCGTCACGCCCGCACCTGTACTCTTGATCCAGAACTCGTAACTTGCTCCCGAGCCGCCCTGATCAAAATACTCAATCGTTACTGGTGTTGGCGTATTCTCCGAAAGCGTGAAGTTAGTGCCTCCCCAAGTCGGTGTTGAAGGCGCGCCGTGGGTCGTCCAGTCATTAAGCACAGTGGTTTCATTAGGGCTGCTTCCCACGGTAATTTTACTACCGTCATCACTTTTGCTCCCGAAAGTATATGTACCAGATACAGGCACGGTTATGTAACCCGTCCAGCGAACAAGGAAGTCGTTTGGACCTCCGGGAACTGGCGCGCTGGTCCCCCAGTTAAAACCAATGTATGGGTCAACCCGTTCCATAACCTTGTAATTGTTGGCCGAGAACGTATTTGTGCCGTCCAGTCGCGCAAAATAACTGCCAGTAAGACCATGTTTTTTGTTGTTGACCGACCTTACTCCCGTTTGTAGCCAAGAAGATGGCATTACGTGGTCTTCGCCGTCAGGAGTTTTAACATGCATCTCAACCCAAGCGGGGTTTATGCCTTCCATGTATTCGGCGTGGAATGGCACAACCTGGCCGGCATTGAGTGTTATGGCGGAGCCAAATGTAACGGCTGAGTGCCAGCTGGTACTGTTATAAACTTGCTGATTATTTACGGTCACTGACAGCGTGTCGTCGTTTTTGGCGCCGAAATAATACGTACCGGTCTGGGGCGCTACGAAGTAGCCATCCCACTGCGCCGAGAAGTGGTCGTTGCTCGTAATCCCCGGGTTGCCGTAGTCCCAGTCAAAGTCTATGGTTTGGTCGATACGCGTCAAAGCAGGCGTGCCGCTACGGCTGTTGTTGTTCCAATACTGGCCGACCAGCCCTTCACGAGATCGAAGCGGCGAGTTGTAGTTGAGCGTCACACCAAGGCCTCCGCCCAAAGCCGCTGAGCCGTGGCTCGTTGCACTCGTGGCAAGATTACCTGTGGCAAGATTTACACTTATCGGGCCAAGCGTATCATATGTCTGTGTTTTATCCTGACCTGTACGCATATCAATACGGAATGGTGTTGAGTCACCCCAACCGCTGTACGTCTGAGTGATCGGATCGTAGCTACGCGCTTGTATGTAGTAGGTCGAGCCGTCTTGCAATATATTATCCGGCATTGTCCACTGAGTAGCTGTTTGTACTTTTGAAGATACTAAGAAACCGACACCGCCTGGAGCGCTGCTGACACGCATTTGATATTGAAGCGGCGTGCTGCCGTTAGGGTTATCGACTTTATTTACCTTGAAGGAAGCCTGCGGATCCACATATACTTGATTAGTCGTTGGGGAAGTTATGCTCGGTGGAGGCGGCGGACCGCCATAGGTAAACGAAACATAGCTGCCGTCGGTGCCATTGCCGCTGACACCGGGGTCAAAGTTCTTAAATGAGTGGTTGCTGGTGTCTCCGAGTAACATGACCCAGGCGCCGAAGTCATTCGCATTAATCCTATTTTCGTAAAAGTTAGTTAGGTCAATGTTACCCGATGATCCAAATAACGCACTACCCCATAATGCACTGGTATTTACGCAGTTGTAGCTGTTCAGACAGGTTGCGTGTCCGGCAGAGTAGGTATGATTATGCCCCCAGTCGCCGGTCCAGAAGCTCTCGTTACTTCGTTGTTTTAGGTGCAGTGTGGCATTTATAAGATTATTGTTACTGTTTTTGAACTGGCTGTAAGGGGCATGAATTGCGCCGCGCCAATCTCTCAGAACATTGTTCGTGTCATAGAGCCTCCCTGCATAAGGGTTGCATTCGTGCCAAGGGCATTTGTAGCCATCTGACTTGAATGACATGTAATTACCCCAACCATAACGCGTGCCGAAACTGCTTCTGAACGTTGTTGGGTCTATGACTGCCGGGAAGGCGTCGTCTGGCAGGTTCTGCAGGTAATCTTTGTCGACCGATAAGGTTATTTGGTCACCTTCAAACTTTTGTGCGAAGACCCCTTGGTCAGTGACGAAGCCAAAGTTGTTGAGGATGAGGTTGGCTGGAGCAATAGCGAATTCATCATCCATGGCTCCTTTGAGGACATGTGATTCCACAGTAATATCATGATTGCCTACCTTTTGTGTCTCTGTCCGCTTCTCTATTCCTGCCCCGACCACCTTAAATGACACTTGGTTGGCAGCGTTCTTGTCCTTGATAATAATGTTCTCTTTGACATCAGCGGTCTCGACGATGTAATCCACGTTTACCCCAGGCCACAAGTCGTAGTAATGCACTACTTGGTGCCCGTCCTGATTGGTCGTAATAACAGGATTGACTCCTTCTTTGGCATTCATGGGGACAAAGCCGACTTGGCTGTTTCCTTTTCCTATGCGCAACAAGCCTTTTTTATCGTCACTTGATGCAAAACGGGCCTGCCAATCATTTTCTTTTGTCTTGAAAGTAGTCTCTTCAGAAACCCAAGATTTTACATTACCCCACGCACGACCGAATATATTACCGGAGTCACCGGCGTTCCTGTCCTCTTTAAGCCCGGTATCAATCACTTCCCACTTCCCGTCTTTTTGGAAGTGAGCGGGAGCAAAGTATTGCCTTTCGGACATAGTACCGTCTTCGTTGACTTCAACAGAGGATGTGGCGGTACGTTTTTCGACAATCTCATGCGGTGTAACTTTTGGGTTATTCTCGACACCTCGAAGGGCTTCGCCCACCGGTGCTCCCTTTTTGGTAAATTCGTCAGTCTGGTCTTCTACAATCGGCTTGGCATCCGCAGCAGCCTTTTCATCGGCTATAGTCGGCTGCATACCCCCCGGGTAATTCTGTTTCATGGGTTTATTCGGGTCTTTATCTTTGGCCTTGATGTGGGGATTATCAGGGTTTGGGCGATAGACAACAGCAGCATAAGCTGAAGCGGTTGGGATGAGGGCGCCAGCCAGTATCCCCGGCAGTAAAAACAGCGCTACCATGCGCTGATTGTTTTTCTGACGGTTTTTTTGACAAAAGGTAACTAACCTTACAACCAACCGATGTGCTGCAGTCACTGCCTTGCCCCCCTTTAGCTTTCCTCCATATAATACGATGCCGAAATACTAAATAGCAATAATATTAGCTAAAATTTTTACAGATTACGTGTGCTTTCACCGCCACCCTTCAAGATTTTCAAGGACCGGCCTTGTAACAAGGCCGGTCCTTGAAATTAAATTCGGCAATTGATTTGTTCACCTAATATATTTCGTCGTCGGTATCCATAGCTGTTATCTTTTTACTGTGACCTTACAGGCCGGGCAGCTGATAGTCGTAGGGGTTAGAATCGCATCAACGAGCTGTTTGCAAAAGGGGCAGGTCACGCACGGCATAAGGTTTGGGTTGTCGATAGCTATTCTGTCGTGGTCAATCTCACACAGGCCGTCGCATTCGGCCGCCTGGTGTTCATAGTGTTCTTTGGTTAAGTTGCCCATTTTATATCCTTACCTTTTAACATTTTACGCTTGCCGTACAGTGCTTAGCCTGACACCTGTCGATCAGCTTGCCGCGCGGTCTTTTATTCTTGTGGCCCTTGGGGCACTCGAACGTCAGCGACCCGTACTCGTCCTCTTCTGTGTCGTGTGCTTTATCTTCTTCGGAGGAGTCCAGTCCAATCGACCGGAGCAGGTCGTCTATACTATCCAGGATGTCCTCGGCACGCGAGCGGGACGACGGGCAGCCGCCGCCCTTGGCGTTTTTTTGCGCCCGGGCGGTAACGGCCTGAATCTGCTGGCGCAAAAGTTCCGCCTGGGCAGTCTGGCCGGCGGCCATAAGCACCTGGAGCCTCTCCGTGTCACGGCGGGCCTTTTCTATATCCGGCCGGGCCTTTTCCCCGAACACCCAGGTGGCATAGGATGCGTCCTCTATGATCTCGATTGTGCCGTGCTTTTCGACCAGTTTTTGCAAGGCGTCGGTGGCGTCCGCGGGATCAAGGAAGGGATCGGGCATCTCTACCAATTCTTTGATAACTTTCTGATGGAGCTTTTTGCGTTTATCGTCACGGGCCTTACTTTCCTGTATGACGGACACGTAGTCACCTTTTGACCCCCGCATGCCCCAGTAGACTTCCTCGCCAGCCAGGTGTTCGATCTTATTATCCAGCAGCGGCATGACATCCACAGGACCGTTCGGCAAAACTTTTTTAGGTATAGCGACCAGGCACCCCAGTATTTGGTTTTCGTTCCAGTCCGCCGCCTCGGTAATTCCCCAGTCACTAACCAGTAGGTTCCGGACCGCCGGAATATCAAACCGCTCCCCGCCCTCTACTTCCGGATCCAGCACGCCGGCAAAGAGGGCGGACCGCATGATGAGTTTGCCGTTTAGTTTGGTTATACCGCGGATGATGCCGGTTTTGGTCCGCGGGAAGAAGTTCAGACGCTCCAACTCTTCGTCCGGCAGGTCAGGTATGAGCGAAATGTCTATCAGCCAGTGGCTGTCGGTCAGGCCCTCTGCGTTCCGGTCCTCAATGCGAAAGCCTGACAAAGCTTCTATGACCGTACGCTTGTCCATCACCGGCTGCTGCCAATCGATATACTGGATGGTGTTTTTATAAATCTGCGACAGTGTCTGGCCGAACTGGATGATTTCCCCCTCTGGCGTTTCCTCCAGCTCCACGTCTTTTACGAACTGTACTTTTTCCAGGTTTTCGCCGGTCAGCGTATCTACGTTGGCATTTATGAGGGGCAGCAGGCTTTCGTCACCTCTGCGGACACCGCGAATCGCCTCGGCCAGAGTCCTTTCCCGCGGAACAGTTTTTTCGGACGATCGAACAGTTTCCTTAACCGCAGCTGACCCCAGGAGGGGAGCAGCCCAGCGCTGGTGCCGCTCCCTGGTCTCTTTATCTTTAGACAGTTCATCCAGTCGCACCACTTCCAGGACTGGTTCCGTAATACCCTCGCCAAAAGTTGCAGCCGACACCCGCAGTAATTCGCCGAGGCCATCTACAAACCGGCCTGATTCGTCCAATAATGACTGTGGCCTTCCGGCACGCCGAAAGCCAGTTTCTAAGCCGGCCTCCGTCTCTATGGTGGATAGCCCGGTTTCTGCTCGGGGACGATACGCTATAGCTTGCTGCTGTCTCGACATTGCCTAACGGCCGAGTTCTGTTTGTTTTAGTAAAAGAGCTGTACGGCTCATGAATAAACCCTCCTTGCCTCTTGGGGTGAAGGCAGGAGGGTGGTTGTGAGGTACACCGTGCTCTTGCTCGAAACACTCGTGAGAAGCAATGCTGTATCGGACTTTCTTACCCTTCGACAAACTCAGGGTAAACCGTTGCGGCACAGTGTGGGAGTTGCACCCACTTCCAGCAGTTATGTTTTTAACCTACTAGTAGTATAGCTCATTGCGCTCACGCTATATGTAGTAGTTTTTACGAATTTTTGTCAGTGTGCTAAGGTAGTTCCATGTCAGAAACGCCGAACCCATTTCAAATCTCCCCTCAAGTGCGAAAGACGGATCTGGCGAGTATGGCCTGGTCAGTTCTTGCGACAAAACATATCCGTAGATATGTTGCGAAGCAAGACTGCCAGACCATACCGTCAGGCCGTCTTGCAGCAGAAGGAGAGATTTGAAGTGGGTTCGCCATACAATCCTGAAAGCCTGGCCGCCAGAATACGCCGGGCGCATGAAGAAGAAATAGCCCTTGATTTACCTGGTCGGGGGAGCACCGAAGTCAGGCACGGACAAGCAGAGGTGTTGGCGAGGGTCTCCCAGGCAGCATTTATCCACCACCTGGACATGCTTCCCGCCGAGGACCCGGCCCCTGCTATCTCGGATGAGCCTGAGCGGCTTACAATTATACCCAACCCTGGTCAGGCAGAACTACAAGCTCCCTCCCATAGAGCGTTGCAAACCCTAAAGGGAATCGTCAAGCGCGTCTGGCCTCCAGCATAGCCTATATCCACCCGCCCGCAAGGACAAGCAGCCCCAGGACTATACGGTAATAGGCAAAGACGGCAAGTGTGTGACCGGCCAGGTACTTCAACAAAAACCTGATAGCAAACAGCCCGCTGGCCAGCGCCGTTACAATACCGACGGCAAACAGGCCAAAGTCGTTCCCTATCATCTGCGTAGCCTCATTTGTGGCCAGGACTTTTATAACCGCGCCAAAGGTAATGGGGATGCCCAGCAGAAAGGAAAAGCGGGTTGCCGCTACCCGGTCCAGCCCCAAAAACAGCCCGGTTGTGATAGTGCTGCCCGAACGGGAGACACCCGGAATGACCGCCACTGCCTGGGCTATGCCAATGACGAGTGCCTGGGTGGTTGATGTCTTTTCTAGCTCACCTTTGCGCTTGTAGCGCCTGGCAAACCACTCCGCCAGCAGCATAATGACGGCCACCACAATCAGGTTCACTGCCACCAATTGGACCGACCGGAAGGCCGATTCAGCCCTGGATTGCAGCAACATACCCGATATCACCGCCGGAATGGTGGCCAAGGCAATCAGCCAGGCCAGTTTGGTGTATTCGTTTTTGCCCAAAATACCTTTGATTAACAATAGGATCTCTTTGTGAAAATACATAACCAGCGCTGTCAGGGTACCGATGTGCAGCGCCACATCAAACAGCAGACCGTTCTCTGTTATCCCAAAGGCGCTATGCAAAAATACCAGGTGTCCGGAACTGGAGACCGGTATAAATTCGGTTAAGCCCTGTACCAGGCCCAGAATAACCGCTTCTATGAATGACATCTTAGTAGTAAGTATACAGGAGCAGCTAGCCTCAAACTCTAAACAATATCAAATGACCAAATCTCAAAATCCAAAACAATCGGAATCGTTAGCTGTTTTGGATTTCGGGATTAGGATTTAGAGTTTGAAGGTTTTAGGTTTTCATAAAACCTGCCGCGTCTTAGGTAAGCACACGGCAGGTCAAGAAAATGGCTCCCCTACAGTGGTACGCCGGGGCCGACAACGATGCTCAGATGAGTAGCGATTTCGTCCAGCCACATACCAGTGACAGATCCGTCATGCATCTTTGTCTGCACAGCAAACTTGTACTGGCAGCCCTCTCTGGAAGTACAGCGAACTTCCCAGGCACGGTTCATGGAATGCGCCTGCCAGTTATTGGGGCCTTCGGAGACATTGTCAAAGGCAAATGAACTGGGCTCGGCAGCAACTGGTGAGCCTTCCAGGCCATTCAGCAGGGCACGGGTTTCACACCACTGCCCATTAGCTGGATCCGTGCCGTTACAGTCAGCCTCGGCATTGAAATCCGAAGTCACAAGGGCTCGCTCGGCATAGCCTAAGCGGAAGGTAGTTCTGGCACACTGCACATCCTGCCAGTCAGTGCCGGTGTAAGTCCGCGGCATAGCAGTGCTGAGGAAAATGTCCTTGGCTTGCCCGTTGCCGGCGCTCAGCCTTTTACAGGGCACTTCTGCAGCAGTCGTGTTCGCCGCTAATGAACCCTTGTCTCCCTGTGGGTTATTATTGGTTGCACCAGCTACAATTGCCGGGGCCATAATTAAGGCCAACGCAGAGACAAGCCCCGCGGCGAGTTTAAATTTACGCATACTTATACACTCCTTATGGATTTGTTGCTACGACCTGCACCTTAGGATACCGAGTGCATTTTCTCAGCAAGGAACGGACCAAGCCGCACATAAAGTACGGTGAATGGAGTACCACAGATGAAAAATATGCTGGGTGCCAAAAAACTAGCAGGGCAACTCAGCTTGGCTGAGTGGAGCGGGCTAGCTGGTGCGTAAGTCGTGGTAGCATGCACACGCTTCAAGTTTAATTGTAGGCGCCTAGTTGTGTATTTGACTGTATGTTTTTTTACAGAATTTATTCGCCGATTCCGACAACGTAAACTGGAAAACTTGTCAAAAAATTGTAGCTATTAACCTGAATCTCAAAACCTCACCCCTTAGTTGTCATTCCCTGACTTGATCAGGGAATCCAATAGATATAATGAGTTACTTTCTTGATTGACTGTGATACCGGGCTCGCCCGGCTGTCCGCTCGGACGGACGGGTCAAGTCAGGGAATGACAGGACTGGGGGTTTGAGGCGGGTAAAAGATGCTTTGCGGGTGGGTCAGATTGCAGGGGGCAGGCATATTTGAGACTATACCTGTATGGATGAAAACGTAATCGATATTCGGGGTTTGGTAAAAAAGTTTGGTAAATTCAGGGCGCTGGACGGACTGGATCTGTCAGTCGCCAGAGGTGAAGTACACGGCTTGCTGGGGCCAAACGGCGCCGGGAAATCGACCACTATCCGCGTTTTGCTCGGCCTGCTGGACAAATCAGGAGGCGCGGTCCGCATCCTTGGCGGCGACCCAAAGAAAGACGCGGTTCATCTGCACCGCCGCCTGGCGTATGTGCCGGGCGAAGTGAACCTCTGGCCAAACTTGTCCGGCGGCGAATCAATCGACTTGCTCGGTGCGCTCCGCGGCGGACTGGACCAAAAGCGGCGGGCTGATCTGCTGGAACGCTTTCAACTGGACCCGCGCAAAAAATTCCGCACGTATTCCAAGGGCAACCGGCAAAAGGTCGCGCTCGTGGCTGCCCTGGCCTCTGACGTGGACCTCTACATTTTAGATGAACCGACAAGCGGCCTGGACCCGCTCATGGAGGCCGTGTTTCAGGAATGCATCAAAGAGCTGAAGGTCGCCGGCAAAACCATCCTGCTGGCCAGCCACATCCTGGCCGAAGCCGAGGCGTTGTGCGACCGCCTGACTATCATTCGCGAAGGCAAAGCCATCCAGACCGGTACTCTTCACGAGCTGCGCCATCTGCATCGCACCACCATCAAAGCCCGGACCGAAAAGCCCGTATCCGGACTTGGCAAACTTCCCGGCGTACACAATTTGCACCTGGAGGGTGAGCATCATGTCGAGTTTGAGGTCGACAGTCATAACCTCGACGCCGCGCTTGAACACCTCACCAAACTGAACGTCCGCTCACTTACCAGCCACCCGCCGACACTGGAAGAACTGTTCCTGCTGCATTACAGCACCGGGGGCAAGAAATAAATGCATGCCTTTACCGGCACCTGGCAGCTTGTCAGATTGGCACTGCGCCGAGACCGCGTCAAGCTATCTATTATTATCCTGACGCTTTCGGGGGTGTTTTATGCTTCGGTTGCGCAGACAATCGCCCTGTACGGAAAAGCTGAGCAACAGCTCACCTATGTTGCTACAACCGCGCCGAGCGTTGTGTCACGCGTATTCGGCGGGCCAATTGACGGACCGGACATCGGTGCTATTGTCCTGAACGAAACGTTTTTGTTCACCGCCCTGACCGTAGCCTTTATGAGCACCCTGACCGTTGTGCGCCACACCCGGCAAAACGAAGAGTTCGGCCGGTCCGACCTCATCGAGTCGGGCGTCGTGAGCCGTCACGCCAGCCTAACGGCGGCTCTGCTGGTCACTGTTTTGGCCAATGTGCTGTTTGCTGTGCTTGTTGCCCTGATACTTATCGCCAATGATCTGCCGGCTGCCGGGTCCATTGGTACGGGAGCTGCCATGGGTGCCGTTGGGATCACTTTTGCTGCTCTTGCCGGAGTGGCCGCTCAGATGACCGATAGCGCCCGTGGCGCAAACAGCTTTTCGGCACTGATCATAGGCGTTGCCTTCCTCCTGCGGGCCATCGGCGACAGCCTGGGTAGTTTGACCCGCGGCGGCCTGGCTATCCAAAGCGCCTTTCCATCGTGGTTGTCGCCCATCGGCTGGGCACAGTTAGTCCACCCGTATACGCAGGGCAACTGGTGGATTTTTGGGCTGTTCGGCGGTTTGTTTGCGGGTGCTGTCGGCCTGTCGGTTGTGCTCATGGCCAAGCGTGACATCGGTATGGGTATGATCGCCACGCGATTAGGACCGGCCCGCGCGGCGCGTAACCTGCTCAGCCCGTTTGGGCTTGCCTGGCGATTGCAGAGCGGTATTTTGCGCGGCTGGGCGGTCACCATTGTGGTGCTGGGGGTCACTTATGGGCTGGTAGTCAAAGAGTTTCAGGATCTGTTAGAAGAAAATGAGGTGTTCCAAAAAGCCCTGGCCGAACTCGGCGGCGACGCCAACGATGCCTTTCTGGGAGTACTCATTGTCTTTATGGGTATCACGATTGCCGGCTATGCTATCCAGGCACTCCTGAGGATGCGCAGCGAGGAAGCCAACGGCCAGCTTGAATCAGTGCTGGGCACCAGTGTCAGCCGAACCCGATGGATGTTGAGTCATATCGGCTTCACTGCCATGGGCGTATTTGTTCTGTCGCTGCTCGACGCCCTCAGCATGGGGGTTACCTATGTACTGGCTACCGGCGGATCCTGGAGCAAGCTGCAGGAAATTGCTGCGGCCACGTTCACCCAATCGGCCGCCGTTTTTGCTCTGGCCGGTTTTGTCATTGTCCTGTTCAGCCTGCTGCCGCGCATGGCGGTGCCGGTTGCGTGGGGGAGTTTCGCGGCCTGCTTGCTTGTCTTGCAGCTTGGTGTACTGCTGGACCTGCCTCAGTGGATTATGAATCTGTCACCCTTTGGCCACCTGCCAGCTATGCCCGCCCAGGCTTTCAGGCTCGCCCCTTTCCTATGGCTCTGCGTAGCTTCAATCGCCCTGCTTAGTGCCGGACTGGCCGCCTTCAACCGCCGCGACATCACCACATCCTAGCGTCAATTATGAAGTCAAATGAAGGTAGTAACATTTTGCAAAAGATAGAGAAAAACCCATTAAACGTGAGCTACCCGTCTACTTATAGAGTTGGCTATGTGTCCCACAAGCCACAAAAAAGGCTTCACTATCAACAACTTTGTAGTGTGCTCGCCAGTCGCCACCAAAGGCAATAGAGCGGTAACCTGTCCATTCGCCAGTAAGCGGATGATTGTATAAATCGGGATGCGTGGGGTCACGTACAAAAAGTATGAACGCTTTTTTGAGACGTTCACGCTGGGCTGGCTTCAGTTTAAGGTAATCTTTTTCAAATGACTTGTGACGACGTATGCGCATGCTTTTAGGCGTTTTTATTTCTTATCTAGGTCGCTAAAAAAGTCATCAACGTTGTCGTAAGCTTTTGATAGGTTCCTGCCTGCCTTAATGTCGGCATCGGCCTCACGCATAATTTTTTCCAAGTAAGGCGTGGGCTCAAGCGCGGTAGTAAACCGTACTTCACCGGCACGTAACATCTGCTTAATGTTGGCGGCTGCCAAAGTGGTGGCCGGTATGCCAAGTTTGTCGGCAAACGTCTGTAGCCTGCGCCGCGTGTCTTCGTCCAACCGAATGTTCATGCTGGTGGATTTCGTAGTTATTTTACTCATGTATTAATTGTATATCTTTTGTGTATGCATTGTCAAATTGACTGGTGATTTATTGTACTCATTTTGTCTAGGGCGGGGATAAAATAAAGCAGCGTATAAGGTGTTAGCAAAAATAATCGTGTCATCTACCCATCTAGTTAGAATTACACTTGGTCATGCGTTTATATTAGGAAGACGGGGACTACAGACTAAACCGCCGCCGCCCATGTACTGGGACAGGTATTTTGAGAAGACGTACTTCTATAGGTGTTATTTTGTGCAAAATATCATTGATTGTTTACGGTTTGCTTGACGGCGGCGAGGCGGGGGATGAAGGATTGGGCGGCGCCGTCCATGCCCAGGATTTTGAGTGTGCCGATCAGTACATATAGTTCATCTATTTTGGCCTGCTCTTTGACGGCCTGTTGTTCTAGTTGGGCAAAAAAGTGTTCTACTTTTTCTATGAGCCATTTTTCCTGAGCCGGCTTGACCGTGTTAGAGGTGACCTTAGCCGCTTCCCCCGTAGCTACAACCTCTAGCGAGCGGGCCGAGCGGTCGCGCTTGCGCAAATGACCCCGTTTTATCAGATTGTTGACGTGCAACGCAACCGTAGCCACCGACGTGTACTTGAGCCCGTTCATGATTTCACGGTAGCTGGGACTATAGCCATGTTCCGCAATAAATGCCTCTATGTAGGCCAGTAGCTCACGCTGCTTTTTAGTGGGCCGAAGGTTTTCACTCATAGTGCTTATCTCCTCTTTTTTGACGCTTTTTTACGAGGATACTTGTCCGGGAATACCCAGAACCGGTACCACAGATAGTTCCAAAAGGTAAAGAACCCGGCGGACGCAAACTGCCCCAGATAGGGTGTCAGGCCAAAGGATTTAAGGGTGGCCACAATAACGTAATCTAGCAAAAAGTCGACCAGCGTAATGATTATGTAGCGGGTAGTAACTTCGGTTTGATGCTTGGCGAGCTTTGGATTATTGAACACCCAATAACGTTGGAGTGAGTAGTTTACTAACCAGCCGGTGACATTGGCGCCAAGCTTTGCCCACCAGAGGTTAAGTTCCAGCACCTGATCCAGCACAAAGAACATGGCATAGCCGGACCAAAAATACGCGCCGCCGCTCACCAGGTATTCAACAATTCGTTTGACTTCCCGTTTTTCTTTTTTCTTGAGTTTTAGTTTGAGCATAAACGCTTTCGCTTTTTGTTTAGTATAGCAGGGATTTGCAACTCCCCCGACTAAGAGCGTATCAACAGACCGCCACATCTTACATACCCACTGCCAACAAAATCATATTATAGTTGCTAATTCCGTGAACCTCAGCCCCTCACCAAATAACTCAGCTTAGGCCAATCCGGGATATTATGAATCCAGACAAAATGATTCTCATGGCCAACCATTGGTCGGCCATTACGAATAATTTATCGGGTCGGGGAAAAGAACCCATCTCTCTACGGCAGTTTGAGCCAGATGAGTTTTCACCTGGCTATGGCCTTGGGTTTTTGTGGCCTTCCAAATCGAAAAACCATCAGCCTTCCAAGACCGCTTCTCGGTAACCCACTGCGCCGGACGAGGGATGGTTATCATGGGAACTTGCTGTTTTTGCGCAGCGACGGCTAACTGCAAATCAGACGAATTTCGTAGGGGGAAATCCTTTTTAAGATCAAGCTGAACCGTATCCCTGCCCCAGAATGTCGTTGCAGTGCCTAACAGGTGAACCTTCCTTGCCATTTCGAGTGGCTCATAGAAACGGAATCTCTCGTCTCTTGAGGTGACAAAATCTTCAATGGGATGCAGGAAGGTTGAGCCGTGCACTCCAACTATCGCCTTACCGTTCCTTATGTCAAACTCTCGTTTTAGGGTTGAAACGTAATCATCAGGATAGCCTAAATCATCGTCTAAGGTAAGGTAGTGCGTATATCCCTCTAAACCGTCTTTACCGTCAATCCAATAGAGTTTACCCTCAGCGCCCAAGTCACCTTCAGCGTCTTGGGAAAGAATTGCCTCTTCGGGTCGAAGAAAGGGCGGGACCTCGACAAAGTTATTTAGGTAAACACGCAATGCATCTACCTGGGGTCTGGTTGTTTCGACAACTTCTTCTAGGTATGGCAAACGATCTGGCATAGTAGCCATTCCTGCAACAATCATACAAAATCTCCGTAGTAAGTTATTTATTACACCTGGCATAGCGAAACTAACCCCGCTACTTTCAGGGCAAAAGTCTAGGCTCGCTGCAACTGCGAACATGACATCTAAAAATTAAAGCTTCGGATTAACAGATGTCGATTTTCGTGATTCAGTTTTTTGTTACCCAAGGGCTATGCGAACAATTTCTCGCAAATCTTCGATAACATAAGTGGGATCTAACTTTTTCATTTCTTCGGCATCGTAGAATTTGCTATGTGTAGGTGGAAAAAACAGCACGGAATCAATACCTGCACGGTGTGCGCTCTTTACATCACTTGCTGAATCGCCAACCATGATAGCATCTTCTTTGCCTGCACCAAGCAATTGCAACGCTTTTTCAATAGGTTCCGGGTGAGGCTTATGATGAGTGACGTCATCACCGCAAACAACAATATTGAAAAGCTCTCGTAGTTTGTATTTTGTAAGTAACGGGTCGATCTGATCATGTCTTGATGTCGTAACAAGCGCTACTTTTCTTCTCGCCCCATGCAAGGCAGTAAGTGTTACAAGTACATCAGGATACAACTCAACGTTTGCAGCTTCTTTGGTGGCTATGGCGTCGGCCTCTGCGATCATGATATCTACATCAGCTATTCCCCGCGCTTCCATGCGTTCTTTGAATAGTGTGAAATTGGCGCCAATTTCCTCGTCGGCAAATTGGTAGCTACGTTTTTCTAAGGACTTCTTTAAGGCACCTAGCCATATGTCGAGCGTCTGCGCCAGATTGCCATCCCAATCCAAAAGAATGTATCGATAACTTTTTGCTTGACTCATTTCTTGAACCTAAACCTATAAGCCTTAACGCTTTCACTTTTTGTTTAGTATATATCAGTGGTGTACCCGCCTCCAGAACATGGCAGCATAGACTAACCGGGGCTACTTGAATAGTTTCAGTTATAGTTCCCATACCTTGGCAGTTGCTGCTCTACCGCCAAAGTTAGAAACGTGCAGTATAAGCTCATAATTGCTCCTTGAGCCAAGACTTGTCATTGCAGTAACCACCGAATCAGCTAAGTCAGGTTCAGGCGAAAGTGTAACTTTGAAACCCTTTGGCGGTTTATTGGCACTGTAAGTTCCCAAAGATATGCGCTCCTGTCCGTTTGGCAGTATCTTTATTAGCCTGAAGGGAGTCTCTTGAGCTCCAATATTCTTGGCAGCGTAAATCATATCTGATCCTCAAAGCTCGATTCAGATATTGCAAGCATTCCCCTGTTTCTGCTAGCATGTGTGAAGTCTTGAAGCCCAAGACATATAATTGCCCGTAAGTTACCGCTTGCGGGCATATTTAATTTTGAATTCATCATATCTCCTTGTGGTTTAATAGGATCCCATCTTTCTTGTGGTTGAACTCCTTCCTGCATACAATTACCAAATCCCCTGCTCTATAAAAAACGCCACCGATGGTGGCGTGTACTAATTGAACCAATCATACGTGCGTATTACGTTACTGGCATCTAATATAGTGTGTGTAGGTTTGTTCATTATTGTTTGCTCTTATTATCTATGCGTACCTAATACGCATAGATAATAGTACACGATACATCTCAACATTGTAAATATATATTTACGACTAAGTTTTCCACAGTGAGTTTGACACTGTGTGGCGTAATTTTTAATATTAACCTAACGAGTGTGTGCTCAATACGCATCGCTAAGGAGTTAACATTGATGGCATCCGCAATAATGGTGGGGCTGGGACATCAGGCGTTAAGCGAACACATACCGGCCCTACTTCGTCGAAAAGATATACGGATAGTGGGAGCCTGTGATCCAAATCCGGATGCACGGGCATTATTTCTGCGTCTATTCCCGGAACTTGCACCATCTGTTCCCACTTATGATAACCTCAGAGAACTTTTAGATAAAACCCGACCAACAATGGCAATAATTGCAGTACCGCATGACTGCTACTTAGACATCATTCGAGATTTATGTAGGCGACGTATTTATTTTTTAAAAGAAAAACCACTTGCTCGGAATTTGTCTGAGGCGCAGACGATACTAGCTATACCTGGATTTGCAAAATATGGATTTATTGCCACTCAAAGACGACACAGTAGTTTATACCAAAAAGCCCAACTATCACTGAAGGACTTGGGTAAACCGTATTTGTTTACAGCCGTATATAAATTAAATATTGAATCCCCACATGCAGGCTGGCGTGGAAGTGCAGAGCGGGCAGGAGGTGGCTGCCTAATCGACATGGGTTATCACATTATAGACCAGATGTTATGGTGGTTTGGCATGCCCCAAGAGCTCACGGCTCACATATCCGCCCTCGCCGTGCCGGATGCTACTTATGATGCAGAAGATACAGCTACAATATCGTTTCAGTATCAAAGCGGAATGCACGGTGTAATATTACTTTCACGTGCAGCAGGCGAAAAACGCGAAGAATATTCAGTCTACGGTCAACATGGATACCTAGAGGGTACCAAACGAAGGCTAGCAATTTATGATCGTCACAATTATCAACATAATCATATTGACCACGATGCTGCAGAAGCAATGAACGATGCGCAGTTAGATTTTTTTATAAATCGCGTCCAGAAAGAAATGAACTTTATAGATGTTCAGCAGCAGCACTTAGAAAATATGCGATTTATAGCGCGTTGTTTAGATCCTACTCTAGAAAAGTTATCTGTATCTACGGTAAGCTCATAGTATGTACGAATACGTATGGCCGAGAATTACAAAAAATACAGAAGCAGCAGTACGAGCAGAGATCAATAAAGGCGAAATCTCTATTTATGATCGCTCAGGCATATTTGAAAAGTTTGAAGATGCATTTGCAACTTCGCTCGATAGAAAGTACGGGTTAGTCGTTAGTTCTGGCACGGCAGGACTTCACACCGCCATGGTTGCATGTGGTTTTATGCCGGGGGATGAGGTAATTTGCCCCGCATATACCTTTTTCGCCACCGTGACACCAATATTTCAAACCGGAGCGGTACCAATCTTATGCGATGCCCGAGCAGATGGCAATATCAACCCGATAGAAATTGAAAAGTTAATTACACCAAAGACCAAGGCAATCATCATCACTCACATGTGGGGTATGCCATGCGACATGGACTCTATTTTAGACATATGCCAGAAGCACAGTCTGAAGTTAATCGAGGATTGCTCGCATGCACATGGTGCTTCATATAAGGGAAAGCCAGTAGGAAGCCAAGGGGACATATCAGTTTTTAGTATTCAAGGACAGAAAATCATAACAGGTGGTGAAGGTGGAATAATCGTCACCAATAATACAGAAATGTACGAGAGGTCGCTACTCTTTGGACACTACAATAAGCGATGCAGGCAAGAGATTCGCAGAGATTCGCCATTTTACGAGTATGCCGTAACTGGGTTCGGGCTCAAGTTGCGAGCGCACCCTTTCGCTATTTCGATGGCAAACGAACAATTTCTCCACCTAAAGAAATGGCACAGGGCAAAACATACTAATGCGCTGTATTTGACCAAAATTCTGGAAAACTACAAAGAGCTTGAACTGCCGAGAGCCACGCATAAGAATGATGAACCGAGTTGGTATGCATATACTTTCAGGCTAAAGCCTGATGCGTTGACTATATCTACCAAGGAGTTTTGTGCTAGGCTTGTAGCGAATGGCATCGCGGACGCTGACGTACCTGGTTCCACTTGCCCCCTCAATCTATTAAAGCTATTTCAGAAGCCTGCGGTTTTATTTCCTGGGTATGCTGAAACTGTTGCCTATAAAAAGGGCGACTTTCCTAAAGCTGAATCATTCTTTGAACGGGCGATTAAACTTCCTATTGATGTTCAGGAAACCGAAGACTACAAAAAAGTCCTTCGCTTTTATGCAAGAGTTATTGGTGAGCAACTTGACCGATACAAGAAAGTTTAGCTAGTAGGATTGTATGGGTAAGGCATCAACTGCTGCAGCGGCAGACGCTTTAGGCCGCTTGGTGTTTGCGTAACGACGTCTATATTGGGCGCAAAATTGCCAAGATGCTGCAAGCAGTTGCCGCATGGGTTAATTACTTCTGTGCGGTCAGTATGCGGGCTTTTCATAACGGCTACGATTAAAATCATTTTTTTCTCATAGGCCAAGGTTGCCTGAGCGATCGCTACTGGTTCAGCGCAGGTATCATAACCGTCACAATCTAAATGTATTCCGTCATAGATTTTTCCTTTTTCGCCCAACAGCGCGCAGGCTACATGGTGTCTGCCAGGATGAAAATATTTTGTAATAGTTGCAGTTGCGTACGTGATCAATCTAGAGCAGTCTTCATCCATGGTTACGTCAGTTGGCACTTTTACTCCGCTCATCAGCTTCAATAAGATCAATAATATACTCTGTTTTAGATACGCCCTTTTTTTGGCTTTCTACAGTAATATAGCTATTCAAGTAAGTTGATAGTACTAAATTAAAACGTGTCTTTATATCGTTGTGGTGTTCAAAAAAATCTACTAAAAGTGCTTTGACCTCTTCTGTATGCTCGTAATTTTGATAAGTTAATAGCTTTGATTTGATCGAGCTTACGAAACGATTACGTTGATCCAGGCTTTCTTCATTTACCAAAAATAACACCGGCTTACCCATATTGACGGCTTCAGTCAAAACAAAACCTAAACTTAGACTTACTACACTGCCTTCTATAACAACACACTGAGCATCAGTAATAGCTTTTTGCAACTTGTTGTATGTACCCTCAGGCAGTAGATCCGTACGCTCCCTGGAATCTTTAACCAAATCATTGGTCAGGGTATGCCCTTCTTTGAAAATTAGTTCTCTTAGCAGCTCAATAGCGTCTCTATGCCTGGCAAGTCCGCCACGCGAAAACTCCAGCAATATTTTCATATGTCCTAACTATAATGGTACTATGCCCAGATAGCCAATAATTGCAGGGATCGTAGTGACACATACAGTAGAACTTGAGGCTTCATTTCTGGCAGCAAGCATTCCCGCTGAGCTGAAGGCTTGTCCTCATGTAGAAATAGAAGACGTGTACTTTCCTGCGTCGGCAGAACATGCAAGGACCAGGATTCGTCGAAAAGATGACGAATACGAGTTCACCAAAAAAGTGCGGGTTAACCCTGAGGATGCGGGTTATCAGCAAGAGTTTAATATTGATTTGACGGCTGAAGAATATGCTGCCCTGGCGACAGGAGAAGGCAAAAAAGTAAGCAAAGTACGTTACTATTTACCCTATGAAGACCTGACTGCAGAGGTAGATATATTTAGTAGGATTCTTAGTGGCTTAGTTATTGTAGAGTTTGAGTTTAACAGCCTTAAAGAAAAGGAGAGTTTTGTTATGCCTGATTTTTGCCTGGCTGATGTAACTCAAGAAAAATTTATAGCTGGAGGTGTTTTGGCCGGGAAATCATACCACGATCTAGAACCAACTCTGACAAGCTTTGGCTATAATGCACTTATTCTGTAGTTATCCTAGAGTCACACCCGTGGCAGCCGAGAGCACTGCGAAGTCTTTCCCAAAAATGCTTACGGCGAGGGTATGTAGTCAGGGGTGATACAATGAACTCTAGGTATGAAAAATAACGCTTCGCTTGCCTACTCCCTCCTCCTGATCATTGGTGATTTTCTGGCGCTGCTGGCGGCCTTTACGGCGGCCTACGTTTGGCGGGTAAAGTATGATCCCCGGCCGCTTATTGAACAGATTGCCGCACTGGATTACTTCTACGCCGTGGCGACCGTACTGCCGCTGTGGATTGTGGTGCATGCTTTTATTGGCCTGTACAGCCAAGAAGTTTTTGAAAAGCGCTTTGCCGAACTGGGCCGCCTGCTGGTTGGGTCGTTTATGGGCATTCTGGTGCTGATTGGCTATGATTTTATCACCCAGGCAGAATTATTCCCGGCCCGGCTGGTGCCAGTGTATGGCTTGGGACTGGGCTTTAGCTTTTTGATATTGTTTCGGACCTTGGTAAAGATTGTGCGGCAGGTGCTGTTCCGCTACGGCATAGGCATCAGCAATGTTGTCATCGTTGGCGATACCGAGGCCAGCGCAGACATGGCCGGAGCGGTTAAAAATACCAGGAACACCGGCCAAAAAGTCCTGTGCGTCGTAGGCCGGGAGGTAACAGGTTTTAAGTACTATAAGACCTTTGCCGAGGCGACTTCCCGGCTGCGCCGGCCCATCCATGCCATCATCCAGACCGAACTGTACAGCAATCAGGACCGCAACAATGAAATCCTGCGCTACGCCCACGAACACCACGCTTCCTACCGGTTTGTACCTGGTAATACTGATCTATTTGTGGGCAATATTACAGTAGACCTCTACGCCGGATTGCCCGTGGTGGCCGTACACCAGACAGCCCTGATTGGCTGGGGCCGCATTGTCAAACGATTGTTCGACCTTGCTGTATCTGCCCTGCTGCTGATTGTTTTGTCACCGGTTTTCCTGCTGTTAGCTCTGGCCCAGAAAATCATGGACCCTAAATCTCCTATCTTCTTTACGCAAACACGCCTAACCCGCTATAACCGCGAATACCCTTGCTACAAATTTCGTACGCTCATCCCCAAATACAACGGCATGTTGCCGGAAGAAGGTTTCGCGGCCATGGGCAAGCCGGAGCTTGCCAAAGAATTTCGGTCCAACGGCGACTTCCTGATCCGCGATCCGCGCATCAGCTGGCTTGGCCGTTTCATGCGCAAATTCAGCCTGGACGAACTGCCGCAACTGTTCAATGTCCTGAAGGGCGACATAAGCCTGGTCGGCCCCCGGACGCTTGTACCGCGCGAACTGAATGCGTACGAAAAAAAACACGCTATCCTAAGCGTAAAAGCAGGCATAACCGGCCTCGCTCAAGTGTCCGGCCGCAAGGACATCGACTTTGACGAACGCCGCCGCCTGGACATCTACTACGTCCAGAACTGGAGCTTTTGGAACGACCTGACCATCCTGCTCAAAACCCTGCGCAAAATCGTTACAAATAATAGTAACTGATTGACAAACTTAGCTAAGTTAGCTAATATAGAAGTATGAAGGCAGTCAGCATCCACGATGCCAAAACCAATCTCAGCAAGTACATTGCCGCAGCTAAACGCGGCGAAGAAATCTATATAGGTAGCCATGGCAAGCCAGAGGTAAGGCTTATAGTAGAAACGCCAAAAAAGCCAAAACGCCAGCTAGGCGTCCTGAAGGGACAATTATCTGACAAAACGCTGGCATATGACAAACACCAGGACCCGGAATGGCAACAGATGATTGACGACATGTACAACAAACCCCTCGATCCTGATGAAAAAAATACTGCTTGATACCCACATACTTATCTGGCTCGCCGGAGGCGTAAAAGTAGGCCCTCAGACCTTACGGCTCATACAGGACGCTGACGTTGTTCTGGTGTCAGCGCTCAGTATTCTTGAGCTTCGCATTAAATATTCAACCGGCAAACTACCAGAAGTTGAGAAAATCATTGCAAGTATAAAAACGATGGAGTTTGAAATACTAGACCTGACCCATACCCACACAGAGTCCTATCAAATTTTTAATCCGCTTAACAAAGACCCGTACGACAATGCCCTCCTAAGTACCGCTCTTGTCGAATCAATAGCCCTGGTTACAGCCGACCAAGGAATCTTATCTGTAAAACGAAAAGGCCTGGAGTTGATTAATGCCAAAAAGTAACGACACACCCAGGATAGCGATTGTTTGTGACTGGCTGGTTGGTATTGGCGGGGCAGAGCGGGTGGTACTGGAAGTGCACCGGATGTTTCCGGATGCGCCGATCTACACGTCTCAGTATGATCCAGGCAAAATTGACTGGTTCAACGATGCGGACGTGCGGACCGGTTGGCTGCAAAAACTGCCGGTTGGGCTCAAGAAGTTTTTGCCGGTGCTGCGGGCCTGGTACTTTTCACACCTGGATTTGAGTGAGTACGACCTGGTTATTACCTGCAACTTTGGGGCCGAGGCCAAGGCGGTCAGGGCCAAGCCTGGTGCACACATCTGCCTCTGTAACGCACCCACCCATTACTACTGGAGCCGCTATGAAGCCTACCTTCGCGATCCGGGATTCCCTAAAGGGTTCAACTTGTTGGCTCGTCTGGGACTCAAATTATTAGTTACACCCTTGCGCCGCTGGGACTACAAGGCCGCCCAAAACCCGGACCACCTGGTGGCCATTTCTACTCATATCCAGCAAGAGATAAAGAGGTACTACAACCGCGATTCAACTATTATTCATCCGCCAGTAGATACTGAGCGCTTCAAGGAAAAAGGAGAAAGGAGAAAGGAGAAAGGACGGCAGGGGTTCGTGATTGCCGGGCGGCAAACTCCTTATAAGAAGGTTGACCTGGCAGTAGCTGCCTGCACAAAACTCAACCTGCCACTGACCGTCATCGGCGACGGGCCGGACCATGAAAGTTTGCGTAAAATTGCCGGGCCGACTATTACCTTTACGGGACAGCTTTCGGACGAGGAAGTTGCCCGGCGGTTTGCGGCAGCCGAAGCCTTCATCTTTCCTGGTCTGGATGACTTTGGCATTACGCCCGTGGAGGCCATGGCTGCCGGTACGCCTGTCATTGCCTATCGGGCGGGCGGTGCCTTGGATTATGTGGTGCCTGGCACGACTGGCGAGTTCTTTGACCAGCAGACTGTTGATAGCCTGGCACGGGCACTTTCGGACTTTAAACCGTCAAAATATTCAGCTGGTGATATAAAAAGGCATGCCGGAAGCTTCTCTGCACAAAACTTCCAAAAAAACTTGTCAGATTACATTGCCCGCGTACTACAATAGCCCTTGTCTCTTAAAACAAGCAGGCAATAACTAACCAGACTTTGCTGGTGTGGTGCAAGGACTTAACTAACAAAAGGATATAAAGTATGTGCGGAATCGTAGGCTATGTAGGCAGTAAAGCAGCAGTCCAACCAGTGCTGGACGGATTAAAGGCGCTTGAATATCGCGGCTATGACTCGGCCGGCATCACGCAGTTGGGTACGGACGGGCCAATAACCACCAAGCAGGTCGGTCGGGTCGAGGCGCTGGAAGCCTCGCTGCCGGAAACTGGATCGTCCCCGCACATCGCCATCGGCCATACCCGCTGGGCAACACACGGTCAGCCAAGTATTGCGAATGCTCACCCCCATTACAATACCGATCAAACTGTCTTTGTAGTGCATAACGGGATTGTCGAAAATTACCAGGAAATCCGGGACGACCTCCAGGCCAAGGGCTATAAGTTTGTGACCGACACAGACACAGAGGTTATTCCGCACCTGATTGACTTCTACCTAAAGACCAACGAGTCGTTTTTGGCAGCCTTTACCGCAGCGGTAAAGGATCTTTCAGGGGCGTACGCCATTGCCGCTCTGCACAAAGATGACCCCGACACTGTCTACGTTGCCCGCCTCTCCAGTCCGCTGGTTATTGGGATTGGCAAGGGTGAGAACTTCCTGGCCTCGGACGCCACGGCCATTATGGATCATACTAAAAAGGTCATCTACCTGGACGATTACGAAATTGCAGAAATTACCGCAGACGATGTCCGCATCCACGACATTAAAAAATCCATATCCGTGCAGCGTGATGCCGAAGAACTGGATTATGACCACGAACGGGCCGTTTTGGGTGACTTTCCGCACTTTTTGCTGAAGGAGATTTACGAAGCACCCCAAACCATCCAATCCGCCATCCGCGGACGCATCAAGCCAGAGACCAACACCGTAAAGCTGGGCGGCCTGGAAAGCGTCACCGAGCAACTGCGCTACATTGATCGCATCGTCATTGTGGCCTGCGGCACCTCCTACTACGCCGGGCTAGTTGGCGAATATTTGATAGAGGAAATTGCTGGCATTCCCGTAGAAGTCCAGCTGGCCTCCGAGTTCAAGTACCGGCACGAGCCGTTTTCCCGCAGCACCGCCCTGCTGGCTATATCGCAATCCGGCGAAACAGCAGACACGATTGCAGCACTTAAAAAGGTGGAAAACTACGGTGTCCTCCGACTGGGTGTAGTCAACGCCGTAGGTTCCACTATCGCCCGCATGACAGATGCCGGCGTCTACTGCCATGCCGGGCACGAACAATCGGTGGCCAGCACCAAAGCGTTCCTTGCCCAGGTTACGGTACTAGCCGACATAGCACTGCACCTGAGCCAAGGCAAAACACCGCTGTACCGCCCCATGTTGCAAGAGCTGGCCGCCTTGCCGGACAAGGCTAAAAAGGTCTTGGAACAAGCCCCGGCCATAGAAAAACTGGCCAAAAAGTATGCCGGCTACCGGGACTTTCTATACCTGGGCCGGACTTACACCTACCCGTGCGCACTAGAGGGGGCGCTCAAGCTCAAAGAACTGTCCTACATCCACGCCGAGGGCTACGCCGCCGGCGAAATGAAACACGGCCCTCTGGCTATGATAGACAAAGACTTCCCCACATTTGCCATCGCCACCAAGTCCACATTGCTGGAAAAAACCCTTTCCAACATAGAAGAAATAAAGGCCCGCAAAGGACCGGTGCTGGCCATAGCCACCGAGGGCGACAAACAGGTCGAACGCAAGGTCAACGATGTTATATACATACCCGAAACCCTGGAACAGTTGCAGCCGCTCCTCAGCGCCATTGTCCTGCACCTGTTTTCATACTACGTCGCCGTAGAGAAAGGCCTGAACGTAGACCGCCCCCGCAACCTGGCCAAATCCGTGACAGTAGAATAAGGCGTATACTTTAGCGGTCTTCCTGGAAAGTGTCTGGCCCAAATATACGGTTTTGGTTCTTTTCCAGCAGCGAACTTTTGGCTTCCAGCTCGTCAAGCGCCTTGTCACGGGATAGATTAGCTGACTGCCAATGCTGGCTTTTGCGCTGAAGACCCTGGTAACGCCAGTATAGCGATCCGGCCAATGCGTCTTTTGACTTGAAATCGGGCATGTCCAGAAGCCTGACCGTCTCGCCCACGGCATCGTCCGAAAGGTGTGTAAGGTACTGCGTATCCAGCTTGCCGGTCGTCTGGTAGCGTTCAATGTTTTTACGGGCTGCAAAGGCATCAATATTCACCATATTTATCACCGCCAATAAGGCGATTACACTCATAAACGACAGAAAGGCAAAGGTATGTTCCCGGCGGTTCCAAAAAATCTTGTACAGCAGGACACCAAATATCACCGCCAACCAAACCAGGAAAATATGGCTGTACAGTCTCAGTGTCGTAAAGCCGTAGGCATTTTCGTACAACGACAACCGGTTAAAGGCAGAAGCCATAATGATCAATACCTGGGCAATCAATGCACCCGCCAGAAGCTTAAACCGCGGGGCATGCCTTTCGCTCCCCCGCAGCAGTATCTTTTCTGCCACCGTGATCACCACCAACGTCAACACGGCAACAGCCATAAGTTCAAAGAATCCTTTGCGCGCGTATTCAGCATAGGTAAAACCCTGACCAACTACGTTTTGACGCCCGCCAAAAAGGTAGGCAAGCTGCAGGACAATGAATCCCAGAAAGAGCACGTTCAGCGATGCAAACAGGATAGTTGTTTCAAACAAATCCCAGGATAACGGCTTGCGCCCAGGAGTAGCCTGCGCCGAATGCTCTCTGTCTGTAGATTTTTGCGTGACGTACGCCAGAACACCCATAAAACCACATGCAACTGCAACGACCAGGAAAGTCCGCGGGACCCACTGTGTGTCTATCTTAAAATCAAAAAACTCTGTCAAATACCTTCTAAACACCAGGTCGGCCGATGCGAAAAGCAAAACAAATAACCCAACTACCGGCAGTGTTATGACTATGCCCCGCAGGACCCGGGGCGATACTTTGTAACCGGCGGCGGCATGATGCCGCCCGGCAAATGCCGAAAGTACCTGGACGGACTTGTTACATACCTCGGCCGGCAGCTGATACAGCGGCTTCAGGTAATCCGGGAATAGGTACTTTTGCAGGTTCGGCTTGAAAAGCATGCCAACAAACAAACAGAGCAGATACAGTGAAGCGGTTATATTCAAAAAGGTCAGAAAACCGCTGGCCCGGACATACACCATCCCGGCAAAGAAGACCAGCGGTGCTATAGCAAAAACAGCCTGCCTTGGCACGGCATTCCCTGTCTTTTTGGCAGCCAGTAAGAGAACTGCCAGAACAAGGTACATATAAAGAGGAAAAGAAATCCCCGGAAGCTTACCATAGAAAAGAATGTCGAATATCAATCCCAAGCCGACTGATGCGCCTAGGATATACGGTGAATATTTTCTTAATCTGCTTGCGTCTGTACGCATAATCGTACCGCCTTTCTTGGTGGTCGTACGACAGTTATATCATACTTTGCCTAACATGCACAGAGCTCACCCAGGGAGCCTTTCCCTTTACAGCAAGTGAAATCATTGGTAATCGCTTATGATTGGTAAAATACGAGATTGGTTTTATACTAATCGTATGGGCAAGGATGAGATCTCTCAAGCAGAAGACAAGGCCAACGTTTTACTGGACACGTTTATAGAAGATTACCTTAACCTTCATAATGCCATACACCACCGCAAACCAGTAAAGGATAAAAATCGTCTTAAAAAAGATTACCCAGACATTTATAGCCTTGATGAGATTACAGAGAGAAGTCTATATAAGTTTGCAACTTACATTAACAAGCTGAACAAGGCGGATAAAAGCAAAAAATGAATGACTCTGACCACGGCAAGCGCAAAGACGCTGTGGTGGAGTTTTTAAGCGAACGTCCAACAAACCTTACATTGCGGACTATGGGCGCAAGACGTACCAAAGAAGAGATGCAACACAATCTCGCTAGAAATCTGCTCTTAGGTTTCTTGACTCTATTTGTCGTCGCTATTATAGGCGCATATGTATTTGATCGAAGTTTTTGTAGTAACCCCAATGTATGCGGCGATAACTTTGTAAACGTTAAGGTTGTTATTGAGACTATGTTGGATTTCGGCTCCCCATTCATAGGTATTATTATTGGATTTTTCTTTAGTGAAAAATTCTGGAATAATAGGAAAGAGAATGAGTAAAAAACTAAACAAATCTGCCTCCCAGTCCGTTCCAAAAGAACCGAGCCCAACCGGCATTGCCCGGTAGTTATACTCATTAACCAAAGAGCCGACGGGCTGTTGGCTACTCACCCCTAATCATTAATGACAATAGCCAACAATGTACTGAGTTTTGTAATTTTCCTGTAGACGTGTTCGTTTACGTCAGAATAGCTCATCGGCGGATACTCAAAGACTGATGTTTCTAGGGCTTTTTGTTCACAGTCATTTTTCGATTGCTTACTACAAACACCCAGGCACCGGCACCGGTAAGTGCGATTATTAATAGCCACGTCACAAGTTTGTTCATCACTGCCATATGGATAACACTGCCTACTTGCTCGGAGGGGATACTCGCGTCATCCAGGACCTTTGTTCTTGGTGTGGAACCGGGACTCTGCTGTAGATTTATAGCTCGTAACGTCCGGCGTCATACTGTAATATGAAGCTTATGAAGAAGACTGCTGCTGTGCAGGCTAAAAAACTTGGTTCTCGTAAGCTTTTACTTGTCATTGTCATGGGTGTAATCGTGGTCATTTGCGGGGCTGGATTTGGATACTCCAGGGTTCAAAATCGCAGCAGGGATTTACAGGCAAGCGACGTAAACCAGGACGGCACCATTGACATACTGGATGAAGCAGCAGAAATCGAAACAGCCCAGGAAACCCAGGATCAGCCTGAGGACGCTCCCGTTCAACCTGCACCAGGTGTTGAGGCACAAATTTATGACCTGAAGCTTATAGGCTTCTATCTCCATGACCATGCTTTAATCGGGGGAACGTATATACCCGATGGCGCTCCAAGCACCAGCACGGATTTTGAAATTTTCTCCAAAGGCATAGATCTAGGCACCTGTTCTGTTGTGCAGGACATCACCCACGACTACCCGGATAACAAAAAGCAAAAGATCACGCTCCAGTCAGTGGCTGCCCAAAAGGTCGTGCTGTATGACGGTGAAAACACCGTTACCGTTACCTGTCCCCAGCCAGGCGGGGACATTGTAAAGTCCATGAAGGTGCGGATGATGGATCTCAAGCCCGAACTGTGCCGGGATTTTTCATTCAGCGAGTCAGCCGTTACAGCCACGACGGTTGACGAACTAAAGAGCGGTGTTGCCGGCACCTGGTCAGGCTGCGTCACAACGCCTTGGCGACCCAAATACCATGTCGCCATCGTATTCAATAGCGACGGCACTTATTCGACCGCGTCAAATGAAGTGCTGGATGGGTACAGAACCCCGGTGCTGTACTATGGCCTTGATGGTACCGATCCGAATAAAAAGTATTCGCTGGCCGCACTGCCCGACGGTACCTTTGGCGGCGACATTACCATCACATTTGGTGGCACAAGTGTTCAGAACCAGCTGAAAAACGTAAAGCTCATGTCAGACAAATTGTCCTTTGAATTTTTACATAGAAATCGGTACGGGCCGGTTAAGTTTGAACTGAGTCGTTGACCAGGTCTAATGGACGACTGTCCACCTAAGGACTGTCTGAACCCTATGGTTCACTGACTGCACTGTGGGGTTTTGCCAGCGCCAGGTGTCCTCGGCCCGAATCAGCCAGCCGGCGGTGCCGCCTCCCCACACATACGTCAGAGCGAATGCCAGCAACAGGCAGGCTTTTAGGTGCCAGGCAAGCCTCATGAATCGCCTGTCAGCGATTGTCCAGCTAACCGCTTGAAGCATCACAACAAACACAATGATAAGGATAGGGAGCGTATATCGGGCCTGGATAGCCTCGGCTTTCCACAGCCTGAGGTAAGAAAGGTAGTTGAAGAGCCACAGAATAGCCAGATACATCCCGGAAATACTTACCCCAAATCTTAAGTACGGCTGCCGCCAGAGCCGCTTCCACTGCAGCACCAACGCGGTCAAGCCCGTCACCAGCGCCAGATAGCCCACGGTCAACGGCAACGGCAACAGAGATTTAAGCTCGATCGGACCGAACGGTTCGAGGTCCGACACCACTCGCGTAGGGGTATGCATAAATATGGCGTAAAAACCGCGCATCATCCGGCTGAACCAATACTGGGAAAAGCTGAAGGGATTCCCGTAAGGTGCCTCTGGCGGCCGGTTCTGCACGTTTAAAACCTTATCCCGGTACCACGGCCCAAAATCCTCGCACAGTGAACGGGGCTGCACAACCTCACAAGACGGCCGGATTGACCCATACTGCACAACGTTGCCCCCGTAGCGTTCCGCGAACAGCCCGCCAACCACACCAAGCCCCAGAAGGATGAGTGCGAACGACAAGTCTTTGGGCGTCCTGCGCCAAGCCTTGCGGCAAACCAAAAGTAGCTTGCCCCGATTCCGCCGCCATATCACAATAGCCGCATAGGCCAGTACTATGCCCGCCAGCGGCAAAAAAGTCTGCTTGATCAAAAGCGCTGTCATGCCCGTCAACACCAACAGCAAGCTGCGTTTCAGGAAGTCTTTGCGGCCTGTAATGAGTTCAGTAGCCTGGAGCAAGAAGACCGGCGTCAGCAGGAGCATCAGGTTGTCGTAACTCACATGCGCAGCCAAAAACGGCACAATCGGCGTGGACACAAACGCCAGCAACGCCGCATGCGTCAGCCGCCGGGACACACCCCATCGAAGCAGCAGTTTTCTAAAGAGTATAAGAGCAACCGCCACGAACACCACGTTCAGCAGGCGGGTCGCAACAATCAGTACCGCCTGATTGTCGGTAAAGATGTCAAAGAATCTGTACGGGAAGCTCATCAGGTAGTGATACAGGAAGGACGGTTCGCGGGTCACGTCCCCCAGGACTCCCGTCCCTGCTGGCTGCTGGGCAATAACCGGCAACCACTGCCGGGCATACAACTGAATAACCCCCACGTGCACGAACTCGTCAAAAGGCAGCGGGTAGATGGCCGTGCAGGCCAGCCAGACGGATTGCACAACAAACAACAGAACAGTAGCTACAAAAAACTTGGTGCTGGCAAGCAGGTTGTGTATTCTCAGGGCAAGTTTTTCCATCTGTTACTCAACTATAACAGATGACTTTTTGGGCTGAGTGCTGCCGTGGCCCATCCTGAGGGGTCAGCAAGCGCCTCGGCGGCCAAAGGCCGTCCGTAAAAGCGCTCCTCAGGATGGGCCACGGCAGCACTCAGCAGTCCGTAACCCTGCACCATCCGCAATTTATGACTGCGAGTATTCTGTCATAGGTATAATATCCAAGTACTAAGGAGCATGTATGTCAAAAGATTCACTGGCGGAAATATTTAAAGCATATGACATCCGCGGCAAGGTCGGATCGCAGCTAACACCGGAAACAGTGGAGCGCATTGGTGCCGTATTCGGCGACTGGTTGCCTACAGAAGGCGTGGTAGCGGTGGGACATGACATGCGCCCGGACTCTGCCGAACTGGCACAGGCGCTTATCAAGGGCATTACAGTAACTGGCCGGGATGTTATGGATGTTGGCCAGGTGACAAGTGACATGAGCTATTTTGCCGTTGGCAAATACAACCTGGCCGGGGCTGCCATGGTCACCGCCAGCCACAACCCGGGTGCCGACAACGGGATAAAACTCTACCGGGATCAGGTTATCGCTGTGGGCTTGGATGCCGGGTTAGACCAGATCCGCGACAGGGTACTTACAGATTACGCGCCAAAAACCGCCGCACAGCCCGGTCAAGTCACGGCAAAGGATATTACAGAGGACTGGCTTGCCCATGTTATGAGCTTTGTGCCGGATCCGGCCAAACTCAAGCCGTACAAAATGGCCGTGGACGCCGGCAACGGTATGGCAGGTAAAATATTCCCGGAACTTGAACCCTATGTCCCGTTTGAAGTGACCGAACTGTACTTTGACCTGGACGGCACCTTCCCTAATCATGAGGCCAATCCGCAAAAGCCGGAAAATATGCAGGACCTCATCAAGACAGTCCAGGAAAACAAGCTGGACTTTGGCATTGCCTTTGATGGTGACGGTGACCGCGCCGGGTTTGTGGATGACAAGGGCCGGATTGTGTCCGGAAGTGACCTGATCAGCATTGTTGCCCGGGAGTATTTGAAGAAGTACCCTGGGGCAGAAATAGTGCACGAGGTCCGCACCAGCCGGGCCACCCAGGAACTCGTCCGCGAATGGGGCGGCACACCCTTTAGAACCAAAGCCGGACGGGTCAGCATCGGCACTGTCATGCGCGAACACGACGCCCCATTTGGCGGCGAGACAACCGGACACCTGTTTTTTAAGGAAAACTATTACGCCGACTCTGGCCTGATTGGCGCGATGATGGTCATCGTCGCCCTGCAGGCAGCTGGTAAAAAATTGTCGCAACTGGTGGACGAATACCACAGATATGCCACTATGCCAGAGGTAAATTTTGAAGTAGCTGATAAGGACGGAGCGTTAAAACGCCTGGCTCAGGCCTTTTCCAACGACACCCAGGATACCCTTGACGGGCTAACGGTGAATTTTGATGACGGTTGGTTTAATATCCGCGCCAGCAACACCGAACCAGTCATGCGCCTCAACGCCGAGGCCGGGACCCAGGCCCGCCTCGACGAGCTCGTTGCAAAAGTCACACACCTAATCCAGGACTAGCGGGATATACTAAACACATATGAAGATGCTCATTACCGGCGGCGCGGGGTTCATTGGTGCGAACTTTGTCCACTATATCCGCCAGCACTACCCTGACTATCAGATAATCGTCGTCGATAAACTTAATCAACAGGGTAACTTAGAAAACCTGGCTGCCGTTCGCGATCAGATAGAGTTTCATGAGTTTGACCTCATCGAAGAAGCCAAGCTGGTGCTTATCTTTGAGCAAGGCCTGGATTATGTCGTCCACTTTGCAGCCGAAACCAACGTAGACCGATCTATCGAAGATCCGGACAATTTTGTGAACAGCAATGTGCTTGCCACCAACATCTTGTTGCGCCTCAGCCGTGACCACAAAGTCAAACGCTTCCACCACGTTTCTACAGATGAGGTCTTTGGCAGCCTGGAACTCGGATCAGATGATAAGTTCAACGAGCACACCTCTTACGACCCGCGCAGTCCCTACTCTGCTACCAAAGCCGCCAGCGATCACCTGGTACGGTCCTACTTCCATACCTACGACCTGGATGTCACTATCAGTAACTGCTCCAACAACTACGGCCCTTACCAGGTACCAGAGAACATTGTGCCGGTCTTTACCCTCATGGGCCTGCAGGACAAGCCGCTGACTATTTATGGCGACGGCAAAAGCATCCGGGATTACCTGTTTGTGCTGGACCACTGCCGGGCCATTGACCTGATTCTGCGCAAAGGCCGTGCCGGTGAAACATACTGCGTCGGCGGTGGCCAGGAACAAAATGGCGTAGAAATCGCCGATGGTGTGCTCTCCATCCTGGATAAATCCCAGGAGCTGAAAAAGTTCGTGACCGACCGGCCCGGTCACGACCGCCGCTACGCCATTGACTACACCAAAATCAGCCGCGAACTGGGCTACCAACCAAGCGTGACATTTGAGGAAGGCCTGCGCCAAACCATCGACTGGTACCAGGCCAATACCGAGTGGTGGCAGCCCTACATGGAAAAGTTTTATGTACCGAAGTTCATGCAAAAGGACGTGGAACAATGAGAGGCCCGGAACGGCTCACCCTTACGAATTCGTCAGGCTAAAGCTAACGCCATGGGCTGACCGAAGGTCACCCATAAAGTGGCCTAGAGAATTCGTAAGGGTGAGCCGTTCCGGCGGGAAAAATATGAATATAACCTTCTTTGGAACATACGACACCAGCAACACCCCCCGGGTTCAAGCCCTCATTGACGGTATGCGCGCCCATGACCACAAGGTGACAGAATGCAACGCACCGCTCAAGGTCAACACCGCCTCCCGGGTAGCCATCATGCAACAGCCTTGGCGCTTGCCACTGCTGGGTGGGCACATCCTCCGCTGCTGGGTTCGTCTGATCGGAAAATCGCGACACCTTCCACCAACTGATTTGGTGATAGTGGGACACTTGGGGCAGTTCGATATTCAGCTGGCGCATCTGCTGTTTAGAAAAAAACCTATTGCTCTAGACTACATGATCTCCGGCACCGAAACGGCCAACGACCGCGGGGCTAAAGGCGGACTCAAGACAAAAGTCCTCGGCTGGCTGGACCAGGCAGCCCTCAAAAAATCCGCCATTATCATAGTAGATACTGAAGAACACCGCCTAGACCTACCCGGGCACCACCGATCCAAGGGTGTAGTCGTAAACGTCGGCGCCCCGCCCTCCTGGTTTGAGGCGGGCGAGGCAGAGGCCAAACGCAAAGTAACCAAACCCATTAGCATCGCCTTTTTCGGCAACTACATCCCCCTGCAGGGCGCCCCAATCATTGCCGAGGCCACCCGCTCTATGCAATCTCCCGTCACCATAACCATGGTCGGCCCCCACGGCCAGGACTTTGCCAAAGCCCAGGCCGCCGCTCGGCCTGCCAAAGGCCCAGCCACCATCAAGTGGGTCGACCATTGGGTGCCCATAGACGAACTGCCCGCACTTATGGCTCAGCACGATGTGTGCCTGGGTGTCTTTGGTACCAGCCCCAAAACTTATAAAGTCGTACCTAACAAAGTCTACCAGTGCGCCGCTGCCGGCGGTGCCATTGTGACCTCCGACACGCCGTCACAGCGGCGGGTCTTTGGCGCGTCCGCCATCTACACACCCCCCGGCGACGCCCACGCCCTGGCCGACGCCCTGGACAAACTGGCCAACAACCCCAAAGAAGTGCAACGCCTCCGCGCAGCCGCTTTCACCCTCGCCAAAAAATCCTTCCGCCCCGAACAAATCATCCGCCCCTTCCTCAAAAAACTCGAAGAACAAGGTCTATGAGACAACTCGATCAACAAAAGTTCTGCGGCTGGTGTGGCGGCATGGTAACTTACCCTTCAAAATGGCAATCAGTCTGTAGCACATGCGGATACAAGCAATACCAAAACCCTTTACCATGCAGCAGCGCTCTTATTATCTGTGGCGATGAAGTACTAATACTCCAGCGGTCTATAGAACCAGGAAAGGGGAAGTTTGACCTCCCGGGCGGTTTTATGGACATGACAGACAAGTCCATAGAGGCAGCCGCTTACCGAGAACTGCACGAAGAATTGGGAATAAAACAGCGTATGATAACCCAGGTTACTTATTTTGGATCGGGCATACAGCCATACGAGTGGCAAGGAACAGAGCTACTCACAGCGCCCTGTTACTTTACCTGCCACATAACCACCAAGGACCGCGCCCGGCTTGTCGTTGACCCCAAAGAGGGCTCTCAGGTACGCTGGGTAAGTCGGGCCGACGTACCGACCGTAGACTTTGCCTTTGATTTGGATAAGGAAATGCTTACCAGTTATTTTAGTAATAAAACACCTTAGGAGGGTTATAGCGTGCAGCTTATAAAGACGGACATCGACGGAGTATTACAGGCTCAGCCAGACATACACGGTGACGAGCGCGGTTTTTTCATAGAAACCTACCGGCGGCAGTGGTTTCCAAATGGACGGGAAATGATCCAGGGCAACCGCGGCGACCGTAAAGCTGGCTCCATTGTGGGCTTTCACTATCACCTGCACCAAGCAGATTACTGGTACGTTCCCTTTGGCTCCGCCCGCGTCATCCTGCATGATTTTCGCAAGGACTCACCAACGTTTGGCGTGACAGCCACCTTTGACCTTGGCGCAGACCTGAAAAGTCCGGATGATCCAAAAAAGTTCAATCACAATGGCCTCTACATCCCGCCCGGGGTAGCCCATGGCTTTGCTGCATTGTCCGACATGACTATCACCTACCTCGTGGACGGCTACTATAATCCAGCAGATGAACTAGGCATTGCCTGGAACGATCCCGATGTTGGAGCCGATTGGGGATTGAAAGATCCCGTCGCATCTGACCGCGACAAAAAGAATCCATTGCGCAAAGATATTCCGATTGAGCTAAGACCGCACTTTAAACTCCGGGGGTAAATCATGGATGATTCAAAGTTTTTTATTGTCGGGGCAAACGGACAACTGGGTACTGCGCTGCGGGCTCAGTATCCGCAGGCTCAGTTTGCTGACATTGATGAAATGGATATTACTGATCGCGCGTCGGTCATGGGCTACGACTGGTCCGGCGTTACCCATATCCTCAACGCCGCTGCCTACACGAACGTGGACGGGGCAGAAACCGCCGAAGGCCGGATGGCCGCCTGGAAGGTCAACGCCGCAGCCGTAGGCTACCTGGCAGAAGTTGCGCGGCAGCATGACATCACCCTGGTGCACATTTCTTCGGATTACGTTTTTGACGGCACCAAACATCCACATACCGAACAGGAGGACTTTGCGCCACTATCCGTCTACGGCGCCAGCAAGGCGGCGGGCGACCTGCTAGTTGCTTCTTTGCCAAAGCACTACATCCTGCGCACCAGCTGGGTCATTGGCGAGGGCAACAACTTTGTCCGTACCATGTTGGGCCTGGGTGCAAAAGGAGTGTCGCCAACAGTCGTAGCAGACCAAGTTGGCCGCCTCACCTTCACGAGCGAGCTTGTCCGGGCAATCGACCATCTCCTTTCAACTAGCGCAGCACATGGCACATATAATGTCAGTAATAGTGGTGAACCAGCCAGTTGGGCAGACATCGCCCGCCACATATTTGAAATTGCTGGACACAAAGACCTCACCGTTACCGACACCACCACGGCCGAATACTTTGCCGGCAAAGAAAACATCGCCGCCCGCCCCCTGCACAGCACCTTTGACCTCACTAAACTTACTGCCACTGGCTTTGAAAGCCGCGGTTGGTATGATGAATTAAGGGAATACGTCAAAAAGGAGCTTTCCACGCAATGAAGGGAATTATTTTAGCCGGTGGATCGGGCACACGCCTGTACCCCATCACCCACGGCATCTGCAAGCAACTGATGCCGATCTACGACAAGCCAATGATCTACTATCCCTTGTCCACGCTGATGCTGGCTGGGATTCGGGACATCTTGATCATTACCACCCCGCACGACCAGGAACGGTTCAAACAGCTGCTGGGCGATGGTTCACGCGTGGGCTGTCACTTTGAGTACGTCATTCAGGATCAGCCGCGCGGATTAGCCGACGCATTTATAGTTGGCGCTGACTTCATTGGGAATGACAAAGTCTGCCTGATCCTTGGCGACAACATATTTTATGGCTCCGCCTTTGGTGAACAACTCAAAGAAAACACCGATCCCGACGGCGGCATCATCTACGCCTACCATACGTCCACTCCCGAAAGACTGGGTGTGGTGGAATTCGACAAAGACATGAATGCAATTTCAATTGAAGAAAAGCCAGAAAAACCCAAATCCAACTATGGCATCCCAGGCCTATACTTCTACGACAATGACGCTGTAGAGATCGCCAGACAAGCAAAACCAAGTGCCCGGGGCGAACTGGAAATCACCGAAATCCATAACGGCTACCTCCGCCAGAACAAACTAAAAGTCAGCATTATGGACCGCGGTACGGCATGGATAGACCCGGGTAATTTTGATGACGTCCTAAAAGCCTCACAGTTTGTCCAGATTATCGAGGAAAGACAGGGTCAAAAAATCGGTTGCATAGAGGAGATCGCCTGGGAAGAGGGATACATTACCACCGCCCAGCTACAAGCCCTGGCCGAACCCCTCAAAAAGAGCGGCTACGGACAGTATCTGCAGTCGCTGGTACAAGAAGCTTAGGCCCGCCTCCAAACGATCTCGGACCCCATCACAAATACCCTCTTATTCCGTCAGGGTCAGCAAGCGCCTCCGAGGGCCCATGGCCCGAGGTAAAAGCGCCCTAGAGGAATAAGAGGGTATTTGTGATGGGCCGATGCCTAGTAATAGTCATAACCGTTATTTATCGAAGCGTTGGCGCTTGGCGGCTTCCAGAATCTTTTCCTGATTATTCAGCAGCCGGTCCAGCATGTCCGCTACCAGGCCAAGCGCCCAAACCACCAGCGCCAAGGTCGTGAGATAGAGGCCAAGGGCCCCGACGGCAATGTAAGGGGTAATGCGATCGGTGCGTATCCAATGCACAAAGGTAAACCCGCCAAGCAGCAGACCCGGGATAATGAGTATAACCCCCAGATTCCCGAAAAACTTCAAGGGTGCATAGTCGCGGTACGCCCGGAGTATATTCAGCGCACTGCCAAACAGGAATTGCCAAAAACTTTTCACCACCCGGGACTTTCGGCCCTCGTAGTACTTCACATGGATAGGCACAGCCACGATATTCATCTTTTTGACGGCCAGCACCTGAAAGGACTCCTGCGTATAGGTGTAGGTACTGTTGATGTTTATGGCCAGCATGGCCTTTTTGGTGTAGGCCCTAAAGCCGCAGGTGACGTCATAAAACCGCTCGCCTGACAGATTGCCCACAATCCACGCCCCGAGCCGGTTAGCCCAGTACTTGCCGCCCGGCATGCCTGCCGGTTTGCGGCGCTGCCCGGTATCAGGGTCAGTGAAGCGATCGGCGGCTACAAAGTCTGCGCCGTCTTGCAGGATTGGTTTAAGCAGCGTCGGGATGTCCTCTGGTGCAAACTGCAAATCACCGTCAATATTTACGGCAATATCCGCATCCATGGACAGCGCCGTTTCTATGGCTTGCTCAAACCTATAGGCCAGCCGCTTTTGCTTGACGCCCTCTATGATCTTGGTGGCACCGGCCCGGCGGGCGGCGTCTGCCGTGCTGTCGGTGCTGCCGTCGCTGACCACCAGCGTTTCAATCTTATCCACGCCAGGTATCTTTTTGGGAATCCTCTTCAGGAGTTCACCAATAGTCTCTGCCTCGTCCTTACAGATAGAAAATATTATTAGCTTCATGAGTGGTGTATTTTTCTCCCTATTGCCACATTTTACTGTCAAAGTGTTTTATAATCTAGTAAATGAAGATAGCTGTGATTGGATTAGGGTACGTTGGCCTGCCCCTGGCGCTCCTGGCAGAAGAAAAAGGCTTTGACGTCATTGGTATTGATCTGGACAAAAACAAACTAACCAGACTGAGTAAACGCCAGCCGATCATTGATGACACGATCGCAAACAAACAGCTGGAAAAAACAAACATACGCTTTTCTGACGACTTTTCGCTGCTACAGAACGTAGATATAGCAATTGTCTGCGTACCTACCCCTGTTGATGAAGCCAAAAACCCTGATCTGGGCCCCGTAAAAGGTGCCTCTGTCAGCGTGGCAAAACAGTTAAAGCCCGGCAGCTTGCTGGTGATCGAATCAACCATTAACCCAGGAGTCTGCGACGAAGTCGTTATCCCAATCATAGAAAAAGAAACCGACCACGTCATAGGCAAGTCCCTGTACATAGCTCACTGCCCGGAGCGCATCAATCCCGGAGACCCCAAGTGGCATGTCGGCAACATCAACAGAGTACTCGGTGCCGATTCCGACAAAGCCCTGGATATGGCTTACAAATTTTATGACCAGCTCGTAGACGCCAAGGTCAAAAAGATGGGCAGCATCAAGGAAGCCGAGGCCTGCAAAGTGGTTGAAAACTCATTCCGGGACATCAACATAGCCTTTGTAAATGAGCTGGCTATGTCTTTTGACAAGCTGGGTATCAATGTAGTCAACGTCATAGACGGTGCCGCCACCAAGCCCTTTGCTTTTATGGCTCACTACCCTGGTATTGGCGTCGGCGGACACTGCATACCGGTAGACCCCTATTACCTGATTGAATATGCACGCAGTAATGGGTTTGAGCACAAGTTCCTGTCGCTGGCCCGCAGCATCAACGAATCCATGCCTGTCTATGCCATTGATCAGTTGGAACAAGCACTCATCCAAAAAAGCGGCCGGACACTTGATGGTGCATCCGTAACAGTGCTGGGATTGTCCTATAAGCCCAATGTGGCAGATGATCGTGAAAGTCCAGCCTATGTAGTCATAAGGGCTCTAAAGAAGCGCGGCGCACGGGTAACCGGGTATGACCCGTACCTCCTGGAAAAGTCAGACGCCAAATCTCTGCCGGAAGCGCTCCAAGACAAAGACGCTGTCATACTAGTAACCAGCCATCAGGAATTCAAGGACCTTGCACCAGAAGCCTTCGCGGGCGTATCTGTACTGCTTGACGGCCGGAATGACCTCATCAAACACAAGGCCGCGCTTAATGAGCTAGGCGTAGTCTATCTAGGCCTTGGCCTGAACTAAAGCCCATGGAAAAAACAATTACCATCATTGGCGCAGGCTATGTAGGGTTGTCCACCGCAGCCCTGCTTTCTAACTGTGGGTACCAGGTCTACCTGATAGATATCAACCAGGAGCGTTTGGACACCATTGCCAGCGGCAAATCATTTTTCTTTGAGGAAGGTATAGACCCGTTGATTGCAGCAGGCATCAGCGCCGGTTTGCTCATTCCCACGGCAGACTACAAAACGGGGGTGTCAAAAAGTTCCATAGTATTTTCCTGTGTGGGCACGCCCGACAACCCTGACGGCAGCTCTAATCTGACCTACGTATTCTCTGCGGCCAAAGAAGCCGCCTCGTACCTGCAGCCCGGTTCTGTCTATGTCCAGAAAAGCACCGTTCCCGTTGGCACTGGCGGCAGGGTAAGCCAGGAGTTTCAGAAGGCAGGCACAAAGGTAGCTTATGTGTCTAACCCTGAATTCCTGCGCGAAGGAACGGCCATCAGCGACACTCTGTGGTTTGACAGGATCATATGCGGGGGCTCCGACGAAGAAGCCGTCCAGGCCGTGTTTACAATCTATAGATCGCTTGAGGAGTGCCGCGAGAAGATTGCGAACCTGACAAAACTAAAAACACCGGACGTTCAGCTGCCCGGTTCTTACATCGCAACCACGCTTGAGAGCGCAGAGCTCATCAAGGTCACTGCCAATGCCTTTTTGGCGCTAAAGATTTCGTTCGCCAACTCCATTGCTAAACTGTCTGACCAGGTTGGCGCGGATATAACTGAAGTTATGGACGCCGTTGGCCAGGACAATAGAATTGGCCGGGCCTTTTTAAATGCCGGCCGGGGCTACGGCGGCGGCTGTTTTCCCAAGGATATGAGCGGGCTGATTGATGCCATGCACGAACACAGTGCCGACCCGCAGATCCTCACCGCCGCCCAGGAGGTGAACGCCTCTATGCCCGGCTATATTGTGAACAAAGTCCAGACCGCTATGGGCGACCTGCACGGCAAGAAGATTGCTGTGCTGGGTCTGGCTTTCAAGGCAGGCACCAGCGACGCCAGAAGGTCGCAGGGTGTGCGTATGGCAAACATCCTATCCAAATCAGAGGCCGTTGTTCGGGTCTATGACCCGGAAGCCAGCCATGAAGCAGCTGAGGACCTGCGGCCAAACGTCGTTGTCTGCCAGGACCTCCATGCAGCCGTCAAAGGGGCAGATGCCGTGTTGGTAGCAACGGAATGGCCAGAGCTCATCCAAATGGATCTGAAGCGGCTGGTCAAGGACGCGGCTAAGCCTTGTATACTTGTTGATTGCATGAACAGATTCTCATCAGCCCAAGCCGCCGAAGCTGGGTTACAATACATAGGAGTCGGAAAAAGATGAGTCACAACACAACAAGTAACAACAAATTCTTCAAAGCACCCAGGTATCTCTTCCGAAAATACAATATCCTGAACCTGATCCAAACAATTCCCGTAAAAACCTTTGCAGACGTGGGGTGCGGAGCGGGCGAGTTGGCGTGTTCCCTGGCCCAAAGAGGATACAAAGGCGTGGGGATCGATTTTTCTGATGACGCACTGGCTGTTGCAAATGGCATCCGAAAAGAAAGAGGCCTGACCACCAAACAACTGTCCTTCAACAAAGGCAGCCTCAGCGTCCTCCCTAAAAAATCTGATCTGATTATCTGCTGCGAGGTCATAGAACACCTGGAGGATGACAACAAATTCTTACAAGACGTCAAAAAGTACGGCGATTATTTTATCTTCTCTGTCCCCGCCCGCATGCAGTGGTTTGATCAATTTGACGAAAAGGTCGGCCATTTTCGCCGCTATGAAAAAGGTGAACTTATCAAACAGCTGGAAAAGCATGGGTACGTCATTAAGCGCTTTTCTTCCTACGGCTATCCTTTTATCAATGTCACCCGCCTGATGCGAAAAGCCCTGGCCGGCAAGGTAAAAAAGCAAAAAAACGCAGAGGAAATGACCAAACAAAGCGGCATCAACCCCATAAAGACCAAATACCTGCAGCTCTTAAATATAGAACCGTTTTTGTTGCCCCTGTACTGGATGAGCCGGCCTTTCAACAGATATAATCTATCTGAGGGGTACGTTGTCCTGTGTCAAAAGAAACAATAACCGCTTCTCTGTCCAGCGCCCGCAGATACATCGGCTTTTTTGTCATAGTTGCTGCCGCCGGAGCTTTTGTATGGTACCTCAGAGCCCACCCGGGAGCCCTGGACCCGCTGAGAGCGACGCCTTTGTACCTTATCCCGCTACTCGTTGTGCTGTACGGCCTGTTTTTACTCACTAACTTTTTCATTACCGCCATTACCATAACTATAAGCGGCAAGTCCTATCCCTTGAAGGACTCGCTGATGCTAACCGTCTACTCCACGTTAGTGAATTTCTTTGGCCCCCTGCAAAGCGGCCCTGGATTCCGGGCGGTATACCTAAAAAAGAAGATCGGGCTGGGCATCAAGGACTACACGCTGGCCACCATGCTGTACTATGGGGCGTTCCTGGCCATTAGCCTGGTTATGATGCTTGGTATTCGCTACCCACTGGCGACGCTGGCTATAGTGGTCGTCATCACCGGGGCTGGCGTATGGTTCTTTCGGACGCAAAAATTAGCCACTTTGATTCGTAACTTTGCTATCGTAGGGCTGGTGACATTGGTGCAGCTGGCACTCATAGCCATTATCTATTACCTGGAACTGCGGGCAACTGGCTATCATCCCTCACTGGCAGCAACCCTCACCTACACTGGTAGCGCCAACCTGGCTTTGTTCGTAGCCTTTACCCCCGGGGCAATTGGCATTCGGGAATCCTTCATATACTTTTCCCAGTCCATCCACCACATACCAACCGATCATATCCTGAGCGCCGGCCTGCTGGACCGATCAATCTACCTGATCTTCCTTGGGATTTTATTCATAAGTTCCAGCAGCCTGCACATCAGCAGCAAACTCCGGGCCAGATAGCTGCCAAAGGGCAGTCCAAGGCTGCCGACCCACCCTCACTTTCCCGTCATACCGGCCTTGATCTGCTATCCAGAAGCGTTATTGATCAGGCCTGGATTCCCAGTCAAGCCTGCCCTCGGCTCCGATCGGGGGCTGGGAATGACAGGGGTGGGAGAAAAAGTGGGGGGTAGGTCAGTCAAGGCTGTTAAAGCTTACGCTTTTATGCTATAATTATATTTGATGGTACAAAATAAAAACTACAAGAAACCTATACTTATCATACTTGCCGCCGTTTTGCTGGTAAGCGGCGGGGTTTTCGCATACAGAGCCTACGGCAGGGATTCAGGCCGGGACGATTGGGTGGATGGCGTAAACTACGGTCCGCCTACCGAGGAAGAAAAAGCCTCTGGTGACAAGCAGAAAGAAACCACGGACGCAGAGGAGGAGCAACAGAACGCTCCAGAACCTCCGGACCAAAATGACCCCCAGAAAAAAGCCGTGACCGTCATCATCACCGATGCCGATCAATATGATGCTATAATTGAAGTCCGATCCTTTATCTCCGACCACTACCAAGACGGCACTTGTACGATCACCATCAAAAAAGGCAGCCAAACAGTTACCAAAAAAACGCCTGCCTACCGCGATGCCTCTACCACCATCTGCACCAACCCGCTCATCAAACGTTCCGAGTTCCCGAGCGCCGGGGACTGGCAAGTTACAGTAGCCTACGCTTCCAAAGACGCTGCCGGCACATCGGACGCACAAACCATTAAAATCAAGTAGCTCATGAAATACACCCTAGTCCCCCATCTCCCATACCTTGACAGGTCTGCCCTCCCAGAAGCAGTGCCAAACAGCCCGGCTGCCCTGAAACGTAGCTATGGCTACGTTTCAGGCACATCCAATCTGCCTGGCACTGCTTCTGGAAAGGCATCTAGCCGTCAGAGTATGGGAGATGGGGGACTAGGCAAACAGCAAGTAAAAAAGCGACTCGTGCCCACCATTGCTGCTGTTTTTGTCCTTGGTATCCTACTCCCGGCTGTTCTGCCCTCCCAGAACACAGATGCGCTGAGCGGTTCGCAGTTTAATGCCGGACGAATCATCGATGATGCGGTGTTCTACAACAAAAACTCTATGTCCGCCAGCCAGATCCAAAGCTTCCTAAACAGTAAGGTCCCGACTTGTGAAACCCACCATGCCAAATCTTCCAGCAGTAACGATTCCGGGCCGCCGTATAAATGCCTCAAGGACTATCGTCAAAATACCGCCAACATTGCTCCGGACAGCGGCCTGTGTGGCGGCTACACCGGCAGAAGCAACGAAACAGCCGCCCAGATCATCTACCACGTCGCCCAAAGCTGCGGCATAAGCCCTAAGGTCATACTGGTCATGCTCCAAAAAGAGCAAGGGCTGGTAACCGATACATGGCCATGGGACATTCAATACCGAAAGGCCATGGGCGCTTTCTGCCCGGACTCCGCCCCGTGCGATCCGGCTTATGCTGGATTCTTTTACCAGGTATACTACGGTGCTCATCGGTTCAAGGTCTATGCCGCCAACCCGGGTAGTTTCAACTACCGGGCCGGCCGCAATAACTCCATCCTCTGGAATCCCAAGACATCCTGCGGAAGGTCAACTGTGTACATCCAGAACCAGGCAACCGCCAGCCTCTACATTTATACCCCGTACCGCCCCAACCAGGCCGCCCTCAATAACCTGGGCGGCACCGGAGACAGCTGCAGCTCCTACGGCAATCGCAACTTCTGGGTATTCTATAACCAGTGGTTTGGCCCCACCACCGGCAGCCCCCTGTTCAAATTCAGTAATGACGCAACGGTGTATGTACTCGGCGCAAACAACAACTACTACCGTATGGAAAATCGTGAAAAACTGGATATATACGGGTTCGGCGACACCATACATAGCGTCAAGACCGTCAGTACCAGCTATGTCTCCGGCCGGAGCTTTTCAGGCAACCTGCCGCTTATCGCCCGGTTCCAGGGAGATGAGGTCTACATGATTAGTGGCGGCCGGGCTCATCACTTTACCTCCCGGGCGCTGTTACAGACATTTGGCTACGACATTGGCCAGGAAGCCCTGCTGCCGGCCGGCATTAAAGAATGGTACCCGGACGCCGAAGCCATGCAAACCACCGTTCGCAGCGCTAACGGCCCCGCTGTCTGGTCTGTCGAAGGCGGCAAGAAGCGGCACATCATCAATGGCGAGGCCTACCTTTCCGGCAGCCCCGCGTATGCGTCAAGGCCTGAGGTCACCTTATGGGAAGCCGTTATGGCGCCGATCGAAAACGGCCCGCCGATTCTGACGGCCAACAAGCTGTTAAAACGGACCGACCAAAACACTTACATTTTCTGGGATGGCACCAAACGGCAGGAAATTTCTGCCAGAGTGGCCGCAGAGCTGCATCTGCCCCTCATCTATGCCACCAGAGCCTCCATACTCAACCAGTTACCCGCCGGGGGCACAGACATAGACAAGTATGTAAAAAACGGCGGCGGCGAGCTGTATGTCCTGGACTCGGGCCAAAAGTTCCTTGTGTCGCCCTCTGACCTCACCCAAATGGGACTTACCTCATCTTCATTCTCACTCGCCCCGGACGGATTCTTTGACTTTGTCCCCACTACTAAAGCTTTTAAACGGCTATTCAGAATTGGGAGCGACAGCGGCGTCTTCTTAATCAAAAGCGGGCAGCGCTATCACCTCATGAGCCCGGCCGCTGTTTCAGAAAGCGGCTTTGCACTGTCAGACGCCATATCCCTGAACGACACATCAGCAAACCTGTTCCCTAATTCCGGAAAAAAGATTATGGCCAAGGGTACATTGTTCAGGATCGGCTCCAGGGATGAGGTGTTTGTAGTAAACACCGGCTCGTCCAGCCTGCACATTGTGTCTGCCCCTACCCTGAAGGACTACGGCCTGAAAATTGCCAGTACCTTCAGCCTCAACCCCACCCAGGCATCCGACTACCCAATGTCCGGAAAGCTCCGGCACATTGTGAAAGACGGCTCAAACAACGTCTGGCAGGTACAGAACGGCGCAGAGAAACGGCCCGTACCCACGCCCATGCAAGACCCCGGCGGCTATAACGTCATTGTTCCGGAATTAGCCGTTCTGGATACCAGCCTCTTTGGCGGATATGCCACTCAATCAGACCTGACCAACCTCATACGCGCAGCGGGTGATGCCCGTGTATACAAGGTCGAAAACGGCAAAAAGCACTGGGTAACCAGTCGGGCCGTTTTTGACACCAACGGGTTTTCACTCAGTAACGTCACGAACGTCTCCACAGGGTTCCTGAACAGCCTTGCCAGCGGTCCGAACATACACTAGCTGGCTCTTCTTTTTTGGCCGAGTCAGCTACTTTCGTTCCTCTAGGGCGCTTTATGGGCGATCCTTACGGATCGGCCCATGGCGCTTGCTTACCCGGACGGAACGAAAATAACTGGCTCGGCCCCGGACGTCCGATGTATATATATCGTATACTAGCTGTAAGATGCTTGCTAAAACAATAATGAAGGGTCTAAATAAAAAGGGCCGCCAGGTCCATGACCTTATAGTTGCCCTCATATCATCTAAGGTGTTTTTGGTTGGTTCTTTTGTCTGGTTTGCAGTCCAGGGCCTGTTCTTTGCCATAACCATCAGGGTGGGCTTGCCGCCGGACGAAAACTACCACCTCTCACTCATAAAGCTGTTTTCAGAACACAGTCCGTCGCCTTTCCTCGCCGATCAAGATGGCTATTTGGCACTGGGCGAGGTTGTCCACACGCCGTTTTTCCTCTACCACTACCTGATGAGTTTCCCCTATCTCCTCGTAGGCGATTCTGAGTGGGGATACGTTGTGCTCCGGCTACTCAATCTAGCGCTAGCGCTTGGTTCTATGTACCTGGTCTACCGAATTGCCGGCGAGCTCAAGGTGTCCAAACTGGTTCGTAACCTAAGCATATTCATGCTGGTCAATACTTTGATGTTTGTATTTTTGTCTGCGGCGGTCAGCTACGACAATTTATTTATTTTCTTGTCCCTGGCAACTATTCTGTTTCTTCTGAGGCTGTTAAAGGGAGTTACCGCTTATCGGTTCCTGCTCTTTGGAGTGGCGATGGCTGCCGGTTCTTTGATAAAGGTCAACTTCTTGCCAGTGGCTTTTATTTGTCTGGCTGTTTTGATTTTCCGGTACCGCAATCGCTTTAGTACTATATGGCCGGCGCTGTCCCACAGCTTTATGGCCAGAAAACGGCTCAACAGTATACTTGGCATCGTACTTGGCGTCCTGACCATATTGGTTATACAAAGGTACGGCTACAACGTCCTCAAATACCACACATACGCACCAAGCTGTCCTCAAGTGCAAACCTTGCAGGAATGTCGCCGTAGCCCGCTGTTTGTCAGAAACGAACACATTAGTCGTACTCCGCTTCGTGCCACTAAAGATCCTTTTGAATATGTCTACGACTGGGTGCCGCTTATTCAGGCTAGAACCTACGGAATTTTTGCGCACAGGGAGCTCCCGGCGCTGAAACTCATACTGGCCTGGTCTCAGATACTTATAGTGCTTGGCGTCGTAGCAATTGCCCGGGTTTGGCGGCGCGAAGACAAGCTTCTGACGCTTACCCTGGGTATCAGCCTGTTTTATGTGGCCATTGTACTGCTGGAAAACTACGGCGCCTATACGTCTTCGGGCCGGTTTGGGTTTGCGCTCCATGGACGCTATTTGTTTGCTGTCTTGCCGCTCCTGTACGTCCTTGGCAACCACTACACCCTCAAACTTCTGCGTGACAACTATACAAAAACGCTATTTCTAGCCGTCACTATTGCCGTATTTTTTGCGGCCAGCCTGCCTACCTTTATATATAAATCATCAGAGCTCTGGTATGCGGACCGGTTCAAGCAAACCAGGACCTACTTACTGCCGTAAGAATCAGACAATTTAAAGAGTGACCACGAAAGCAGTACCGTTCCAGCCGCAAACAACAGCAAGAGCAAGGTAACAATCATGCCTGGCAAGCCATTTGCCGCAGTGTCTCCGTGCAGCTTGCCCAGATGGCCCCGCATAAGTCCCATGAGGCTGGAAACCCCCAAAGCACAGGCCGCAAGCGTTACCAGCTGGCCCCGCATGTTTCTAAACTGAAGCAGTCCAAAAGAAAACAAGAGCCCCATGGGCAGCAAGGCTGACAGAAGGTACCTGAAATTAATCGACCCGTACCCAAAGGCAAGTTTAATCTGGATGACGGACACACCAAGCCAGGCCAGGGCAAATATCGCCAACACACTCCGGCGCTTAGGCCCGCCTATAAGCCCCTTGAGCTCTTTCCTACTCAAAGATAAGCAGCCCGCTATGCAAAAGCTCAGGACAGCCAAAGACACCTCCAAATACCGGGCATAGCCGGCATAGACCAGCCCCCACAGTTTGCTCCCCAGCAAAACGTCAGACAAAGACTGAAAGGAACGACCCCCGCTATAGTCCAGGGGAGATGACTGGAGCGGGCTGCCATTTGTCTTATAATTCCATAGGTAGTAGAACCATCCGGAAGTAATTGTGATAGCTGCGACAACCAGGACGGATACGCCGGCTGTCTGGAATATGACCTTCTTCAAGTTATGCTTGTAACGGATGAGGTAGTGCAGGCCGACGGCCAAAAGATTAAGCCCTACAAAAAGTATATATGGCACCTTGGTAAGCATACCCGCGCAGGACAAAAGTACCAGCCACACCAGCAGCTTTTTGTTGGGGCCCTTATATACCAACTTATAGCTTAGTATGAGTGAAAGGGTAGAAAACAACACCAGCAGCGGGTCAAGCGCATAGTCCTGGTTAAGCCGGGTAAACCGGTACATAAGGACGCCTAGCGCAGGCACAGCCACCGCAAACAGCGCCCGACGCCGCCCGGCCATCAGCCAGCCGCCCCAGGCCAGCGCTGCTATACAGCCTACCCCAATTAACAGGTTGATGACACGCCCCACACCAATCGCCGCATGCAAGTTGCCGCGCGCCAAAAGGGGACCCACAAACGGCGCATGTACAACATAGAACAAAGGAGGATTTGCAGAAGCTGCCTGACGGCCAGAATAACCAGACGTGGTAAAGGCCGGGTACCTAAGACCGTCCTCCCACCTGGGTAGCTCCCCATGGTACACGCGCCAGACATAGTCAATGTGCTGCTTGGAATCGCTGGAGGAAATCCACGGCGTCGCAACCGACACCGTACCAGCAACACCGGCATACATACACACCACACCCAGCAGCCCTATCAACAAAGCCCTGGGGAAGGTTTTATTACGAATAGTCACGGTGCCGTTTGCCAGTCCCCGTATACGCGAAAAGAGTGTGGAAGGTTGTTTGAGCGGAGTCTTTTTGACATTTCTCTTTTTTGCCATGCTGTGGAGTAGGATAGCATAAACCTGTGCCACTGATGGCACGTGGATCAGAGCGCACACAGGTAGGCAGCGCCATGAGTCAGCCTAGGACTGCTCATAGCGCCAAACCACTGCTGATGGGTCAGTGATAGCCTTTATAGTCCAGGTATAAATATAGTAGAGTACCTGTAGTGTCAGACAGATCACTAAGCAAAAGCTCATCCATAATAGACCAGACCAGACCAGACCGCACGCCAGTCCAGACTTTTATAAAGCTGCTGGCACACGGACAGTTTGGTGAGATTGCCCGCGTACTCCTGCAAAAAATGCGCACCTTTTTTAGGCTGGGGTACCGGGCCTATGCCATTCCCAGACACCTTATTCGCAAACATCCAGCCGTAGACTTACGGTTCAAAAAGGCCCATCTAAAACGCAGGCTGCGCAGGCTCTACGGCCACCCTCACAGATTAGCCCCTGGTGCCCTGCGTGTAGCTGTTATTGTTGGGCAGGGCACGGTCCAGCCCAAAAGCTCTGCCTTTATCCGGCTTATCTCGCCGCTCACCGACCCTTCAATCACAGATAAAATATCCTTGCAGATCTTTCCGGAAAACACTACCGCCCTGCCTGGCAGCTTTGACGTCTGCATTATCCAGCGAACTGTCTTTGACCACGAAGATGATGCAAAGGCTCTTGTCAGAAACCTGAAACAGAACAACACCGCACTGGTCGTAGACAGCGACGACGGCTTCCACGCCCTGGACAAAACCCATCCAGAACATGATGTGCACCAGGAGCGACTGGCGGCCTTGAATTTTCTCCTGAAGTCAGCGGACCAGATTTGGCTTTCCACCAAAGAATTAGCAAAAACCTACAAAGGCCTGGAGCAAAAAATCCACGTCGTTCCCAACAGCCTCGACCCCCGGGTCTGGCAGCAGCACAGCCAAAGATCCATCGCAGATCGAACCGGGCCGCTCCACTTGCTGTACATGGGCACTGCCACTCACGACGCCGACCTGGGAATGATTCTGCCCGCCCTGGATACCGTGGCCCGGCAACACCCCTTCCGCCTCAGTGTCATCGGCGTGTCAGACGACTTGCCCCAGCGGCCATGGATAGAACGCCTCCCCCAGGCAAAAGGCTCTATGTACCCGGACTTTGTGGAATGGTTTATGGGCATCGCGGGTTTTGACGTAGGCCTCTCGCCGCTGGTGGATTCACTTTTCAACCGCTGCAAATCAGACATAAAATGCCTGGACTATCTGGCCGCCGGCATGGTGCCAGTCGTTTCCGACATCACCCCTTACCAAGTCAAAGACCTGGACCCCTACATCATCCGCAGCCAAAACGACCAGCAATCCTGGCAAAAAGCCCTGGAACAACTCGTCTCCAACCCCCAAGCCACCCGCAAACAACTCGCCCCCATGATAAAAAACGGCCAAGAATACGTATGGCAAAAAAGATCCTCCCAAACCACCGCCAAACTTTTGTTAGAGCTACTCACTTCCTTGAAGTAGCGTAAGCTTCTAGAGTGTCAGGACAACTTACTCTTATCGCCTAGGTAACCAAGCCATCACTACAGCTACCAGAGGTACCGTTGCCGTAACCCAGCGCCATTCAAACCTCCAACTTATAACGAGCAGAATAAATAGTGCTGTAGCTATGAGGATCACATGTTTTTGCCTCATAAATCCCGTCATGATAGATGTACTTATCTACGCTTTTTAAAAGTATGCCGTAGCTCGTCCTCAAAAATACTACCTGTAAATATAAGTATCACTACCAGCGTTAGCCAAACTTTATTCTCAAACGCAAAACTAGTTGCAATCAGTACAATTGAGGTAAGACCAAACTTTACTGAAAGCTCTTTCTTTGCTTTAGCTCTTGTGGAAGCAGCTACTATTAGCAAGATCACAGCTAGCAAAAATAAACTACTTGATAAGTCCATGTATCACCCTTTCTTAGCACTTATATACCCACGCCACTAGAGGTGCCCCTAGCCAATAACTTCTATATATTGCAAGGCAGTACCCACGACGAGAGGCTTGGTTGGCAAGAAAAGATACCGTACCTGCGATTGCTGCAGCCTGTGGGAATCTTGCTGCGCCTAGGGCCGCTGCTGCACCGGAGGTTTCACTAATCCACCTCATGTCGCCTCGATTAAACCAGACTGTTATACCGTGCCATGATCGACTTATGCGCGGGTCTGCAATAATAGGATATACCACTCCGGGTACATTGTGCTTCACATGTTGGGTTAATGTTTTTCCGTCCGCGGTGAAGTAGGTTTGGATGGCATTGCCTTTAGCGTCTTTGGCCCATGGCTTATCAATAGTGAACATAACTTTTTTATTTGCTCCAACGACGACCGCTCCTCCGTCCACTGCGAGCATAATACGCCCGCCATTCGGCACAGTCACTTTGTAGTCATACTCTGTAGGAGCATTCGGGTTATCTATGACTGTCAGCATGCGTAAGCCGCCGTCTTCTGTTGGCTGGATGGCATTGGCAGAGCCATTACCGGAGTCGTAAGTGACTACTCCCGGCGCTGCCTGCTTGGCAAGGGCAGCACTATCTGCACCCGGGAGCTCAATGCTGAGTTTGTTTTGTCCTTCGGTACCAAAAGTGACACCTCGGTCGGCGTCTTTGGGGATGTCTATGGCTGTGTCATTGGTTGTAGCAGTTAGCGCTGAGTCCGAATCACTCTTTGTGGCTACCTGGTCAGAGCTACTCAGGACGCCAGAGACAGTTTGGAGGGCGTTCTTTACCTCTGTGGTAGAGACGTTCTTATTATGGTTCGTAAGGCCGCGACTTCCAGCCAGAATTGTACCGAGTGGCAGACTGAGGTTGGAAAACGTTGCCGCTACTAGAGACAGCGCAACGAGCCTTAGTTTGTTTTGTTTTAGGAAGTGGATGTTTTGATGTACTAGGAGTTGCCTGAATTGACCCATGCTCTGTATTCCCCTCGTTGTTTTAATTCACAAAGGAAATAGTACTTCATGTATATATGCTTAACAATATGTAAGACTGTTTATTTTAGTGTGGTTTTGACAACTGGGGCCAACACTTCAAAAAACTGTACTTTTATTTTGTCCGGCCGGATATAAATGGAGTACAGTTTCAGAGGACATCATGAAAAGAAGCAGGAGCACCAAAGATTTACCAAACTCAGCCCTGGCCTATGTACTGGAGGCCTTGATCCCTTACTCTGATGCGAACGTAAAGCTAGCTTTCAAGCCGCACCTATTCTTTAACGACCTTGAGAACATTGCCCGGCAAAAGCAAAGCCTCAGCTACCGTCGTCAAACTTTACGGAATGCTTTTTACCACGCCAAGCGTAGTGGATTTATTGAGTTTAGTAAGTCTGGTGGCCCACGCCTTACGCGCAAAGGGGAAGCGTACTTAAAGCCCTATGAGCCAAGCAAGCTTGGCGACTCCGCACGACTCATGGTTATATTTGATATCCCGGAAGAACAGCGAGCCAAGCGTCGCTACCTAAGGCTCATACTTAGACAGTTAAAATTCAAAATGGTTCAGCAAAGTGTTTGGATAAGTAAGTACGATTGCAAAACGATTCTTCATGATGAGATCGAAGCGTATGAGCTGCAGGCTTATGTTCAAATATACGAGTGCGTTCGATTATTATAACTGTACTCTAAAAATGTCCGGCCGGACATTTTTAGAGTACAGTTATAAGAGATGACAGCCCTGTCTAAGAGGATCTTGGGGCTAGAGGCGCTTGCGGACTTGGCGGGCGAGGGCGTGGACTTTTGGGTTGCTTTTGATCAGCTTTTTAATAACAGACCTGGCATCTAGTGATGGGCGGATGCCAGCTTCTTGTTCCAGGACTTGCTCGCGGGGGATTGCTGCGGCCATGTAGTCGCGGACGGACTGCCGGTACTTGGGGTAGCGTTCCCACAGAATCTTATTATTTGCCTCCAACAGCTTGGACTTGACCTCTGGCGTAAAGCTGCGGGCCTCCAGGTGGAAGACATAGGCACGGTTGGCCAGCACGCTTTTGTAGCCGTGTTTGGCGATCCGCATGCAAAAGTCCACTTCCTCGCCATACCCCTTGCCAAAAGCCTTATCAAACAAGCCGTACTGTTTTATTAATTTGCGGCGGATGAGCATGCAAAAGCCGTGGGCTACCGGCACTACCTGGTAGCGCGGCAAAAGCGGCTTGATCTTTTGGTACAGCTGGTAGGACTTGGGCGCAGCAACCCCCTTCTGGACCGCCGCAGACAGGGGAATGGTAGCAATCGTGGCATTGTTAGAACGCGGCGAAACTGCTCCGTGCCTGGGAGTGGCATACAGCACCGCCAACATTTCGTCCAAAAACCCGGCCGTGACCTTTGTGTCGCTATTGAGCAGCAGAATGTCGTTATTCGTTTTTTCAAGCGTAAGAACCGCATGATTACAATTGCCGACAAAGCCGAGGTTCTTTTTGTTCCGGTGGTAGGTAAAACCCGGCACATCCTTGATTGCCGCCTGAATATTACGCTCTATCAGCTCCGCCTCCGGCCCGCAGTCATTGACCAGCATAACCGGGTGCAGCGTCGTGTCCACATGTTCTTTCAACGAACTTATGCATTCGCTCAAGGACGGCCAATCGCCGTAAACCGGGATAATGATCGTGACGGTATTCATCCCTTCATCCTCCGGTACTTGGCCTTCAGGTTACTGCCAACGTGACGCACCCTGGCTTTGGCCTGGCGGGCCAGTAGCTTTTTGGCTGATACAGCCCCTAGGTTTTTGATATACTCATCTGCCACCTGCGGATAACTAAGCCAGGCATGGGAAAAGTGAAAGGGACGAGGCAATTCGTTGCGATTCATCCCCATGACCTTTTCTACCTTTTTGTAGAGTGAGGCAACTGTGTGTTTGCCGTTCATCATGGACTTGGCATGAGTTATAGAATTCTGACCATGCTTTGCTACCAGTGACCGGTCTTTGGCGTAGTGCATGAGGGCGGCTACCAGGCTGGCAGTATCCCGATACTTGTACAGGTAGCCGTTTGAACCGTCCTTGACCATTTCCGGCGTCCCGCCGGCACCTACTCCCACAACCGGCTTGCCCAGCACCATGTACTCAAACGTCACCCGTCCAAAAGCCTCCATGCGCGAGGACATAATGCCTACGTCAGCATGCGCCGCCAATGCCAGGGGATTTTTTTGAAAACCTGCAAAGTGGACCTTGTCCGCTATCTTGTACTTTTTCATGAGTTCATGCAGCGTGTTAATAAAAGCTGGATCACCCCGGCCAATAACGCAGAACTCTGTGTCGTAGCCTTTTTGGTTCAGCTCCCCCACCGCCTGGATCACCTCCTGGTGACCCTTGGACTCGGCTATGCCGCCGATGATAACCAGTTTGAGGCTGTCTTTACTTTTGAAGGGGGTAGGTACCGATTGAGCGGCTGCAGCCTGCATAGCATCTGTGTCAAAAGGATGGTAGAGCGTCGTTACTTTATCTGCCGGCACATACTGACTGACGTGCGTGGCCAGCGTCTCAGAATTCGTAATAACCAGTTGCGACAGCAGGTCCACGTCCTGGAAAGTCTGTTCCCGGCCCAGTTCAAACACCCGGCCGTGATCCAGGTCCCCGTATTCGCGGATGAACCAGACGTGCGGCACCCGCTGATAATAGGCAGCAAGGGCAGCCCAGGGACAAACCACAGAATTGGTCAGGACCACATCCGGCTTGGCAGCCTGAATGATCTTTTCTATTTCCAGTACCGCCTGAGTATTCTGACTGGCAGCTTTGTGCTTTTGCTCGGCAGCCTGTGGTGGCGTCCCCTCTGACCAGAAGGTGTACGGCAGGGCATGGTACCTCCATCCGCGCTTCTCCAGCGCCGGGCCCAGAGACCCGACTGGTTTACGGATTATAAACTCCGGCTGGACGCCGTGGTCCCGGGCCCAAATGTCCATCACTTCCAGCATAGACATCTCTGCCCCGCCAGCCAGTTCCGATATGTGGGATAGAACCAATAGTTTGGGCTTGGTTTTATTCATAAGTTTTCTAACAGTAGCTATTTTTCCAGAGAAACAACTATCTCAAACCTACTATACACCGGCCGATCAAAAGTCACCTTTTTCTTGGGACCCAGGGACTTGTTGTAAAAGATGGTGTTGTGCGGGGCGTCCAGGGGCAAGATGTGCTTATCACTACTGTCGGCTATCGGCAGTTTGGGTTCGATGGTGTAGTGCCGCAGCCCCAGTTGCTTAAACATTTCCTTGAACTCATCCAGGGTTATGGGCGAGTTGTGGTCGTAGCCGTCTGTCCAGTCAATCTTCAGGCCCAGCCCCTTCAGATAGTCTATATCCTCAAACGACGGATGGTGAATGAAAAAGAACTCCCGCGACCATTTTTTGCACCGTTCCAGCACCTGCATAACCGTTTCCTGATCTGGCAGGTGTTCCAGGAAGTCCATCATCGCCACGTAGCGGAAGCTATTTTCCGGGTAGTCCAGGGTCAGTACATCGGCACAAATGGCGTCATACCCCGCCTTAGTGGCTTCATCAATCCACTCCTGCTTCATGTCCACGCCCAGGCCCCGCCCGCCGTACTTGCGATGGCTCCAGCCAATGGAACTGCCTTTTTTGCAGCCCAAGTCTAAAAAGTCGTAGTCTGGTTTTTTAGCTTTTTGTTTAAAGAATTTCCTAAGCGGCACAATCCCCGGATTATACACTGCCGGAAGAGTGACTGCAAAAGATAGAGCTTTACCTCGTGTCAGTCATGTATTGTAGAGATCTACGAGTAGTCAACAGACTATTGCTAATCTTCTAAAATCGCTTATACTAGAAATTAGCATGAAGAAATCAATCACTAAAATAGTCGTTCAGGACACAAACATTGCGCTGCAAGTAGTAGATGGCGAAGATTATATCTGCCTGACTGACATGGCCAAAAGTATGGGCGGCCCTGCCCTTGTGGAAAAGTGGTTCCGGAATAAAAACACTCTGGAATTCTTAGGCACATGGGAGATTATCCACAACCCTCATTTTAAAACCCCCGAATTCGGGGGAATTAGAAGTCAAGCCGGTAGTCATAGATTTCTCCTATCAGCGAAACAATGGATTGAAACAACCGCCGCTATAGGCGTGAGAGCGCAAGCAGGTCGCTACGGAGGCACATACGCCCACAAAGATATCGCTTTTGAATTTGGATCTTGGCTGAGCCCTGAATTCAAGCTTTATCTGATAAAGGAATTCCAACGGCTCAAGGAAGCAGAGGCGGAACAGGAGCAGTGGAACTACCAACGCTTTCTAACAAAAGTAAACTGGCGGCTACAAACCAGTGCAGTACAACAAACACTTATACCGATATCATCCTTGCCGATAGGAAAACATGGCATTATTTATGCTAGCGAAGCAGAGTTGTTGAACCTAGCATTATTCGGGCAAACGTCTAAGGAGTGGAGGAAGCAAAATCCCGCCCTCGTCAAATCCGGCAATATACGGGATCAGGCTAGTATTGATCAGCTCACGGTTTTATCTAATCTTGAAAGTATCAATTCAATGCTAATTAGCCAAGGTATGGATAAGGCCGAGCGGTTTGAGAAGTTGCGTATGGAGGCAGTAAGGCAGCTCCAAGCAATCGTAGGCGCCAATCTGAAGCTTATGCCTAGCGATGACAAGTAGATCAAAGCCTAGCCTGCCTAAATGTCTAAAACTAAGTAACGGTTACTTGAATCTTGGGGCGGGTGAGGGTTTGGACGTGGGCGGAGACGCCTTTGATGATGAATTCGTGGATGTTGTCGCGGCGCAGCAACAGATGGGGATTGAGCGGCGAATCATCGGCTACACCCAGATTAATGGTATACACACCGTTGGCAAAAATGTTTTGGATTTTGAACCGCGCGGTCATTTCTTTGTCAGCCTCCAACCGGTATTGGCCTGCCCATAGTGCGGTGTCAGCCGAAATAAGCATTAGTTTGTCATGATTCTTTACGTTTATGCCAATGTTGACGTGATCTATGGCGATCTTACTTTTGACCGTGACCTCTATTTCAAAATCCTCGTCTGCTTCAATGGCTCCCTGGGCCTTGCCGCCCTGGATGACGCGCGCTTTGACCAATTCCACGGTCTCGGTGCCGTCGGCTTCCTCGCCCCGCTGCTGGCTCAGCCGGTCGGCTTCCTCGCGCAGGAACATTTCCTCGTACCGGCCGGCTATTTTGGTGCTGGTACCGATCTCTTTTATCTCACCATATTCCAGTAGCAGAGCCCTGTCGCAAAAACGTTCTATCATGGCCATGGCATGGGACACCAGGATGATGGTCCGGTTTTCATTTTTGAGCGAGGCAAAATAGTCAAAACACTTTTGTTGAAAGGCAGAGTCGCCCACGGCCAGCACTTCGTCCAGCAGCAGTATGTCTGACTTGGCCCGGATGGCGATGGAAAAGGCCAGGCGCACCTGCATGCCGCTGGAATAGTTCTTCAGCTTTTGGTCCATGAATTTTTCCAGTTCTGCAAACTCTACAATGTCATGGTACATGGCTTCCGTCTGCTTCCGGCTAAAGCCCAGGAGGGCAGCGTTCAGAAAGACATTGTCCCGGCCGCTTAGTTCCGGGTTAAAGCCCACGCCCAGTTCTATAAAAGGCACCAGGCTGCCGTATATTTTGATCTTGCCTTTGTCCGGGGTATAGACGCCGGCCATGCACTTCAAAAGGGTGCTTTTGCCGCTGCCGTTGCGGCCGACGATGCCAAAGAACTCGCCTTTTTTGACTTCAAAGGAAACGTTCTTTAGACTCTGCTGCAGTTCATAGCTTTTGCTGCGGAAACTGCTGAGGAAAACGCCTTTGAGGGACGACTGTTTTTCATGGGGCAGCTTGAATGCCTTGCTGACGTTTTCTACCCTAATAGCTATGTCTTGGGTGCTGTCCGGCATGCTCAGATCTCCTCCGCAAAATACTTAGAGCGCTTGCGAAAATACGCAGAACTTATGAGCAGAGCGATAACTACCAGGGTAAATGGTATCAGGCGAGCCATTGGGTTATGGAATACGTCGCCAGTCTGCAAATTGCTGTCGTGGGTTATGACTGCCCGGGAGTCCTGGATTATTTGCGCCAGGGGGTTAGAGATAATGAGCTTTTGCAGAGGTGAAGAGTCTATGAGGCTTAGGGGGTAAAGGATGGGTATGGTGTAGAACATAGCTTGCTTGAGGATGTCCCATATATGCTCAATGTCGCGGTAGCGTACATACAGGGCTGACAGGAAGAAGCCTGTTGATACTGACACTACGACCAGCTCGACCAGCAGGAGCGGGAATATAATGACGGTCAGCCAGGACAACGCAGTATCATGAGCAAACAACACAAAGATAAAGACTACGACGAGGTTTAAGGACATGTTGATGAATGCCGAGGATATGGCGGCCACGGGGATGAGGTAGCGGGGTATGTTTATTTTGCGGATGAGGCTGCCTTTGTCGACAATCGAGGAAAGGGCGTTGGATGTTGCCTCTGTGAAAAAGTTCCATAGTACGATACCCAGCAGTAGTGATATGGGGTAGTTGGGTACTCCTCTGCCAATATGCAAGAACCTGGTAAATACCGTGTAGAGGATGGCAAACAACATGAGCGGCTTCAGCAGCGACCACAAATAGCCCAGGACGGAACCTTGGTACCTAAGTTTGAAGTCTGTTCGGATCATCTCCAGCAGCAGGCTTTTGTAGGTTTTCTGGAAGGCTTTTACTGTTCTTGTGAGCTTCATCAAGTAGAATAATTATATATGATAGTTCGTCGGGTAGTATACCCGCATTGTCTTATTATCACGAGATGCCTTGGCCGGCACCGACCACTCGCCCCCCTAGGGCGCTTTTACGAATTGCCTAACGGCGATTCGAGGCGCTTGCTGACCCTAGGGGGCCAAGCAGTCGGTGCCGGCTGGCCCGTGGAGTTAGAACCTGCTCATGATCTCGCTCCTGATGCCAAAACTGATCCATTTCGAGTGGCAATTCGTTCTAGTTTTCCTGCTGTACCCATAGGTACGGCAGGGGGATTAGGGCGGATTGACGCCGGAATGGGCGGCTTTGGGACAGGATTTGAGATCATGAACAGGTTCTCAGAAAGGCCCTGCTCGTGAAGCCGTTTCACAAAGATCCATCCAAAGACATTGAGGCCGCCGAAGAGGCCATGACTGGGAAGGATTGGCCTGCTGCAATTGAACGGTGGGGAAGGATTTTGCAGACTTATAAACGCAAGACTCCGGCTGGGGTATATGTCCGGCTGTCTATTGCCTACCGCAGACAGACCAAGTACCCAGAGGCTGAGGAAGTCCTGGCTCATGGCTTGAAGAAACACACAGATTATATGCCTTTGTACATTGAGTACGCCGAGGTTGCCACAGAACAGAAGGATTGGGTGGAAGCTGCCCGACGGTGGCAGGTGGTACTGGATACCTTTCCAGAAACAACCCCTGTAGATGTCTGGATTAAGCTGGTACGGGCCTACCGGTTCCAGAATGACCTGGACCACGCTGAAAAGTTTGTTACCCGGGGCTTAGACATCTACACCAATGACGCCGGGCTGTGTACGGAAGCCGCGTATATTGCCGCTGCTCAGGAGGATTGGCCAAAGGCCCTGGCCTCCTGGCAGACCATCATAAGCGGGCAAAAGGACCTGGCGCCGGCAGAGGCCTGGGCAGGGCTGGGAAAAGCGCAGCGCAGGACTGGAGATAGCCTGCAGGCCGAAACTACTATCAAAAAAGGCCTTCAAAAACACCCTGATCACCTGGGCCTCAACCTTGAATATGCAGAACTCGCCAACGATCAACAAGACTGGGCAGAAGCCCTGAAGCGGTGGCAGGCGGTACTGGACAAGTTTGGCGACTCGCCGTCCATGACTATCTACCTTAGCCAGACTACACGGTTCACTCTAAGTATTCTCAAGAGACTGCAAGATATTGCAGCCTATAAAAAGGGCCTTAGCAGATATGCCAGCAAAAAGGGCCGCCGAAAGATTGCTATTGTCACGGCCGTGAGCGCAGGCTACGACAGCCTGAAGCCGCACGAGGTGATTGACGACAGGTTTGATTACATCGCCTACACAGACGCAAAGCTGGATGACATCGGCCTCTACGATATCCGGCCATTGCCCCAGACCTGGCCCGACGCCGGGCCGCTCTCCAATAAACCACTGGATAATCCGCGTGCTATTCGGATAATTAAAACCCATCCCCACGTCCTCTTTGACCAGTACGATCTGGTGGTCTGGCTGGATACCTCCGTTATGATTGTGGGCGATATCTATCCTGCCTTAGAAAAGTTTATGGAGTCCGGCCGGGCCATCGGTGCCGGTGTGCACCCAGAGCGCAGCTCTATTTTTGAGGAACTGGAAGCCTGCATAGCTATGAAAAAAGACGATCCGGCGGACCTCAAACGCCAGCTGGCCTACTACAAAAAGATCGGGTTCGAGGACACCGGACTGGCGGAGTGCGGGTTCCTGGCCTTTAATCTGCGGGACAAGCGGGACCAGGTAGCCGCTGCTATGGACACCTGGTGGGATCAGATTTGCCGCTTTAGCCGGCGGGACCAGCTGAGTTTTCCGTATGCGCTGGCGTCAAACAAAGTGGTGTGGCACCCGCTTACCAAGCCCCCGCAGGATATCCGCCATCACCCGGACTTTGTGATCACCCCGCACCAGTACGAACCGGCCATTCTGGCAGAATTTGAAAGTCTATTACAGAAATAAAAGGGATTTACTTATGACAAAGCTGCTGGACCGTTTGCGTACCAAACCAAAAACTATAGAAAACGACGTGACGGTCATCATCCGCGGCGTAGGCGAACGGACCGAGGCCGCCTGCCTGGCGCTTGTGTCCCGGGAAATACCCCGCACCAACATCCACCTCATTCACGAAACGCCTTTTAGCGCCGCCCTTAAAAAATCCTACAAAATCGGTTTGGCGAAAGGCCGGAAGTGGACCATGGTGGTTGACGCAGATGTACTCATCCGCCCTGGTGCCATACTGGACCTCTATACCCGGGCAGAGAACGATCCGCAGTCGGTCTTTGTGCTGATTTCAGACATGTTAGACAACTTTTTTGGCGGCACCCGGGTAGGCGGCGTCAAACTGTACCGGACTAAGCTCCTTAAAAAAGCGCTCAAGCTAGCGCCCGACGTCAACGTCCGCCCCGAGGGCTTTGTGAATAAAACCATGCACAAAAACGGCTACTATGTAGACATTACCGGCATTTCCTGCGGTCTGCACGACTTTGAGCAGTTTTATGCCGACATCTTCCGCAAAGGTTTTGCCCACGGTAACAAGCATGCCTCGCTGGCCGATCTGCTGATTCCTTACTGGAAAAGGATGGCCAAAAAGGACAAGGACTTTGCGGTGCTGCTGGCCGGTTTTGAAACCGCCAAACACAAAGGCGGTGACCTAAAACTTGAAAAGGACGAAGTACTGGCAGAGTTCACCCAGTTCCTTACAACGTCCAAAACGCGGGAAAAGCCTGCTCTGAAAAAGAAGATCGATTTGAAGGACGTTACCGCTATAATGGATACGTTCGTGCCGCCCAAAGAGTACACGGCGGTCATACGCGAAATAAATAAGTGGGGAAAGCCGGAAATACCTAAAGATGCCAAGTAAAAAAACTACCCTTGCCCCATTCGCTCAGTTTACCTATAGGGGCAAAGCCCTCCAGGAAAAAGACGGCTCCTTAACAGACGGCAAAACTACCTTCCCCGTCAGGGACGGGATTCCCCGCTTTACCCCGGACCAGTCGTACTCTACCGGCAATTTCTCTAAACTGCGGGAAAACCACGCCACGCTGCAGCTGGACTCCATCAACGGCACCACAGACCGGCTGAACACCATCCTCAACCGTACCCGCTGGCCCAGGGACTTTTTCAAGGGCAAGACGGTGCTGGAGTGCGGCTGCGGCGCCGGCCCGGATACTGAAATCCTGCTGGACCTCGGCGCCAAGGTGGTGTCCGTGGACATTGCCGGTGTAGACATTGCCAAGCGAAACTTGTCCAAACACCCCCGCGCCGACCACGTGCAATTTGTACAGGACAGTATTGCCAACCTCCACCTAAAGCCGCAGTCCTTTGACGTTGTGTTTTGCCATCGGGTCCTGCAGCACACGCCCGACCCGGCAGCGACCCTCAAACACATCCTGCAGTTTGTGAAAAAAGACGGCTACCTTTTTGTCCACTCCTACTCCAGCAGCCGGTTTCAGATGCGGCGCTGGAAGTACGCACTCCTGCCATTCACCAACAAACTGCCGCCAGTTTTGCTGTATAAGATCATACAATTTTACGCCTGGCCAACATTTTACCTCACCAATTTTACGAACAAGACTAAGCTCGGGGCCAGGTTTAATCACATCTTTGTGCCGTTTCTAAACTACCGGTCCAGCAAAAAATTCAGCCAAAAGTCCAACAAGTTCATTGTCGAATACGGCGTCCACGATACCTTCGACGCCCTCAGTCCACCCTACGACCAGCCGCTCACCCCGGAGCAGATGGAGAAGATAGCCCAGAAAGCACTAGGTGGCACAGCCCGAAAGTTCGATGTCTATAAAGATACCGGCATGACACTGCTAAGGACGAAACTGTAACATGTGCGGTATCTTTGGCCACACACAACCCGGCAAGAACCCGACCGCCTCACGGCGTGCTTTGAACACTTTAGCCCACCGCGGGCCAGACCAATGGAACGACTGGCAGGACAAGGAAGTGTATGTGGGCCACCGGCGGCTCAGCATTATCGATCTGTCTGAACATGGGCGGCAGCCTATGTCTGCCCAGGGCGTTGTTATAACGGTGAATGGGGAAATCTATAATTACAAAACCCTCAAAAAAGAACTGGGGAACAAGTACGCCTACCAAAGTGATTCTGACTCAGAAGTCCTCATCTACGGCTATCTGGAATGGGGCATGGACAAGCTTCTGGAAAAATTAGAAGGTATGTATGCTTTTGTGCTGTACGACACCAGGCAGAGGAAACTCTTTTTGGGCCGGGACCGGGCGGGCATCAAACCCTTGTACTATTCGCATAAGGGCGGCCAAATAGCCTGGGCCTCAGAGCTCAAAGCCCTTACCAGTTTCCATACCGAGGCAAAGCTGGAGGTTGACTCCACGGCCGTCTACGACTACCTGACCTACCGGTACATCCCCACCCCAAAAACGCTCTACAAGGACGTATACAAACTGCCGCCGGCGCAGTACCTGGAACTGGACCTGCACACGCACAAGCTCCAGAAAAAACAGTATTGGACACTCGGGCTTGTCAAAATCAACCCAACCCTGGACGAGGCCGCCGCCAAAGTCAGGGAACTGGTCGACCAAGCCGTCCAGGAACAGCTGATGAGCGACGTCCCAGTGGGCTTTTTCCTGAGCGGCGGCATGGACTCCAGCACCGTCGTAGGCATAGCCGCCCAGCACAGCAAACAGCTAAACACCTACGCCATCGGTTTTGATATAAAAGAGCACGACGAAACCCACTTTGCCGAACTGGTAGCCAAAAAGTTTAAGACCAATCACCGGCGCAAGGTCGTGTCTGTGGGTGAGGTCAAAAAACTCTTCCCCAAAATCAAAGACTGGTACGACGAGCCTTTTGCTGACACCTCCACCTTCCCGGTTTACATAGTGTCCAAGCTCACCAAGCCCAGTTCAACAGTGGTGTTGACCGGCGACGGCGGAGACGAAGTCTTTGGCGGCTACAACTGGTACGCCGACTTCAAAAAAAATGCCCCTGGTTTTATCAAAGAGAACTACCCCGGCTCCCGACTAAAAAGAAAACTCACCCGGTCCCACCAGGCAACCATCACCAACCTGGAGTTCGCCTACTACACCAAACTCATGGGCGGCCTGACCCGGGAAGAAAAGGCCGGCTACCGCAAACAATTCGGTATAGCTGACTCCTACGATGACTATTGGTATTTTAGAAAATTCTACCGGCCAGAACTGCCCCTCTATACCCGCCTGCAATACCTGGACTTTCACACCTATCTGCATGACGACATCTTAACCAAAGTCGACCGGGCCAGCATGGCCGTAGCCCTGGAGTGCCGGGTACCACTGCTGTCCACCCCCCTCATCGAGTACCTGTTTTCTCTGCCGGAAAATATTCGCTATCACAACGGTGAGCTTAAGGGACTTATGAAATACGCCTTCCACGACCTGCTGCCGGATGAAATCCTAAACCGCAAAAAAAAAGGCTTCAGCATCCCCACCGGCCGCTGGCAGCCAAACCTGATGGAGCGGGACACCACCGTACCAGAGTTCATCCTCAAAAAGTTTTTCAATAATACCACGGGTCGGTCCAAAACGGCTGCCCCTTCACAGCACAAAAGGCTTCAGCATAGCCGGCGTAATTTTTGACCTCGTGGCCAAAATTACCCGCGCGAAGCGGTCTTCTGGGTGGGAAGGGGCAGCTGTTTTGGACCAGATACATAAACTTACCAATTACTATTAAGGAGCATGTGCATATGGAATCATCAACTATCTTAGTGACCGGCTGTGCCGGATTCATTGGCAGCAATTTTATAAAACAATTCAAGGAAAAGTACCCAGACACCACAGTCATCGGCATGGACGATTTTTCTACCGGCCGTCGAAGCGTCCTGGACCCGGCTATCACCTTTTACGAAGGATCGATACTCGATGAAAAGCTGCTGGAAAAGATCTTCAGTACCCATAAACCAGCGTATATCTTTCATTTTGCCGCCCTGCCTCGCGTGTCCTACTCCGTCGAACACCCCCGGTTAACCACCGAGGTAAACATCGTCGGGACCGTCGCCCTGTTAGAAGCCGCTCACAAACACGGCGCCAAACGCTTCATCTACTCATCGTCATCAGCCCTCTACGGCGGCGCCAAAAAGCTCCCAACCAAGGAATCAGAAAACCCGCCCAGCCCCAAATCCCCGTATGCCGTGCAAAAGTACGTTGGCGAACCGTTTTGCAAAGTCTTTAGTGAACTTTTTAGCCTGGACACTGTTTGTCTGCGCTATTTTAATGTCTTTGGCCCGGGGCAATACGGCGACTCCCCTTACTCCACGGTCATTTCCGCCTGGCTGGAGTCAGTTTACTTCCCGGACAAAAAGCAGGCCTTCATAGAAGGGGATGGTACACAGTCCCGCGACTTCTGCTACATAGACAATGTCGTAGCCGCCAACATGCTGGCCATGGAATCAGACAAAGACTTCGGGGGTGAAGCTGTCAATGTCGCCCACGGCGAACAAACCACCGTCAACGAGGTAAAGACATTAATTGAAAAGTACACGGGCAAACAACTATCCTTGGAGCACCGCCCGCCACGCGTCGGTGATGTTGCCCATACCAATGCCGACGTCTCTATGGCCAAAGAACTGTTGGGGTACGAACCAACCGTCCGGTTCGAAGAAGGTCTGCAGCGCACCATAGCCTGGTTTGAAACCCGCACCGAATAGTGCTGTAATGAATTCAATGAATTCACTAAAAACCTGTGTCGTTATACCCAACTGGAACGGTAGGGCTGAAATTGGGGCCTGTTTGGATTCTCTACTGAAGCAATCCTTAAACGCTACAATCATTGTCGTAGAAAACGGCTCGACGGATGGTTCGCTGGAGTTCATACGTCAAAACTACCATCAGGTGGACCTGGTAGTGAACCAGAAAAACCTGGGCTTTGCTGGCGGCGTTAACAGCGGTATTCGGCGGGCAAAGCAACTTGGAGCCGACTATGTGGCCCTCCTCAACAACGACGCCCTCGTGCACAAGGACTGGCTCAAACACCTGGCTACCGCCCTGTACGAAGATGCCGAACTTAGTGCCGCCGCCAGTAAACTGCTGAGCGGCGATAAAAAGCACATCGACAGTACCGGTGATTTCTACACCACCTGGGGATTACCGTTCAACCGTCAACGCGGTGAACCAGCCTCTCGGGCCATCAGCCATGAGGGCTTGGTGTTTGGACCCTGCGCCGGGGCGGCACTGTACCGGATGGCAGCGTTGGACGACGTGGGATTATTTGATGAGGACTTTTTTGCCTATCACGAGGACGCCGACCTGCACTTCCGGCTGCAACTGGCCGGCTGGCAGACGCTGTACGTCCCCCAGGCCGAAGCCTACCACCAGACCGGCACCACCTCTGGCAAAATCAAAGGCTTTACCACCTACCAGACATTCAAAAACTACCCCTTACTTTTCTGGAAAAACGTTCCCGCCCGCCTGCTGCCCGTCATGCTGCCGCGCTTTACATTGGTCTATCTGTTTATCTACTGTAATTCACTGGTCAGCGGCCGGGGCTGGCCAGCTACCAAAGGCTTGTTGCGTATGCTCACCTTACTGCCAAAGAAATTACTGGAACGGAGGCACATCCAAAAGTCCCGGAAAGTTTCTATAGACTACATAAACTCCGTTCTGGTGCATGACTTACCGCCCAATGCCGCCAGGCTGCGCCGGTTTCGAGCGCTTTTTACCCGATCCCACCGCTAGACCGGCCAACCCCCACCAGCCAAAAGCCACGGCTTCGTTTGTCCATAAGTGCATGACCAGGCACATGACCGCATAAGCCGCTGCCGCACCCAGGAGGGTGATAGTCAAAGGCGACAGAACCTGCGTGACCAGACGCCTGATCACAAACAGCCATATGGCCACAAATACGGCCAGGCCCACAACCCCCACTTCGTACGCAATCTGCACATAGTAGTTCTCCGTCAGCTGCTGATTACCCCTGTTTCGTATAGATACAATACCGGCGGTGCCCGGACCGTGCCCCAGCGGCTTGTCTACCACCCCCTGGACTCCTTCTTTTATAAAGCGCAGGTGGTATTCGTCCGAGTCCAGGGCAGCAGCCGCGTTTTTATCGTCTGCCTTGAGCACAATGCTGCGGAAACTCTGGGTGCCGCGAACACTATAGGCCGCAAAATAAAGCACCAAAAGACCCACGGCCAGTACCGGCCAGTACCACTTAAGTATATGTACTGTCTTTTGGCGATGGGACATGACCAGTACCATACCCAGGCCAACCGCCAACCCCAGCCATGCTCCCCGCGAAAAGCTCAAGTACAGCACAATCAGGTGCAGGACTAACAGCCCGCATAGCAGCACCTTGTTCTTTTGTTTTTGGATCAGCTGGACCAGTAAAAGGATAGGGATTATGAGGTAGGCGCCAAACGAATTCGGATCACGAAAGGTGGCAAAGATGCGGGGAAGGGCCGGATCTTCATTTATAAAAAAGTTGGGTTTTACTCCCAAAGCCTGACTATAGCCAAAGTGCTTTAGAATGTCTTTGGGCAAAAACCACTGTAGCAGGCCCAGTACACAAACAATGGTGCTTATGACCAGTACAAATTTTACGAGCTGTCTGTGGTCAGCGCGATACTTCAGCAGTAGTCCGCCGCCCACAGCAATCAAAAATATCCATATAAAGCGGTTGTTATAGGTGCTGGCCAGGGCCGCAGTGTCCAGCGGCGTATCTTTATTTACCAGATACAGCACAACGTGCAGGGCCGCATAGAGCGCCGCCAAAACCAGCAACACAATGTAGTTCTGCCATTCCCGGCGTTGGACCTTCAGCAGCACCAGAACACCGGTCATGGCCAGCAGCCCGATAGTTACCAGGTCTTTGCCGATCTTCCAGCCTTCCAGCCCGCCCAGCGACGTTCCCAGCCATTGGGACACAAAAATATGAAACGGCATATAGGCCAGCAAAGCATAAACCCCGTATGCAGGTAGTCGTCTGATCATTTCCACCGTATAATTGTAACCTATGGAGCACCCCCAAAAACACATCGTCATCGACGCCCGCATCCGTCGCTCCAGCACCGGCCGCTACGTCGACCGTTTAGTAGAGCATTTGCAGAAAAACGACAGCCATACTCGCTACACCGTGCTGGTTGAGCCGGACGACCCCTGGCAACCCAGTGCCGGGAACTTCACCCGCGCAACGTCACCCTATCCGCAGTTTTCCTTCAACCCGCTGCACCAGTTGGGCTTTGCCTGGCAGCTCTACAAGCTTGGTGCCGATATCGTGCACTTTCCCATGAACCAGCAGCCGCTTTTGTACTTCAAGCCGGTCGTTACGTCCTGCATGGACCTGACGATGCTGCGTTTCACACGGCCGGGCAGGGCAACCCTGCCTGTCTTTTGGCTGAGGATGGCGGGTTATCGGTTTTTGTTTTGGTACTCCTTGCGCAAGTCCAAAGCCATCATCACCATAAGCCAGTTTGTAAAACAGGATGTCGAGAACCACTACCCCTTCGCCACAGGCCGTATTACTGTCACCTATTGCGCCAGCGAGCCTCCGCTGGGGGGCAAAGCACTTGCTCCTCCCGGTGTCAATCAACCCTTCATCATGCATGTCGGCAGTCCCTTTCCACACAAAAACATCGAGCGGCTTATAGAGGCTTTTGCCATCCTGAAAAAGTCTCACCCCAAACTTCAGCTCGTCCTGGTAGGCAAGAAAGAGTATCATTTTACCCAGTTAGAAGAACAGGCTCAGGCCAATCCCTTTGTCCGTGACATCATCTTTACCGGCTTCGTGTCAGAGGAAGAGCTCAAGTGGCTCTACCAAAACGCCGAGGCCTATGTGCTGCCCTCTCTCAGCGAAGGCTTTGGCCTGCCAGGGCTAGAAGCCATGGTGCACGGATGCCCCGTCGTCAGCAGCAATGCCACCTGCCTGCCCGAAGTCTACGGTAATGCCGCCCACTATTTTGACCCCAAAAGTACAGAAGACATCGCCCAAAAAACGGACGAGGTCCTTGCTAATATCTCCTTGCGCAAAACTCTTATCAAAGAAGGGTATGTCCGGCTCAAGAAATATTCCTGGCAGCGCATGGCCGAACAAACCTTAGAAATCTACAGGGGTACGCTGTAGTCACCCTTCATAATCTATCAGGCCGCCTTCGGTTCCGGTTGCTGCCCTTGTCCCCAGTAATTTCGAATACCATTGCCAATATCTTGATAAGCAATCTGCAGGCCACGCTCTGATGTATCGCCAATGGCCCGGGCAACACTCGAAAGAGGTGTCTCAACAACAACCCGCTTAACTTTCCCAGCCTCTTTCACTACCCCCAGCATATATCCAATATCGCCCGCATAGTTTCCGTTCAGGGCGCCGCGTAGCTCTGTCATACTCGCTTCACTACGGCCCTGGTCCAACCTGCCAACCGAAAGATGCACTTCAGGACTATATGGTGCCAGGTAGGGCACAGACGCTTCGATATTACTTATGACTTGCGGTCCAATAGTAGACGGATGATGTACCCATCCGGTGTCCAAGGCGTAGCCATTATACCCTCGAACGATACGCATTTTGTGATCAAATTCCCCCAGAGTAGACGCACCGACTCTGCGGGCTTCTTTGTCGTGCGGCTGAATCAGCGCTTTGTCCGGTTGGGCAGCCGCAATCTGCTTATTATCAAGTTGGGGGTTGGCGTGGGGGTAAAAAACCGCATCGCGCGTCCCGCTGCATGCCAGTTCTTCTTGGGCCTTGCCAATGGCCCTGGCAGAACCCATAACCGTCGGCCCAAACACCACCCTGCCAACACCCGGGGTATTGATAGCCACTCGCGCAGCCCACGAACCCCTGTTAGACACTTCGCCGGGAACCCGATCCTGTCTTCTTGACCGGGGCGTATGCCGCCAGCCCTGATGCCACGAATTCACCACAAGCTCTCTGGCGTCGACCGCCCGCTTTATGGCACCTATGCCATGTCCAGGCACCATGTCGAAAATAGGCATCCACTGCACACCGTCAAACCCGGCTGCGGCTGCGAACTCACCAAGTCGCCCTGGGGTGTAGCGGAAAAGGTTGCCCAAGTTGGTGCGCGGGTCAGTGTCCAGAATGTTCTGGTTCGAAAAGACTACTTCTAGATTTTGATTCGGCATTATTTAACGGTACTAACAAAAAAGTTCGTCGTCCGTAATAATTTTCACATCCAACCTATAGACATCACACTCTGTCCTGCCACCAGAGTTGCCTGAGGGCAGGCAAGTCGGGACAGGGTCAGGGTGTGATGTCTATAAAGCCACCCTAAAAAGTTACGGTGCCGGTTTGAAAACAACGTGGCGGTCCGGACCTTCGCCCTCCGATTCGGTTTGCAGGCCGGCGTCAGTGGCCACCTTGTGTACCGTACGGCGATCGGTAGCGTTCATCGGCTTAAGGTGCAGAGGCTCGCCGGAGTCCTTGACAATAGCCACCCATTCCCCGGCCTGCTGAGCCAGGCGGTCGGCCCGGGATTTTTTATAATCAGCCACGTCAACATTTACCCGGCTGGCAGCATAGCCTTGATTCTTCAGGGCATTACTTGTCACAAACTGCAGGGCGCGCATGGTGTCGCCGCGCTGGCCGATCAGAAAGCCGTTCAGGTGCGTGCTGGGCACATGGAGTTCTATAACCTCGTTATCCTCAGTTGTAGCATAAATGTCGGTGTTCAGGCCAAAGAAAGACAGGATGTCTTCCAGATACTTCTTGGCATACTGAATAGCTGCTTCTATATCCATAGGCTTTGCGTCTGGCATTATCTCCTCCTCTTTTTAGCTGACTTTGAGGAAGATTTCTTATTTTTGGTTTTCGGTTTACCCTGAGTTTGTTGAACTGGGCGGACGGGTTTTTTAGAGACAACTTCGCCCTCTATGATTTTTTTCTTATTGGATTTGTCAGGCTGGTCAGCAATAGCTTCCAGCTCCTCTTCATCTTGCCTCAGTATGATGTACTGCTGCAGGTAGGCCACCAGACCGCTTACAAACCAATACAGTCCCAAGGCCGAGGGCAGGTTAATGGTAAAAACAAATATCATGACCGGTATAAAAAATCGGGTGCTGCGGCCGACAGCAGCATTAACCTCTCCCTGATCGGACTTTTTGCCCGAACCGGCATCCTTCAGGATTTGGCGTAGCGTTCGGGCGTCTTTTTCAGTCGGCATCAACTGAACGGCCTGGAAATACTGGGTAACCGCGCTGCCGGCAACCAGGAACATAGCCGGCCAGTAAATACCGCCGCCTGATGGAATAGCGGCTTTAGTAAGGTCAATAAACCCAAGGAATGTCGCGTCAAACTGGCCGATGTTTTCGGCCAGGGACTTCAGCCAACCCAGGTTCTGCAGGTACGGGTAGGAAAACTCAATCACTGCATGCGGATTCTTAACTACCTTTTGCAGGCCAGAGTAAAGGCCCAGCAGAATGACGAGCTGAATGGCCAGCACGCCCAGGGAACCAAAGGGGCTGACCTCGCGCTCCTTATAGAGCTCCATAACCATCATGGATTCTTTCTGGCGGTCGCCTTTGGCTTCTTTTTTAATGCGCTTCAACTCTGGCTGAAGCCTCCGCATAGCTTTGGCATGATGCAGCTGCTTCTTAATAAGCGGCCACATCAGCAGACGGATGACGATAGTAAATATTACAAGCGCCAGGCCAAAATTGTGACCGGGCAGCAGGGCATAAATCAGAACAAGCAGATTAAAGATTGGCTGGACTATGAATGACTGGAACATGTTTTCTCCCTCAGGTTATACCCATAATACCAAACTAACGCCTGTACGGCAGGGTGTTAAACAAAAAGCGAACACTTATATATCCCGAAAGTATCCCCAAAACTATAAAATGCGGGCCTGGCGAAGCTGGTCCAGCACGGTCTTTTCAAGCTCTGCAGCCGGAATAGCAGCCATCTGTTCGCTATAAACTGTCAATACCATGTCATAAGGCCTCGACATGTCTGCCTCGTGCCGGCGAACCGCCTCATATAAACGGCGGCGGATACGGTTACGCACAACGGCCGATTTGTTGACCTTTTTACTGACTACCACTGCCAGCCGGTAGGAGGTGCGACGGTCGTTAGGAGCAACCTTCAAACTGGACAGAGGACCGCGAACGGTCCGGCCGTGCTGATAAACGTAACGCAGGCTGCCGTATCCGTGGAAGCGATGTTTTCGCGCAATCATGCTATGGAAACCGTCTACTGCCCTTCCCGGTTTTTTTAATATTTGACATGAGCCAAAAAAAGTTTTACAAATGTTTAAAAGTGCTTTGTATTCTGAAGTATAAAACTGTTCAGGCAGATATCTTCTTGCGGCCCTTGATGCGGCGGCGCTGTAAAACCGCCCGCCCTGCCTTGCTGGCCATGCGCTTCATAAAGCCATGCTGTCGGGCACGCTTGCGGGTCTTCGGCTGATAAGTTCTTTTTGGCATTTTCTTCTCCTTAATGCTCTATTGTAATCAAGCTTTCAACTGTTGCCTAGGTCTCACACCTGGACGCCGGGGTGTATTCTTGCCGGGAAACGGACCGGACCGTATTTAATGAGGTACGGTAAGGAGTATCCCGGATAAAAATCGCGCCGGGCGGCGGTGAGGACAGCGTGCGGGGGCCCAGGGTGTTTTTAACAATGGTTATTCGCTTATATTAGCAACTTTTCCCCATTTTTTCAACTATTTTCCACAGATATTACAGAGGTGGTCTTTAGATGTGTACAAGTCTGCCCCTGTTCCTGAAAAATTATAGGGGTTCCTTCTTATTCCAAACACAGGTTGTGGAAAAGTGATATATTTGTTGGTAGACTCTTAGAACAGATTCTGGAAGGAGTACGGAGGGTATGCAAGACAGCCTGTGGCAAGCAGTACTGGGGGAGATAGAGCTGACGGTTTCCCGGGGTCATTACGTCACGTGGTTTAAAAATACCCGGCTGCTCCGCCATCAGAACGACACGCTCGTCATAGGCGTTCAGAATGTCTTTGTAAAACAACAACTGGAACGCAAGTTCAATCAGCTCATAACCGATACTTTAGAAAAAAACGGTGTAAAGCCGGAACACATCGAATACAAGATAGACTCTGGTATGGCTCAATCCCGAAAGGCAGATGATGAACTTTCCGGGACCACCGTGCTCAGGAATCCTGAAAAAAGGTCTGTCGTCCAGGCAGCCGGCAAGTCCAGCCGTACCACGCTCACCCACACTTACCGCCAGGGACTGAATACGAAATATACCTTCGACAGTTTCATAGTTGGCTCCGGCAACGAACTGGCTTATGCTGCCTGCCAGGCTATCGCTCAAAATCCGGGCAGCAAGTATAATCCCCTCTTTGTCTACGGCGGCGTTGGTATTGGCAAAACACACCTCATTCAGGCCGCGGGCAACGCCGTTATCGCCAGGAATCCTGCTGCTCATGTCGTCTATGTTTCCACGGAACAGTTTGTGCAGGAGTTTCTGGATGCTATCCGGTACAAGAAAAATACCGATTTTGCCGGCTTTTACCGGAGCGCCGATGTGCTGATTATCGACGATATGCAGTTTATCGCCGGTAAGGAAAAGACGCAGGAAGAATTCTTTCACACCTTTAATGCCCTTCACCAGGCCAACAAACAGATCATTATCAGCAGTGACAAGCCGCCGAAAGACATCCCCACCCTGGAGGAACGGCTGCGCAGCCGGTTTGCCTGGGGCATGAGTATAGATATGCAGATCCCGGACTTTGAGACGCGCTGTGCTATTGTCCAGACCAAGGCCCACGAGCACGCCACTACCCTGCCCCCGCCAGTGGTAGAGTTCCTGGCTAACCTCATCCAGACCAATATCCGTGAACTGGAAGGCGCCCTGAACCAACTGCTGGCTTTTTGTGAAATGAGGGGGCTGGAACCCGAACTTACCTTAGCCACCAGCCTGTTGGGCACCAGCAAAACCCGGCCCAAGCATTTAAGTGCCAAGCAGATTATTGAACGAACCGCCAAGCACTTCCAGATCCCCCTGGAGGAAATGCTGGGCCCAAAAAGAGACAAAGACATCGTCGTACCCCGCCAGGTGGCTATGTATATGCTGCGGAGCGAACTACACCTGAGCTTCCCAAAAATCGCCCGGGAACTGGGCCGCAAGGACCACACTACCGCCATTCATTCCGTCGAAAAAATCACCAGGGAATCCGGCCTGGACCCGGTTATAAAAGCCGCCATCACCGAAATCAAGGAGCGTCTCTATGCTTAGAATTAGCACTGACCCACAAACCCTGCCCGGAGGAATTTCCGGCTGTCAGTCAGGTACCATGAGTGCTAAAAATCTGTGGGAAATTTGTGCACAAGCTGTGCAGAGGCTGTGGGTTGGACTGGGACAAAACCGGCACCTTACACACAGGCGGCTGGCGGCTGGCGGGACACTGTGGGAAAAACCGGGATTTTTGCACGGGTTGTACCACTTTTGTACTCAGGATTTGCCCACATATTTTTATACCTTTACGCCTCTGTTGTTAGGACAATTGTCCACCCCGTCCACAGGCCCTACTAAAACTACTACTATATATAATAAGTAATTAAGGAGTATAGGAATGAAACTGCAAGTCACCCAGGAAAACCTCACCCGAGCCCTAAACAATGTCAGCCGGGTAGCTAATACACGCGGCACCCTGCCCATTCTGGCGAACGTCCTGCTCAAGACCGTGGGTAATCGCCTCAGTATCGCTGCCACCAACCTGGATATTGCCATCACTCATTACATTGGCTCCAAAGTCGGTGAAGAAGGCTCTATAACCGTCCCTGCCCGGTTGATGCAGGATTTTGTAAGCAGCCTGCCGAGCGGTGTCATAGACCTCAAGCTGGATGATTACAAGCTCAACATCAGTACTGACAAATACCAGTCGGTTATTAACGGCATTTCGGCCGAGGACTATCCGGTTATGCCAGCTATAGCTGACGGCAAAAGCTGGAAAATAGCCGGCAAAACTCTCAAGGCCGGTCTACAGCAGGTGGTTATGGCGGCGTCAAACGATGAAGCCCGACCAGTTCTGACCGGGGTGTACCTTCACAGTCACGAAGGAGACCTGTATATGGTGGCCACAGACAGTTACCGCCTGGCCGAGAAGAAGCTTATGAAGTCCACTGACGAGGTGCAGCTTCTCATACCGGCTACCGCCCTCCAGGATTTGCTGCGTATTCTGGGCGAGTATGAGGGTGATGTGAATGTGACGCATGATGACCAGCAGGTGCTGTTCAAGGTGGGCGACATCGAGTTAGTTACCCGACTTATCGAGGGCAGTTACCCTGATTACCGCAAACTCATTCCGTCCAATTTTGCCTCCAGCGCCAAGCTGAAGCGGGCTGACCTCACAAACATTACCAAGGTGTCCAGCCTGTTCGCCCGTGAAAGTGCCGGCAGTGTGACTATCCACCTGGACGGTGAAAAATCCCAGGTGAGCATCCGCTCAGTCGCCTCGCAGTTAGGAGAGAACACATCTGCGGCGACAGCCGAGGTCACAGGCGACGGCATAATAACCCTTAATTCACGGTATATTCTGGATGCCCTGCATGCTCTCAGCGGCGAGGATGTCACCTTCTCTTTTAACGACAAACTGGAACCAACCGTCCTGGCCGACCCAAAGGCTGGCGACTATCTGCATGTCATTATGCCGCTCAAGTCGTAAACGGATTTTTGACAGTTAGACCACCATACTTACGTCCATCTTGTAAATCCTCGCTATAGAGAATGGCGCAGTTGAGATCTATAGCAGCTTGTACAATAAGTGCATCGTAAAAACTGAGAGAGTGCCCAGCGTGAAGGGCGACAGCACTGTTATAAAAGTAAATATCCGGAGTGTGTTTTAAGAGCCTCCTCATAAAAGTATTGAGTATACTTTCAAGATCAAGATCCAGGGTGGTTTTTTTAAATTTCCCGGTAGCAATATTGCAAAACTCTTGAACCACCTGTGAACTGATGCAGCCCCGGCCGGACCGCAGTGCATCCCGGATAAGCGTGTTGGCCGTGCTTTGCTTAACCTTATCCCGAGGGTCTAGCGCATAAATGAGAATGTTTGTATCTAGAAAATAGCTCTGTTTTGGCAAGTCTATCTCTCGTTCATTTCTTCTCTGGTAAATTTACGTCCTGGCTGGACGTAGCTTAGTCGCTTCATAAGTTCATTGTATTCCCTGACGGCTCGTTCTCGATCTGTGTATTGTTTGAGCCACTCACGAAAAAGGTTGTTAAGCGTAGTATTCTGGGAACGCGCTCGTTCTCTGGCAGCTTCAATAAGCTTTTCATCGGCAGAAAGAGTAATGTTTTTCATACGACAATAGTGTACACAGCTATAGTGCTACCGTCAATAAAGCTTCTCTCTATCGTATACTGGTAACACATGTTGGACTCAGTGAGATTACAGAGGTTTCGGTCGTACCGGGACGAGTCTTTTGAATTTGACCCCGGGGTGAATATTATCGTCGGGCCGAATGCCAGCGGCAAGACAAATCTGCTGGAGGCGCTCCTTGTCAGCTACACGGGCGGTTCCTTTCGGGCTAAGGATGGAGAGCTGGTGGCTTTTGGAGCGCCCTGGGCGCGGCTGGATGTCCTGGGGCCTGGTGGCGGTCGTACAGTAAAACTGCTCGTGCAGGAAAACGGGTTGGTAAAGAAAGAGTTTGTCATTGGGGATCAAAAGCTTGTGCGCTTGAGTTTGCAGAAGTCGCTGCCGGTAGTGTTGTTTGAGCCGAATCACCTGCTTCTGCTGCACGGCTCACCCGATCTCAGGCGTGAGTATATGGACGCTCTGCTGGAGCAGACCGTGGCGGGGTATGGGAAGATCCGGCGGGATTATCGCCGGGCTTTGGCTCAGCGTAATGCGCTCTTAAAACGTGGTGCATCCGCCCGGGGTCAGCTATTTGCCTGGGACATCCGGCTGAGCGAGATTGGTGCGCGTATTGCAAGCGAGCGTAATGCTCTTGTGCGGCGAATGAACGGACAGTTAGGGTTGCTCTACCACTCCATGGCCCGTTCTCGTGCCAATACAGTGACTGTTACATATGCAGCCAGCTGTGACATCACCCAGTACAGCTCAAGCCTGCTACACGCCCTGGAAAAGCGCCAGGACGTGGATATTGAACGTGGATACACTACAATCGGACCGCATCGTGAGGATTTGGTCGTGGCTTTTGACGGGCGGGAGGCGTCGCAGGTTGCTTCCCGCGGAGAGACGCGTACCATATTGTTGGCCCTCAAGGTCATGGAGCTACAGTTCATAGAGGAGGCCCGCGGCACTCAACCGATCCTCCTCCTGGATGACGTCTTCAGCGAACTGGACGGTGCCCGCCGCCGGGCCCTGACAGAAGTCATCAGCGGCTACCAAACCTTTATAACCACCACCGACGCGGACGTCGTGGTCCAGCATTTTATGAATAAGTGCCGGATCATTCCTCTCGGCGGCTAGCCGTGCAGGAGTTTGCCACACATGCTACCTGCTGAATCTCTAGGCCGCTTTATAGGTGGCCTTACGGCCAGCCTATGGCGCTAGCTTTAGCCTGACGATTCAGCAGGTAGCATGTGTGGCCCGGGTATGAGGACATTCCTGGTGCAGTTTGTAATTGGTGGCGGACAGAGTTTTGAAAGGAGGGTTTCCCGCGTAGTTATTCGAGGGTATTTTTTATCTGGTATTTCTTACGGTCAATACCGATCTCGTTCAGCTTTTTGTTAATCTGGGCATTTGCTTGCCGTAATCTGTCGGGTTCGTAGCCAAAAGCATCCAGTTTTGGCTGATACTCCAGCCTGCCGGCGTTGGGTGATATGGATATGAGAGTGCCGTAGGTAGAGACAGCAGAAACCTCCGGTACTTTCATAAGCTGGGCAACCTTTTGGTCGATCTTGTCGCTGATCTGCTGCTGTTCTATGTACAAGACCGAACGGGCTCCTGCATCGCTGGTAACACACAGCAAGTACGTGTCGTCTACCGGCTGTACGCCGCAGTAGTTGTAATCTCCAAAACCGTACTGGATTACGCCGGACTGTGTATCAACGTCAAAGTTTAAGACCTCAGTGTCCCTTACTATCACTAACCCGCCGCGGAAAATTGCCAGGTCGCGTACATTACTGACGGTGTAGAGCTGTTGAACTGTTTCACCGCTGACGTCATAGACCTCCAGGGCGTTTTCGTGCAAACCGCACAGTTTTTTGTCGCCGCAGAGGCGAATGGAGTCAAACCTTTTCTTTTGAAAGCTGTATCTTCTGGTTTGGTCGCCGTCCTGCAGGACTATTTCACTGTCTATATCAGAACCTTCGCCTTCTGCAGTATAGGCAATCGCAAAAGCGGAGCCGCGGGCGGTAAGCGCATAGGGTTTTAGCTTGGTGTTGCCCGGCCCGGCTATGGCTACCTCGACGGGCTTGGCCCCCAGTGCGGCGTAATAATGGGCGCTGGTAAGAGTGGAGGGATAAGCCAGGAAGCCATCCCGGTAAGCCTGCAAGCTGTAGCGCTCTTCGCCCAGGTCCGGCAGGTTGGTTCTGTTGGCCAGATTCGGCTTCAGTGCGCTTTGGAAATTGAAGGCCACGTGCGGTGTGTGCCCCGGTTCGGTGTCCCGGGCAAATTCATCGTGGCCGGCTACCACTACCTCATAGGTGAGTGCTATGGTCCCCTCTTTGGTCTGGATAATACCTTCCAGCAGGTCCTGTGTTGGAAAAGACCCGGTTCGCGGGTAGGTGGGCAAACTGGCGGTTGCCGGCACATGGACCTGAAGGGTGTCAAAGCCGCTGCCGCAGTCGTAGGAAACAAGGTGGGTTTTTAGAAAGTAGATGCACTCTTTGGGTTGGTTGCCTACAAACCGCCGGCCTTTTTCCGCCCCGGGCCTGGCCTGAACGGTCGTTGTTTCACCTTTGGCCTCCACTACGGAAAAGTACTGTGTTTCATCCTGGCGTACGGTTAGTTCATAGGTGCCGTTAGGCAGACTGGCCTCAATATGCCTGGAGGGGTCTTTGATTTCGGTAATGTCGTCCGGTTTGGCCTGATTGACGAACCGGTAGGTTACCTCGTTATTACTGGCGCTTTCGACATTGACTATCACCTTTGTTTTGCCGGCCACCAGTGTGAATATCAGGGCCATGCCTATGAAGACACCGGCAATTACAGCCAACAGGATCAGCTTGCGGCGTTGGTTACTGCCCGGCTGCTGCCCTGGCTGCACATACGATTCGTAAGGATTTATTTGTTCTGGTGGCATAGCCTATTCCTCACCTTTTTTAAGCATCACTTCTCATCCCTCTGCCGGGCAGCCCTGGCCGCTGGTAAACTGCGTGAAATAGTTGGCGGCCTGGGTTTGGCGGCGTGGAACGGCCTGGCTCATCCGGCCGGGTATTTCGTAGTGCCGGGTAATGATTTCGCTGGCTGCCCGGGGGTCGGCGTCTGCTCCTAGTGCTGTAAGCGGGTCAAGCGTACTGTTTCTGTAAGGGCCGTTTAGTTCACGCCAGATTGCCTCCAGCTGGACGCTCCTGGTGCCTGGTGCCTGGCCGAGTTCGTCGGCGACTATCTGCAGCTGATCCTTCCTGCCCGGCGAGGTGAACTGTATAAGTCCATAGCCGCCCCCCAACTGGTCGCCGCCGCTTCGCCGCTCGCGGCTAATGTAGATACGACCGGCAGAGTCTTTATACTGCACGGGCGGTATCTGGTCGTCCAGGCTGGTGGGCTGCCCGGCCCGGGATATTTCACCCCTTGAGTTTTGCCAGCTGTACTCAACCAGCCGGGGTTCAAAATGCGCTTCTTCTACCATGTTACCCAGGAAGCCAGCTGCCACCCCCGGCGCTAAGCTTCTGGTCTGGGTAAAGTAGTTCCATATCTCCTCGGCGGCGTTGCAGCCTTGCAGGGGTGCTCCGGCAGCCGGGTCGGTCTGTCTTTGGGCGTCTATGACCTCGTGATCAAAATGGCCGATTTCTTTGTCGAATATGGCTTTTTGTTCTCTGGACAGGGCTGCTACGGAAACAGCCGGAATAAACAGCTGGGCAACCAGGCCGGCCAACCCCAACCCTATCAAAAGTTTTGCTGCTACCTTGTGTCGTCTCATATTATCCTCCTGACGTGGACCAGTGCCACGATTCACTCGGCAGATTACTCAGCCCGAACCGGGCGGCGTTAGCCACCAGCCAGTTCCAGCCCGCGTCGCCGCGCCGGACTGTACCGCCGTTTAGCGTAAAGTCTATGGCCAGCCCGCGTTCGTGCATTGATTTTCCCGGTATGGCCGTTGGTATACGGCAAGTGCTTGGGCTGGCAGTCCAGACGTCCCGGCAGCCATTCTGGGTGCGCAGCCGTATCTGGTCGGCCGTATCGCGCCAGCCCCCGCCGGCCAGATTTACGCCCGCCGCATGGGCCTCGGTGAGCAGCTGATCAATGCGGCCGCCAATGCACCGGTGCACCCGAACGCCTTGTACCACGACAGTTTCGGACTCGGGAACGGGTGCTTGCGGGCAGCCGCCGGCGTCGAGTGCAGGGCTGCCGGCAGGGGTCACCACTTCGCTGTCGGCCTGGCCGTACAGCTGGTCGCAGGCCCCTTCATCCAACCCTTCATAACAGTCCAGGGCAAGCACGTTAAGGGTGTAGGCGAGGTAATAACGGTAGCGTAGTACTTCTTCCCTGCCTCTGTCTGCGTGGCACTTTGCCGGAAGTTGGACAAGGTCGTCTTCTTCCCCGGCCTTGCTATAGCGCAGATTCCCTTCGCGGGTGATGGTCATGGCGTGGCAGTCATCGCCGTATTCGTTGTTTAAACGCTCCAATTCATCAGGGTGATCTTCAAAGTAATTGCCGACTTCAAAGGGGTTTTCAAACCGGGGGTCGTCTTGCTCTGCTTCGGTAAAGCCGACAGTAGCAAAACCGTAGTCATAGCCGTTGGCGTCCTGCGCGATTGCTCTGCTGCCGGCAAAGGGCGCGGCAATCGCGCTGCTTATAACATTCGGCAGCCGGGCAATTGTGGCGATGGCCTCTGTCCTGGTCCGCGGTACCTTCATGAGCGTCGTTGCGGCCAGCGAATCAGCGTTAAAAATGTTCAGGTAGCGTTCGTAAAGGCTGGCGTTGGCCAGGTCCTGCATTCTTTCTTCGGTCGCCAGTTGCCTGACAGCGCGCGCTTCTGTTGTGCTAAGTTCGCTGCCGCCGGTCATCCGCATTTGTTCACGGGCCGCCAGCGCATTGCCGACGTTTACGATGCCACCCCACATGGCGCCTTTGGCGGCGGTGCTGGCAATCTGGCTGGCGTAGCGGTCCCGCAGCCACTGGATCCACTCGTCCTTGGTTCGGCCAGTCGGGCTCAGTGCCAGGTTAATGGCGCCGTCCACCAGGCTCTGAACCCTCCCTACGCCGGGCAGGTTGTTAATAAAATCACCAGTTTCATTAATCAGATCGCAGGCATCTGGTCCAACGCCGACCCCCCCTATTTCGACCCTGGTCGTTATTCGGTCAACAGCATCTAGGAGCGCGGGTCTCTCCCTGGAGCCGGGCTTGAGCCCGTTTGCTGACAACAGGTCTACGCCGGCTGCCGCGCCATTGCCGCTGGCGGCCTGAATGCCGGAGTCTGCCGCCCAGGAGGTGTCGGTTTCCTGGTCGTAGAAATGCTCGGCGTACACCCCCATTTCTTCAATACTCAGATCCTCAAAGCTCTTGATCTGGTCGCCCATAGCAACGGCGCCCAGGCCCATACGTATCATGGTCAGCTGGCTTTCCAGGTTCTGGGCGTCTATAGACTCGCTAAAGCCCTTGGCGGCACATACCAGGGCGACGGCCGCAGCCGGACCCCGGGCGGTCCGAAGAGCTGTGCTGAACTTTTGCCGCAGCCGGCCCAGGCGGGTCGTGTTAACGTCTATGTCTGCACCGCCGGTCCGGTGCCGGTTGGCTTCTTCGTCTCTGAGCTTTTCCTTCTCTTGCCGCCGCTGGTCGCGGCTTAGGGCAAATCTGTCCGCGGTTTGCCGGAAACGATTCCTGAACGGGTGGAATAAGCCATCGGTTCCACCACGTTTTATATGTAATCTTGCCCCCATCCAGGCACTGATCCGGTTGACTTTCAGCGCTTTGGTGGCTGCTCTGGTAATGCGATTCCGATCCCGAAACGGCATGTCCTGGGTTACGACACCTCTGGCACCATTTACCGGGTTACCGTCTATATCTACAGCGCTCTGAAAAGAGCCGTTTACGTCTATATCCTGCGCTCGCATTCGATCAAGGGTAGGCTTAGCTTTTACCGGGTCAGTCACCTGAAAACCTATGCCGCGCTGTGTTCCCGCCTGATACAACGGCCTCATACCGTTGTCGCTGAAACGACTTGCCCAGCGGTCGGCCCGCTGGTTGCCCCAGAGCCCCATGCGCCCCCGGGCAGCTTTGCCGGCCAGGGCGTAGACCACGAACCGGCCTGAGAATTTGTCGCCAAGGCTTTCGGAGGGGCTGTGGTGAAAAATCTTCATAAACTGGGAGACCTGAAGGAACTGCAACGGCCCGGACGTAATGCCGCCAATGCCCAGAATGCCGCCTACCACAAGGCCCGCTATGCCGCCCGTCACGGCGGTGCGGCGGGTAAGCAGCCCCTTAATGCCCCTTGAGCGCGAACTGCCTCCTTTGCCGCCGGCCTGCTGCTGGTCGTTTGACTGCGGAGTGACTTCTCCTTCGCTGTTTACAGCAAATACCCTATCTCTTTCGGTGTTGTCCGGGCTATCCGCTGCCTGCTGGTCGTTTGGCTGGGAGGTCGCTTCTCCGTCATTGTTTACACTAAACACTCTGCCTCTTTCAGACTCGCCAGTGTCTGAGGTGTATCCGTTTTGCTGTGGTGGAGGTTGTGCCATAGTTGTTTATGCTTTTCTGTATTATAACCCTGGATACAGCCTATTGTTCAAGTCGATTGTGCCCTGCTGCCCGGCCAGTTCGCCCTGCGCCTCTATTTGGGCGACTTGCTCGGGGTTGGTGGTAATCAGGCCGGTCTCTGTCGGACTGGCGGCAATCTGAATGTGCACATGGTTCTGCCCGGCAAAGAACAGGCCTTGCCCTACCGGGAACTGGCTCAGACGTTTCTTTTCCTCGCTTGTAAGCTTAAAAACGCCTGCAAGGACATCTACAGCGGAAGTGGACTGCTTGAGCAGTATTTGCATAGAGGCGTTGGCGACAATCGCCCGGCCCATGCGGCTGCCCATAAAGTCTTCCACGTCCTGAGTTATGGTGGTGATTCCCAGGTTGTATTTGCGGGCGCGCTTGGCCAGCGAGAAGAGGAAGGTTGCCGAATCTTCGTATTTCATAAGCTGCCAGGCCTCGTCCACTACCAGAATGCGCCGCTTTTTATCTGTCTTGGTCCGGTTCCAGATAAAGTTCAGGACAATGTACATAGCTACCGGGCGGAGCTCGTCCTCCAGATCCCGGATGTTAAAGACCACCAGCTGGTTGTTAATGTCTATGTTGCTTTGCTGGCTGAATATGCCGGCAAAGGTTCCGGTGGTGTATTTGCGCAGCCGCTGGGCCAGCTGCGGCCCGGTGCCCCCCATGTGCAACAGCGTGTCGTACAGGTCGGAAATGGTCGGCGGCTGGGCGGTATGAGTCAGCGGGTCATTGGTAATGCCGGCCTTGGCATAGGTCTCGATCAGGGCAGAGTCCAGGTCGGCCTCTTCTACCGGGCTGAGCGCCGGGATGGCTGTTGCCTGGCCGCCCATCATCTGGGTCTGGGCGCCGCCCATCATGAGCCGCAGCAGGCCATGCAGGGTAATGAGGTTGCTGCGCAGTGCGCTGTCGGCTTCATCAGTATCCACCACCTTTGGCAGGTCAAAGGGATTTATGCGTGTCGGTGAAGTCAGGCTCAACCGCACATAGGCGCCGCCGACGGCCTCGGCCATGCGCTGGTATTCGTTTTCCGGGTCTATGATGAACACCTCGGTGCCGAACATCATGCTGCGAAGCGCCTCTAACTTGACGGTGAACGATTTACCGGCACCGGACTTGGCAAAAACCACGGAGTTGCCGTTTTCCAGAGAGAACCGGTCAAAAATGACCAGGCCGGAGTTGTGCATATTGATACCGTACAAAATGCCGTTATCTTGCGTGAGGTCGGCACTGGTGAACGGAAAGCTGGTGCTGAGCGCGCCGGTGTTAAAGTTGCGGCGGATTTGCAGCTGGTCGCTAAACTGCGGCACGGTGCTGTTAAAGCCCTGTTCCTGTTGGGAGGTAGCCGGCTTGGAGTAAAGCAGCTGCTGCCCCAACAGGGATTCGACCTTGTGGGTGACAAACTCCAACTCGTCCTGTGATGAAGCGTACAGCGTAAAGTAAAAGCCAAAGCGGAAGAACCTTTCCTCGCCCACCTGCAGTTTGTCGCGCATTTCCTCGGCGTCCAGGATGGCCGCTTGCTTGCCCGGGTCGCGGACCCGGCCCTTTTCGGCGTCTATCTGGATACCGGCTTCCAGCTGCGAAACCTTTTTGCGCAGATTTTCCAGTACCACCTGGCTTTCCACCGGGTAAATGAACAGTGACATATCTATGACCTCATCAAGATTGATCATAGGCGACAGCCAGCCGGTAAAGACCTGCCGGGGATAGCCATACACATAGTAGGTACGAGCCAGCCGGGTACCCAGCTGAAAGTGCGTTGCCATATATTCCAAAGAAGCCGGTGCAATGAAATCGCGCAGCGCAGTGACGCCCTTCTGAAAGGCCGCCTGCACCTCCTGCTGTTCTGCCATACGTTGCTGTTGAGCTATGGCGACCGGGTCAAGCTGCTGTTTAGCCACGGAATGCTCCTTCCAGTCGCGAAGTCAGGAGTGCGGAGTCAGAAGAAAGGAGATCTAACCCCTTCGCACTTCGCACTTCTATCTTCTCACTCCTAAAAGGCGACAGCATTTTACTCATTGGAGGGTCCTATCCAGGTTGGGCTGGGGCGCCAGGCCCTGGCCCTTGGTGACAACCGGCGCACTCAGATCATTAAAGTTCTTGAGCTGCTGGCGGGTGGCGGTATCGGGGTTGTAGGTGTCATAATACAGTTCAATTAATTCCTGTGTATCAAGCGGCAGGCCCTGTATGTTGCACTGCAGCAGGCCGGAGAGCACGGCTTGAACCCGGTTGCGCAGCTCATCTTTGGCGGTGTTGAGGTCCTGTTCGTTGATAACCACGTGCTGCTCTTGTTTACTAAAAAGGCCTTTAAGCCCGGAGAAAAAGTTTTTACTTTGTGTCAAAGCCTTTTGCACGTCAAGCGTTGGAAAATACGGGATGACCACATAGAACTTCTTGTCCATAATGTTCGTCTGGAGCGCCAGATTGTCCACAAAGCCCAAATAATCTTCCATCAGTAGCGCCAGCAGCATGTTGTCGTGTTCCTGGCGGATTTTGTCCAACTTTTCCAGATACGGCCGGATGTCTACCTTTTGCGAGCGGATAAATATTTGCACCGGGAAATACAGCGAGTTCAAAAATCCCTGGTAGGCATACTCAACCGCCTCGCGCTCTTCACCGCTCATCAGGTCAAAGTTTATGGACTTGACCATAACGACCGAACGGAAGGAACCGTCGTTCATGATGACAATGCCGTCGCGGATTTCTGCTATCTGGAGGGCGTTTTGCGTGCTGTTAGGGTTGCCTTTGGCTGCCGGCGGTTTTGTTTGTTGAGGGGGTTGGACTGCTGCCGGGGCCGTCTGTTGGTACGGATTTGGAGGTTGTACGGGCGGCGCTGCATAAGGCGCCGGGTTGTAAGGAGCTGCCGCCGGAGCTTGCCCGGAGGGGGCAGCGTAAGGAGTACCGGGGCCGCCACTGGCGGCTCCCATAGGTTGCTGAGGATTCATATCTGGATTCATAGGGTTTGTACTAAGGTCTCCCACCGGATGATTCAAGGGTTTTAGTGAAGGTTAATCACCACTTCGCCATCTGACAGACCTTGCTCTTTAGGCTTTTTATTTGCCTGGCGGGCAATGGTTGCCACATCTAGATCATCATTGGTTGCAAGTCCAATTATATCAGGGTCCGGGGCTTGTGTCACAGGCTGATCATAGGCTGGCGGGAGGGCCGGCTGAACAGGCATGGCCGCGGCTGCGCTGGCAGCCGCTTTGGCCTCTGCCTGTTGCTCTTCCAGGGTTTTGATGACCCGCATGTTGCCGTAGTTTTTCGGTGTCTTTTGTTCGGCGTGAATTTTTTCTAATAATTCCTCTTCTGTCAGGGGGCCGCCGGCCGGGGCAAGCGGCTTAAGCGGCATTCCCTGTGATTGCTGGATTGCTGCCGGGTCGGGCGTGACAATAGTGCTCCCCGGTGCGGCGGGGAGACTGCCTGGCCCCGGGGGTTGCATTGCCGGGCCGTTGCTGTTCAAAAACCAGTAGTCAGGCTGCGCTGGCGGCTGGCTTGCTTGGGGTTGACCAGGTACCGGGGTTGGTAACTGCACAGACAGCGGCTGCGGGTTTTTCATATTGCTGACAATTTGATCGCGGTGCGCTTTGGAAGAAGCGCTGATCATCCGGTCAAGGCTTTGTGCCGTCGGGTTGTTTTGTTCGTCCAGTATGTCGTCGGTGGCGGTCGTATCATCCGGGGCTGCTGCCGACATAGAGCTAATATCAATCAGCCGGTCAGAACCGGCGCCTGCAGCGGCAAGGGTCGGCGTGCTGAACAGAGCGGCATTGACATTTTTTATAGCCCAGCCCCGGCTGTCGATAGTGTTGGCCAGGGCCTCCAAACGCGAACGAACTTCCCCCTCGGACATATTTTTAGTCAGAATCTTTTCAATCTTTTTCGGTGCGGTAATGGTCACCAGATCTCTGGTGCCGCTCTGATTCCAGATTCGCTTTCGGGGCTTCAGGGCAAAACGGATCTTAGCCAACAGCCACGTTTCCGTCGGCTGTTCCCCGCCGAACGGTAGGGCCAACAGACTAAAAAAGATCGTGTGCGGCAGCAACGGCAACACCAAAAACCAGGCTACAATAAACAGCCGAAAACCTACAAACAGCGAAACAGCAACAATTATAAGATAGACAAACTGCCGTATACCAAAAGGCCCGATCAGCTTATCCTCTGCCTCAATATCCTGAATAACCTTGTACGTCGCCATTAACATGTAGTATCAAGAGTCAAAGGCCACGAGTCAAGAGTATCGGCATCCGCTAAAGCTATTTTTAACTCTATGACAAAAGAGTAACGTCAATGAGGCTACCGTAGTTTTTTGCCAGCTTGCCATCAAAAGTTACAAACTGCTTACAGTCACCCAATACCGCACAAGCCACCTGCAATGCGTCTTCAAAATCGTCATCCTGGCGGTTGGTGATAGCCCAGCGCAAGACCGGCGAGCCCATATCCGTTATCTTATAGCTCTGAATATCTTCCAGCAGATCGGCCAGCGTATGTTTTTCTTTTTGACCAAAATATACATACAGATGCGCCGAAAGCGGAGATATACATGCTTGCTCAGCACGAACCAGAGCTGCTGCTGCAACCTCGGCCTTCCTGCGCCCCCGCAAAAGCACTTCCAGCAAAATGTTTGCGTCAAAACAGGTCTTCATGCATGCTATCCGCGATATGGAGGCTTATGCTTTGGGTCCGTGTCAAGCATCTGATACCTGACTCTCAAAACCCTGGTCCTGTCATCCTCCAGCTTGACTGGAGGATCCAGTAGAATAACAAGAATACTGGATTGTCTGGTCAAGCCAGACAATGACGAGGTTTTGAGAGTCAGGTTCTGATGATACAGCTCTTTGACGGATTTATTCGGATCAAATGCAGGCTTACTGCTTGTGCCCTTGCGGTTGGCAGTGCGGACAAGAAAGCGCTGGACTGCCTCGCGGCTACCGGGCGCAGTCTTCTTGGCGGACGGAACTTCCGGGGTAATAGTAAAAGCAGGCTTAGACCGATACGTCACCCGGATACGTTCCCCGGCCCTTGCCCGTGCAACAACCTTGTCCAGATTTGTCACACTATGCAATTAATGTTATATAGTAACTTATGCATGAGTTTATAGAGCAGGCTACTGAAAGAAGGAGAATCTACGACCACAACCGGAATCAGGCCAAACTGTTAGAAACTCAGGACGTGCTTGAAAAGCAAAGAGCTTCAGAAGCACGCGAGAGGGAGTTGCAGGTTGCTGCCAGGTTCCAACCGCTTATTGCTGCTACCGTCAAGGAAGCTGCAAAAGATATTGCTCCCATATTGCCAGAAGCGACTGCCAATGTAGCTCTTTGGCGTCAACCTAAGCGTGTTGTGACCAAGAAGCTTGGAGTTGCCACATTACTTTTCGGTGTAAGTTATAGGGTGACCTATGAGGAGCAGGAGCCCAAACCGGCTTGGCTCATTAGGCGTCATATTGCCTCACCAAGAGGTATTGGCTTTGGCCCTTACTTCGGAAGTATTCCTGATTTCCCTCAACACGAGATTGAAGAAACGGGACTCGTGGTGGACGGGACCGGCCAATTATTAACTTATGAAATTTGCCATGGCACCGGTAACGTTTCTGATTATGAAGTACGCAGAACATACCAGAAGCTCAGTAGTTCACCGTCCAGTCCTTTTACGGCTGCAAGCTATCGGCCAGCTACTGATGCGGAAATTGCTCCTCTGGGCAGTATTACACCCCATACGGATGTCAACGGTGTACCGATTGACATATCGATGTGGCGTAATCGACTACTGTCCCTAATTCCTGCGTAGAATTCTCATCGGTCAGCTCCTCGCCGACCAGGTAGCCTACTCATTAAGCCCCTGGCTTGTCCAGGGTCTGACTCCTTACGGTTTTCTGCCCGGCGTTCGTTTTATTCGTTATTTTTTGCTCTAACCTTGGCTTTGTCTGGCCGACTCTTCGCCATGGCCTTTTGTTTTTTATCTTTCGCTTACTTCACGCGCGGTGATGCTTGATCGACTTCGTCGCCAGGGATTATGGTAATAATCGGCCCCCTATGTGGCTTACCAGAAACTGCTGCGCCCTGCTGAGCCAGCCTATTCAGTTCGTCGTCTTCCGTATGGTACAGTTTATCAAATTGACTTACCAATCTTGCTCTGGAAGAATCTGTTATGCCCGAGTCAAACTCTTCCATGGGTATACTCAACTGGGATGAGAGGAATCCCCGAACTGCATTTTGTTCCATCATAGTGCGAAAGGCTCCCGCGTCAAATGCCTGAGCTGTCTCCGCGGCCTTATCGGCTGCTGCCTTGGTTAGTGGGTTGACCTGGTCTCTAATGCCTTGCTTGATGCGTAGGATTTGTGCAGGGTCAAAGCCGTTTTGAGGAGTTTCCGCTCCTTGTTCGTGTCCGTTGGGGTAGAGTTCGTTATGCGGAGTGGGGGCGTCCTCAACACGGATAACAGTTGCCCGCCCCGTACTGCCAGTTTCTTTAGGATACCCCAATTGCTCTTCGCCGTTCGTAAGCATATGCTGGCGTTCTTGGTATTCTCTCTCAACTTTTCTTATTGATTTTTGTGTTGTATGAGGATGGTCTCTAAGCGATCCATTTTCATCTCGCCACAATGATTTTCCTGTTTCAGGGTCAATGTCGTAGACACCGTGCTGATCTACTGCCTGAGTAGCGCGGAGTGTGCCCAAAGTATCGCTTCGACGGAAGGCCTTTCGAGACCTTCGCCACTCCTTCCCTGAAGACGGCCAGCGGCCCTCCTCAAGGCTGTAGTTTTTGCGCTCTCGTGCAGCAGTATTCCAGTCAGGGCCCTCATAATCCTGGGTAGTTTTCTCCGGCTGCGTCCCGGGCCTGTCTCTGAGCTGCCGGCGCCGGAGTATGGCCCGAAGCCCGGTAACGGCTGTTGCTTCACCGGCCACTACTGCCGTAGGTTCCGTAGCCACTGCTATTTTATCTTGGTCGGTCTGAGGGCCGGCGTCAGCCCCGCTCTGCTGGCGGAGTTGATCTCTCAATGCGTCTGCTTCTGGTGAAGGTGCCTTGTTACCAACGTCCCAATACTCTCCATAAGCACCCAGGTCTGGTTCTGCGGAAGTTGGACGAAGATTTTTTTCGCTTCTTCTTTCTGACATCTGTTACATTATAACATCATGTTTTATTATTGTCAAAAAATCAAGCAATCAAGAGTGCAACACTACGGCCTTCCTGGCCCGCCAGCTCCTGGTGCGGGAGGTTGAAACCCTGCTCCCGGGTCGGTCGGACGGCTCCCTGCGCGACGGGCTTCCTCCTCGGACAGGCCATACTCCTTTTTCATTTCGCGGAATTCTGCATCGCCTCTTGATGCGTCGACTTCCTGAAGTTGCGTTTGGCCGCTTCTGGCCACCCTGGTTATAACAGTATTATTAGGTCCGGGAACGTTGATCGTAACTTGTCCTTCTCTGCCGAATACTTGATTTGCCAGTAACGTGCCCACGGTTTGTTTAGCCTGACCAGCTTGGTCATGGATGCTAGAGACAGCGGCCAGTTGTTGTTTGACCACTCGTTGTGCCTGTGCCTTGTCTGCATCACTGGCAGCGGGATCCAGATAAACTTGTGCGGCATTGCCCTTGGCTTTGTCGAGTCCTCTGTTAATTGCCTGGGCAAACATGCCTGCAGTTTTGGCGTTTCTTGATCCTATAACTGCTGCCGGTCCACCATTTGCATACGCCTTGTCCACGATCATGTCTGTAATTGCCTGGGTGCTTTCGCCACGCTCGGCCATGCTTATGGCCGCCAAATGGTCACCAAATCCCGCTTCTGACACTTCATACCGTTGCGCAGACTTGAAACCGGACTTACCCGCTGCCACCAGGGAACCTTGTATCGACCTGTTGCCTTTAGTATATTTTGCAATGTCTTCATGCCACTTACCGATATCTCCTTCCTCGTAGGAGGTGCCTGCCGCAGGCAGTTTGGCCAGCGTAGCCAAGGTAAATCCTTCGTTGCCCATTTCCTTGCGTAGACGCATGATCTGGCCCAGTGCTATTTCCTGGCTTTTGCCTGTGAATCCATTTTTTGCCAGCGCGCTCTTCGTTTTTGTAATGTCGCCTTCGCCCTCGAGCGCAGCTTTCATGATCGAATCGTTGGCAAAGAAAGCTCTTGCTCCAGAAAGTTTTTCTGATTCTTCCATGGCTTTTTCAAAGTGTTGATCAGCAACGGCTCCCTGCAGGTTTCCCCTCATCATGCTCGGACGCAGACCAGCTTTTTTAGCATTGGAAGCATAGCCTATTCGAGTATTCCATTTCTCGCGGCGAGAGCCCTCTGGGGCGCCCCTGAAGAAGTTGCTGGCCTTGGCTCGCTCGCCAGCTTCCTTCTTGATTCGTGTACGCCTTTCGCGTTGGCGGTCGAACAGGCCTTTGCTGCGGTCGTTGGCTATACCGGCTACGTTGGCAAACAGGCCGCCGGCAAACTTGAAGGTAAATGGAATAAAGGCATAGGGTATCATGTAGGCAATCAGGGTGCTGATGGGTTGCAGTATAGCGCCGTCCAGTCCGGCACTATTGCCCTCGTGAATGGTAAAGGCAAAGACACGGCCCATAGCGATCACGGCCATAATCAACGGGTACATGATAAGCAGCTTGCTGAAGGCGCTCCACCACAGCTTCCACAGTTTGTCATTACCCGGGAATATCCAGGCCAGAATGGCCAGAGGGGCAGCCAGCATAAAGACGACTATAAAGAGCTGGCGCAACAGCAACACCAGGAAAGCCACCCCGGCGAATAAGAGCAATGTTCCGCCAAAGAACCAAAGGAGCAATATAATTGCCAATCCTCCGCCGACACCAGTTACGATCCCTTCCAGGACGCCGCCGGCAAACATGCTTGCCAGATTAAAGTCATTGCCATCGCCGGCAAGTTCGTTAAACGGCGACGTTATGATGCCCAAAGTACCGGACCCCAGCTCGTTAAAGAAGCCTATAAGAAAGACGCATATGTTGTAAGACAGCGCAATAAAAACGACAGCTATCAGCAGACGCGGCAAAGCCCGTTTGACGGTATAGGCGCTTACAAAGTCAAACCCCAGGGCAGTTCCAATAACCATCACCAGCACAATAGGTATAAGGATGATATAAGCAATATTCCGGATAGCAGCAAATGCGGCCTTGAACTGGTTGTTGCTGTAGTAGTTGGAGTCAATTTCCAGCAGGGCCTGGATGTAAGTGTCTACGGTATTGAGTGCGCCGTCCAGCAGCCGGATAACCGGGCACATGATCCAGGCCATGGCGCCGCTTTCTGTTTCGCAGGAAGGCTCGTTATCGTCCGCTGGATCGGGGTCGTTGCTGCCGGGGCCTACGGGTGTACCGGTTCCCGCTGCCAGGGTTTGATTGGTTAACTTGCCGATGGTCACGCTGTGGCTGTCTTCGGTCAGGCACGAGTCTCCGGCGTATGTGCGCATCGTTCCCCGGCCATTTGTTCCTTCGGGGGTAAAGGTAATGTAATGACACCCCTCGACGTCCGGGCCAAAGACGGGGGGATCCTCGCCAGGTATGGGGATCCAGACGCCCCCCAGGTTTTCGTAGTTGTCGGTTTCGCCCTGGCCGCCTATGTCGAAGTCGTCAAACACCGGTTCGATTTGTCCGGAGTCAACCCAATAGAACCATACCTGGGCATTCTGGGTTTCGCCGATGCTCATTGGTACCCCAAGGTGTCCGCAGAATCCACCTTCCTCTTGCGCAACGTTGAGGGTGGCGTTGCCCTTGTTGGAACCGAACGGTCCGCCGTTAAAGCCGCTTATAAAGCCGGCGCAACTGCCCGGTGCCCTGAAGTTCATATCCCCGTCGCCTGGTTCCGGGTCTACGTACCGCGTGTATCCCGGTTCGCCGGCTATGACAACATCAATGGTCGCGGCATTGACCCAGTTCGCGGTGATCTGGGGCGTTTGCGCCCTTACTGTTCCTGTTGGGATAAGAGACAGAACCATGCTGGACAGAATGGTTGCCAGCAGAGAAAAACCCATCAAGTGTCGAAGATATTTGCTACGCATAGTGCTTGGGTTAATAATATCACAACAGTTCATTTAAGAGCCCGGATTCTGACCCACCCTCACTTTCTCACCACCACTGTCATTCCGGAAAGAATGGCGAAAGGGTGTATAATAAAAGTCAATCAACTATAATCAAAAACGAATGAAAAAGCTCAAAACAACCGTACTGCACCTGACAAGCCTTCTTGTAGTAGTAGCCGCGCTGTCGGGGGCTGTACTGCAATTTGCGCCAGCGCCAAAGGCTTCTGCACAGCGTGGTGCGGCGCCTTGTACTGCGGCCCAGTGGAATATAGGCGGTACCTGCTACGGCATTCCCCCGTGTTCTCCGGGTAATGTGAACTACGGCAGCCGGGGGTGTATTTCCGACGCAGAGGCCCAGGCCGAAGTCGATCGCATCGGACCTGTAGATGGTGCTGAAGAGCCGCAGCGCCAGGCCAGAAACACTTGCAACCAAGCCCCCCTGAACGCCGACAACTGCCCTTTCCTTGCCAACTACGTCGTACCCTTCATCAACGCCTTGTCCGGTGCGGTAGGTATTCTGGTCGTCATTATGATTGCCTGGAGCGGCATCCAGTACGCTTCAGCCAAGGACAACCCTCAGCAAGCTGCAGCGGCCAAAGAGCACATTCGTAATGCCCTGCTGGCGCTGGTTATATATATCTTTATGGTGGCGTTTTTGAACTGGGTAGTACCCGGAGGAGTGTTCTAGATGGTGTTGCGCAGACTGTTCGCGAGCTTTTTTGTGGCGGCAAGTATACTGACTGCGGGTGCGGTCCTGTTTCCTCAGCCAGTCCATGCTGCAACACGGGAAGAGTGCACCGGCAATGCTTCCATTACCGTTTTGCCAAAGTGGTACAAATACCTGAACCCCCGCTGGGGCGACCCCGACGGCCCGCCGCCCAATGGCCCCCAGGGTCCTACGTGCATACTGGATGGCGCCACTTTTCCTGGAGCCATCCCGGCCATTCTGCTGGCTGTCTTTGAGATCCTGCTGCGCGTCGCCGGTATAGTTTCGGTATTATTTATTGTGTACGGCGGGTTCCAGTACCTGATTACTACCGGTGAGCCGGATAAAGCCAAAAACGCCCGCACAACTATCATCAATGCGCTCGTAGGCCTGATGATCGCGATGTTTGCGACGGTTATTGTAAATCTGGTCGGGAGGAATATTGGATGAGCTGGTTCGACCCTCTCTTGCTGCTGGCCCAGATCCCCAAGAGTGATCTGACGGATATTGATGCCCTGCCGACAAGTTTTGGCGATAATAACGTACAGAACGGCCTGGTAGTTGCTTTTGGCATCGCTGGCGGCATCGCTCTTGTGGTAATGGCCTATGGCGGGCTTAAGTTTGTGTTGTCCCAGGGTAATCCGCAAGAGGTCACCAAGGCTAAAAATACCATCATAGACGGGCTGATTGGCTTGGCGGTCATCGTGGGAGCGGCAGGTATTGTAGGGTTTGTAGTATCGGCACTGACATGAAAAAAAGACTCGTACTATTTGCACTGGGACTTGGGCTGGCCGGACTGTTCGTGCTCCCTGCGCCGGTTTTTGCTGCTGACGTCCTCAACCCGGCATGTGAAGGAGTAGTTGATCCGGTGACTGGCAGTCCGCCTGCTGCCTGTGGGGGTAATAATGCGGATCAGCCTGCGTCCGGGAATGCAATCTACGGTCCGAACGGACTGCTTACGCGGGCAGCTGGTCTCATTGCCCGAATAGTAGGTATAGCTTCGGTTGTCATGATTATCATCGGCGGGTATAAATACGTAACTTCTTCCGGCGATACAGGCAACGTCAGATCAGCCAAAGACACCATTATGTTTGCCGTTATTGGCATGCTGGTTGCCCTGGCTGCTCAGTCGATCGTCGTTTTTGTACTTAGTAGGCTATAAGACTATAATAGATCAGGAGTTAATCATGAAACACAACAGCAAAAAACTAGTGCTCTTACTTGCGGTCGCGACGCTGGGCTTTGCGGCCGGAGCTTCTGCAGTGAGCGCTCAAACCGTCACTGACGTATGCCAGGGAGTGGCCTCGGCGGGAGGTTCCTGTACAGAGACGGGCGCAAGCACCACGGTTAATAGTATTGTCGGCCTCGGTGTTAATATACTGAGTGTAATCGTGGGCATTGTCTCAGTTGTTATGATTATAATCGGCGGGTTTAAATATGTAACTTCCGGCGGGGAGTCGGCAAGCATACAGTCTGCCAAAAACACTATACTCTACGCTATCGTCGGTCTGGTTATTGTGGCCATGGCCCAGATTATTACCGGCTTTGTGCTGGACCGGGCGACTAACCCGCAACCGACAACCAGAACCCTGATTCGGAGGGAAGCCTGAAATAGACCCTGACAACCCTTGATAGACAAGAAACCGTTATGGTATAAGTAAGACATAAGCATTTAGAAAGGTATGATTAACATGATCAAAAAAATAAAAGTATTACTAGCGAATTTGAGTATTGCCAGCCTGTTGCTGGTGCCCATATTGGCCCCGGTAGCGGTCCATGCCCAGATTAGCGACGATCCAAACCTGCAAGACAACTTATGCAGCGGGGCGGAAGAGCTTCAGTTTGGTACAACCGGCACGTGCAGCGATACAACAGGTGCTGAGGATACGGTGAACAGCCTGGTCGGCACAGTCATTAATATCTTCTCTGTCGTCGTGGGCATCATTGCGGTTATTATGATCATCTATGGCGGCTTTAAGTACATTACCTCCGGCGGAGATTCTGGCAACATTGGTTCTGCCAAAAACACCATCCTCTTCGCCATCGTAGGCCTCATCATCGTAGCCATGGCCCAGATTGTCGTCCGTTTCGTATTGTCCCGGGCAGTAGGTGATGGAGAAACTGCGGTATAGTACCCGGCTCTGTCAACCACTCTACCTTAAAGGCTCCTCTACAGAGGAGCCTTTAAACTATTCCGTATAGAAGTGGTCCACATAATCCAGCTGCCTTTCCTGGCGGGCTATCATTCTATACACATCACACTCTCACTTGTCCCAAAACCAAACCTGATCAGTTTTGTTCCAGGCAGTTTTTTGGTGAGGAAACATATCTGTAGATACGTTGACGAGGCAAAGGGCTGCCTGGGGTAAAAGTGGCAGGTTTGGTGGGGCAAGAGAGGGTGTGATGTGTATAAATAACTAAAAAGGCACCACGGCCGGCCGCGGTGCCTGATGTGACGAAAAAAGATACTATAGGACTTGAATCTTCTTTACAGTGTCTTGCTTGACTTTGGTAAAGGAGATCGTTAGTACGCCATCCTTTAGTACGGCTTCTATTTCATCTTCCTTCACGGGGACAGGCAATGCCAGGCTGCGGGAAAACTCACCCCAGTAGCATTCCTGGACAAAGTAATTTTCTACATCGTCTTCGGTGCCTGCAGAGAGTGTGCCACGTATACTCAATGTGTTGTCAGAAATACTTACATCAAGATCGTGCTTGTTTACGCCGGCGGTACGGGCTTTGACGACTAGCTTTTCCTTGGTTTCATACACGTCTACTGCCAGCTGACCTGGAACGGCGTCATCTTCGTCCCATTCATCTGCCGGTGCGGCTGCTTGTGGTGCCCCGCCCGGGTCGTCTGCCGGCGTAGGCACGTCATCATCTTCGCCGAGGAATGCAGCAGTCAGTTCATCTTCCATTAACAGATCTTCGTCACGGCTGCGTCTAGCCATAAGTGTGTTACCCTCCACTTTATATGAGACAAACCAAAGTTTTTCTCACTCGTGTCCCGGGCGGCCCGGAATATTTCCTAATTTGTAAAAACAACCTGGTTTATTTGCAATTTTTGTTACTCATCAGTATAGCTAGATTAGTATAGAGGTGCAACTGCCATATCTGTTATTTACAACAGTAATTCCTACAACGATTTACTGATTTTACTTAATTGCCGTGGGATACTCCTAAAAGATGCTTTGGATTGAGAGGCTTTTGGACTTTTTAGCACCACAGTATTGTATGGTTTGTGGTGCAGAGGGCGCGGTTGTATGTGCCTGGTGTTTACCGGATTTTGCACCGCCTGTACCGCTGCGGTGCTACAGCTGCCGGGTAATTACAGACAATGGCCTCGTCTGCCGCAGGTGTCGCCGGCACAGCAGACTAAAACATGTGTGGGTTCGAACAGAATATGAAGACGGCGCAAAACAGCTTATTCACGACTTCAAGTTTGAGCGCAAACAGGCCGCCGCCCTGCCCATAGCCCGCATGATGGCCGAGTGCCTGCCCTTTTTGCAACCCGACACTCTTATTACGCACGTACCAACAGCTACGCATCGCGTCCGCAGGCGCGGGTATGATCACGCCGAGCTGCTTGCCAGGGCTCTGGCCCAGGAGCTTGGCTTGGAGCACAGAACACTACTCCGGAGAGTGACGCAGACCCGTCAGGTGCGGTCAAAACGTGCGGAGCGATTGTCTCAGATGCGGCATGCCTTTAGACCGGTACGTTCAGAAGAGGTACAGAAGGCTACTATCCTGATGGTTGACGACCTTACCACTACGGGTGCCACCATTGAATCAGCTGCCAGATGCCTCCGAGAAGCGGGCGCTAAAACAGTGGACGCAGTGGTGTTTGCTCAAAAGGAATATAAAGATTGAAAATAGCATAGCAACGGGTTCTAAGCAATTGACGAGCTGTTGAGTCATACATAGTCTGACATTACATCATAGGGAGGTCAGGTATGTCCTCGTCCCGCACAAAACGCGGCCAGCCCGTAGCAGCAATAGATTCCCGATTCGCGGCCTCAGCCTCAGCTTTAGGTAAGTTAGGCCTAATAGTGATCGTTTTCGTGTGATCCGGATACACTATCTGGAGTTCGACTTCATGATCCGGAAAGAACAGTTCATCCGGGCCATCCAGCATGAGTTCGCTTGCTTCTCCTGCCGGCACAGTATCTGGGCTTAAGCCCGTCCCATTACTAGCCGAGTATTTATCGAATTCAGACATTGCCGCTCCTTCTATATCTGAAAATAGTATCTCTCATACTCAACTGTATCATCCAAGGCTTATTGTGGCACCTCATAATACCTTTTTTGCACTAACCCCAGCCGTCTTCACGTTTGCGTCAGCTGAAGCTACGCCCGTGGGTTTGAATGTACTTCAACCAAACAAAAAAGGCCTACCTTTCGGCGGCTTTTTTTGTTTGGCGGAGAGGGTGGGATTCGAACCCACGGAACCCGTTAGGGTTCAACAGTTTTCAAGACTGTCCAGATAAACCGCTCCTGCACCTCTCCTTGAATAGAGTTGTGGCCCTTCGGCTGTGCACAGAGTCATTTCGATTCGTCTGACAAATAGGCATACCGAACAAATCAAAATGGCGGAGAGAGAGGGATTCGAACCCTCGCGGGAGCTTTCGCCCCCCTAACGATTTAGCAAACCGTCCCCTTGAGCCACTTGGGTACCTCTCCTCGTCACCTGTGTACTGTTCAGGCAGCTGATTCGCCGGCAAAACAAGTTTGTCCGGCAAATCTAGCTACCTGAACATGCCAGCTCCTCTTCAATTTTGCGAATCCTCTCGCAAATTTGGATTCTAATTGTCCAAACCAGCAGACAAGCTGCTTGGTTTGGGATTTTGGATGGGCTGCAGGATGCAGAACAGGTTGGATTATAGCAAATTACTCCTTACAGATCCACAGCTTGTGATTTTTACTAGTAAGGCTAAAAGGCTTTGGGTTACAATGTAAGCATTATGCAACCAGGAGGAGTTATTACGCCAGGCGCGTCCCCATCTGACCCGCAGCAACCCGCGGAGCCTGTGCAGCCCGCACCGCAACCAGTAGCGGCGCAGCCTCCGGCGCCGGAACTTCAGGCAGAGCCCCCCGTGCAACCAGACACAGGCTGGCAGTTCACTGCAGCGGAGAGCGACTATAACGTGCCAGCTCCCTTGCCTCAGTTACGGGCTGTGATCAATTGGACCGCCTCAGAGTACGTCGCCCATGACAAAAACATGGGCTGGTATGCGTTGGTGGTTCTGGTTTCCGGGGTGGTTGCCGCAGTCGTCTACTTTATTACCCGTGACTTCGTATCTACCGGGGTCATGATCGTACTGGGCCTGGCATTTGCAGCATTTGGTGCTCGTAAGCCCCAGGTCCTTGAGTATTCTATTGACGCTGTGGGAATACAAATTGGCCCAAAACACTACCCCTTTACTATGTTCCGGACTTTTTCACTTCTGGAGGAAGATGCCGTCCACTCCATATTGCTTATGCCGCTCCAACGGTTTAACTTGCCCATTACCGTGTATTACGATCCAGCCAATGAGGACGGCATCATAGAGGCGCTCAGCATTCACCTCCCTCACGAGGACCGCCGCCTCAGCCCTATAGACAACCTCATGCGCAAAATCCGGTTTTAATAAAAAAGCTTCCCCAGCCATTTATAAGCCAACGCGGAAAGCCAGGAAATAGCATAAGGGGTTGTGAAAGTAGTCTCCCCTAGATTCTAATCCGAATCGCAACACTACCACTTTCGCTTAAACACCGCTTCCGGGGTCTTGTAGCCCAGTCGTTTCCTTGGCCTAGTATTAATTCTGTGTACTGCCGCGTCAAGCGCTTCCTGGGTAAGATGGGCGA
>DATHJH010000033.1:0-25652 GCA_035489815.1 Candidatus Limnocylindria bacterium
CGCCCATCTTACCCAGGAAGCGCTTGACGCGGCAGTACACAGAATTAATACTAGGCCAAGGAAACGACTGGGCTACAAGACCCCGGAAGCGGTGTTTAAGCGAAAGTGGTAGTGTTGCGATTCGGATTAGAATCTAGGGCTTAAAATGCAGATTTTGTTTGGGGTTGTTATATAATCGATGCTATCTAAAAGTAAAAATAGGGGGTGGATATGGGTTGGTGGTCAAGCATCAAAAAAGCAGCAAAGAAAGTTTGGCGAGTCGCAAAGGCCGTAGTGCGCGTCGTTGTACGAGCGGTTATAACTATCGTAAACAGCCTCACCTTTGGCCTGTTCGACTTACTCCTTGGTTTCCTGGCGTGGCCACCAAAAAAGTTGAGACTTCACGTATTCATACTGTCCACTGACGCGCCGCCCGGCGGCGGTGACGTAACGCCAAGCGCGCAAGTAGTACCGACAGCAGATGTGCAGGCGGCCATCGACCGCACCATCAAGATCTACAAGGATCGCTTCAATGTAAAGGTAAAACCGTACAGCAAACAGTTCATAGAGGTGTTGACCGAAACGGCGCCGCCCGAAGCCCTGGATTTTGAGTGCGGCTTTGGCCAGGAATTCGGCCCAGCCGGCGAGTTCTTTGCCAAGCACTTGGCCGGTTGGAATGGCATCCCTATCTCTGGCACTTTCCCGATCACCGTTTTTGTGGTGCGCAGCCTAAAGGGACCGCTCGGCTGCTCTATGTCAGTAGTAGGCGATTACGTGGTCATTGCGCAACCCGGCATAGCCGACAATGTTGCCCTGCCTCACGAAATGGGCCATACCTGCAGCCTGTGGCACTCCGGTTCGTCAGACAACCTCATGTACCGCCAATCCCCAGCCGGCGAAAAGGTCAAATGGTTCCAAAAAAACCTGCTGCGCTCCTCCCGGCACGTGCAGTACTGGTAATGCCGCCTAAGTACCACTTAAATCTTAGAAAGCCTGTTCCGGAACTCCAATCCCATACTTGTATACTCCCTGCCTGGATCCCTTCTGATTGTTGTTAATAATGAACTTGTTTTCAGCGCCCAAATGCATACACTCATCAGAAGTGGGACCAGCACATACCAGTATGAAAAAATGGGACCAGCCGAATCAAAAGTTTTCGATCTGGTGCAGGATATTCCAGCCTTTGACGAACTTGAACGCCAGCATATTGCAGATATAGTAAGCTGGATTGGAAGCCGAACAAACATTTACCGGATAGCCAAGCCGGATAAGCCGCCAAAGCATCTGGTTTCTTATTTTGTACTCATAGACCCAGATCATGAAAGCCTGTTGCTTGCCGATCACATAAAGGCGCAATTGTGGCTGCCTTCAGGGGGTCATGTTGAAGTTGGCGAACACCCCAAAGACACCGTCATCCGTGAAGCCGAGGAAGAGCTTGGCCAACCGGCAATTTTTCTTCGTAATAACGACAAGCCGTTTTTTGCCACCGTCACGCAAACAGTAGGCTTAACAGCAGGCCATACCGACGTAAGTCTTTGGTATTTGATTAGAGGCAGTACCGACGACCACATTAATTTTGACCGCGGCGAATTCAACGACGTCGCCTGGTTTACATTCAAAGAAATATTAGAATCAAGCCCGGTTATTTTTGACCCCCATATGCAAAGGTTCACTGCTAAACTCATCCAGCACTTATAGACAGTTAGACAGTCTGGCTTCTAAAAATCAGGTAGATCTTCTGTGACTTTGGTGCGGCGATACATAATCATCCAAACAATCAGGGCGGTTGCGAGCACGGCATACACTGGGTATATAAGCACATCCAGTGTCCAGGCGCCGACCGAGAAAATACTGAGTACGGCAGTCACGAAAGCCAACTGCCAGGATATGAGCGTTTCGGAATGGGGAGCATGCCAGGTCTTCACCAGCGTCAGCCAAAAGCCTGCAAAGTCCACGATGATCACCAACACAATTGCAACTAAAGGTCTATCAGATAGCTGCCACAGCAAAAGCCCTACGGCTGCTACCACCAGCGAGATCGTATCCCGTTTGTGGAAGCTGCCATACCCATACCAAAGGGAAAGTATGGCGATGACTACAGACGACGCTATATACGCGCCCGTCACGAACAGCAACCAGCCCGCCCCTGCCTCCATCTGCGCCGCGAAAAGCAGGCCGAACAAAACCGCATATATCCACCACATAGCCCGTTCCGGCTTGGTTTTACGACGAAGAGTATCCCGCAAATATGGCACAAATCCAAGCACATTCAGAAGGCCGGCCACAACAGCGACGGGGACGGCAAGATTGTCGGGCATGCGTCTATTCTACTCCGATTGCCATTGAACTCATTGCAAACTCAGCATAGCAAACGACCCCGCAACCCGTAGTCATCATCTCCCCCACCTCATCCCGGCCGCCCACAGGCCGAACAAGTTCTCTAGACACCTCATATGCAATAACCTTTCCTGCCACATGCACTTGGTTGACATCTTGTAGTCTAGTCTCTGCAATTGCAATTTAGTCATATTCAAAGCCGCCTCCAAGCCCCGTCCCCTAAGGCCCTCTTGCCGCAAGTCAAAGAGCTTTTGTTCGAGTTCAGTCAAAGCCAAGGTCTCAGGCGATAGAGTTCTAGGGTCGGCCAGTTTATCTTTGGCTTGTCTGATATCTCTCATAGCGACTCTATGGCCGATGCCTAGGTATTCGGCAATCTCAGAAGCATCAAAGCCTTGGTCATACAGACCAACCATGCACTTCTGCCTATCCGAAAGCAAGTCGGCCCATGGGCTGTTCAGCAGGGCAACCCGCGGCCTCACCCGCCAGCCGGAAGGAACGCAGCGTTCCCCGGCAAGGATTTTTTTGATTGTTTCTATAGCGTGACCTGTTCTTTTGGACATCTCTGCAAGCGAGAGACCCTCGCGACCCATCTCAAATAGTGGCTCCTGCTCTGGGGTCGGCCTTTGAGGAATCTTCAAAGCTTCTTCGTCAAGCTCTTGTTGTGAAGCGACTGATATACCTAGAGCCTCAAACGCCGTTGTCTCCAACTGCATAGCCTCGATCTTGCCCAGTCCTAGTTTTTCTGCAACATCGGCCAAAAGTCTCGGCCCGCCACCATCGAAACCGAAACGGCAATAAATAAGCTCTCGCTGGGCGTCGATTAGACTGGATAGTTGGTGAGTGGCCTCTTGCCTCGCTTTCTCCTGAGATTCCTTTACCAACACCCGATCGTCCTGGCCAGGAGCCGAATCAGCAACCTCGCGACTCCTATCAAGCTCTAAAGGCTTGCCCTCTGCATTGTCTTCAGCGAGCCCGTCTAGCGAGAGAACGCTTACAATTCGTCCTATCCTCCGTGCTTGGGCGATTTGCTCGGAGCCCAGAAGGGTAAGCTCTGATACGGCTTCGTCAGTAACCTCTTGTCGCTGGTTACGCAGCTCTTTTTCAGCCTGGATTATGCTCGTCATCTGGCTCCAGGCTTCACGCTCTCCCCTAGTAGTCCGACGCGGCTCCAGGGCCCGCTTAATAAATCGGCGTATCCAATATGTTGCATAAGTGGAAGGCGTGAAACCTTTGTCCTTGTCAAATTTCTCAAGCGAGCGCATCAATCCAAGGGTTCCCTCTTGTATGAGATCGGGCAGATCCAGGCCCCTGCCTTGATACCATCGGGCAATAGAAATCACCAGCCCCAAATTTCCCTCGATAAGCTGCCCCATAACTTGTTCGCCTTCTTCTTGAGCGATTTCCAACCCCGGGGGCAGGTACTCCGGGTCCTCGGGCTTTCGTTTCTCTGCAAATTCAACTTCCGTCTCCGCCCCAGCATGCAGCTCGGCAAACAGCCTCAGATTGTCAGAGTTGCCCAACTCTTGGACGCGCTCTAGATCATTCATGTACATCTGCATCAGATCTGGGCTAGTTTCTCCTTGGCCTTGTGGCATACAAACCTCTGAGTCTAAAAACAGTATACCCCGATACTCAATCTGGGGTCGGCACAGCCTCGTTCATCGCTCGGTCATCGAACTCAGGGGTTCGATAATTCTTACGAGAAACCACCAGCAAAAAACACCCGCACAAAGTAAGTGCCGTTTATTAGTGACCTCACTGGATAAAACGTGGAACTCTACCTATCCGGGGCCTAGTGATCATGTATCAAAGCTGGAGAGGTTAGGGCTAGAGATTCAGGAACTTTCTCAGTGAGGCTTGTAGCGTTTGGATTTCTTTCTGACTCAATACTCCAAGCTCAGCAATTAGGTCAGCCTGAAGCATAGACGTTAGTCTGTGCACCCGGGCAATAGACGGCTTTAGCAAGCCCGCATTACTCCACCCATTAATAGTCACATCAACGTCCTCACGTACAGACCTTGAAGAAACTGGTACAATTGCAATCACCTTATGCAAGCCTTGCGGCTTGCTAACTACAATGACTGGACGAATTTTCGTTTCTCTAGAGTCTAAAAAAGGAAATCTCGCGGTGTATACGCCGAAGACTTTAGGCACACTCAAGAAAAATGTACGTTCTTGCCCACATTAGTATTATAAATATCTTCTTCGCTATCCTTTAAATAACCTTCTCCCATTGCAGCAGATGCCCCCAATCGAATCTCTTTACGATCTTCTGCAAGAGTCGCAGCCTCATCATACTCAGTGACTATTTTAGACAGACCCAACTTTAAAATCTCTGGATCAGATAGAGCCGGGTAACGTTTTTTAGCCATGTCCAAAGCTTTGCGAACATCACTAGTGATTGAAAGTCGAATAGCTGCCCTGGTTGTGTTTTTCATACTTAAAGTATATGACACTTATTGTTGTAAAACGACAGTAAGTGTCATATCGGGCATTTAGCCTGGCGGGGCGAGGTATCATCTAATCTGGTGAAACACAGGACTCATCAGGTCGAACACTTATTCGCAATTCTTAAAGAGCTTGATTACAAACTACGGGCTCTAGGGGTGATAGAATGAGTCCATGAACCCAGATACAAAAGTGACAAGCGATCAGCTCAAAGCCATTTGTGCCAGACATAAAATTCCCTATCGCTCACACCAGAGAATCACTACTGGATTTTCCCACGAAGTACATCGCCTCAACGACGACCTGGTCATCAAACTATTCAATACTGATGATCAGGGCAAATTCAAGACAGAAGCAGCCGTATTGGCCTCGGACTTGCCTTTTCTAAAACCGCGACTGACTGCCAAAAACGAAAAGGATGACGAGACTGGCAGAAGCTACGTCATCATGACGTATGTGCCGGGAATGTCTCTCGGCAGCAACTGGCACCGGGCGACGGAGGCTCAACGTGAACAGCTCATTAAGGACATTTGTCGGTCGCTCAAAGTCATCAATCAAATCAGCCCCAAAGACATTGCACTTGAAGCAAAAGACTCCTGGGATGCCTCGGTCAAGAAACACATTGAGAGCTTAGTGATCAAGCTACAGCACAAGGATGCTATTGACGCTCAAACCGCAGAAAAAGTTCGCGCGACACTTGGAAAAAATCTACACGCGCTAGCAAATAGTGAACTGCATCCCGTTTACTGGGATATACATTTTGACAACTTCATCGTGAACGACAACTTCGAACTCCAAGCAATTATCGACCTAGAGAACGTCGAGCCAACTTCGTTGGATTACCCGCTATTTGTAATCCAAAAGCAAACCGACGAGCCCGAAAAGTTTTTGCGTGAAGAAGACGAAAAATATGCCGACAGAAAAGATTATGCCCAGCTGAAAGCTTGGTACGAAAAATACTACCCCGAGATGTTTGCCTTTAAACACCTGGATGAAAGAATGAAGCTTTATCAATTATGGGACACGCTGCACCTGTTGGTTGACTGGTCGCATGTTCAGGAACTCTACGAAAAACTTGATAGACTGACAGCTTAACCCTGGCTTGGTGAACCATCTGGATAAAAGGTGGAGCTCAGTTTATCCAAGCTTGATTCTAATGTATAGCAAGCTAGGGAGTTGAAACTCGGAGTATGATAGTAGTATACAGAAGTTTACATTAGTATACATGCGTATTATACTGACCCCAGGAGGAATATCTATGCCAGCAACTCAAGCTATCAAGTTAGACGACGAAACAAATAACCGCCTAAAAGCACTCGCCCACCAGCGTAACAGATCTGCACACTGGTTGATGCGTGATGCGTTGCAACGGTACCTTGCCGAGGAAGAGCGCTACGAGCGTGAGAAGGCAGAAGACTTGGCGGAATATGAAGATTATCTTTTGACCGGCAAAGCTGTAGATAACGAGACAGTAGCATCTTGGCTTAACGAACTTGCAAATGGCAAAAAGACGGCATGGCCAAAGCACAAGTAGTCTGGCGTGAACGCGCACTCAAAGACATTGATAGTCTTTACGACTTCCTATTTAAAAAGAACGAGGAAGCAGCCGCGAAAGCAGCTCAGGTAATCCTACGAAGCAGTTCACTACTTGAAGAGTCGCCACGGCTCGGGCGGCCAATGGCAGACGGCACAGGGAGGCGTGAATTGTTTATTCCCTTTGGGTCGGGTTTTTACGTGCTACGCTACTTTCTAACAAGTGACACTGTTGTTATTGTTCGTGTCTGGCATGGACGCGAGGATAGAAAAGAAGGTTAAATCTACGCGACTCACTCACAAAATACAAAATCCCCGGATGTCCGGGGATTTTGTATTTGCACAGTTTCGAGAAAATATCTTTGGTACTAAATGGTGAACCATACGACCCAAAACTGGAAACACTTATACACTAGTTTGGTTGAATTGGTCGAGCGGCTTGAAAATCTGGATACTCGCTAGTTGTAATCCCAACCGGATAGCGAACGAATCGATATATATCAGGCTTGATCCGCAGCTCCTTGGTAAGATGGGGGTATTTCTTGCCAGTGAATAGGGCGTAACTGACTTCACCTGGGTCGACAGGGTAAATATCATTGCTAAACCCACAATCGAAATGTAGGTAGGCTAAGCCTGCTAGTTCCTCTAGCAAAAATCGCGCCGCTTCGTCTAACTCTTCCTCTAAGAGTCGGCGGCCCAGCCGTAGGCTGCATACCTGAATATAATCCCCCATGTACTTACAAAGCTGTGATTGAACATCGATTCTAAATTGTTGGTGCGTCAGATAGTAACTACTGAGTTCGGCAAGTTTTTTCTTATAGAGCGGCTCGCTGGAAAGCCATTGCCAGCGCACAACAGGGATAGCCAATCGATATGTGCGCAAAACGCGTTCAACGGTCCTGACCCTTTGTGCTCCCATTCTTTCGGCTACACTTTTTGCATGGATTTCAGAATCCCTGCCACGTAAGAGCCAATTGTGAACTTCTGGCTCGTCTATGAGAATCACCATACTCTGATCATAGTTGGCGTGCATATATTGAACAATTTCGCCAATCGTGAGCTTTGTAATGCTCCGCTTAAAGACACTTATGCCGAAGAGCGCCTTGTCAGCTTTCATAGTGAATAGTATAGGCTTTGGACAAGAAAAAGACGCATATGAATTATGCGTTTCTACCGTTGCCAAAAATACTGGTGATCTCACGGGGAATCGAACCCCGATTGCCAGGATGAAAACCTGGTGTCCTAACCGTTAGACGATGAGACCATACGTATGATTTTACTGTAAATGTACTTGTTATCTAACGGTTACGCCACCAGGTTATCTGGTGTCTGTTGTTCACTAGAAGCGTTAGACGATGAGACCATTAACTTAAATTTTAAACTTGCACAAAGGTGTCCATGCGCATAAATCGTAACCGCAGTATTGTAGCATAACAGAGGTGGAATTAAAATACTGTCCTGCATTGATTGGACTTTAGAGGAAGATTGCTTACTATAGTGAGATGTCGTACGGTTCAGACCATTCTATTGAGACCCTTCTACCTGATACGGATGTTCACGATGTGTTAGATAACAGCCTGACACTATTGCGTTCTGGTAACACCCTCGTGCACGAGGTTGAAGGACATGAGGATGTGATCGTGAGACAGAGTTTCACGGCCATCAACATGCTTCCTGATGTGGAAAGGGCTGCCGAAACCTTCAACCGCCTGCCTGAACACGGTATACCTTGCGTACCCTTCATCCCCCAACCCCACCAGGACCAAGTCTATATCATTACTCAAAGAGTACATGGAGACAAGCTAAACCAACTACTTGCCCCAGACGCAGAACCAGCCATCGTGGCAGAGACTGACGTGCTGCTTGGGACCTTAGGCGGATACTACCACGACAGGAAACAAGACGGAGAAAGAGTTGCGCCTGACCTGGAAGCCACCGGGCAGTACATGCGTGGCAGGGTTGCTGGCGACCCCGCAGTACTATCCAGAGCAGTTGACCTGGAACCCTTTGACCTGAGCTTCGGGCCGGACAGAGGTCAAGACTATGAGCATATCTACGAAGAGTACGCTTTCTGGCTTGCACGCTCTGTGGTGGATACCGAACAAAGAGTTGCTCAAGAACTACCCGCCGCCCGCCACGGAATAGAAGAAGTTCTCACGCTTGTAGACAGAAAAGCCGGGCTGCCCCGCATGATTGCGACGGCCATAGAAGACATGCTGGAAAACGGCACAAAGTATGACTACAGTAGATTTCCCCCCGGCCCGCTTGTAGCCGACGACCAACGATGGGATGCCTAGACTTACGCACCTTAGCCCCCGCAAGCACTTCCCTAAGAACCCATTTTAGGACAAAAGAAATCCCCTGCTATTTGTAACAGGGGATTTCAAGCAGAGCGGTCAGTCAACCAACTTTACGTATATTTTACTACAGATCAGGCAAAAGATCAACGAGCTAGCGCAGGAAGAGGCTGTAAAACTCTTTCAGCTTGTAGGCCGCAAAGCCAAGTATGCTCGTGACAGAAAAGACGCCTGCTACAGCTGCGCCGGTCTCTGGCATCTTGCCGGAAGGAGGAGTTTGCACGCCCAGCACCTCTGGTGTTTCCTCTTCTTCCGGTTCCTCGGGCTGGCAGACTTTGACCAGGGCATCGTCTTCTTCCTCTGGCACATCGTCGGCCTGGGCAAAGGCGACGTTTTGTAACGGCTCCTCGCAGGCATCCACTTCTGTGCCAACTGTTACGGTGAACTGGATTTCAATCTCATCACCTTTGGCCAGCGAACCCAGCTCAATGCCGCCGCCTACCAGGTCGCTCACCTGGAACTGGCCTGCCTCATCAGAACCCTCCAGGTCTACGTCGTCAAAGCTGACGCCTTCTGGCAATGAATCCTGAATCTCCAGGTTTTCCAGGTCGGTTTCACCGGTGTTTTCTACCGTAATGCGATACTCTACCTCTGCGCCGGGATCGGCTTCCACCTCTTGCTGCCAATCAGTATCGCCCGCTACACGGACGTCTTTTTTAATCTCCAGACCCGGTTGCTTTGGTTCTGGCTGAGGAGTAGGGGTCGGCGTAGGCTTGGGCTTCACCACCGGCTTGGCCGTCACCGGATTGCCGCATGCCAGCAGTACCGCAAACTTGAAGCTGCCGCCGCGCATTTGTACAAAGGCCTCCAGGCTCTCAGAGCGGAAAGAAACATTAGTGGGGCGCTTGTACGCCTCAATGCCCGGGAGCTTGGTACTGCCCGGAAGGTTTTTGCGGCCAGCGCTCTGGGCACCGGTGGCAACCTTTTGGGTACCTACAAATACATCGCCGCTCTTGGTGACCCGGCCTTTTACTACGCCGTCCATGGCTGCTTCGTTGGCAATGCCAAAGTGGCGGTAGACATCATCTACATTACCGGCCTGGTTCTCGCGATACTTGGCCTTTAGGTTGTTGAGATCAGTCACGCCGCAGTAAATGATGGCGTTGGGGCCACAGTCCTGGGCAGCAGCCAGTACTTGTGGTGCCCTCGCAACGGCCAGGCTGCTTACAGCCAGTGCACTAATTGTTAAACCACCCGCCACCTTCTGTAGAAACGTTTTTAGCATATGTTCTCCCTAAGTTGCTCTCTATAAGTCAAGCAATTATACCACATTTTGCTGCGAATAATATTACATTGCCTAGTTGTTTTATATACAGCACTCATCGGGGCGGCTTGTTATCGATCCAGGACGATTACGACCGGCAATAGAGGAAGCTTCTTTGCTCGACCATCCTTTAGCCTCTGTTTTAGTTCTTCGCTGGTAAGGTCTTTGAGGCCTTTTGCAGCCGGCTCCTTCACAAACCTATCCAGCAGTAGGCTAAGGACAGCAAAGCCAACAGAAAACTCCACCGCCCAAAGCAAGCTATGCCGCCAGCCAGAATCGTCAATTAAAGCCAGCACAGCCGCAATAAAAATAGTAGACAAGACTGTTTTTTTCATTTCTCATTCAAAGCACTTATTTTGTAGGTGCCCTAGCAAACGCAACCTGCCTACACATCGTCTTACTTCCTTCAGGTTGCCTGATGCGCACTACCCACTTCTACTTTTTGGATCCCGTAAAGCCGTACACCAACGTTGCGACCATTAAAAGTATGATTCCCGCCGACAAGAGATAGCCTATTACCGACTTATCTCTATCAACCGCCATACCTATAACCGTTAATAGTATGACTACCGAAGGACCTAATAGTGATATATTCTTCATGTGTTTATTCTACCAATCTACCCATAAACCCGCAGCAGCCATTGAGCAGATGGACAGAGGCACCCAAATTGTCGGCGCCGCAACAAAGCTCACAGCACACGACCCGCCAGCTATTGCCGTTTTTGTGATTCTCTTCCAGGTTTTTCGTGTCCATGTCCAAGGCTTCCACCACGGATCAGCCATAACCGGATACACCACACCAGGAACATTGTGCTCGACATGCTGGGTGAGGGTTTTGCCGTCTGTCGTGAAGTAAGTGTTAACTGATTTACCTGTTGCATCCTTCGCCCATGGCTTGTCTACGCTGGTGATGACCCGTTGCTTCTTGTTAATCACAAGAGCACCACCATCCACCCTTAATTGAACTGAACCGCCGGAAGGAATACTCACCCTGTACTCATAGGCTGTGGGGGCGTTTGGGTTGTCTATGACTGTTAGCATTCGCACGCCGCCGTCTTCTGTGGGTTGGACGGCGTTGGCTGAACCGTTGCCGGAATCGTATCCGACTACTCCGGGTGCGACTTGTTTTGCAGTTGTAGCATTTTCGGCATTTGGAAGTTTTATGTCTAGCTTAGTACTGCCCGTGCCAAAGGTAACTCCCTGTTCGGCGTCTTTTGGTACGTCGACAGTTGTGCCATTAACGTTTGTAGTAGCCGCTGAGTCTGCGTCACTCCTGGTAGCTACTTGGTCAGAGGCATCGAGGACCCCAGGAACGGTTTGGAGGGCGTTTTTGACCTCAGAGCTAGAAACAATATTGTTGTGGTTGGTGGGACGGGGTCTACGATCTGCCAGAGTGGTGCCCAGCGGTAAACTGACGCTAAAGAGTGTCGCCGCGACAAAGGATAATGCAACCAACCTCAGTTTGTTTTGTTTTAGGAAGTGGATGTTTTGGTGTACTAGGACTTGCCTGAATTGACCCATGCTCTGTATTCCCCTCGTTGTTTTAATTCACAAAGGAAATAGTACTTCATGTATATATGCTTAACAATATGTAAGACTGTTTATTTTAGTGTGGTTTTGACAACTGGGGCCAACACTGTGCATACTAGGCTGATTAATCAGGAGCCGGCATGCGCGTAAACGTCAGCGTAATCGTCACGCATAACAAGCAGGTTCTTTTGATGCAACGGAGCTTAGCCGATGACTACTTCCCGGGTGCCTGGGGAATTCCTGGCGGCTATATGGAACCCGAAGAAATGTATTTGGAGGAGACGGCCGTACGGGAAACATTTGAAGAGCTGGGCATAAAAATCAAACCCACCGGCATCGTCTTCAATAACAAAAATACTGGCACTGATACTTTATATTTAGTCATGTCCGCTCAGCTTGAAAACCCTGAGGACTATCCAAAAAATGTCACTCTCTCAGACGAAGCCAACGACTTCAGGTGGGCAAACCAGGAAGATATTGATAGTTTGGAATTCACGCCATATACAGTTGAGCGTATCCGCAAGGCATTTGCCGGGATGTAAGTCGGTTACTTTGTCGGCAGCCAAACAACGTAAGAAGGTTTCCAGAATGAAACAACCAACTGACCCGACGCACTACACTAAAATGAAGATCGCTAGCAGAGGGCAAGATAGCAAAAGTGCTGTTGTACTGCGCCACCAGGATGAATTCCGTCTTGAAAAATCCGGTACGCCACCGCAGGGCAAGTCTATATCGGCGGTGTTTGCTCTTGTTTTCAACGAAGCAGGTCAGCTCTTGGTTATCCGGAACGAGCGAGGCTGGGATATCCCCGGCGGACACGTAGAAGCCGGCGAAACACCGGAGGAGGCTCTGCATCGTGAGGTAGCAGAGGAAGCATACGCAACTATCAAGAACGCTCGGCTGTATATGTCGGCTAGTGCCGACAAAAGTATGCTGTTCTACATGGCAGACGTAAAGCGTCTGCTGCCTTTTGCTGCCGAGCACGAGACTGACCAACGCAGATTTATGCACCCCAATGAATTGCTCGGCCTTTATGGCGGCGGCAAACCTGAACTGTTGACACATGTTCTTGCTGAAGCAATTCGATTACACGCGGCTGACGATTCCCGTTAGACCATCACTTTCTATTGGGCATACTCCATCGGTAAGCTCGAAATTTAGAAGCTATGGAGGTGTCAGCTATTCAAGATGTAGTAACGGCTCTTGAAGGGAAAGAAGTAGACTATAATATCAGTCAGGCCTTAGGGCAAGCAGTTTTAACTCAGGTTGATCAATTATTTGAGAGTATCCTTAAGCAATGATAGAATATCGTTTTAATGAATCCGGGCTTATAGACGAATGCAGCCTTTCCTTGACTGAGCTCTATAGTGACGACTCATCAAGAGAAGCGTTCATTGGACGTTTTGAAAGACTCAGTGTCGCTGATCCAACAATAGCCCAGATTGCCAAAGTTGAAGATGATGAGTTTCGATACCGTTCCGAGTCCTACATTCCACCCACAATAGATCCAGACAAGAAAACTCTCGTCATGGTGTTGGGGAATCCCGCACCTGAATCAGTTGCCATGGATGCCATGTTTGCCTATGAGAGTAACGGCGCCCGTTATCATCGCTTTTGGAAAGTACTGGATAGCGTCGGAGTTCTACAATTCCCGCAAGGTCCCGACGAGCTTGAACCTCATGAAAAAATGGAGAAACTTTACAATAACGATTACCTGTCGCCATTTAATCTACATATCCTACCCTTTTATTCTTTTCCCACCGCACCAGGCGGAGAGTGGAGCGGTGTGGCTGGCGTACGTCGTCTCTTTGCAGATGCTTTTCCAGATATGGAGACACGAGACAGCAGCCGTATGCTGGAGTTTCTTGACCAACGCTTGCACGATGGGGATTTCGTTCTTGCTTTTCAGAAGGACGCTTATAATGCTCTAAGTAAAAGCCAGGCTGAACCAGTACCCTACAACTATCGAGGCCTTTTAGCTCAACCTGCTGTGTCAACTTTTCAAACACCAAGTGGTGAAACCGCTACCCTGATTTGCATGTTACCTACGCGCCTATTGCACTCTCACCAGACCAAGGAGACGCTTTCTCGACTTGCTCTTGGAGAAGCTTTAGAATAAAAACTGCCCAAATTTAAAACCTTGATAGATGAACACGACCCAGACGGCTATAACCTGGGATGGAATATTTATCCCACCGGTGGTCAAAACGTTGACCACGCCCATCTGCACCTCATCCCGCGCTACAAAGACGAGCCGCTCGCCACTAAGGGCATTCGCTACGCTTTTAAGCAGTCTTCTAATCGTCGAAAGTCCAGATAGATATAGCCCCCCGAAATCCTGGACGATACCTGCTGCATACACCAGAAATAACTTAACTTATGCTCTGCGGCGAACATTCTTAGCAAGGAATCCGAACAAAAGTAGGACGACTATCGCCAAAAAGATACTCAATGAAATACCGGCTAGGAACACCGATAGATTGCCATCCGACGATAAGATCCCGGCTAAAGGCGCGAGTAAAACGTAGGGGAGCTTTTGAAGCAAAGCCAGTGTAGACAGCGCAGTTGCTCTGTGCGATGAAGGCACTTGGTGCTGGACAATGTCGTTCAGCCACGGCTCAACCAGGCTATTTATAATGACTATTGCCAGGAATGCTAAGACTCCATAGACGCCGATGGGGAAAGATGACACCAGGAAACCTATCCCCATACCTAAAGCAAGGACTGTAAGCCCCCGCTTCTCTCCCAGAAGCTTTCGTAACCGATTGATCTGCGAAAGGGCAAGTACCGAGGCTATCCCCGCCACCGTGTTGATTACCGCCTGCGCGTTTTCACGGAAACCAAAGGTGTCAAGAACGAGCGGTTTGACCACCCCAACATCAAATGCAAATCCACACCCAAGTATCACCACGGCCATAAACGCATACAGCCACATAGTACGTTTTAATAGGTGCCTCATCCCATCAACATTTTGCCTTACATACGTGGACATGCTGAGTTTCTCTCGCACGGTTGTGACTTCTTTAAGTGTTGATGCTACAAAAAACGCTATCAAAATACCCAGCCCAGCCATTATAAATGGCAGTCTAAAATGCATAGCGTATAAAAGCCCGCCGGCCAGGTAGCTCGCTATCGTCACCGTGAGCATAATCTGATGCTTGCGGGCTATTACAAGCTTCCACCTGTCAGACTTTCCTTCTGCATCAAGTGAGTCGTAGACCAACGCGTCATCGGATCCCGAAACCATCGCTACGCCAATGTTGAACAAAAGCAAACCAATCAGCAAATGCAGGTACTGATGAGCAAAGCCTTGGGCCAAAAAGCCAGATGACATCAAAAGTAGTCCGGCTCGTAGTAGGTTTTTACGACCCAGCAGATCAGCAAGCGCTCCGGACGGAATCTCGGCAATCAAACCAATCCCAAATACCACACCGTCCAATATGCCGATTTGCCTGTCGGACATATAAAGCCTGTAGAAATACAGCCAGTTACCCGTAAAAAACCACAGATTAGTGAGGGCTGTAAGGATGTAAAGCTTCCTAGTGTTCTTTAGTGCGGTAGAAATCGAGGGTGGTTCATCTATCATTTGGCGACAGATACTACTTGAGGAGAAGCCGGGGGCACCAGAGGAGCCTTGGCAAAGGTGAAGCCGAAGGTGCTGCCCTTGCCTTCTGTGCTCCTGAACAGGATACTGCCGCCTTGGGCGATGACCACTTTCTTTGCCATGAACAGGCCCAGGCCGGTGCCGTCGGGGCGGGCTTTGCGGGCATTGCCGGCGCGGTAGAACTTGGTAAACAGGTGGTGCTGTTCGTGTTTGGGTACGCCGATACCATCGTCTATTACGTTAAACTGTATGGATTGCGGTGTTTCGCTGAGGGACACGGTAATGTGCCCGCCGTCACGCGTGTAGTAAATGGCGTTGTCTACAAAGTTCATAATGACCTGGCGGATTTTGGTTTCGTCCAGCATGAGGTCGGGAAACTGTGCAGGCTTTTTGTACGTCAGCTTTAGCCCGCGGGCAGCAGCCGTTTCCACCAACTGCTCCACCTCGCCCTCTATCACCTCAGCCAGGTTGGTCGGCTTGGCTTCGATCACGAACTTGCCGGTGCGCAGACGGGACACGTTCAGCAGATCAGCAATCAGGTACACCATCCGCTGGCTGCTGACAAAGGCCTGATCCAGCAGCTTGGCCTGTCTGGGGCTCAGCTTGCCCACGTCCCCTTCCAGCACCATGCTGAGGTAACCTTTTACACTGGTCAGCGGTGTGCGCAACTGGTGGGAAGCCATGCTGATGAAGTCGTCCTTGGTTTCGTCCAGCGCCCGCAGCTTTTCGTTTGTGCGGGTTAGCTGTGCGGTCGCCCTTTCTACTTCTTCCTGCAGGGTGATGTTAAACTTCTGAATTTCCTCAAACCGCAGGGCGTTTTGGATGGCAATGACTAGTTCATTCGCGATAATTTCTAATATTTTTATATCCTGGGAGTTGTATGGATTGCCGCTTTTTTTGTCACCCAGTAGCAGCACACCCATTTTCTGCTCGTCTTCCCCTTTGAGGGATACTTTCATTTTGACTATTACACTAACACGATTCCTTACGAACTGTTTATAAAGTGTCGCTTGGCCCTCAGCATCCACAAGGTTATCAACAAAGATGGTTCTTTGAGGCAAGTCTACTATGTCGGATCTAAGTTCCTCTACCACCAATCTCGATATAAAATCAGAGTCCGACTCAACAATATGCTGAGCCAGAGAGGCACTTCCCGGAATGTTAAAAGCAACGTACCTCGCCTTAAGGTGCCTTTCGACTACTTGCCATACACCAGTTAGAAGCTGGTCTATCTCTATACTTGAAACTATGGCTTTGTTTAGTTCGTCTAAAAAGATCTGTGAATCGTAAGCGTCTTGGTAAAATAATCTGTTTGTTAACTTATCGAAAAACTTTTTTGTGGGTTGCAGCAAAAAGGCGATGAAGGTTGCTAGACCAAATGGTATAAGCTGTCGTGCCACAAACTCGTTTTTGATATTGAATTGGCTGGCTACAAAAAATGTAAAAAAACCGAAAAGTGAGAGCACGGTTGTAAGCAACAGGGTATAAGCAATCACCTTTGCGACAACGGGCCTGATGTCAAAAAGTCTATGCCTAATTATTAACCAGGCGGCATACAATAAGAATATGGTGGAAGAAATAGGCCCAAGATTACTAACTTCGCTTGTAGTAAACAAAGGCAGAATAGCACCAAAGGATGCCGCCGGTATAACAGAAATTAAAAAAGCGTTCCGTAAATATCTCACCTGCGTAGAGTAAGTTTTGTCTTTTTTGGTATGAACCCTAAAAAAAAGAACATATAGAGCAAGGGATAAATACGTCAAAATAACACCAACAAAGGGTATATAAAGCGCGCCCAGACGCAGAGACTTATCGGGGGCCAAGGATAGGTTAAGTTTGGTAAACGATAGAAGGATAATTGGAGCACCGAGCAGGGCAAGATAGATTAACCTTCTGGTACCCCAGGCAACCGACCTATTAGCGAACAGTACAATAAAAAGCATCATGGAATAGGTCAGCACAACAGCGCTCGGGGTTATAAGCCTCCCGACAAACAATGTCACACCTGCTGAGTCAGGAGTCAATGGACCCTCTAGTACTAATGCATTAGCCCAGAGCCATAAGGCAGCCGTAAGGGAAAGCAAAAAATATACTTTATTAATTGCCCTGTTGCGGTTGTTGGCAATAACAATGTACGCCAGCAGTGCGCTCAGAATGGCAGCGCATAAAAGCGTTAGCTGAATCATGCCCTAATAGTAACATGGGAGTGACTGCCGCTGTTTCACGGCAGCTTTATCAAGGACTGCTTAACTTTTGGCTAGATTCTTGTAACAACGGAAGCCTCGATTATACTACCAAGAAGATGCGCCCCATCTTCCTCTGTTGCAGCATTGATAATCCTCGGCGTATAACCCACTGATTGAAGATTAGCATTATACAAGGCATAGAGCTTAGTCTGTTCTTGGGTCCGATAAAGAATTTCGTGCAAAGCAACCGACGTAGTCTCCGCAAATACCCCCATACCATGGAATTTTGCAGTGATTGCAATCGGCATCGCAAACGTAGGATTAGCCCCTTCCGTCGCCTCTTGCGCCCGCTGTTTGTTAAGCCACGGCATTTGGTCGAGTCCGTCGAGCCCAATCGCAAAGATCGCAAACATAAAAGGCTCGCCATCGTCCTTATCATATGCCGCAGCACCTACAAAGGCATCGTCTCTCAAAAAACGTTCTATGATATCCCCTACCAGTCCGTCGTAGTAGCCAATGCGCGTTGCTTGACGCTTAAAAATATCTTCGTGCAGCTTGGCAAGCCTTGGCAAGTCGGCAAGAATTTTCTCTTTGCTTGTAGTTATTGTATGCCCACCGCGGGTTAAAATATCTTGCGGGGCAGTTTCGCGTAATGTATCACATCCACTTACGTCATATTCTGACAGAACAGTAAATTGTGGTTCACCATGTCCCTGTATGAGCTCGCCTTGCGCTTTGCCGACGAACAATTCAGGCACGTTACCCGGCCGTATTTTTGTACCTTCTGGCGGGGTGATAATCTTATTTACATCATCCTGCCCAAGTAAAAATTGTTGTGTAACCACCAAGTCCTGCTGCAGGTCACCTGGAACCAGCTCTAAAGGAACAAGAGCACTTTTGTCGGCAGTTGACTCAGGCTTTGATCCATCTTCGGGTATGTGAAATGGGTCAACTGACGCGACGATAGGCACCGTATTGCCATCAATTGTTCCAAATTCGGTCCCGGGATCAGATGCAATTGCTTCGTAAATCTCTGGCAAGGTTACGCCAATTCGCATCAAGCCGCTTTGCTCGTCGCACAAGTGCCTATACATATCAAACGTTGCAAGCTCTGCCTTATTTGGACCGTTATCTATATACGCCTGCTCACCCATTGCTTGTCTCCTCTGTTGTTAAAGCGTTCTCAGTCACTAGACTTCCGCTATGCTTTGATTTAGTTCCTCGTGCTTTGATGAATTTCCTGGCTTTATCGTAGCCTAACTTTGCAGCAAATACTCCTGCGTAAGCTAGGGGATTAGAAATAAGGCCTACCAAAGTGTCTGTCTGCGCTTCCAAACCATTCCGCTCCCCCAGCTCTAATATACCTGATGCCGCACCACCTACCGCCACAACTCCGCCCCCGATCAGGGAGGCGCTTACAAGCACATGCCCCGCATTTTCAGCAACAGTGTGTTTTCTACGAGCGTTCTCTGACGCAACTTCTACGGAAGCACCGAAAAGAAAAGCCCCAAAGAGCCTTCCTGCTCTTGATCTATTAACTTCTGATGTCTCTTGGCCCCTAGTCGCAAGCCCTCTGACCGATTCTGCGATACGTGGAAATCGACTTATTGCCCCCACCATTGATAAGCCTATAGCCGTTTGCTCAACGAACGATAAACCGCCCATTCCCAAGCCTGTAAGCACAGGGCTGTCAGTCGCTTCATGCAAGTTTGCTCCCACCAAGCTGAGCATGGACTCATTGCCAGTACTCCAGTCAAAGCCCAGCCCTACTAACGCCAACCCCAGTACCGTACGATCTAGCCCGTTCGCCTGTGTAAACTCTTCTCGACTTGTATGATAAATATTAAGGAGCCCCTGCCTAATCGAAAGTTGCTCTATAGTGTCGCTCATAAAATCTAGCAGCCCATCAGTTACAGCCGGTCGATATAAGTCGCATCCGATTCGACAGGTTCGAAATACTCAACGATTGCGTTAAATATCCGTTCAGATTTTTGTTTATTATCGTGTATATAGTTACATAAGAATACATCAAGCTGGACCGTACGATATTCTGGCCAAGTATGGACAGAGATGTGAGATTCTGCAAGCGCCACGACAACTGTAAAGCTCTCATTCGGGAATTCATGATTCACTTGCCCCAAGCATTGAACACTTTCCTTCTCAAGAATAGGCTGAAGGGCGGAGGAAAACCCTTTAACATCAGTTAGCTTCTTTATATCAGGAAGGGTAAGAGTAGCTAAGTAGTGTCTCGACAGACTGAGTCTAGATTGTGGTGATGCTTCTGGGGCAGACTTGCCAAGGACATGTTTTCTTGGCTTCTGAGCGTTAGGCTTCCTGGTTCCGGTATTGGTTAAGATGTGTGTGTTCATCGGATAATATCCTTATGCTTACAAACTACACTATACATTATATTTTACATTGCGTCAACTATATGAATAAAACGTACTCTGTGGAAAGCAAAACAGCACCGGCTTTTCTGCCAGTGCTGTATGTAATCTACTAAAGTACAATTTAATACTACCAGATATACTTGGACTTGTCAACGTAGTATTTTTGTCATCTGTTAGAAAATCGGCAGAGTACGAAACTACAACGATTTATCCAGAACTTGCCAACTTTCCTAAAACTGCAAAACTCCAATCTACAGATAGTGAACCATCCTCTTTTAGTGTCCTGAGGATTGGAAGTTTTTTTACTGAAGGACCTGGCAATTACCGGCAGGGTCTAGCGATCCGGGAAAACTGCCATGTTTTTGGAATTGAAGCTACAAAGCTGGTTTGATCGTATACTTTCGAAAGAAGTTGGAAGGACCAAGGGCAAGCTTTGCGGCGCGAAGGGTTGGTAAACCCAGATCAGATTCTATATTGACATATTTAACCCCTAAATCTGCGAACCAATGGGCGTATTTATAAGCCACGAATTCAAATATATGCGGCATGGCAAAACTAAAACGTGAATAGTGGATAGTAGCGTACTCTGCTTCAGAGGGCAGGCTATACAAAAGAAAACTGTGCATTTGGCCGTCAATATAGACGCATGCGTTTTCCAACCCCAGCGCATCTCCATGAATAATGGCTGTTTCTATGGCTTCTCTTTCAAATCGGCCCAGGTTGTTAAGTGTGCCTTTTTGTTGCCACGCAGCAACGATATCGAGTAGTTCTTGTTGATTTTCCTGAAAATCCAAACTCTTCAGCACCACCCTGTCTTCTTCTACTTCGGCGAGAAACCTTCTTACCTTCCAGCGCCTGTGTTTTATCATGTTTCCCAAAGAGTAGAGTGTTGATACCGGAATAACACACTCATCAAGCTCGCGCTCTGCGGTAAAGGTATAGAGTTCAGGAAAACGCATGTTACTCACCACGAATTCGGGCACGTGAACCAGTCGAGCCACCTCACTATGTCCCTTTAGCTCGTCAAAGATAGCACAAACAGATTCATCAACCCTGTCTGTGCCTATCATCGAAAGCCCTGACATCGCCTCATCCCCCGGCAGCCAATGCGAAATCACTAAATTGCCGTTGAGCTGTGATATGGCGCAACTATTCAGAGTGTTCCACCACGTCATCAATGTAGGGAACGAGAATTCGCTAAATGGTGGGTAGCCTGCAATGAGCGCCTGGTACCTGTCTCTATCCGCCAAGGTCAGCTTGGAAAACTCCGGAAAGGTCTTAAATACGTGGGGGCTGACTTTCATATGTTGAAACAAGGGTCCTTAGATGCTATCTACAATATAACTAAATGTAGTGTCATAAAACAAATGCTTTCGCAAACACGCTCTCCGGCTTGAGCCGGCGTCCAGTTTAAACAATTAATTCGTTACTTACTGGACTTTCGCATCTCTAAGCATGCTCCCCAATCAAGCCCAGGAGCCTGCCCTCAACTTGATTGGGGGGCAGGCTCTCAGCTTGACCCGGCTGTCCACAGGACGGCCGGGTTGACTGGGGTGCGGAATGACAGTGGCGGAGGATGTCGGTCAGGCTGTTGTATTCTTGTACGCTATTAGAAAATCGGTAGAAATATGAAAATATCAGTCAAAATTGTTGTTATTTATGAGAATAATCGCTGTGCGCCGTTACTTTGCCTGTATACTGGTACTTAAGCTTAATAGTTCAAAAAAATAAGTAAACTGGATGTCTGCCACATATAAGATTGCAATCATCGAGGACGATTTCACCATTGCGGCGATGTATGAGTTTAAGTTGCGAAACTCCGGCTTCCATGTCGCCCTGGCACCAGATGGGCTGGCCGGTTGGACGCTGGCCGAGTCCTACCTGCCGGATCTGATTCTGCTGGACCTCATGATGCCGAACATGAGGGGGGACGAGCTCCTGGAGCGCCTCCGAAAGACGGATTGGGGCGCCAAAATACGTGTCATAATCCTCACAAACCTCAGCAAAGACGAAGCCCCCCACGGGCTTCGTCTTTTAAATGTAGATCGCTACATAGTTAAGGCGCATTATACACCTTCCCAGGTAGTCGACGTGGTGCAGGAAGTTTTAGGTGAAAATAAAGGCGGAGAAGAAAAGCTTAAACAGCAGCAATAATCACGCCAACAACGCTACTTAGCTCACTGAAGCGAGGTTATCAAGGCAAAATTTAGGTATAAAATCCACAAAATTGGCATATTCTGTGGACTATGCTACCCTAAAATCATGGATCACCTCCTAAAAAGGCATTACGACAACTTGCAGCCTTTCATGCATGAAGGAAGGGTTACGGTTCTGTACGGGCCGCGGCGGGTCGGCAAGACTACATTGGTACGCCGCTATTTGCAAAACCAAAGTTTTCGTACCTTGGAGGTAATTGGAGATGACATCACCGTACGTAACCTGCTCTCAAGCCAGGACCGCTCAGCTATTTTGGCCTGGATTGCCGGCTACGATGCGCTATTTCTGGATGAGGCTCAGCGCATTCCTGACGTTGGCTGGGCTCTGAAGTTGCTCATTGACGCGAGGCCGGGACTAAAAATCATTGCCACTGGGTCAGCCAGCTTTGAACTAGCAGGCAAAGTCGGAGAACCACTCACCGGCCGGCAAGCTCCGCTCCATCTATACCCCATAGCTATTAACGAGCTGCGCATGCAGCCTATGAACGCACACGAGCTGTCACAGCAACTACCTGACTACCTAGTGTACGGCATGTACCCCGAAGTTCGGGTGGCCGCTTCTGCCGAACAAAAGCAGTTTGTCCTGCAGGAGCTTGTTTCATCGTACCTCTACAAGGATATTCTGGAGATCGAGCGGGTGAAAAGTGCCAAACTACTCAGCGATCTACTTGTACTGCTAGCGTTTCAGATTGGCAGTGAAGTAAGCCTTAACGAATTAGCAACTCAACTTAACATCGATGTCAAAACGGTAGCCCGGTATATCGACCTGTTTGAGAAAAGCTTTGTACTTTATAACCTTCGCGGATTCAGCCGAAATTTGCGTAATGAGGTGACGAGCAAGTCCAAATACTACTTTTACGACACGGGCGTTCGCAACACCGTGATCGGTAACCTCAACTCCATCAACCTTCGGAACGATATTGGCGCGCTGTGGGAAAATTTCATGGTGATCGAACGGCTGAAAACACGCTCATACCGCTCAGTCCTTGCCCGGGATTACTTCTGGCGTACCTGGGAGCAGAAAGAGATAGATCTGATCGAAGAGCGGGGCGGCAAGCTGCATGCTTATGAGTTTAAGTGGTCGCCGAAGAAAAATGGGATTGCACCCAGGGTATTTACAGATACCTATCCTGGTTCGGAATTTAGCATCATCCATCCGGAAAATTTTACAAGTATTCTTTGAGTCCGAAACACGAGGTGCGCACGGCTACAGGCCTGTAGAAGTTGCTAAGTGCTTATGATTGCCTGATCACCGTGCGATTGGTACGCTTAAACCAGTAAGAGGAACGACACATGGCGAGTACGGCAAAGAAAGTAAATGAGAAATCCACTAAGGGCGAAATTTGGGAAGCCTACCAAGGTTTGCTGGCGGAGCTGCAGCAGCGCCCGGTGACGGTCAGCGATGACCCGGCCAGACTGCTGACTATGACCACAGCGCTGACTGAGGCCAAGGCGGCCTTGATTGGCAGGTTTGATTCAACCATAGAGCGGCTGTCAGCCGTGCAGCAGGCTTATCATGAGGCTGACCAGGAACTGACGCGGCGCAAGTCGGCGGCAATCGAAGCGGTCGAACGCAGCCGGCAGGAACTGGAAGCCAGTATCGATGCCGTGCGGAAACGCTGGGAACAAGAAAACGCTGACCGCTCCCTGGACCACCAGCGTGAGGAGGATACCTACGCCTATGAGCTAGCCCGCAAACGGCGTGACGAGGAAGAGGCTTACAGCAAAAAAGCCAAAGAGCGCGAAGCCGCCCTGACAGCCCGTGAAACTTCCCTGAAAGAACGCGAGACCCAAACAGAGGACTTGGCTAAACAAGTAGAAGCCTTCCCGGCACGCCTGGAAGCAGCCGCCAAAACCGCGCGCGAAGAACTGGCCAAAGAGCTCAAAGCCCAGCACGCCAATGAATTGAAAGACACCAAACAATCCCTGGAGCATGAAAAGAGCATCCTGGTGCTGAAGCTGCAGGCCGCAGATACAACGATTGGCACCCAAACAAAACACATTACTGAACTACAGCGCCAACTGGATGCCAGCGCCGCGCAGCTGAAGGAAATGGCGGTAGCCGTCATTCAGTCCAAAAACGCCACCACCACGCCACCGCAGTAAGAACCCTACCCCGACCTACGGCTTGACGAGGGGTTAGGCGCCCTTACCGATACTACTTTATCGAGAAGATCACCCGGCTGCATGTTCACTATGCTTTTGTGGATAAGCGAGTCCAGTTTGCCTGGTGGAACCTTGTGCGAAACGTCTATGACCGATGGGGACCTGGGTGTTACAAGCTTCTTGAAATCCTTCCCATTGAAGGTTATCACTATACGGTTTTCGTCTGATGCCAATGCATACACAGTTTTATCAGAGGCACCACCCAGTTTGTAGTCAGATGCGATGTGTTTCATATTCCACGTTTGATTGCAGCTTTTCAGTCTTTGCCTTGGGGGCAAGCCCTCATCGAGTAAGAATTTTGGCTTGACACTGCCTGCTCTGGGGCGTTTTGCAACCATCTGCCGGGTCCGCCTATTTGGTTTTTAAAACCTGTTCAAGGCCCAGCCCCGTAAGCTCGCTCAAGGCCCCACGGATTTTTTTTATGGGGATGCCTGAAAATTCTTTTCTAATCTTATCTTCAGTGTACCCGTGCTCAACAAGGTACTGTAGCCTTTGAACAGGAATACGCGTACCTGTTATAACCGGGCTGCCGCCTGCAATTTTTTTGTCGGTAGATATATAATACGTTTTCATGTGCTTCCCCGGCTATTTATACTACTTAACTATACAGGCATTTTAAATTTTGCAGTTACAGTTTATATATCAGGTTGACATAAAAGTCTATGAGCCTCAAACTAAGGCAAACATAAGCCCAATTACGAAAGGCAAGATATCAAAAAGGCCGAGCCTTGGAAAATTTCATCTTCGGCAGTAATCCTTGATCACCAGGGATTTTCTATACTTGAGGACACTGTTTTATTGCCGAATGGCCACGAGACGACATACATCCGTCGGGCACCGGCAAAGACCCACTCGGTCATAATGATTGCGCTCAACCAGAAGCAAGAGGTACTTATACAGAAAGAGTATAGCCACCCGCCAAACAAAGTCATGTGGCAACTACCCGGAGGGAGTATGAAACCCCATGAGGGCATCCAAGCGGCAGCAAAGCGTGAATTAGCCGAAGAGTCCGGCTATGGCACAAGGTCAATAAAGATACTGGGCTCCTACTATACGAATAACCGCCTATGGGACCAAAAGCAATATGTGGTACTTTGTACGCAGCTCTATCAGCATAAGCTTACTGAAGATCACGATGAATTCATTGAAACATTTTGGATGACCAAGAAGGGGCTGGAACATAGGATAGAGAAAAATGAGTTCGACAACATCAATTTACTGGCGGCTTTGAATCTGTGGTTTTATAGCAAGTAAAATAGTAGAAGTAGAACCCAAAATCGTGAATGTTTAGAACCTGTTCCGAATCTCCAATCCCGCGCCAAAATCGATCCATTCCGCCGCCAGCATGCTCGTCCCAAGCGAAGTGAGTAAAAAGCGGCACATCCACTACCAGCCGCCGTACACCCCAGATCGGATAGATACAATGACTACTCCAAAACAACGCTTGCACCGACAATAAACATCCACTACTGACTACACACGCTGTTAGCCGCTTTTAGTCAATGAACCTCCCCGAGCTTCCGCTCGGGGTATCGTGTTATTCACACTAATCGAAGATTAGTGTGCCCCGCATCATCCTTGCCTTGGTTTTCGATGTATCGACGAATGACCTCTTCGTTGATGCCGACGGTACTGGCAAAGT
>DATHJH010000034.1:0-11583 GCA_035489815.1 Candidatus Limnocylindria bacterium
AGCCGGAATCCTCGTATCCAAAAGTCAACCCCGTTCTTCTGGGTGAGACCCTGTTCTCTCTGTTCTCTTCTCGTACAGCCTTCGTTCTGTCCATACGGCATAGATCCTGTTTAAGAGCCTTCTGCAGGTTGGTATCATGGCTTCGGTGTGAGTACGGCCTTCCTTTCGCTTCCTTTGGTAATAGGCTTTTACCCCGGCATCGTGCTGGCGCGTCACATTGGCAGCCGTGTAGATGGCTCGCCTGAGGCTTGGTGATCCTCGTTTGGTCAGCCTGGTATTGCGGTGCAGGCTTATGCCGCTCTGCCGGACTCTTGGGTCCAGACCGGCATAGGCAACCAGCTTCTCAGCCGAAGCAAAGCGGGCAATATCGCCTACCTCGGCCACCAGTACGGCTGCAGTCTTGTCTCCAACGCCTGGAATGCTGGTCAGTAGGTCAAGGGTGTCCCGGGGCACCTTGGCTATGACGGCTGTACGGTACCGGACAATAACGACTTTCAACGCCTCCAGGCAAGCCTGGTAGTGGATCTCTGAACCAGCCGGAGGCACAATCCGCCGTTCTGCCATTGAGCGCTCCAGAAGAACTAAGCTCTGGCTCATGACCTGGAGCTTGTCGCTCACCCGTAACAGCACTTTCGCCTGGTTATCCACGTCGGTTGTTATGACACCCTCACCTCGTAAGCCAAGCCGGGCAATGAGCACAGCGTCAGAAGCGTCAGTCTTCTTGCCGCGGATTGTTGCTTTAGTGGCTTGCTTAGTCACGATCGGGTTAAGCACTCGACACGACAGGCCAAGAGCCACAGAGGCCCGAACAACCGGGTAGTGGTAGTAACCGGTAGATTCGCAGCAGACCGTGAGCTCACCGTACTGCGCTTTTAGCCCGGCCAGCCAGGCTTGTAAGCTTTCATCAGTATTCCGAATCGTAGCTGGTGGAACCAGCAGCTGGCAGCCCGTGTCCAGCACGGTACCGACTACCGTGTTTTTGGCAACATCAAATCCAACCATTGGGTTCATGGCTTCTCCTTCAAGTTACGTTAAGGGGAGCTACGCCGATGGTCTCGCACCAGATGGGCTACAATAGGATTGTAGGTTATGGGCGTCTTGAACACGCAACCTCGTGATCGATTGCCAAGCCTATCTGGGGAGACGAGATGATTCCGGTGTCAGCCTGGCCTTACATAACGAGTCCAGCTGAATCCAGTTACTTTGCTCGCTCTCCCTGGAACCAAGTGTATACCTGCAGGTGGTTCCGGGTTTAAGATACAATCCAGTAAGAAAAGAAAACCTTATAAACTGGATACCCTGACCCGAGTCCGGCATGACGAAGTGTGGGGTGGTTCAGTTCGTGTCTCTGTAAAAATTACACCACCTCTGTTATAATAGGTTTTATATGTTTGTGGATAAAGTCAAGGTTTCGGTGAAAGCGGGAGATGGCGGCAACGGTGCTGTCAGTTTTCGGCATGAAATTTATGTAGATAAGGGCGGGCCGGACGGCGGCGACGGCGGTAATGGCGGCGACGTCATTTTTGAAGCCAGCCGCAACCAGAATACGCTAGCGACCTTTCGTTTCCAGAAGCAGATTTTGGCCGAAGGCGGCAAGGGTGGCGGCAAGCGGCGGATGCACGGTCGTAGCGGCCAGGATTTGGTCGTCAAGCTCCCGGTGGGGACAGTCGTGCACGATCAAGAGGGCAAGGCACTGGCTGACCTGGCCCAAGATGGCCAACAGGTGATCATTGCCGGGGGCGGCAAGGGCGGATTCGGTAACGCTCACTTTACCAGCAGCACCCGCCAAGCGCCGCGTGTGGCCGAAAAGGGCGAACAGGGCGATGATTTAGAACTGGTGCTGGAGCTAAAGATGATCGCAGATGTTGGCCTGGTCGGTCTGCCGAACGCCGGCAAGTCCACGCTCCTCAGCGTCATCAGCAACGCCCGGCCAGAGATTGCCAACTACCCGTTCACGACCCTTACCCCAAACTTAGGCGTGGTAGACGTTGACGACGAAAGCCTACTGGTTGCCGACATCCCCGGTCTGATTGAAGGCGCGTCAGAAGGCAAGGGCCTGGGGGACGAGTTCCTGCGCCACGTAGAACGTACTCAGGTGTTAATTCACCTGGTGGACGCCTACCAGGACGATCTAACGGGGGCATACCAGACCATCCAGCAGGAATTAAAAGCTTACAAGATAGATATGTCATCAAAACCTCAGATAGTCGTGATGAGCAAAGTCGACGGGTTGGATGCTCAAATCATCAAAGACAGGCTAAAAGAACTCAAACAGCTCGTACCGAGAGGCACCAAGCTAATGGCTATTTCGTCTAAAAGCGGGCAAGGCGTCAAAGAACTATTGCGAGCGGTGAAGGCTGAAGTAGCGGCGGCCCGTAAAAAGCAGGCAGAAATTGTAAAAGAGGCTGGCGAACCTCTGCCGGTCCTGACACTCAAAACAGACGACGCCTGGAAGGTAGAAAAGATCAAAGATGGTTATAAGGTGTCCGGCCGCAAGATCGAACGATTTGCCATGCGCACCGACTTTGACAACCCCCACGCCGTCGCCCGCCTGCGCGACATTATGAAAAAAATGGGCATCATGCACGGCCTGATCCGCGCCGGCATAGAACCCGGCAACAAAATATATATTGACGGTCACACTGTTGAGTATTAACAGGTAGGATTTCTAGTGGTAAAATTATACTTAGAGCTACTTAACATCTATCTGTCGGCTAAAATCCCAAGGTCTGCCACTTTTCAAGGCAGCTGCTTGGGCTTCGCTTTCAACAGGTAGATATTAGATAGCTCTAAGAGTCAAGCTGGATAGACCTGACTCTCAAAACCTCGTCATTGTCTGGCTTGACCAGACAATCCAGTATTCTTGTTATTCTACTGGATCCTCCAGTCAAGCTGGAGGATGACAGGACCAGGGTTTTGAGAGTCAGGTGGATAGGTATTGGTTGGTAAGGTATGCCTCGCAAAAACGAACGTCAAGAATTTAAAAATACCGCTGATTTTGGTATCCCCGAGCTCAATCCAGTATATAGGGAGGCGCTGGATGCACTGGAGCAACGAGTAGAAGATCCTGAAGAAGCTGTCCTGGAAGAACTTGTGGTAGACGCGGCGCGGCTGTATGCAAAAGTTCGGCCAGCCTTTAACCGCGGGTCTGGCGGTCCGTATGCAGCAACACGTCAAGTAAGGGAAACGCTTCTAGGTGCTGACCCGCCTCAGACTGAGGCAAGAGAGCAAGTTGACCTGGGCATTAGTATAATAAAAGGATTCATTACTGATGCGAACAACAACATCCACAACCTCTAGTTTTTTCTTTTATGACCTGGAGACGTCAGGGTTTAACCCGCGGGAGGCGCGGATTATGCAGTTTGCCGGGCAGCGCACCGACTTGCAGTTGAAGCCGATTGGTGATCCGCATAACTACCTGATCCGGATGAGTGACGATGTTTTGCCGGAACCGGATGCCGTACTGATAACTGGCATTACGCCGCAAAAAACGCTGGCCGAAGGCATGCACGAGGCCGAATTTCTTAAGGTTTTCCATGAGGAAATTGCTACGCCGGGCACCATCTTTGTCGGGTTTAACACCATCCGGTTTGACGATGAGTTCATGCGTTTTTTAAACTACCGCAACTTCTACGACCCGTACGAGTGGCAGTGGCAGAACGGCCGGTCCAAATGGGACCTGCTGGACGTGGTACGCATGACCCGGGCGCTCCGTCCGGACGGCATTAAATGGCCGGTGGACAGCAAGGGCAAGCCCACCAACCGGCTGGAACTTTTAACCAGTCTGAATGGTCTGGGGCACGACCACGCTCACGATGCGCTCAGTGATGTTACGGCTACGATTGCCGTAGCCCAGCTGATACGCACCACTCAGCCCAAGCTTTTTGATTATTTACTGACTGTTCGCGACAAAAAATCTATCGCCTCGCTGGTCATGGACAAAAAACCATTTGTCTATGCATCTGGCAAGTATCCCGGCGAGTTTGAAAAGACTACCGTGGCCAGCGTCCTGGCCGAACATCCCCAGGGTGGTGCAGCGCTGGTCTTTGACCTGCGTCATGATCCCGCGCTATTTTTGGAAATGGATGCGGCTGCCTTGGCAGAGGCTTGGCGCTGGCGCCCACCCACCGAAGAAGAAGGCGGCCCGCGCCTGCCCGTTAAAACCATGAAATTTAATCGCTGTCCGGCGGTTGCCCCGCTGGGCGTACTGGACGCCGCCAGCCAGCAGCGGTTGAAGCTCGATCCAAAAGTGTTTACCGCCAACTACAAAAAACTCCAGGCCGCTGGGCAACAGTTCAGCCAAAAAGTGCTGGAGGCTTTGCAGCTGATGGACAAAAAACAGCAGGCCAGATTGCTGGAAGACGAATCAGACGTAGACGCCCGACTATACGAAGATTTTTTTGCGGCAGAGGATAAGGCCAAGATGTCGATGGTTCGTGGGGCTGGGGCCGAAGGCCTTAGTTCATTGAACGTACGTTTCAAAGACGGTCGGCTGGAAGCCTTGCTGCCGTTGTACAAAGCTCGTAACTACCCTAAAAGTCTCAGTGATGAAGAACGCGCCACCTGGGAACGGTTTCGCGAACGCAAACTGATGGGCGGCGGTGAGGCCAGCCGCGCTGCCCGCTACTTTGCCCGTTTGAGCGAACTCGCCAAACAGCCCAATCTAACAGGCGAACAACAGTACCTCCTGGAAGAGCTCCAACTCTACGGCCAGAGCATTTTACCAACCGCGTAACGAACTACACACGCGATGCAATATTGCAAACCAAGAACCCCCGAACCACCCGCATTGGGAGCGGACGGTTATTTTTGAACGGGTTTGCGGTTTTGGCGTATGACGGCCAAAAGTGCTGCTGCCTGCTCAGCGCTTGTAAGGCTCTTTTGATACCGGCGATACCTAAGCAGGGTATGGGTTAGCAAAAAGACGCCAACCCATAAGGCCAGGGCTTGGGTAAAGCTGATAAAAATGTGGGTGCCCGGAACTTGGCCCAGAACTATAAACTCTAACACGTGCGTGTCTCCTTTTGTCTTTGGACTGCCCACCAAATTAACTAGCATTATACAAAGAGATTGTATGAATTACAAATACATTATAATAGTGCTAATGCTTTTTGAGGCGGTTTTTGAACCGGGCCCAGCGGTTTCGGTTGCCAAAAAAGGTGACCAGGCTCATGCCAATGCAGAATATGCCAAGGGACAGCATCCACAGTGCACTGCGGCGGCCAATCAGAAAAACCCCGGCAGCCAGAAGGAACGGTGCCAGCGGGTCAAAAAACACCCGCAATCTTGGTATAAAGATCAGGTCGCTGACCCTGTCCGCATACTTGCGGAGCAGGTCGATGTACCGCTTTGCCCACTCATGATTAATAGCCAGCAGGCTAAGGCCCAGGATGAACAGCGGAATTCCGCCCGGCCCGGGCAGCCAGCCGGTGGCAATTGCCCCAACCATACAAATAACGGCTAAGGTGTCAAAGAATATCAGCTGGGCATAATGCTTTACACGGGGCATGCTGTCAGTATATATCACAGTTTTAGTAATCCGGAGTGTCTTGCCTGACCTGAGGCTCAAACCCCAACCCTCCACTGTCATTCCCTGGCTTGATCACGGTATGACAGGATTGGAGGTTTGAGACTCAGGTTTGCTGTACTTGACTTGCCCACTTATGGTGCCAAAGAGGCGGCTGAACGCCTGGATAAGGTACGACGCCCAAATCTGATAGGCTTTGCGTCACCTTTCTTGTTATGTCGCCGTCTGGCGAATGCCTGGTGGTTATGGTACGGACTTGGGGCATCTGGATGATACCGTCCGCTATGCTCCTGACCACCACATCGCTAAGGATTTGGACGGTCCTTTGCACCCTCAGCCCGTTTTCCAGGTCAAGGATTTCCAGGGTGGTGCCGGGGGCAACATCAAAAACAGTTGCGGGTTCTATTAGGTTGGGATTGCCATGAGAGTTACCCAGTTCGTGAAATGACATGGGCAGTTAACCTTCGCCAGTTTTATAACTGCCAAGCACGGTGATTTTGCAACCTTGGGCGCGGAGGGTGTCAAACACCTGGTGTTCCAGTCGTTCGTCTAAGCTGGCTTCAAAATCTACATAAAAGGTGTAATGCTTTTGATCGTTGGCGATAGGGTGGCTGTCCAGTTTGGAAAGGTTGACACCGGCTTTGGCAAATGCGCCGAGGGCGTTATACAGGGCGCCGGACTGGTGGTTGGTTTCCAGGATGATGCTGGTTTTGTTGGCGTCCAGAGTATGAAGCTTTTCACGGCTCAATAAAAAGAAGCGGGTGTAGTTGTGTTTGTCGTCGTTGACCGGGCCTGCCAGGATGGTGCCGCCGTGGAGTTCGGCGGCGTGTTTGCCGGCAATGGCGGCCAACGATTCATCCGGGTGGGCAACAACGTAGCGGACACTCTCTGCGGTGTCATGGGTTTCCTCCAGATGAGCCTGGGGCAGATCGGCCTCCAGCCACAGTTCGCACTGGGCCAAGGCGGGGGCTTGGGACAGAACAGTTTGAACGGCTTCCAGCGGCAAGTCCCGGGCTGCAATCAGGTACTGGTTAATATGAAGCGTTGTTTCGCCGCAGACCCATATTGAATTATTAGAAGAATTCCTGGCCAGCAGACGATACACAGCATTGATAGAACCGTGCAGGCTGTTTTCGATGGCGACGACGCCCTTATCGGCCCGGCCGTCTTTTACGGCCTCAAAAACTTTTTGGAAGGTAGTGCAGGCCAGGATTTCAATTTCTGAGCCAAGCATTTTCCGGGCTGCTTCATGATGGAATGACCCGGCAATGCCCTGAATAGCAACTTTCATTCCTAAACCCTAGCATCAGTAGGTTATTTTCACAACTCATTCTAAACCTGACTCTCAAAACCCCGTCAGGCCGGGGAATGACAGTGGAGGGTTGGGGGTTTGAGAGTCAAGTCTTCTAAAGACTGTACGAATGGCTTGTGACGGGTAGGATGCATGCTTACGTTATAAAATCGCCCGAAGCGTAGATAATACCTGCTTTTTTTATGGTATAATACATGCACTAACTAATGGATAGTACGAGTCCTTCTATTCCAAGGTGTACGGAAGTGCTATGGCTGAGCGATATCGAGGCCTCTATGTAGCTGTAGGTGTTATGCCTACGGATGAGCTGCATGACATGTTTGAGGAGATCCCCCCAGAAATGGGGGTGCCTGTAGCTCCCGCCAGAAGACACATCACTACCACGTTTCCAGAAGACTTTCCCGAGGCCGGTATTGCCGTTGTGGATCGAGATCCCATGGAGGATCTGCTGCTGGATGTAGAAGATCGCATAGGCGCTTTGGGTCTATCGGGTGAGATTATGGGGCCCGGCGGGCCACTCCTGAAACGTCGAAAAAACTTTGCGACGCTGTTTATCAAGCCGGATGAGGTTGTGCTTGAAGTTCATAATGCTGTGAGCGCTGCCACGAAAGCGGCATTTGGGGTGGTGCTTCCTCTTAGAGAGGAAGGCCATCATTTTAGTGCGACAAGTCGTCCATATGGCGGTTGGAGAGAAGCTCCAGCTGCTTGCCTCCTGCCTGAAACTGATCTCATAGCGGATGGCTACAGAGTAAGGGTTAACAAGGCATGGTCTTGAGGACGGCTTGGCATAAGAACCCATCCAGGATCTCGCTCCGGGTGCCAAAATTGCTCCCTTCTTGTACGAAAAGCGAGTACCAATCCGTTCTGGTTTGTCTGGCGTACCCGTGGGTACGGCAGACGGATCAGGGCGGATTGGGGCCGGAATGGGCGGATTGGGGCCGGGATTGGAGATTTTGGATGGGTTCTAAGACATAACCTGCGGGTGGGAGTGAATGTCGAGCCAAAATCTGGTATAATTCCCCTCTGTTTATGAGTGAGAAAATCGTAGTCAAGGGAGCAAGAGAGCACAATCTTAAGAATGTGAATGTTGAACTGCCGCGGAACAAGCTGGTGGTTATTACCGGCCTGTCCGGATCCGGCAAGTCGTCCCTGGCTTTTGACACTATTTATGCTGAAGGCCAGCGGCGCTATGTAGAGTCGCTCAGTTCATATGCCCGCCAGTTTTTAGGGCTTATGGAAAAGCCGGATGTAGACCAGATTGACGGTCTGTCCCCGGCCATTTCCATCGACCAAAAATCCACCAGCCGCAACCCCCGCAGTACCGTAGCCACGGTTACAGAAATTTATGATTACCTGCGCCTGCTGTTTGCCCGGATTGGCATCCCGCACTGTCCGGTTTGCGGCAAACCGGTGAAACGCCAGACCACCCAGGCAATTGTGGATCAGGTGTCGGCCTTGCCGGAAAAATCACGCTTGATGATTCTTGCCCCCGTAGTGCTGGACAAAAAAGGCGCGTTCGAGCACATTCCCGAACAGTACCAGCGGGCCGGGTTTGCCCGCGCCCGGGTAGACGGCGTGGTCTACGCTCTGGACGAGTTCCCGGAGCTGGATAAAAATTACAAGCACAGCATCGAAATTGTGGTGGACAGGTTGGTCAATGACGCGGACAGCCGCGGCCGTCTGGCCCAGAGCGTAGAGCAAGCCGTTGACCTTGCCGACGGCAAGCTGAAGGTGGTCAATGCCGATAGCAATGCCGAATTTGTCTATAGTCTGATGTACGCCTGTATTGACCATCCGGATGTCAGGATTCCCGACCTGGAACCGCGGACCTTTAGCTTCAACAGCCCACACGGTGCCTGCCCGGTCTGCACCGGCCTCGGTTCCCGGCTGGAAGTCGACCCGGAACTGGTTATTCCTAACGGCCGGTTGACCATTGCCGAGGGCGCCATCCGCCCCTTTAACCGCATCAACACCGACGCCTGGTACAGCAAAAAGATGCAGGCCGTGGCCGAACGCTATGGCTTTTCCCTGCACGTGCCAACGGGCGAACTAAAACAAGACCAGCTGGATAAGATCCTCTACGGTACGGGGAAGGAAAAGTACAAAGTGTCCCTGGGTATTGGCCGGACGTTTGAAACGACGTACGAAGGGGTGATCCCCAATCTGGAGCGACGGCACAAAGAAACAGAGAGCGACTTTATGCGCCGGGACATCGAACGCTTTATGCGCGAAAGGCCCTGCCACGTCTGCCATGGACGCCGCCTGCGCCCGGAAGTCCTGGCCGTGACCGTAGCTGATCACTCCATCATGGACATCTGCGAGATGTCTATTGACGAGGCGCTCAACTTTTTTACTAGTGTGAAACTGACAGCCAAAGAAGCGCACATTGCCCAGCAAGTGAGCAAGGAAATCTGCGCCCGCCTGCAGTTTATGCAAGACGTTGGGCTAAATTACCTGAACCTGCTGCGCAGCGCGGTCACGCTGTCCGGCGGCGAGGCCCAGCGGATCCGCCTGGCTACGCAAATTGGCTCTGGCCTGCAGGGCGTGCTGTATGTGCTGGATGAACCAAGTATCGGCCTGCACCAGCGGGACAACGCACGGCTGATCGGCACCCTCAAACACCTGCGCGACCTGGGCAACACGGTCATTGTGGTGGAACACGACGAAGACACCATCCGCACGGCCGACTACCTGCTGGACATCGGCCCCGGCGCCGGCATCCACGGCGGGGAGGTTGTGGCGGAAGGCACGCCAGAGGAAGTAGCCAAGCATCCGCGGAGCATTACCGGCCAGTACCTGCGTGGCGTAAAAACCATTCCCACGCCAAAAAAGCGCCGCAAAGCCAGCGGCAATTCGTTGTTGATTAAAGGCGCCAAAGAAAACAACCTGAAAAATATTGATGTAGAGATCCCACTGGGGCAGCTGGTGGTGGTCAGCGGCGTATCCGGCTCCGGCAAGTCCAGCCTGATCAACGACATCCTTGCCAAGGAACTATCAGCCCGGCTGATGCGGTCTAACACCGTACCCGGCCGCCATGATGACATAGAGGGTATCAAGCAGCTGGACAAGGCCATCATTATAGACCAGTCGCCGATTGGCCGGACGCCGCGCTCCAACCCGGCAACCTACACCGGCCTGTTTACCCCCATCCGCGAACTGTTTGCCAGCACACCGGAGGCCAAGATCCGCGGCTACGGCCCCGGCCGCTTCAGCTTCAACGTCCGCGGCGGCCGGTGCGAAAACTGCGCCGGGGACGGGATTATAAAGATAGAAATGCACTTTTTGCCGGACGTCTATGTCCCGTGCGAGGTCTGCAAGGGCAAGCGCTACAACCGCGAGGCGCTGGAGATCCACTACAAGGGCAAAACTATTAGCGACGTGCTGGAAATGACCTGCGAAACGGCGCTGGAGTTCTTTGAAAACATTCCGTCCATTGCCCGCAAACTGCAAACCCTGGTAGATGTCGGCTTGGGCTACATCACCCTCGGCCAGCCAGCTACTACCCTGTCCGGCGGCGAAGCTCAACGTGTTAAGCTTGCCACCGAACTGTCCCGCCGGGCCACTGGCCGGACACTCTACATCCTGGACGAACCCACCACCGGTCTGCATATGGCAGACATCAGCAAGCTGCTCGGCGTACTACACGCTCTGGTAGACACCGGCAACAGCATGGTGATTATCGAACACAACCTGGACGTCATAAAAAACGCCGACTGGCTGATAGACATGGGACCCGAAGGCGGCGATGCCGGCGGCCAGATCGTGGCCCTGGGCACCCCCGAACAGGTCGCCAAAGAACCAAAATCCTACACCGGCCAATACCTCAAAAAAATACTGTAGTTTCCCAGCCCTGACTTCCTATAGTCCGGGGCAGGCATATTGCCGAGCAGATCGTTAAAAAGGTTCAGTTCTTCGGGAGCGAACATAACCAGTGGCACCAACCCCAATAGCCACGAGGCCCACTGCTATAACGCCCTGTTGATTGCGGATGGCTTCCGTTTCGTCGACCAAACCCTCTACTGTCTGAACTGCTGGATAGTCACCGGTGGCTTCGTGTGCGTCAGCAGCGCTATTTAGCGCATTAACTTCAATTTGTTGTATACCTGCGGCTACTCCAAGGCTCACCCCGGATACAGCTACAGCTGCTGTAAGGCTTTCTATAAATCTCATCTCAATACTCTACTGTGTAGTTGCGTGTGTGTCAACTAAATGAAGTATGTTCACTATTGTGTCGGCGGTTGAGGATAAACGGAGGCTTCTTCTTCAGCATCCTGGTCGGGCCTTTCGAGAGCAAACGCGGCCAGCTTTGCTACAATAGCCCCAAGATACAGAGCAGAAATAGGCGGAAACATTCGATCGCGTTCGTCCCTATGGTCATCTGCGAGGCCATTCCACCACTCTGCTTGTTCCGGGTCGCCTGGCCTCTGCATAGGTATCGGCTCGATCATCTGCACGCATGGCAGAGTAGTGCTCAAGGCCAGCAGCCACACCGAAGCCGGTTCCTCCGAGAGCGGTAAGGGCAAAGACACCGTTAGCAAAACCTTTGGCGACGTTCATTAACATCCACAATATACTATATTGTATAATATGTCAACTATATTCTACCTGACTCTCAAAACCCCCACATAAGCTGGTAGGCCAGTAGAACCCTCACGTAGTGAACGGCGTAGCCGTTCACGCTCCTGGGAAACGAAGTGACCAGGAGCAAATGTTCCTTCAGGTAGTCAAAGACACACTCAATCTT
>DATHJH010000035.1:0-13763 GCA_035489815.1 Candidatus Limnocylindria bacterium
GCCGCTTGTTTTTTGGTTTGAAAGGTACCTAGGTAAGTACCTTTCGGAGCACTAGTCTGATTAGAAGGCGAGCGGATTGCATGCGAACTTCTATGTGGAGAAGGGTCGGAGTCAGAGGAAAAGATCCTGGATAGGTTCTTAGAGTCCTAGGGAGCTTTCGCTCAAATCTGAATCGGGCAATTCCTGAGCTTCGTCTTTGGTGTTTATAGTGCTGTCCAGTTCTTTGGCTGCGGCCTCTACTTCTTGGTTTGTTGCCGACGGGGTGGTTTGGTTGGTTTGCTCCTCAGTATGATTCATGTCCATGTGGTCGGCAGGAGGGTCTGTCTTTTTGGACTGCATATAGGCGTACACAGCCACGCCTGCGAGTGCCAGGGCGATGACGACGGCTATAGCTATAACAAGCTTAGGCCCCTTGCTTTTGTGCGAGGCATGGGCAGCCAACAGCGGATTTTTTCCATCGGATGGTTTCCCAGCTGCCGGGTTGGTTTCGGCTTGAGCCTGGGCAAGTAGTTCAGGGCTGAGGCCAGACTGGGACGCGGGTTCTTGAGGGGGTGTTGGCGCTAGATCGGCTGGATCCGGCAAGTCTGTAGGTAGATCTGGCGTGGGGGCCGGAGCCGATGGAGCCGGAGTGACCGACACGCCGGGCATTGTTGGACGGGCGCTGGCAACACCTGGACGAGCTGGGGGTGTGCCGGCCGAACTAGATTGCGGACGCGGCGGCTGAACGTCCATAACAGCGCCAGACCTTGTTGGCACAGGGTTGTGGCCGGGAGCTGCTTGGTCTTGTGTGGTGTCTGGCTGGTTGTCGTCTTCCATTTTATCCCTCACCCTCTGTTTTCTTGGCTTGTAGCTGTGTTCTAGTTTCTGCAAAAGTTGCCTTGAAAGTACCCCTCAGGTAGTTTCGGAAGTCCTGGCCTTTTTTGATCACGTCCATACGGAGTTCATGCGCTTCTTTGAGGGTAGCCATGAACCCTTCCGGGTCCGCCGTACAGTCCATGGTCTCCAGGTCTTCGGCTGCTTGCTTGAGGTCGGCAAGTGCTGAGTCAAAGGCAGCTGCCTTGGTTTTAAGTATCGCAACTTGTTGGTCGTACTGGGTGGTATCCACGCCAGCTGCTTTGAGCTTGGCGCTCAGCCCCTCTAGCCTGGTGACCAACCCACTGTAAACTTTTGTTCGTTTGGCTTCAAAACTGCCGATGCGGGCATGGGCAGCCTTGATCTTGCCATTGGCGGCCCGGCATACCAGCTTTACTCGGTTTTGCTGAATTTGCGTGAGGCGTTCTTTTACTTGCGCCTTACGCGCTGTTATCCTCTCCTCCCGGGTCTTTTTCATACCCGTATCTGTAGTGGTTGTTTGGTTGGATACTGATTGATCGCCATCCTCGTGTGCCTGGGCAGCGACCACCCCGCCCATGAGCAGCGGCAAGATCAAAACCGCGCTCAGTAGTAAACTTTTGATTTTCATTTTACTTAACGCTCCTTAGCTTCATTTTAGCATAAGCCTTTGTACTTATATCATAGGGCTATCCCAATAAGTATTTACCTTTCTGAACGGAAATAAGCCCTTCTCTTTTCAGGTCACCCAGAACAGTCCCGAGCCGCTCATCCGGTATGAGGCGAATGAGTTCCGTTTTGGCTCGCGGCTGCCCGCCCAGCAGCCTCAGCACCTGCCCTCGGACTTGCCGCTTAGATCCCTCAAACTTGGATTGTCTGGCGTAATGCTTGCTGGCACGAGAAGCGTTACCAACCATCGCCTTCAGATGTACCCCGTAGTCCATCAAAGCCCAGTACCATTCACGCGGGTGCCCCCAGTCCAGCGACTCCTCCACAAGCAGCAACAGTTCCTTATCTGCTACCGGGTACGACCCGGTAGCAAAGAAATGATGGATAAAAACCGTTCGGATGTTTGTTTCAATAAAAACCAGCGGCAGATTATAGGCGTACACACAAACCGCAGCCGCAGTATTTGGCCCCACCCCCTTGCACTCCACCAAATCCTCCACACTCCACCTTGCTATAGGGTCGTACCCTATAGCAAAGGCCTGGGCTGCCTGGTGGAGGTATTTGGCGCGGCGGTTGTAGCCCAGGCCGCTCCATTCTGACAGTACAGCGGATAAGGGCGCATCGGCCAGTGCCTGCACCGTCGGAAACTTGGTCACAAAGGCCAGATACTTGGGCACCACCCTTGCCGCCTGCGTCTGCTGCAGCATAATTTCTGACACCAGAATTTTATACGGATCAAAGTTACCGTCCGGTTCCGACTCCCGCCAGGGCAAAGCCCGTCCGTGCTGGTGATAGTAGTCCCAAACTAATTCCTGAAACTCTTGCATCTTCATATACAGGTGATTGTAGCAGCTTCCAGCTCTGGGCCGGAGGTACACTCCTTTCCATAAGCAACATATGGTCAGACTTTCTTCAGCTGCCTCCGGCCCAGAGCTGGAAGCTGCTAAAGAAAGAACTCCCCCGGCAACTGGATGCCCCCGTATCAAGTACGGGGCAAGCTCCTCAAGTCCGGCATGGCATGGCTGGGGCAGAATTTACTTCTGAAATATGTCAGCTTTGAGGGGAGAGCCTTGAGAGGGGAAGTCATCTCCTCTCAAAATCAGTAATAATACCAACGATCCAAACCGTTAGAGTTAGTGACATCAGCGATCTTCCTGGGCTGGCCGCCGTCTATGCTCATGGCGTAGTCGGCTGTTTCGGTGTCGGTCTTTACACGGTAGACTATGGTGTTTTCATTCAGCCAGCTAATGGGATTTTTCAGACCGGTTTGGCTGCGGAGGGTTTTGTCTTTTTTGGTTTTGGTGTCATATACGACCAGCACGCCTTTGCCGTCTCTGTTATCTACCCATAAACTTTGGTCGCCGGTGGGGCTGGAGGTGTATACGCGTGAGGCCAGGTTGGCCGGTTCGCCGCTGAGTTTAGCGGGCTTTGCCTGGCCCACCAAATAGTCGTACCACTCGTCGTTGGCGGCTGACAGCACCAGCTTGTCGTATGCAGTGCGGAAGATGTTCCAGACTTCTTTATTCAAGGTAACCTGCCGGTCGGTATTGTCGGGTTTGATGCTGAACAGACTGACATTGACGCCGTTTTGGTAGGCGCCGGATGGTGCATAGTAGATACGATCGCCCACTGGCAGCACGTCATTAAAGTAATTGCTGGCTGCCAGTTCGTTGTTAGTGTCGTCCTTATAATGATAAGCCATGAGGCGGCTGCGGTGGGGGTCAGCAGCGCTGGCTCCGGACACCACCCGCACATAGACCAGGCGGTCGCCAAACCAGCCCGTCAGCTGAATGCGTTCTGATGATTGTACCGCCTCGGTGCTTTTGGTACGCAGGTCAATAATAGTCAAATCACTCAGCAAGTAGCCGTCCCCGTTGCGGTTACCGGCGCGGGTAGAGACAAGGGCTGCCAGGTTTTCTGTGGGGTGCGGCACCAGCACCAGGTCGCTTCGTTCGTGGCCCGTGCCCTTGAGCATCAAGGTTTCTTCCTTGCCATCGGCGTAGGCAGCGTAGACGTCGTAGCGGCCGGCGCGCCGGGAGATATAGGCATGCTTGCGGCCGGGGACCATCCGGACTGGACGCTCATCCATACCATCGGCATTGATCTTAAAGCTTTCGTTCCTGCGGCCCTCAGCCGTCACAGTGATAGCTACTTCATCTGCCGGGTCCTCCAGCGTAAGGAGCAGCTTGCCAGCCTCGTCAGAAAAAGCACTGGCCTCACCGCTTGTCGCCTCTGCCTTGGTAATCCCACGGGCCGAGAAAAAGTCGGTTACCAAAAAGGCATACTGGGTACCAGTCGGACGAAGCTTCTCCTCGCCCAGAGGATTACTTCCCCAGCCAATAGTCACCCCCCGCTCCACCGGCGCAAAAGCCCGTCTTTTGATCTGAAGCCGGGCAGGGCCAAGCTTAACCTTCTCCAGTCGGGCAGTGCCAGTATCATCCGTCCGGGCGCTCACTCCCCGGACAGTAACCTCTACGTTCCTAAGGGGTTGGAGCGTGCTTTCGTCAAGCACCCGCACGCTTGCACTGGCTCGCACTCCGACAGTATTAAGCACAAAGTATCGGCTTGTAGGTACAACGGCCAGGATGAGCCCGAGCCCAACCAAAGTTGCAATAACTAACTTGCGTTTTCGGGGGTTCTTCCATAGATCGGCCAAAGCCGCTTTGAGCCTCCCTCTAAAAGTGTGCTTTTCCGGGGGCTTAGGAGAGCCTGACCGCTTGGCGTCCTCGGCCGCCAGGAGTTCGTCGCCCTCGTGACGGACAATGTCGTCCACGGCCTTGGCCGTATCCTGATCCTCGGGTGGTTCGGCTTCTCCCCCCTTTTGTTCGGTCTTGGGAGCCGACCTGGGAGGACTTTCATCTGATTCTTTAGGGTCGACCGTCTCTGGGGGGCTGTCAACAGTTAGCTCTGGCGCCGACGATGGTTCACCCGCTGCTGAAGCATCTGCAGTATCGCCTTCTTTGAGGATCTTTATCCGTAAGGGCTTGTCGGGCACGGGAAGCTCTGTCACCTCTGGCGCTGTAGCGGCTTCGGACGCTTCGATCTTTTTGACAATTGGTTTTGGGTCGGAAACGGCTGGATCCATCATTTGCCGGACACGTTCCTCTACGTCCGGATCATCCTGCACCAGACCAGATGGAGTGGGGCTGCCTTTCTTTGTCATCTATTTGCGCGACTTCTTACGTTTGGATTTGCTTTTAGAGTTTTTAGTAGAGTTTTTAGACTTTTTGGGCCTGGTGGAACTTTTCCGGCTTTTCTTTTCAGGTGAAGCTACGGCCGCAGGCCTGGCTGGATCCGGTTGGGGCTCTGGTTCGTCAGCCGGAACAACCAGTATTTCCTGGCGGACCGACTTTTTGGGTGCTGCCACGTACGACCTTGATCGACGCCAGAGCGCATAGGCTCCTGCGGCAATGCCGGCCGCTACAATTACAACCAGTAAAAACCAGCTCATACCACCGGTAGGCGGCTTTGGCGGTGGAGTCACCGTCTGACCGCTGCCAACAGGTACAGTGATCTGAGCGTTTTCGTTGCTGAGGATATCCTGGGTGGTAGTATTCTGAGGCACGCTTCCGGGCTGCAAGCCGCCGCCCGTAGGTTGCGGGTCGCGGGTAGGGGGCTGGAAATCCTGGGCATTGCTGGCACCGTTGTTGGGTGCATTTGTTGCTTGGGCAAAGAGCGTAATCATGTTCTTTTAGTATGTCGTCTTCTGGCCCGCATTTCAACCCGGGTACAATGTGAGGCTCAAAACCCCTGTCCTGTCATCCCCCAGCTTGACTGGAGGATCCGGTAAAAAACAAAAAGCACTGGATTGACTTTTGGAGACGAGGATACCGGGTCACCACCCTTCACAGTCTTACTACGGAGAACGGGGCCCGGCATGACAGGGTTTTTGAAGTTCGGATAGCTAAGGAAGTATTAGATTTTCCACAGCCAAGTGTGAGAATTCTCACAAAACTCTTGACGCTCCCTGGAGCCAAGCGTAAGCTGAATGTATGGTTTGTTAGCTTTTTTGGGTACACCCTAAAAATGAACAGTTATCAAACAAAAAACCAAACCCAAAAAACAACCTCCTTTCCCCAACAAGGAGGTTGTTTTGTTAGAACCCATCCAGGATCTCGCTCTCGATGCCAAAACTGATCGGGATTCAGAGAGGAAAAGCTCCGGAGTGATCCTTACTGGATGCTGAGGGATTCCAACAGATCCTGGGCTGCCTGGAGCATGCGGTTACCAGTCCATTCGGCCGGAGCCAGCGCGAATAGCTCTGAACGTTCTGCGCTACATTCGGTGTCCTGGCATTTGACAAAAGTCACGCTAATAATGGGTTCTATCTTTTTGATGTCCCCTTCTGGTATGTTCTGATCTTTTTTGTAGCCGCTATCTCCAGTAATAAAGACTGCGTCCAGCCCGTTCCTGCCAAAGTCCGCAAAGCTGAGGTATGTTTGTTCGCGCTGGTTTTGGGAAGGTGAAGTGTAGGTGATCTTTTTAGAATCCTGCACGGCCGTAGCAGAACGGGCGCCGCCATCTCCGCTAAACCCGGGTACTTCGCTGCCGGCGCTGAGGAGTGTCACCACCACCTTGGCGTCAACCGGCTGGTTATCCACGTCTTTAAGTTTGACGAGCGGTGACTCTACTTTGACCAACCCCTGGGTACTGTCATTTATTTGCCAGTTGCCTGGGTAGTCGAATGACAGGGCAAGATCAGATGATGTATGCTTTTCTGTCTTGGCGATCTCCGGCTGGGTTTCTGTAGGAGCAGGCTGAGTCGTCTGGGGCGCTTGCTGGGTGGGCTTATCCTTTTTAATCACCAGAAAATACGCCGCTGCACCGCCAGCCACCAACACCAACACAATAATCAGTAGGATCAGTTTGTTGCGCCGTTTTTTCTGTTTTTGGTCTTTTATAGGCTGGAGGTTGCTTACGTAGTCGGCGGCCGCCTGGTCATCATACGGTGGCAGTTCGCTTTCCTTACTGGGGTCAGTGTAATGGACGTCGGCCATATATACCTTTCAGTATACTGTATATGTGATAATTGCCAGTCAAAAAACCATCCAGCAAGCAACTGCACATCTGTCCAGGTCTGATCCTGTTCTGGCACAAGTCATTGCCACCAGTCCGCCCTGCGACATCCGGCCGCACAAAAACTACTACCAGGAACTGGTGGACAGCATCATCAGCCAGCAACTCAGTGTCAAGGCCGCCCGCACTATAGAGCGCCGCTTTTGCGAACTGTTTGGCAGTTCAGATTTTCCGCCGCCAGAAAAAATCCTAGGCAAAGACACGGACGAACTGCGCTCTGCCGGACTGAGCCGGGGCAAAGCCATGTATGTACGCGACCTAGCCCAACACGTCATAGACGGTCAGCTCAAGTTTGATCACCTGGACATTCTGGATAATGAAGATGTTATTCGCGAATTAACCGCCGTCAAAGGCATCGGCGAATGGACAGCTCACATGTTTTTGATGTTCTGCATGGGCCGGCTGGACATATTGCCCCACGGTGACCTGGGCATCAAAAACGGCATCCAAAAGCTCTACAGCCTAGATCACGTGCCTACGCCGGACGAAATCAGTGAACTAGCAAAAAAGAACAACTGGCACCCCTACCAATCAGTAGCCGCCTGGCACATCTGGCAATCCCTCGACAACACCCCCAAATAACCTTGCTATAGGGTACGACCCTATAGCATACTGTGTTTATGCCTTCTCGGAATATTTACAAGGAGTATGTGCCTGAAAGCTTTTACCATATTTATAATCGTGGCGTAAATAAAGCACCTATCTTCCGGGATGAGCAAGATTATGTGGTCTTCCTGGGTTTATTGAAACGCTATCTAGGAAAAGAAATTGAGGCAAGGGCTAATCGTGAACCCCACCCAAACTACTATGATCAAATCGAACTGACCGCATTCTGTCTCATGGAAAACCACTTCCATCTATGTGTCTATCAGCATACTGACCGGGCAATTAAAGATCTTATGAAAAGTATTTCAGTGGCATATAGCATGTATTTCAACAGGCGTTACAAGCGAGTTGGACCAATATTTCAGCAGCGTTACAGGGCCGTACGAATTACGGATGACGGCCAACTGCTTCACATTAGCCGCTACATTCACATGAATCCCTTTGACTATAAAAACTTTGCCTGGTCCAGCTTGCCCTACTATGTGCGGACACGCTCCGCGTCCTGGGTTCGCCCAGGGAGAATTATGGAATTGTTTGAGGGGACCGATTACCTGGAGTTTCTTGCCGAGTACGAAGGCCGTCGCGACGAGCTCAACACCCTGAAAGATGAACTGGCCAACGCCTAAATCAATCATCTTGCCTGCTATAGGGTCGTACCCTATAGCAGCAGAAGCCTAGTTGAGGAGGTTTTTTAGTTCTGGCTGGACTAAGTCGGCTATGAGTTCGTGGCCTTTGTTGTTGGGGTGGAGGCCGTCGGGCAGGAGTTCTTTTTCTTTGCCAGCGAATGCTTCAAATACCGGTACAAACGGGAGATTATACTGATCGCATAGATCACGGAGGATACCGTCCAACCTGCGAATGACTTCGTTTCTATAGGTATAATCACCCCACGCTACGGGCGTAGTCTTGGCTTCGTCGCATGGGGTCAGGCCCACAAACAGCACTTTTGATGAAAGTTCTTGGGCCATTTCAACAAGTTTTGTGATGTTCTGTCGATATTCGTCTGGGGTTGTCCATAGTTTGCCAGCCTCGATACAGGCATCATTTACCCCAACGGTAATGACAACCGCGAACTCCTCATCCAGCCACTTCCGGGCGAGTGTCTCGGATCTGAATCTTTTGCAGAGGCTGGTAGAAGTATCACCGGAAATACCTACATTAAAGACCATGGGTTCATTCCGTGACATGTCCTCAATCTGCCGGGCATCATAGGAGCGACGAATCCGCGCCGCCCAGCCGCCATCTAAGTCCCAAAACCCTTGAGCAATGCTGTCGCCAAAGATCAAAACCCTCATTTTTTGCTCGTTTTGGGCTCATGGATTGGCCCTGTTGAATTGCCTATGGCTTTCTGCAAAAAATATTCCCTTTCGTCCTGCTGGAACATGCCATCACCCTTCGGGTGAGCGTCGTATACACCTTTGCCACCAACGTCCGGTACCTCAACTCGAAAGCACCCATGACGCAGTCGCAGATAACCAACCCGGTTGCCTGCTTCATCAAACGCATCATACTGCTCAGGGCTCACTGGACTGGTTTGGACAAGACGTATTTTCATAACTTGCCTCATTGTAACTTATTTGATGAGCTATTCTTATGGTGTTAGACGGTTTATGTCGCGAGGGAAGAGGGTGGCTTCTTTGACGTTGTTGAGGTTCAGGATTTTTTCTACGGTGCGCTCCAGGCCCCAGCCCCAGCCGCCGTGGGGCGGCATGCCGTGGCGGTAAACGCTCAGCAGTGGTGCAAAGCCGGGGTTTTTGGGGTCGCCGCCCATGCTGGTGAGTTGTTTCAGCAGCCGGTCGTAGCGGTGTTCACGCATACTCAGGGTGGTGATTTCCACGCCGCGGAACAGCAGGTCGGCGCGGTCGGCCAGGTCCGGGTTTTCTTCGTTTGCGCGGTGGTAAAACTTGAAGGTTTTGCTCTTTGAAGGCCAGCCAGTTACCAGGACAGCTTCACTGCCCAACTGCTTTTTGGCATGGTCGCAGACCCAGCGCTCTTCTGCCGGGGCCAGGTCATCCTCGCCCTGATGGTCTTCCCGGGTTGCTTTAAAGAATTTTTCATGGATGTCTTCTATGTTGATACGGGGGATATCCTGGGGTTTTTCCGGCAAGGTAAGTCCCTGGACGTTCCACATCTTTAGTTCTTTGGCACAGTCTTCCTGGACAGTTTTTAGCACTGTCAGCAAACATTCGCCGGCGTAGTTTTGCAGGTCCTCGAACTCTATAAACCCGATCTCGGCGTCTACCGACATATATTCGGTCATGTGGCGGGTAGTGGCGCTGGGTTCTGCACGGAAAACGGGATTAATCTCAAACACCCGCTCAAACACGCCGACCATCATTTGTTTGTAGAACTGCGGTGACTGGGCCAGGGTTGCAGTTTTACCAAAATAATCCAGTTTAAAGACTTCTGTGCCGCCTTCGGTTGCTTCAGCCAACAGCTTAGGCGTGTTGATTTCGGTAAAGTCGTTGTCCGCAAAGAACTTGCGAAAGCCCTGGAGCACTTTAGCCTGAATCTTGAAAATAGCCGTTTCCTGCAAGTTGCGCAGGCCGATGGGCCGGTTGTCGAACAGGGTGTCCAGGTTGTCGGGTTTGTGGCTGAGGGGTTTGTCTATTTCTATCGGTGGTTCGTCTGTGACTGGTATCAGCACCTCCAGCTTGGGGTCGTGCAGTTCGGCACCGCCCGGGGCACGGGGTTCTTCTGTCACCTGGCCGGTGACTTTTAGGACCGTGCCGATTTGCAGGCCGCGGAGTTTTTCTACCTCGTCCTTATCTTCTACCACTACCTGGGCCAGGCCGCTGCGGTCGCGGATGTTTATGAAGGCGATGCCGCCCAACAGGCGCTTTTTATGTATCCAGCCTTCTATGGCTACTTCTTTGCCAATGTGCTCTTTCAGCTCTTTAGCGAGTATTCTCATGAGTCGTGTCTCCAAAAGTTAGTGTGTACGAGTGGCTGAAACGGGTCAAAAGCGGCTGCTCGCCTAGCAGTCGCAGACCCGTGGATTACTATCGTTGGATGCTCGAAACACAATCATTTGTCTTATTTTACCACCTCTGGAGATTCTTCGGTAGGAGCTTCGTCGGTGTTTTCTTCTTTCTTTTCATGCTTGTGTGCCTGATGTTCTTTTTGGGCGGCGCGTCTGGCGACGGCCCGGAGGTCGTCGTACTGGTCAAACTCGTCAATGATCGGTTTGCCTACGATTTGTTCCAGAACGTCTTCCATGGTAATAATGCCGACGTATTCTTCAAAGCTATTTACTACCACGTACTGCTGGCGGTGGGTTTTGAGGATGGCCTGCAGAGCGTCGGCCAGGGGCTGCTCCTCGTGGATAAACGTCAGGTCGCTCTGCATGACCTTCTCTATCCGGCCACCCTGTTTAGCCCGCACGAGATCCCGCAAAAAGAGCGTGCCTACCACCGTATCCTTGTCTCCGGCATAGACCGGGAAGCGGGAAAAACCACTGCCGTGCAGCTCGCTCATCAGCACGGGGCCTACTTCTGTGTCCACGGACACCATTTTGACAGCCCGGCGGGGGATCATGACGTCCCGGACCAGCACATCAGCAAAAGTGAGTGAGTGGAAGGCAATGTCCAGGCTGACCTCATCTATACGGTTGTCCGGCTGGACCTTTTGGTCCTGTAGTAGCCGCAGCAAGTCCTCACGGTCGTACAGGCCGGTGTGGACGGACACCGGCCGATGACGGGCAATGAAACCGTTCACCCGGCTCACGATTGGATGCAAGTAGTTGAGCAACCAGGCCAGGGCGGGCGCCAACTGGGCCGCCGCCCGGGTACTGAAATGTGTTACCTCCCGCGCCGGCAGCCACAAAAAGGCAAACCAGATCAGCACAGCACTGACAATAAAGGCAAACCACGTCGGTGTAGTACGGGCAATGCTAACAAAAAACAATGCATTTGTGACGATCACCAAAAACCACAGTACCGCCCCCAGACTGGGCCCATAAGCTGCCGCCCGGTAAAGCGCCGCTGCCAGCTCATCCCCGGCCCGCGCCCGGCGTTTGAGTTCCCGTTCAGACACATGGCGATAGGACTTCAACAAGCCGACAGACATCAGGGCCAAGGCGGCCAGAACTGTAATCAGAATGGTGCTCATCCCGTTAGACCTCACTTTCCTTCCGGACAGTGGCTAACTGCTGAATACGCATATACGGTTTGGCGTATAGATATTCTCTGTCAGTCTTTTGAGGTCTAACGGGACTCATGCATAAATAGTACCAGAACCCGCAGCGCAAGCTAGAACTGTGACGGTTCGAAGTGCTTCAGCCGCACATGATATTATAAGGATATACTGAGTAGTAAGGGAGATTCTTTGGCCTATGAACAAGCGATTTTTACTTATCCTGGTCGGGATTGTGGTGATTTTTGGCGGGCTTTTAGTATTCAACAAGCGTGAGGCAGATGCTCCTACAGAAAACGGCGGCGGCACTGCCCAGTTGAGCGAACACAAGGAAGAAGGCTCTACCGGCGTCATCCTGACAGAGTATGGTGACTTTGAGTGCCCGGCCTGCGGCCAATTTTACCCTCTTATCAAACAGCTGAAGCAGCAGTATAAGGGCCGCGTCACCTTTCAGTTCCGTCACTTTCCGTTGACAGAAATCCACCAAAACGCGCTCATCAGCGCCCGGGCGGCCGAAGCCGCAGCCGTACAGGGCAAGTTCTTTGAAATGCATGACAAATTATACGAAGGTCAGGCCTCCTGGAAGGCTAGCGCCAATCCGGCTTCAATCTTTGAGGCCTATGCCAAGGACCTGGGGCTGGATATACCTAAATTCCAACAAGACATGAAGAGCGAAAAGACCAACGACGTCGTCCAGGCCGACCGGGCGGAAGCCCGCAAACAGGGCTACCAATCCACCCCCACATTCATCCTTGATGGCAAAAAAATAGAAAACCCCACTACTATGGAAGCCTTCACCAAGCTTCTGGACGACGCCATAAAAGCCAAACAAAAGTCCTAAGAACCCATCCAGGATCTTTTCCACTGACTCCTGCAAACTCATCTTCTTTCCAAGAAGCAGTAGTATCTTCATACTTTTGCGGTCAAAACCGGGGTCCCCACGGCGAGAGGATTCGCCGTGGGGACCCCGGTTTCTTGTTGGTACAAGAAAGTAGCTCGGTAGACGGCTGCAAGCCGTGGCGAAATTGAAGCTGATTTATTTACTGACTGAACTTTCGCATCTCTAAGCTTGCCCTCAGCTTGACTGGGGGGCGGGATGGCTGGTGCGGGCAGCGCCGAATATGAAGCTGATGTGACTACCAAGGAGTGAGAGCTCAACAGGGTTAGGGGTACAAACCAAAAACCAGCTGTTTTGGCTGGCTTTTAGGTTGAGTTGGGGCCAGTTAGTAGGTTATGTACTCCCGCCACTTTGGCCGGCGTGTTTCTGTTTGCACTTTCATGCTCCGTGAAGATATTATTTTGACTTTTATTTTTATTGGCAATACATCAGCACTGCCTTCTTTCTCCCTCAAACTCATAACACCTTGTCTCTTTTTTGTGGATTGATTTTTGTCTTTTCACGCAAGTCCCAATAGACCGCTAGAAAGTACCCCTATAATACATAAGCTTGATGGGCCCGTCAACCTTTTATGAACCCATTCCAAATCTCCTCCCAAGTACGAAAAGCCTGGCCCGGTAGTGCCAGGTGGCTGTTCTTGTAACAAAGCATATCTTTAGATATGCTGCGAAGCAAAACAGCCTCCTGGTGCACCGGACAGGGTTTGCAGTAGGGAGGGGATTTGAAATGGGTTCAATGTATTTCTACTTTTCTAATTCTTTTTCAAGCTTGCGTTCCAGGGCGGCATTGTCTACCGGATGGAGCATTTTCTTGAGTTCCGGGTCTTTGTCCACCTCTATTCCTTGCTCTTTCATAAGCTTCACCATAAGGTTGATGAGCTTAGTGAGTTCCGTCTCTGCAATGGTACTGATCTGCAGCTCGATCTCCTCCCGCAGCTCACCCACCCGGGCCTCCCGGTTCTGTGAAATCAGCACCACAATCGCCAGGAAGATAGCCTCCAGGGATACAACCATTGTCAACAGGCCAAAGGGAAAGGGATCGAACGGTTCTATGCCGGGAATCAGCCTGGTATTGATGCTGATCCAGACCACGAACCACAGCGCATTGGCAGCCAGGAATGTGACCGAACCGAACTTGGAGGTCAACCAGTCAGCAAACCTTTCGGCGGGAGTACGCTTGGCGTCCTCCCGCGCCTTAAAGCTGCGGATCAGCTTACGCCGGGAACTCACGTTTTCCTGATGCGACGAAAAGGGGTTGAGGTAGAAAACAACCGAATCAACCATACCTCTATGGTTGGATTGGGCGGGAGGAGACTGTTTTTGGGACGATGCTGGCTTAGAACCCATTTCAAATCTCCCTCCCGACTGCAAACCCTGCCTGGTGTGCCATATGGCAGTTTCGCTTCGGGATCGTGGCTTTTTGGCAAGCAGGCAGGCTTAGCCTGCCTGGCTTCCAAAAAGAGACCATGTCAGCATACCAATAGGTATGCTTTGTCACGAAAACCACCATCTGGCACTACCAGGACAGGGTTTTCGTACTTGGGAGGGGG
>DATHJH010000036.1:0-46122 GCA_035489815.1 Candidatus Limnocylindria bacterium
GCCATGATACCAACCTGCAGAAGGCTCTTAAACAGGATCTATGCCGTATGGACAGAACGAAGGCTGTACGAGAAGAGAACAGAGAGAACAGGGTCTCACCCAGAAGAACGGGGTTGACTTTTGGATACGAGGATTCCGGCTCGGGGGCCGGAATGACAGTGGAGGGCCTTGAAGGTGTGGGGTGGTTCAGGTAACGCTAGTTGTAGTTATGCTATATATATTTTATAGTCATCTCATGACAACGTACGGCTTACAGCCAGGCGAATACAGTTTTGACAATGAAGGTCAAGGCTTCACGCCAGACACAAGCGACCGAGTGATAGAAATGTGGGAACAGCATGGGTTTTGCGTTATTCAGGACGCCTACGAGCCGGGATGTCTTACAGTGCTACAAGATGGCACAGACCAGCGATGGGCGAGTGCAACAGCTGCCGGTCAGATAGAAAGTCTGGATGGAGACACACGCTACATCACCCCCAAAAGCCAGCCAACTACAGAGGAGGGAGTAGACATAGTACTGGCGAACACGGCTAATGCGATCAATACAGCAGGGTTATCCAGTATGGTGGTCAGGACCCATGATCGTGACCTTATCAAAGGCTCGATGCCCTATAAAACTACTCCTGGCTCTGAGCTAAAAGTACCAGCGACTGCTTATGGAGGTGCCTTGCTTGGTATTGTGCAAATAGAAGGTGAGACGCAGGCTACTATCCAGCGATCCAGGGCCTTACTGCCAGGAACGACCACCGTAGCGCAAGGAGTGGAACTTTCTGAAAACGATCTGCTTCTTATTCCCAACCGCTGGCAGCCTTTTAACAGAAAAAGGCCCGTGTATCCCCAGATTAATCATGTAACTTCGGAGGATAGCGCCAGGAACGATACAGGCACATTCCTCACCTTCACTTTTTAAAGACTTGCCAGTTCCCTATCCCGCCTGACTCTCAAAGCCCCAATGCACAACTGTCATTCCCCTGATCAGGCTAAGAACCATCGAGGGGGATATGGATGATGCGGGTCTTGAGGATTGGGTGCAATCGTATTTTATAGAGATATAAACCAAAATCTTTCTGAATTTACTTCAGAAAGATTTTGTCAATTATGAGGGGAGAGCAGCTTGGGCAAAATGTATTTCATTTTGCCGGCGCGATCAGGGGTCCCCATGAAACCTGTTTCATGGGGTAGGGTGAGAGGGGAAATCATCCCCTCTCCATTACCGGTAAATGAACTTTTGGAATTTGTTGTGCGCAGGTTCCCAGCCGCTGTAGCCGGTTGCACCCCAGCCCGCAAGTCCGTTCATGTCCGAATATTTGATCATGGTGCCATCCTCTGACACGGCCTCTACCACGCCCACATGGCCCCAGCCGCCGGCGTCTGTCTGAGCAACAGCACCAGGTCGCGGCGCACCGCTGACAGTCCAGCCGCTTGACGGTGCATAGTTGTCCCAGGTGTTGGCATTACCCCAGTTAGCAGGCACTTCGATCTTGTTGGCGGCATACCAGGTGCACCAGCCATAGTCGTAGCCATTGTGGCCGTAGATGGCCGCACCGCCCCACGCCACCCCGCCGCCGCCAAATGTTGCGACGTTCAGCACAGCCGAGGCTTTGGTGCCGTCCGGAATGACAATTCGACGGCCTACAACCAATCCAGATACTTCGGCGTCGTTAAAGGCGTCTATGGCTGCTTTGTTGGCGCTATAGGTCCGCGCCAGTTTGGCAGACGTGTCGCCGGCCTTTACCAGATAGACAATGCCGTTTACCGGCGGAATATAGAGTTCCCGGCGGCTCGGCAGCTCGTTACTTTCGATATTGTTTGACCAGCGGATACTGTCAGATGTCACACCAAATCTGGCAGCAACCTTGGCGAGCGTATCACCGCGTTTGGTCACATATACCTGGATGTCTTTATAAGATTTAGAAGCCGTGCTTATAATTTGCGGCTTAGCCACCACGCGGCTGTCCGCAGAGCTGGTGGCCAACTGGCCGCTGATGGTGTCCGCCTGGTTCACCACCGCCGTAGACTCCGGCAGGCTGGCCATCAGCGCCAGGTGAACTGCAATGTCAGAGGAAGATAGTTGGTCAAGAGGGCTTGCAGCGACGACATCACTGGTCAGGGCACTTTGTTTGATTGCCTGGCTGGTGTTTGGTGTCCGCAGCACAAACCCTATCACGGCCAAAAGCAAGGCTGCATTCGCGGCCACCAGGCTGTAGCGAATGAGACGTCTGCGGGATTTAGCACTCCGGCCAAGGCCGGGAAGAAGCGTTTTGGGCGCTGATCTGGCACTTGGGCGCCGACTAAGCGTCTGGGTAATAGTACGAATAGCATTCTCCGTCCGCCGGCTGGCGGAAGACCGCTGATTGGTTCTTATTTGTTATATCTGCAGAGGTGTTCGACCAACTCTGCCTACTGTAATAATCAATCAGGGAGGCAACTTGACCTGCCCCGGTGTAAGGTGTGGGCCAAAAGTATGCAAGTTGCGCCCATAATTATACCAAGAAACCCCAGGCATGCAATAGTCCCACCCCTGTTACACCCCTGTTAGGATAGGTAGTATCGGGAGATCGTATACTATGCTGTAGGGAAAGCATCGACAATCAGGGCTGAGTATACGCACTACACTACACGCTTGTTTATCTGTAAAGCTGGGCGTGGGTACCGATGGCCGCAAACTGTGCGGTGTCTTTGTCCAGCATTTCGTAGTGTGCACGCCAATCCCCGCCAAAGGAGATGGAACGAAAGCCCTTCCATTGGCCGATCAACGGGTGATTATACAAATCAGAATGGTAAGGGTCATTTTGAAAAGGTTTCAAGCGCCTTGGCAAAACGTTTTCTTTGGGCCGGTTTTAATTTCTTATACTGTTTCTTAAATTTTGAGTGGTACTCTAGTCGCATAAGAGAGCTACTTCTCTAGGTCGGCTATCATGTCGGCGGCGTTCTTGAAGGGGCCGTGTATGTTACGGCCTGCTTTACGGTCAGCCCTGGCTTCGCGCATGATTTTTTCCAGGTAAGGTGTTGGCCTAAGGGGCTCCAAGTCAGGTGTGAGCACTATACGGCTCGCGCGCACTGCCTGCATGGTTGCCGCCAGCATAAAACTAGTCGTAGACAAGCCGATAGAGGCGGCAAAATCCGCTATTTGCTGTTTGGTTTTGTCGTCGGTTCTAATGGTTAGGGTGGCGTTGCTCATAATAACAATTGTATTGCAAATGATTGCAAAGTGCAAGGCTCGTACATTTACTGGCAGAGGGTCTTGCAATGTTGGGCGGTGAGGGCTTCGTGTTCAGCCAGGGTGCGGGAGAAGTAGGTTTTGCCGTCGTCGCCGGCCACAAAGTAGAGGTAGTCGGTGTCTGAAGGGTGGGACACTGCCTCAAGTGACGAGTTGCTCACGTTACTGATAGGACCCGGCGTAAGGCCGGGATGCAGATAAGTATTATACAGAGAATCATAGACCAGGATCTGATCCCGGCTGAGTGACTGGATTTGGCCGCTCAACACAGCTCCGTAGCTGGCGGTAGCGTCCGATTGCAGCAGGCGGTCCTCACGCAGGCGGCGGAGGAATACCTGGGCAACTGTCTTTTTATCGGCGCTGTCGCTGACCTCTTGTTCGATGATCGAGGCCAGGATGACCCCCTGGTGAACCGTCAGGCCCTGGCGGACAATCCCGGCCCGCAGTTCCGGCGTCAGGAACTTCTGCATCTGGTCCAGCGACGATCCTATGATGGTCTGGGGGCTGGTGTCGGCTGTCTTTTGAAAAGATTCAGGATAGAGATACCCCTCCAGACTGGCATCCTTAGGCTTATCTACCAGTGCCGGATGGGCGGCGTAGTTGCCGGGCTTCAGGGCTTCATCCACTGACGCTGCGCTGAAACCGTATTTGGTTATTAAGGCAGTACGAATCTGGTCCAACCGCTGGCCGGGCACAATGGTTACCAGATCCGTCGCCACTCTGCCCTGAGTAATCACATCAGCAATTTCCGACACTGACAAGCTGGGACGGAGCGTGTAGGTACCGGCCTGCAAGTATTGTCCAAGATTATTAGTCCTGAAATACCATTCAAACGCCCAGGAAGTACGAATCAGGCCAGCTGCTTTCAGGGAAGCACTTACTTCCTGGGCCGAGGCACCTTTGGGCACGGTAAAAAGCACGCTCCTTTTGGATGCGCCCACCGGCCGAAGATTCTGGTTATACACCCGGCGAACCATGAATACGCTACCGGCCAGGACAAGCACCAGAACCACAAAACCGGTAATGATTATTTTTCGCCAGTCTTTCTGCTTGCGGCCGCGGGATCTCATACTTTTAGGCCGCCTTTCAGGTAATCCTCCAGTATGTAGGTGGCGGCCAGGGCGTCGATGTCACCTTTGGTAAAGGGCTTGCCGCGAGCGTTTAGTTCTTGTTCTGCCTGATGGGAGGTCAGGGCCTCGTCCTGCATATGCACCGGGACAGTAAAGCGCTCCTGGAATTCTGCTGTGAACTGCCGGGTTGCAGCCGTCTGGGCTGTTTCTCTGCCTTCCAGGTTCCGTGGCAGGCCAATCACTACTTCGGCTATGGATTCTTCACTCAACAGCTTTTTAAGCCTGTCCCAGAAAGTACCGTCGCGCACAAGCGTGGCGTGCGGGTGGGGGAGCCGGGCAAGAGTGTTGGTCATAGCAACGCCAACCCGCTTGCCACCCACATCAAGCGCTAGTACATTATGGATTTTCGTTGGTGTTACTGCCATTATCTTTGTTCTCAAATATAATCGTGATTTTACTGGTGCTTTTTGGCGTGGATTGGACCCAGAAGGGGCTGTAGGAAACTTCGACTTCGTTGATGCCGGGACGGCCTTTGAGCAGGTTTTGGATGTCGCCGCGCTTTTTGCCCACGACTTCATTTTTAATGGCATCTTCATTCAGGTCTGGTCCAGCCACGACAGTTGCTTGCAGAGACAGCGTCATCTGGCCGCCTGCACCTTTTTTTTCTACCTGGATGGTAGCCGCGGCCAGCCCATTGTCGCGGATGACTTGTTTGGATGTATCGATGCGTTTCCTGGCGTCTTCTTCGATGAGTTTTTTTAGGTCGTCTTCTTTGACGCCCAGCATCGTAAAGACGGTTGTGGATGTTACCGTCACTTCGCTGGCTTCGTCGCCTACGTTCGGTTCGCTGGTCACGACGGGCGTGTTGGCGTTCAGGGTTTCTGCTATGGGGTAGCTGCCTTCTTTTTTGATGTCTTCTTTCAGATCGTCCGCACCTTCGCTCCCGGTCCGTTTGGTGATAGCGTCCTTAGCTTTATTGACGTCGTCTTGGGTTATGATCTTGACGATTTTGCTTGTCCCCCCGGTCATAGCAGCATCGTTGGTACCAGTTACCGATGAATAACCTGCCACAATAAAATCCTTGCCAGCAGCCACGTTATACTGTGCCCCCGGCTTTTGGGCAGCAACATCAACCGCCTTACGGAACTGACAGCTCCCGTTACTGTTGTCTGGGAACGAAGCTATCGTCACCTCGCTTTCCGTTGTGAAAGCTAAGTTATCCGTACTTACGCTGGTTCCGGCCGGAATAGTAGGGGTACCGCCAGCACAATCGACAGACAATGTAACACTTCCAGAAGCCGAGGTGCCTTTGTCCTTTTCACCGGTGGCGGCCACTTTTTCAGTGTCGGTTTTGCGGAATTCTTTGCTGATGGCCGGCACTATGCCAGCTTCCTGGTCCAGGCTTTCTGCGGCCGGATCGGCAATGATGGTCAGGTTCGTGTCCAGGTTACTGGTGTCGGTCTTCAGCGTAATGGTGGCCTTGGGCATGACCACAAATGCCATCACCCAGCCGACTATGAGGATGACCAGGCCGACAGCCCCTAGAAGCAATTTAGTCCGGAACTTTTCAAAGTTCGGGATCTTTAGTCTTTTGCCAGCTTTTTTGGCACCGGCATCCTTGGACTTTTTGCCCTTTTTGTCAGCAGTTGCCAGAGGCGCCTCGCTGTTGTCTACCTGTATGGGGTCATCGTCTTCCGGCTGATCAGACAGATCACCCACCGGGGCTGACCTGTCCGGCTCATCGCCGCCGGCCTGTTCCCGGGTGGCTGATGGAGTGGGCGGTATTTCCGGTTTGCTTTGCGGTGTCCGGGCCACGTGCAACCCCACCGCACCGGCCAGCGGCATGAGGGCGGATTCCGAGGACACAAGTACCACGTGCTTTTTGGACTCGTCGGCCACACGCTTTAAAAGCTTCATGTTCACCACGCTCTGGAATACGGCAGCCCGCTTGGGCAAAACCAGGGCTACGATCTTCTTGGGCGAGCTCTGGAGTTTGTCTATAACAGCCGTAATTTCGTCCTCTACGTCTATGTAGACGATGTCCTTCTGGTCATTCATGCGGTCATTCGTACGATCATCAGCCACGGCTTACCCCCAGCTGTAAAATCCTAAATCCTACTATCGAAACTCTAAACAAATCCAAATATCTAATGACCAAAACTTGTTCCCCAATCAAGCTGAGGACAGGCTCTCGGCTCCGATCGGGGATCCAGAACAGGCTCGTAGCTGTTGTTTGGAGCATTGGAACATTTGGATTTTGATATTGTTTAGGATTTAGGGATTCGGATTTAGGATTTCTCATGGTAGTTATACTCGTAACATTCTATCAAGCTTCTCGCGTATAGACCCGGCTGGCTGGTTGCTGTCCTGCTGCAAAGTATCCAAGCCGACACGCAGCAGGCCCATGGCAGTAATGAACGTATGATCTGCTACATTACCAGTTTTGTCCAGAATGCCTACTACTTGTTCTGGCTTAATGTGCTGGATGACCGGCTTGCGCGTAAAGGGCAGGTCACGGTACCAGTGCTTTTCGGCCAGCGCGTCTACCAATATGTCCAGGGACGAACCGCCGCCGCAGAGCAGGATGCGATTGGGCAGGTGATCCAGTTTGGTAAATTCACTCAGCGCCAGTTCCACGCCGCTGGTCCAGACGTCCAGGGTTTTGTTCAGGATTTTCTCTGCCGCCACCTTTTTATTCTGCGGCAGGCGGTTAGTACTCAGGCCAAGCTTGAGTTCCTCTGCCTGGGCAAAAGTCACGCCCAGTTCGCGTTCCAGCGTCCGGGTGTAGGCCCGGCCGCCAATGCCGAACATCTTTGTCCCCTGTACGCCGCCTTCGTTTATAACAGCAATGTCCGTGGTCCCGCCGCCGACGTCCATCAGGATGGCACTCATGGTAGCGTTGGGGTCGTCGCCAATGACTGACCGGGCCACCGCAAACGGCTCGGCCGCTACGGCCAGCAGGTCCAGGTCCAGCTCCTCAGCGGTACGCTCCAGTGCTCCAATATGAATCAGAGGCGCAAAGGCGGTGTACAGCTGCACAATCACGTCCTTACCCTGAAAACCCACCGGATTAGTCACCTTGTAGCCGTCAATGTCTATACCTACCAGGGCGCTGTTTACCAGACGGATTTCCACCTCTTTGCCGCCCAGCTCCCATGCCAGGTCCTGTTTAGCTTTCTTTTCGGCGCGCTCCTGTACCAGGGCAATGATGCGCTCCAGTTCTGCCACGTCCAGGGGCTTGTCTGCATTTTTGCGCGTGCAGCGGACCGTAGTAGTGGTGCCTTTGACCAGCTCGCCGGCAATGCCAATGACTGCTGTTCGGGCACTCACCCCGGCTTGTTGCTCTGCCTGGGACAAGGCAGCATCGCAGTTAGCAACCACGGCGCCAATGTCCGAAATTGCCCCGGCTTGCATGTCGGACAGTTCCTGATGGGCCCGGCCCACGCCAATGATCTCTAACTTGTCGCCAGCCACCCGGGCTACCAACACCTTTACAAACTCTGTACCAATATCCAACCCCACCAGATACTGCTGGTTGTCGGCAGGAGTGGACTTGGTTTTCTTTAATACAGAGCTGGAAAGAGCCGAGAGTTTATCAAGCATAATCTTTACTATTCTATCACGATATCAGGGCTTACTGGTCAATCTTGCCCTGGTTGCCCGCAAGGTACCCATCAGTGTATCATTCGTCTTAAATATGGTAAAAGCCTAAGGAATTTGACTTTTCAGCACACTTATTCGATTATACACATACGTTCGAACCTACCAGAACCTCCGGAAGAAAACGATACCTTTACTCCATTCCAGACGTTCAGCACGATCAAAAGGCTTAGGCCTAATTAACATCTACCTGTTGAAAGCGAATCCTAAGCAGCTGCCTTGATTTTTCACCGCGTCTTCCCGCGCGATTTTGAGTGATGTCTATACCTATCTAGATTGACTTCTTCGACAGCTTTCTGTAATAAGAGACTCATGCCTGAATATACGGAGGAATATAATGGCCTCCTGCCCGAAAATCGGCCGCAGCCACTGAGTCTAGGGGACCAAACCACTGAAGGCGCCCTGCTGCCTGCTGCCCTGGCAGGTGACTCTGCCTCTGTTGAGAACCGTGCCGCCTGGCAACGCCTGATCCCGGAACCTTCCAGCCCCTATCCGGAACCTAAGCCCGAAAACCCTGCGACTGTGCCTGCCGCGCCTGATTTAAATAAGCTACTGCGCAAAAATCTGAAAGATGCAGAGGCCGTACGGACTTTACTTGACTACGTGCCCCTGCAAGACGCCAGCAGAACCCCTGACACCACCCTCCCGGAAGCCCTGACCGTACGGACAGTCAGAAACCAGCATGGTATACCGTACTGGCTCGGAGAACCGGAGACGCCGCCGGAGACGCCGCCTCCGCCTTGGGTCAAAACGATACTTGGCGACACCGAACATACCCTGGAAGCCCTTTCGCATCTCACACTTATGGATGGTAAGGCCGCCAGACGCCTCATGGGAGTCAACGCCCCTAAGACCGTAGACAGACTTATTCAGGAAGGCATTTTAGACCAGCCGGTTGCGAGCCTGCCCTTCAAGCTTGGCAAAATGCTGGTCTGGGACGCCTGCCAAATCCATAAACAAAAGGTCATATCAGAAGATCCGGACGACACGTGGCGCGAACGGGCCGCCTGCCGCGGGAATAGTGCGGTTTTTTTCCCGCCCATGGAGACTACCTCCACCTTTGAAAAGAGAGCAGCCCAAGCCCGGGCCAAGGAAATATGTGAGACTGAATGCCCCGTAGAGCAAGCATGCGCAGCACATGCACACAACCGTAAAGAGACCTACGGCACGTGGGGCGGACAGATACTCAACTATCTGGACTTTTCCGAGGAAGAACTTCAAAATCTGGACGAAGGGCTACGCATCATACAGGAGCGGAAGGCGATAGCAAAAAGCCAGGGGCTCAAGCAAGTGGATCTTTTACGCCCTATTGGGCCAGATGACCCCGGCAAATCAGGTAAAGGTATCCGCAGTCTTAAAAAAGAGGGAGAGCTATACATTGCCCCTCGGCCGATAGAGAAAAGGCCTATCTTACTTACCCCGCCGCCTCCGCACATCCCAGCGATAGAGAGCATCAGCGAGGCAATACCCCGACTAGTATCTGAGGCCGCGGACACTCTCCCTGCAGAAAGCCCGATAGAAGTTCATGCACCTCAGGAAACTGCACTTGTACCAGCCGTGGATGCAATCGAAACAACCACCCCGCACGAGGAAGGCGTTACCTACGAGGAGATGCTTGCCAACCTTGAAGGAACGGGCCTCAGTCCGCGCTTCTTTGAAATATTTGGAGCCGTTGGCAGCCATGAGGCCAAGGGGCTTTTGTTGCAGCAAGTCATCAAAGAGGGAGGGCGCGTTACTCCGCCGCGCCTCAAAAGAATACTACCTGAACTGTGTGAAGTAGCGGAAGCCGACTGGAAACCCGCAGAAAAAGTGGGCTTTACCTACTATAAAGGCTCGTTTGAACCAACCGGCCTTGCCAAAGGCATCCAGGGAGAAAAATGGCTGGAGAGCTACGAGCTAACACCAGACGATTTGTTACTGGTGATCGCACTCACGGGCTTGTTAGGAGCCTTGAGCTTGCGTCACCCTGATTTTTCCCTACAAGTCGTTCCGGGCACTGGCCAGCTGCAAGCCATATTGCCAATGTCTCAGGCCAAGGTAGAAATAGTTTACGATCTCCTTACACACCCCAAACAATCAAAAGGTGTCGGTATCAGTGAAATACAGGGGTTTTCAGATAAGTTTATGGACCAAAAATATATAAGAAGAATGTCCCAAACCAGAGCTGCGCTCCTAGCCCTGGAAAGTAGCGGATTGGTTCGGGTAGAGCATGCCGAGGAAGAAAACGACCGTCAATATACCGTCACCGATCCCGTAAAAGCAACCAAGCTCAAACCCCGAACAAAGCTCAAACAAGCTATGACCGAATTTATACAAACCCAGCTGGACCAAGGGACAGAGGAGTTTACTTTCAGCGCATGCTATCAGTCAGTCCTCTCCTGGCTTGCCGAGGAAAAAATAGAGGTGCAACCCAGTGACGTGTTAAAGTCAGTCCGAAACGCCTTAGGTAAAATGACCACCGTCGAATCTAAGGGTAGCTATAATCCAGGCAGTCAGAGTCGCACCAGAGTCACTATTGAACCTCCGCACGTACCGGCATTGACCGAGCTTATTGCTGTCATTGACGCCGTAGCCAACGGCGATCAGGAAGCAATACGCCTTGGCCACCAACTGGCCAGACAGATCCTTACCGACAATGAATCTGTGCGGACCTTACTGAACAAGGCCTACTCGTTTTCCCAGGGATCTTCACAACCACTCCGCCAAACAGGCCAGGAGCTCTATGACATTTTACAAAACAGAGGTCTTCCAACGGACAGCAAGACACTGGCAGAAGTCTACACAAAAACTTACAAAAGACCTATCAACCCCCCACATGTTCAGGACGCGTTAGCTAGTCAGATCGAGCAGGGTGCCTTGAAGCGCACAGAAGGCACGGGCGAAACTTCTAAAAGAAAACGCTATCTTTACTCCATCCCGGAAACCCAACAAGTTCAAGAGGCTATCTCCGAGTGAACCTAAACAAGTACAGCTTTGATGCGGCGCACGCCTGCTGAGGAGGCTTCTCCATGATATGAGAGGGGAACATCCCCTCTCATCGCGCGGGGCGGCGAAATAAATTCGCCCGCTCCGGCTGCTCTCCCCTGGACCGCTAAACAAACACCGCTTTGATGCGGCGTACGCCTGCAGAGGAGGCTTCTTCTTTGATGATTTTTGAACTTTTTGCCGCCCGAGCGGATACTAGCTACATGGAAGGTGATCGACCACCCCCTGAAACGGCGCTGACACCGCTCAGTTTTGACCAGGTGTATGGTATAGATGCCCTTCGGCGGCTGTTTGAGGAGCCAGAGGCACCGCACCAGATACGACCGTTAGTCGACTACCCTGAACCGCCGGAGCGCATGCGTGAGTTTACCATGAGAGTCTTGCCGGGGGTAAGCGATGCTATCACCGAACTTTCTGGCAGAGAACTCAATGTCCTGACCCACTGTTTGCTGGAAGGATACCACAACCATGGGCAGCGCCATTGGCGAAGGACGGCTCACTACCGGTCGGCCGAGGCCTACCTGGGGGTATATGAACCGCCAAAGACTTTTGATGAGATACGCTATGGCATAGACCCCGGGGTATCGCTTGAACGGGTTCAGGACACTATAAAAAGCAGATATGCTAGTCCGCAACGTACCGAAACCCTGCTAAACCTCGTAACGACCGTGGTCCGCAGTAGCGGCATCGACACCCGGTTCTATAAACCGCCAGAATCCAATCTGCAGAAAGCCGCTGCCCTTCCGTTCGACAAACCCCAGTCCAGATACGCCGACCGGTTGCATAACCCCGTACCGCTCGTCAACTATCCTGAACCGCCGGAGCGCCAGCAGCAATTTGTAGCCGAAGTCCTGCCCGCGGCAGTCAGCCAGACGGTGCGGGAATTGCCAAGCAAAGAGCTTGCAATTGCAAGTCTATCTCTGGCACAAAGATACAAAAAAGACAGAGGACACCGGCTCGTAAACGAAACCTACGACACCGCACTTGACTATCTGGGGCTCTACCATCCTCCTAAGGCGCCTGACGCGACTTATCCGGTTCATCCCTACGCCGCGCTAAGGCGAATCCGGGAGGATCAGAGCAGTATAACCGTCCCAGATGCAGAAAACCTCCTGATGCAGGCCCAAAACGCTGTCCAAAGCGGCAGTTCAGATTACGCCTTCCACACGCCCATAGAGCTCTACCGGGACGACGATTGGCTGGAGGGCCGGGATGAACACTACCGCCAGCTATTCTATGACCGGGAAGACGACACGGTTCGCTCCCTCACCCACCTGGCACTTACAGCAGGTAAATTGCCCCCAAGACCTATTACCAGAGGTATGATTGCGGAACCAGTGTCCGCTATCTTGGAGCACCATGAGAAAGCGGCCAAATGGAAAGAGGGGCAGGTTGCAATTTTTGGCTTGCTGCAGCCGGAAAAAAACCTGGAACGCATCACGGCGTTGACGGCGCATATAGTTTGGACGTGGGAACGGGCATGGCGCTATCACAATCAGCGGCAAGGTTTGACCGATACGGACAACCCTTCGCCATTTTTGGATCTTCGGGGCAAGCGGTTCGAACCGGGAAATCTGAAAGAGCCTGCAGTGCAACGAGTCATCGAAACAGCCGCGGCTGTTATTACCATACTGCAGGCTGGCTATCCGGACGGCACACCGGGAAAGACATTTAATATGAATCTAGCAAGATTTATTGCCAGATTTGGCCCGGACTACGCCACAAAATGGATCGCGGGCGACATTATTCGAGACGACTTTTACGAACGCGGACTCGACGCCGAGGAGCTGCTTCAGGTTATGCATCCCGCCGCGCGGACAGCTATCGCCATCAACTACAACCGGGACCCGCTGGTCGCTACAAAACGCATCTGGCATCAGTACACCACAACACTGAGCTATCAAAATCTCATGCAGCAGACGAGCTGGGATAAGATGCGAACTATGAAAGTTTTCCCACCTTATGTGCGTTTTCAGATTGCCAGACACTATCCCACAGGGAACTCAGAAGGCGTTATACAGTCAATTGCGGAACTGCCTTCGGGTACTAAGGGCTTAGCACCGTCGGAACAGGTAAAAGCAGTCCTCAGCTACCGTAATCCGGAGGCTAAATTTGAGGAACTTGCCAGGCGCCTGGAGCGCTTGGAGACATTAGCCGACGAGGCTCAAGAGCGGCTTGGGTGGAGCGCCCAAGAGGTTAGGCGACTTTTCCCGCCTGGCGAGCTGCGTAAAATCGCCCTCAAGCCCGGCGACCCCCTGGATGAAATCCAACGTATAGCCGAAAATTATGAAGACTATTTTTCTACGGCAAACCTCATGGGAGAACACCAGATCACCAGCGAGCGTTGTTGGACGCTCTTCCCAGACCACATACGGAGAAAGCTTGCCAGGTATGTCAACTGTCGGGACAAAGCCAAAGAAATGGTGGTCACTTCGCGGCAGCTCTCAAAAGAGTTTTCCCTCCCTGATCGCCTGATCACAAGACTGGCAAGTGAACGTACGCTGAAAGGGGCTCGCGCCAGGGCCAAGCTTATAGCGAACGCCCGAACCGATTGTCCCGGGAATGTCAGCCAAAACACCTGGGCGTGGGCCGCCCTCAGACTACCTCATGGCAGCTACGAAAAACGGCTCAAGATTGTTGCTGCTTATTACAATGCTCTACGGGCTGCAACGCCCCTATCACTGGATGCGTCTACACCACAGAGGAGGTCAAAATATATTTATTTACAGAATCAGAGTGCTGATGACCCGGCAGAGGTAGCCGTAGAAGGCGAAACTGGCGCGGGTGATGCCGCGGAACGGTTACATGAGCTGGCCGACCAAGCTGGCGTATCTTTCGACCAACTGGAAGCACTGTTGGATCACTTCACCAGTAACGAAGCCATGGATAGTGCAGACCTGGCCGCAACCCTGGAACAGCTACGACAAGCTGCGGCGCAAGACACTTAGAGCTAATTCAACTCTCCCTGCCAGCCAAAACTGAAGGTCTACCACTTTATATCTGTTTTTCGTTTTTGGTTCGTACCTACAGGTACGACCAAAAGCCGAGAAAACAAGATATAAAATCAAGGCAGCTGCTTCAGTTTTGCTTATAACAGGGAGAAATTGGATTAGCTCTAAGAACCCATCCAGGATCTCGCTCCCGATGCCAAAATTGCTCCATTTCGAGTACCAATTTGTTCTGGTTTGTCTGCCGTACCCGTGGGTACGGCAGACGGATCAGGGCGGTTTTGGGCCGGAATGGGCGGTTTTGGGCCGGGATTGGAGATTTTGGATGGGTTCTAAGAACCTATCCAAAATCTTTTCACCACGGCCGAGAGTAGTTTTCGGGTGTGAGCCGCTTGTTTTTTGTTTTGAAAGGTACCTATCGGTACCTTTCGGAGCACTAGTCTGATTAGAAGGCGAGCGGATTGCATGCGAACTTCTATGTGGAGAAGGGTCGGAGTCAGAGGAAAAGATTTTGGATAGGTTCTTAGCGTTCAACCTCTTCGAAGTCACTGAACTTAATATTGTGCATGCGGTCTTTTGTATAGTCCCAAAAATTCTTATCACGCCGCTTTTCTTCTGGCCGTCCGGCAAAATCAGTGACAGCCACGCAAAGTTTGAGCAGCTGTGTCTGCGCACGATCATCCCCAGGCCAGGGAGCTTCGTCATTTTTATTTGGCTTCAGTTCGGCAACGGCACGAACGGCATACCCCATGACGATTATCTTGCGTGTATTGCATCCCATGGCAACGATATCTTGTAGATTCTCCATCCTGTCCATGTCGCTCTCACCACTGGCCAGCAACCCTGCCAATACCGGCTCGGCACGTCGTCCCCTGTCGATGGCGTTAAACCATACAGACTTTTGCCTTCTGGTTGCGTCATCGTCTGCATCCAGATCCAGGTCCAATTCCCTGCCGACCCGGCGTAATGAATTCTCAAACTGACGCCAATTGGATGCTTGAGTCGCTACCGTAAATCCGTCTAGTCTATAGGGTTCGGCCCTTTCCTGGTCGGGCACTGGCAAAAGGTACGGCTCATCCAGGCCAGGCCAGTGCCGCGACTTTCCTGTCGCTTCAAGCGTCAGCAGTTCTGGCACGGCGTCTGCGTTCATCCTCGATTATGCTAGCACAGCTTTTATGCGGCGCACACCTGCTGATGAGGCTTCTTCTTTGGTGATTTTGAACCTTTTACCATCTTCGGACAGTTGGAGGGTGTGGTCTATGTGGGGGCCGCCGCAGATTTCAAAGCTGAAGGGCTTGTCTGCGCCGTCGGCGATCATTTTGTAGACTTTTACGGTATCGCCGTAACGGTCGCCAAATTGGCCCAAAGCGCCCTTTTCTTCCCGCGCAACCTTTGTAGGGTATTCTTGCCAGGAAACCTTCAGGTCTTTGGCTATTTGTTCGTTGACGATTTTTTCAACAGCATCCAGCTGTTCGCGGGTGACCTTTTCCGGGTGGGAGAAGTCAAAGCGCAGACGCTCTTCTGTAATGTTGCTGCCACGCTGGATGACGTGATCGCCCAGGACGTCCCGCAGTGCCTGGTACATCAGGTGCGTAGCGGTGTGATACTTTTTGTGCTGCATAGTTTGTCCGCCTAGGCCGCCCTTGAACGTACCCTTGGCAGCCGTTTGCGACCGCTCCCGCTGCTCTTTCATCTTGGCGTCAAATTGTTCCCGCCAAGTTTCATCCAGTTCAACACCTTGCTTAAAAGCCTCTTCTACGCTCAACTCAACCGGAAAACCATAGGTGTCATATAACACAAATACTGCTTCCCCCTGTGTCATCCCGGACTCCCGTTCTCCGTGGCGGGACTGCGAAGGATGAATGGCCCTGCCCGAAAGGTGACCTTCGGGCGCTGTCATCCCGGGCTTGACCCGGGATCCAGTTGAAGTTGAATCATTTTGACTGGATTCTGAATCAAGTTCAGAATGACGGACGGCAAAGAGCTTTTCAAATTCACGGAGGCCCTTTCTTAGCGTTTGGCGGAAAGCTTTTTCTTCGCGGACCAGTGTTTCTATCACTTCTTGACGCTTAGCAGCCACTTCCGGAAAATCATCGTGATAGATATCTGCGATGACGGGCACTATTTGCTCCAAAAAGTTCTGCTCTACACCCAGTTCAAAGGCGTAGCGGACAGCCCGGCGCACCAAGCGGCGCATAACGTAGCCCTGTTCTTTGTTGCTGGGCTTGATTCCGTCCACAGCCAGGAAGGTTGCAGCGCGTAGGTGGTCGGCAATAACCTGCATGGCGCTGGTGTGGCTTTCGTATTTTTTGCCAGACAGTTTTTGTAGCTCCTCGACAATTGGCCACAAGATACTAATCCTGAACATGTCCGACGAATCTATGGCCGCCTGGGCAATACGCTCCAGCCCACCGCCAAAATCGATGTTAGGTTTTTCCAGAGGCTCAAAGCCCTGGTCTGTGCGGCGGTACTGCATGAACACTTGATTGCCGATTTCGACAAATCTGCCCGAATCACTAGCTGGATGCGGTTCCCCAAAACCAGGCTTGTGGCTCCGCTCACCAAAGTCATAGAAAACTTCGCTATCAGGACCACAGGGATCGCCAATGGGCGTTTTGTCTATGCCGCCTGCGCGGCTCCACCAGTTTTCGCCGTCGTCGTAAAAGAAAATTCGCTCGCCTGGTTTTATGCCCCGTTTGTCGCCGTCTGCTTGGGAACCGATTTCGGCTATTTTTGCTTCTATGCCCTTGGACTCAAAAAGCTTTTGCCAGATGTTTGCTGCCTCGTCATCCCGCGGAATACCGTGTCGGTCGTCACCGATAAAACAGGTGACATAGATGTTGTTTGGGTCCAGCCCCACCACATCAACCAGGAATTCAAAAAACCACCTTATCTGATCTTCTTTAAAGTAATCGCCCAGGCTCCAGTTGCCAAGCATTTCAAAAAACGTGGTATGCCGGTCATTACCAACCTCTTCTATGTCTTGTGCCCGCAGACATGTTTGGCTGTCTACCAGCCGCGTGCCGTGGGGGTGCTCTTCGCCCAATAGGTACGGAATCAGCGGCTGCATGCCGCTGCCTGTGAAAAGCGTGGTCGGGTCGTTTTGCGGCACCAAAAGCGCCCGCGGGATCACGGCGTGACCACGCTCTTTGAAAAATTCTAAATAAGCGTTCCTGATTTGCTGCGCGTTCATCCCGTTACAACCCACTTCCCTTCCAACCGTTGGATAATGGTTGAACACGTCTGCATGGTTCGTTTGCATAGATATACTTTGTTGGCCTTTTGGGTTGTAACGGGATTCATACAGGTTAGACTCCAAAAAGGTATCGAACGTTTACAGAACGACTGAAGTAAGCACTGATAGTCAACCGTCAACCAATGATTGGAGGTCAGGTGGAATCTAATGGGACTCATCGGTCCTATTGTAACAGAGGAGCCTCAGCGTGAAAATTGTTACTGCATCTTTGTGTATTTCCCTTATGATTATAAAGTGAAGTCAGGGGAAATCATGGAACCTGAAGAGATCAAACTCCAACTTTACGGTACCATACCCCGCCCAGGGGCGTACCAGCTGGTAGGAGACTTGAGCACTACCGGACTAGATATAAAGTCCGCCGAGGAGCTGAGGGCTAGCCTGAAACGTACCCTGGAAGCCACAATCCCTGAAAGACTAGCTGTCCTTGTCTTATCGGAAGCCGACTTGAATGTCCTATCGCTTCACGAAGACCTAACCAAAGTACCGTCGAGTCGCTATGGAATACAAGTATTCTTCAGCGAGGAGTAACTTTTATAATTTCGTCCTGACCATCGCCGTTGTCAGTGGCGAGGTACAGGCTGTCGCCCGGTCCCATGACCACGCTGCGGATACGCCCGTACTTTTTCTCAAACAACACTTCCTGTGACTTCACCTTGCCGCTGTCATCCAAGTCCAGGATCCGAACATGCTGGTTTTTGAGTACCGCCATAGCCAAACGGCCCTCCAGACCTTTCCAGGACTTGCCGCTGATGAACGTCATGCCGGACGGGGCGATGGTAGAGCCGCCGGAGGTCCAGATGGGGTCTATGGCATTGGGGTATTTCTTTTTGTCTGTCATAGGGACGAGTTCGTTATACAGGGGCACCGGGTTCCAGCCCATGTTGCCCGGGCGGAGCGGATTGATCTCGTCATCTTTGTCCGGGCCGTGCTCTACGCTGTAGCCATATAATCCGTTTTTGGGTTGCGCGTACATAGCCAGACCCTGGACGTTGCGGTGGCCGTAGTTGAAGATACGCGGATCAAAGGCACCGCCCAGGTTGCCCGGAGCGGCTTTGCCATCACGGTCCACGCGTAGCACCTTGCCGCCCAAAGACCTGGGGTCTTGCGGCGTTGTGCCGGCAGCCGTATCACCCGTACCAATCCACAGAAAGCCATCAGCGCCAAACCGGGGCCGGCAGCCAGAATGCCGCCCAGGGAAGACGCCGGTGTTGACCGGCATACCGGTCACAATGTCTTTTTGCTCACCCAGCGCCGTGGCGTCATCATTCACCTTCCAACGGCTGACGCGTATATCCCGCGGTGTGTTATAGCAGGCGTAGACGTAGCGGTTGCTGGCAAAGTCCGGATCCACCGCCATCCCCAGCAGCCCGCCCTCGCCGCGGGCGTAGATATTTGAGATTGTGTGGAGCACCGCCTTTTTACCCTGGGAAATCTTACTAATAGTGCCGGCGCGTTCGGTAAAAATGAGTGTCTCGTTGGGCAAAAAGCCAACATCCCATACATTAGAAAGCCCGCTCAGCACCACCTCTTCGGTTAGCTCCGGAATACCACCCACACCCTGGCTGACCGCCGGCGCATTGTCCGGAGCAGGAGCCAAACTCCGCTGAAACCTAAAAACCAGTAACCCCGCAAGCACCACAACTATTAGGGCAATACTTCCAAATACGATAAGTATGCCCTTCTTCATACCATTAGCATAACCCATTTTGGGGTTAATATGTTCGGTTCCTTAGGCTTTGCCAATGCTTGGGTTGCACTTCTACAATCGAGGATCATATACTATATATACCTTGCGAAGCAAAAAAAGAAATAATCATCTTTACCAACTTATAAATCCCCTGTTATACATAGCCACATTTATGGTTGTTGTGGTTTTCTGGCGTGAACCGCTTATCACGCTACTCCTACTTATGTCCTTAGGTCTTGTGCTGAATGCAGTTACAGGCTGGCGATTGATAAAAGTATATCTAATTACAGCGCTTCTCGGTTGTGCTGCCGAAGTAATTTGTATTCAAGCGGGCGCATGGCAGTATGGCTCTCCTCAGTTTTTAGGAATACCTATTTGGTTGCCTTTTGTCTGGGGAAATGCATCAGTGCTTTTCTTCGAGCTGGCAGGCCAGTTTGGTCATACTCATGTAAGTACGCCTAAAAAACATTCCCGTCCGAAAAGAGCGTTTCGCTAAAGGTCCTCTAAATCTGCCAAGAGACGCATGAAGACACCGCAGGTCCAGGAAAAGCCGGGTTGGGTGGGGTAGCGGCCGGGGAGGCCCACACCGCCTTTTACCACGTCGTACTTTTCCCACAAGACGCCGGTTTGTTTGAAGACTTCCTGGTTCAATCCCAGCCAGAGGTTAGCCAAGCGGACCGCTTCTTCGTTAAAGCCGTAGCGGCGCAGACCGCTGATCACTATGTATTGGAGCGGCGCCCAACCGTTGGGGTAGTCCCACTGCCGCTTATGCCATTCCAGTGGTTCGGTGGAGGCCAAGCCAAAGGCTTGCTCAAAATACTGCAGCTGTTGGACGCAACGCTGCGCCTGCTCCGCTGTGGCCGCACCCGCCCACAGCGGGTAAAAGCCGGCCAGGGTTTTGAGCGGACGGCGTTGGCCGGCCTTAAAGTCGTAGTCATAAAAAAAGCCGGTCTGGTCGTCCCAAAAGTACTGGGTAATGAGTGTCCTGCGCTTGTCCAAACGCTCCCGCCACAGCTGTTGGCGCACCGGCTCGTGCTGTATCATCCAGTTTAAAATGTCTTCTTCGTATACGTACAGCTGGGCGTTCAGGTCTACCGGCACGAGCGTCTGTGGGCTAAAGGCAAAGCGGGTAGAGCGATCCCAGCCAGACTCATAGACAGACAAAAATCGCGAACCGTGCTTGGGATTGTAGCGGCTGAGGCCCAGTTCCGGCAGGTAACGGCGTTTGCCACACCATACTTCCTCGTATTCCTTCTGGGCAATCTGCATGACAGTGCCGAGCCAGGCATCATCTGCACCTTCGTGTTCGTAGATCTCCCAGGCCATCCGGGTCAGATACGGTGGCTGAGTGCGGCCACGGCTGGTGGTAGAGTTACGGGCCGGCACCAGCCCGAACTTGTCATACAAGTAGCACAGGTTGTCCACCATCCCCCGCGCCACCGCTGAATAACCGTCAGATACCAAACCCAGCAGCGTAAAGTACGTATCCCAGTAAAACTGGGTGCCCGTAAAATAGTGGCCGTTTGGCGCCATGGCCGTGTTTGGGAGGGGTACATATCCTAGCTGCATGATCTTGTTTCGCCAGCCCGCCTCTGGCCGTTTGCCCGGCGCAAAAGCTACCTGACCCCAGTAATCATGAATGTAACCAGTCACGTCCTGATAGTTCGTAAGCATGGGCTTTATTGTACAGGAGCCGGATGGGTTTGATCCCTACCCACGCCTATTTGCACAGGGTCGTACCCTGAACAAAGGGGTTGGCTGGTTTATACTTGGGAATCTTGGTCGGACGAGCCTGAACCGCCCCCTGCGGGTATAAGCACAAGATCGCCGCCACTACAGGTTGCACCCGAATCACCAGGGTAGGAAACTCGTGCCAGCACGTGCGGGTCGCCCTCGTACTCTACTTCGCCAAAGGTCTTCAGCTTGTTGGGCCGGGGGCTAGCCGCGGCCGCATCTTCTCCTGCTAAAGCATGCAAGGTACAGCCCTCCGGGCCAAACGGCACCGTGTCATCGTGGCCGTCAAATAACTGCAACTCTGTATAGCCGTCATCACCAAGCTCGTAGCGCCCAACCTGCATGACCCCAGTACGCTCGACCACCTCCAGCGCAGAGTCGTCTTGGCCGTCAGTTACCTTTTGTTCGATTTCGTCTAGCACTGCCCGCCAGGTGTCCCGCTCCTGTTCTAATACATCATTGTGGGTTTCGCTGATTTGACCCTCTTTTATCTGGTCGCCCTCAAGGCACATGTCCCTGTCCGCGGCCCCTAAAACATCCACAACCACCAACTCATTCAGTACGTGCGGCATACTGATAAAACAATTCTCCTCTGACCCATCTCGAACCACATCCACCCAAACGTGAGATGAGGTTGGCAGGATATCCTGTTCTGGCGATGGAGCATCCCCACTGCAGGCACCTGCAAAAAGAGTTCCTGCCACCAGTAGTCCTGGTATTTTTGTTCCGTATGTCATTCGCATACTATAGCACCTGTCCACCCTCATTTTTCTCCCACCCCTGTCATTCCGGCCTTTGAGCCGGAATCCAGATCACTAGCGTAACTCCTCTGGCCGGAAAGTCAGGGTGGGCCAGCTATAGCATCCCTGCTTTGGCAGAAGGAGTTTAAACTATGAAATCTACTCTACACCACAATGCCGCCACCGACTACGCGGTCGCCGTCATAAATAACGGCCGACTGACCAGGGGTAACAGCCCGAACACTCTCCTCCAAAAAAACCTCACATCTTTCTTCCCTGTTAGAAGACGTACTTCTATGGGTGTTATTTTGTGCAATTTTGATTTTGCCGGGAGTCAGGGGGGCGCGGTAGCGGGTGCGGACCTGGTAAGTTTTGCCTTCTTCTGGTGGATCATTAATCCAATGAACATCGGTAAGCTTGAGTTCATTTTTCCAGAGATTTTCATCATCTAGATCGGTAGTGACATACACCTCGTTCTTTTGCATGTCTTTGCCAATGACGTAGTACGGCAAACCGCCGCCGACATCCAGACCATGCCGCTGGCCGATGGTGTAGAAAATAGCGCCGTCGTGTTCACCAATGACAATGCCGTTTTGATCCTTGATGGCACCCGGCTTAGTCGTGACATACTGGCTCAGGAAATCACGGATGCCGACTTTACCCACAAAGCAGATTCCCTGGGAGTCTTTTTTGGCGGCCGTGGCCAGGCCGAGCTTTTTGGCTAAAGCCCGCACTTCGTCCTTAGTCTCAAAATCACCAATCGGCATGAGCGTGCGCGCCAGCGCTTGTTCCGTGACCCGGTAAAGAAAGTAGGTCTGGTCTTTCTCTGCATTGGCAGCAACATACAAACCAGCATGTTTGGAATTTTGGTCATTTGTTTTTGGGATTTGCTTGGATCCCCGATCGGGGTCGAGGACAAGATTTGGTGCTTGGAATTTGGAATTTCCAGAACTGTGAACAGTTCTGGCGTAGTGGCCGGTAGCGATAAGATCTGCACCGTCCGCCAGCGCCGTGTCCAGGAAAAGTTTAAACTTCACCTCCTGATTACACATGATGTCCGGGTTAGGTGTGCGGCCAGCCTGGTATTCGGCAATCATGTAGTCCACGACCTTGTGCCGATATTCCTTTTCAAAGTCGTACATTTTGAAATCTATGCCCAGCTGCACCGCCACTCGCTTGGCATCCTGGTAGTCTTGCTTCCACGGGCAGGGCAAGCCCGGCAGGTCCTGACTCCAGTTTTTCATATACACGCCCACTACGCGGTAGCCCTGCTCTTTGAGCAAGGCAGCAGTGACGGAACTGTCCACTCCGCCGCTCATGCCTACAAAAACTGTCTCGACTTTTTTGACCATAACCAGGTTATTTTAACAGACTACCCCAGATTATTCACTACTCTGCAACTCCCTCGTGCTATACTCATGGTATGGCAGAGCTACTGAAATGGGCAACCAGACAATCAGGGAAAAGCGTTACGCAAAGCTTTTCCTCGCTCAAGCGAGCCAGTCGCCAAAAGCGTTTTGCAGAAATTTCCCGTGGCAACCTGGCAGTTGCTGACGAGCTGGTCAAGGAATCCCAACGCCTCATAAAGGCTGGTCGGGAAAAAGACGCCAAAAAGATTCTGGATATAGCTAACAAGCTTTTGGACAATAATAGGACGTACCTGGATACGGTGGGCGAGGTTCTGTCAGATGCGGATTAACAGCACATGGCACAGGCAAAAAAATCGCCGGCACTCGTTGGCACAGTAGAAGATACACGAGAAAAAATACAGGGTCAGGAACAGTCAACTGACGTCATCAACACCAGCGCGCAGCAGGATACTGAAACCCGGCAGGAGGTTGCCAAAAAGTTTGTCAGATATTACTTTTTGATCCTCATACTTATCATCATCGGCATACCGCTTTATAACTACTTTACCTATCGTATGGTCGGCAATGCCGACCTGCTGGTACCGCTCAAGGACACTGTTCTAACCTACTCTGCGGTTGTAGGACCTACCATGGGACTCGTGGTCGCTTACTATTTTAAGTCTAAATCCGAATAGAAGCCGAATAGAAGCCTGGGCTGATTCTAGAATGGGCGTTCGCCGCGCTCTATTTTCTTTTTCAGGTATTTCAGTTCATACTTGCGGCCCAGCCAAAAGGTGGTGGGCAGAAGTGACAGCATAATGGCTGCCGGTTGCCACAGTATGAGGGTGCGTGTGCCGGCCTTATCTTCTTCGGGCCCACCCTGCTGCTCCTGGCTGAGCGGGCCGTTCACAATACCCACCAACTGCAGGTAAGCACTGGCATCATTGCGGTCAGTCGCTTTTATGATGATGTTATACACTCCGGGCGTTTTGTAGACGTGTTTGATGTCAAAAGGCCCGGGGAAGCCAAGGCTCATAAGCTGCAGATCTGTGCCATCGCCCCAGTCAATACTCACGGCATAAGGTCCAGCCCCATCAGACAGGATAATCGGCCAGACCAGTTGCTGGCCGGGGTTCACGCCCATTTTTGCATAGATGCTGGTAAGCGTCGGGCGCGAACCAGTACCCGGGCGACTGTCATTAAAAGTCACCGTTACTTTATTTGAATCGGGTCCGGCCTGGTCCAGATTGTCATACACACGGGCCACCAATTCATTTTGGCCGCTAAAAAGGTCTATGATCAAGGAGTAGCTACCGTTTTTACACTGTACCGAACCGCCAAAAACGTTATTTTTGAACACCTTGACCAGCAAATCCCCAGGGCAAAGACCGCTGACCGTAATAGGTAGTTTTGTAAACACCTGGCCGTTGGTTGGAATCACGATGGTTGCGCCGGTCTTTGGCGGCGGCGAAGAAATAGTACCCTGGATGCCGACCGAACCGCTCTTGGGGTTTTCTAGCTGAGCGACGGCTTTTGGTGCGCCAAAAAGAATACCACAAAGTAAAAATACAATTACTACAGCGCCACGCTTCATCTTACCTTAGTGTACGAGGTTATACAGATAAGCTCAAGCTGTTTAAATCCGCTACCGAAACCGGGACTCCCCCGGGGTTGGATCACCCGAATCTCAAGTCCCGCTTGAACAATGCCGCAGTACAAAACTAGAGGAGTGTTAACAAATATACACGATCGTGTATATTTGTTAACACTTAGGGGGACTTGGGATTCGGTATTCGACCCTCTTGAAGAAGGACGAAGCTATGAGCTTGGATGGGTTCTTAGTACTTGCGGATGCGTCGGCTGCGGCCACCGCCCCGGCCGCTGCGGAACCAGAATACCGCTCCAACGATTGCCGCGATGAGGATAAGCAAGAGGATAAGGAACCAGGTGGGAAGATACCAAAAACTTGATTTTGCGGTAATGAAATCACCGCTGCCCTGACTGTAGCCAATGTTGGCCGTGACGGTATAACGACCGAACCAGAATGGCTTGGGCTTTGCAACCCCGTCTTCGAACCTGCGAATACTATTTGGCAGTATGTTTGCCCGCGGATCGGTGGAGTTGAGTTCGTATTCGGCAACGACTTTGCCGAACATGCCCTTTACCTGGACTTTGCCAAAAGGCTGCACGTGGATGTTGCCAACGTTCTTGAGGCGAGTCGCTATGCTGACATCGCCACCAGTAATAAAGCTTTTTGTTTTGCCTTGCTGAGATGCCGCCAGTTGTACCAGGCTGAGCTTTTCTGTGAGGTTGCCCGGCACACGGACCAGCACGATGCTACCGACGCTGGCTGTCAAGGCAACGTTGCCGCCCTCTCTGCCGTCTGAGGGAACAAATCTAATAGCGCCGTAGTAGCCGCCCGAATTAGCGTCCTTGGGTACGTTGATTGTTACAGAGATTTCCCTTTTTTGGCCCGGTTTCAGTACTACGTCCGGTAGGGGACCGACGAGACTCTTGAAGTTATTGGCCGGTTGCTGCGCACTCTCGTCCAGGATGAGCCGTGGTTCACCGTCTTCTTTGTCGCTTGCTATAAAGTTGTTAGTTACGGCTTTGGCACTGATTGGCCCGGCCGTAGGGTTTTCCAGGGTGACGACCATTGTTTCACTGGCGCCCTTGTCGATGGTGTATTCGCTGCGAACAGGCGAAATCCTAAATCCATTACCGGCCTGGTTGTTCTGCGCCCTTACAACGCCTAGGCCCATGCCCACACCGAGGCCTACCAAGACAGCACATGCAGCAACAAATGCAGCACAGCGCCTGAATATTCCTCTCATGTCCACACCTTCCGTTTGTTTATGCCTTATCACCCTTACGGCTATAGTACCATAAGAAGAAAGTCGTTCAAATACGCAAATACCGTCCCGCTAGTGTCCTAAAAATTAGCCAGCGCAATAAAAGATACGGTGGTAGCATACACGCCGGCCGCTTGGCTGTTGGCGGCATTTGTCAGGTAGCTAACGGTGAATTTGCGGAAATCACTGGTGGTGCCGGTGGTAATGATAGTTTCACCCGGAGCAAATTTGAATTGGTTCACAGCAGCATACTCAGCCGTTGGGCTAGCCGTGCCCGGACCCGCCGGATTGGCGCCGATGCCAGGATTGTTGTTTGCCCGCAGGTTGAGCCCAAACTGGCCGGTACCAGGACTGGAACCGGCCCGCACAGCCATCGCCGGGATGACGTTGTTTCCGGATGTGAGGGTAGTGCCAGCCAACGTAACACTGTATCCGAACCCGGCATTGGTAGCCCCAACTATTTGGGACGACGCCACTTTAGCACTTGATTTTGACAGCTCCCCCAGATCAATAAAAAAACTGGTCGCGGACGTACAGTTAAAACCGGTAATGATGACTGAAGCACAAAACTCCAGATACGGCGGCACTTCGCTGGAAACGCTGAAGGCATCTAGGATGGCAAGGGCCAGGCCGCCGTCTTCTAACGCCAGTCCAGTACCATCGGTACTGGCAAATGTCTGTATCCGCGCGTAGTGGCTGCCGGGAGTAACCGGGTTAGTCACACCGCTCAGCATATAGACCGAACCGGCGCTTGCCGGGGCCGGCGTTTGAGCGGCTCGGGTCAGGACTAGTTTGTTAGTGGTTGTTGACGCCCCGTCTATGGCGAACCCGGTCTGCCCGCTTTGGCTGACAAGCACAGCCGCGCTTATATCGAACCCTGTCGGAGGTACGCATACAACCTGCACAATAGGGCTATTGGAGCAGAACTCAAAGCTGACAGATCCAACCGGGTTAGCGAAATCGGTGTAGCGAAAACCCATCTGGTGGGTGGCATTTGCCAGCGGCACAGAGCTCGACATTTTGTCATAGCGGTCCTGCACCTGCGGGATGGCATACACGGCTGGCGGCAAAAATATCGCCCAAACAGGCGCAAGCAAAAGAATAGGTACAAGGAGGTGCCTCGCCACGTGGGGCGCAACTAAAAGCCAATGCCGCATAGTGTTTACTATACCGGAATATCTGATTTTCGCTTATGGCTGCTACTAGAGCTTATCCCTACAACAGCCCAGTAAAGAAGCCTGCGGCAAAGAGATGCTTGGAATTGGTTCTAAGCCTTGAAACCCATACGTTATACGTACTACGAGATACGTCATACGGCTTAGTAAGTGCCTGTTGCAATGAAAGTCAGAAGCGTTGTGTAAATACCGGCTTCGGTGGAGTTGCCGATGTTACCCGCAAAGGCGATGATTCCGGTAGAGTAGTTGCCGGCTGTTTTGGTAGCAAGCGTGTCGCCATAGGTAGACAAAACGTTGTCGTTGGAAGTCGTGACGTCAAAGGCGAACTCTGCTGGCGTAGGCGTTCCTGATCCACCCGTTGCACCCGTGCCTGCCGTCTGAGCGGTAGTGGCGCAGGCGGCTTCTGATGCGGTTGCCCCGTTATACATTTCGTCCACCGCCAGCCCGGCAGTCGTGGCGGTGTCGCGGTAACTACAGAGTCCGAACTGCTCAGCACCACCGGTAGCAACCGTGGCGGGTGTACTGCCAATTGCTGTAATAGTGTCGCTGCCCTTTGTAAGCGTGGTGCCTTTGAGGCGGATTATTGCCCCTTGGGAGGCATTGGTGGTAATGGTATATTTGGCTTTTTTATCCACGAACGGCCCGCTGGGGTCCAAAACCCCGTTGGTATCGCCAAGCGAAACCCCCGTCCCCTGTTGGCTGTCACAGTCGTTGTCATCGTAATCAGGGTCAGCATCGTCAGTGTACACGCAGAAGATTATGCGCTCCGCAACTTTGGCGGTAACGGTAATCTGGGCAACAGTGCTAAGCGCCACACCACCGGCGTCTACATAGGCACCAGGTGCAGCAATGGTGTAGGCCGAGGCAGCGGCACTAGTGGCGTAGGTATAAATACGGGCAAAAAAGGTGCCGAGTGTGCTGGGATTAGTCACCGTGGTGATGTCAAAGTACGCGGTGTCTGTTGCATCCATAAGTACTGCCGAACCGGCAGTTAGTATAAGGGTGCGGGAGTTAGAACCGAGGTCGTTGGCCGTTAAAAAGGTCGACAGATCGGCTGTAGCACCAGCACCAGTGGATTGGCCGGACACCGCAGGCGATGCAGTGATAGAAAAGCCGGTGGGGGCTGTACAGGTAGTATCCCCTACAATGGGCGTGTTGGCACAAAACTCTACGATGATACCCTGGACGTTGCCAGAGGTGCCTATGTCAAATTCAGTGTGATACGTCGTGCTTGCAGCGCTTACGGCCGAACTGCTCATTTTGATTTCACGGTTGGCTAGTATTGCAGCTTGTGCCTGATCTGTTTTCAGTAGTGGCAAAACCGAAGCAAACAACAGAACTGCCACCATCGCTATGCGGTCTAGCCTCCACCTTCTAAGCGTTACCCTCATCTTTTCCCCTCTTTTTCCTCTACTACGGCTGTTTCTTTTATCTATAACTGTCTATCAAGACCTATAGGTAAAAGATTAGCATAAGCAAGTGAGGCAGCACAAGCATTTTGTACAACGCAAACAAGCACTTCCCTTTTCGGCAGTGCTGTTACATAGGCCTTTTCCTGTAGCAAGCTGACTGCGAATGACGTCCCAAGCCAAAAGGCTTGAGGGTCAAAAGCAAAGCTCACCCGTGCGTGGGAAAAGTTCTATTGATTTAACTGTTGTCGGAGCGGCCAGTCGATGCTCGTACCTATTTCATGTCCGGCCCTGCCTGGCAAAAAGCAGTAGCGCTCTACGCGGATCATCAGCTATACTTGAGGTGAAACCTTTGGGAGGTTTAACTCATTCAGCTTTTTGTATCTACTCCGTATTGCTACTATTCCTTTTGTTTTACTTGGGCAATTAGGGATGAAATAGGCTTAGTTTTAGTAAGTACCGGTGGCAATAAAGGTCAGCGTGGTTGAGTAGACACCGGCTTCAGTGGTATAGGCGATATTGCCCATCAGCGCAATGATTCCCGTCGACCAGTCACCGGCCGTTTTGGTAGCAATCTGGGCACCGTAAGTAGAAGTAGCACCGGTTTCTGCCGTGGCCGAACCATCGAACGCAAAGGTCGCACCATTGTCGCCGCCTGTTGTTGCCGTTTGGGCGGTGTGTGTTGTCGCGGAGCAAGCCGTGGTGTTTACACCGGAAGTGTTTCCGTCTCCATCGTATCCGTCCACCGGGCTCAGCCCGACGTTGCCGCCGCCGGTATCACGGAAGGTACAGAGGCCAAACTGTTCTGTGCCAGGCGCTGAGGTTGCTCCCGGTATGGCGCCGGTCGCGCTGATGGTATAAGCACTGGGATGAGTGAGCGTCGTACCCTTCATCCGAATGGTCACGCCAGACTGGGCATTGGTCCTGACGTTATATCTGGTTTGCCTATGGACAAATGGTCCAAGCGTACTCAAAACACCATTGCTGTCGCCTAGCGTAACAGCGTTTCCCGTAACACTACAGCTGTTGTAGGTACCTGCCAGAGCAACGTACATACAGAAGTCTAATTGTTCCTGCACCTTGGACGTCACGGTAATCTGCTCGGCCGTGCTGAGGGCCACACCGCCGACGTCTATAACGTCTGCCTCGTCGCCTGGGTTGGTCGAGCTTGGCCCAACACCAGTGGAATCGTAGGCTTGCGCAGCAGCAGCATCGTTATACGTTATGATTCGGGCATAGAATGTCGTATTAGTATTCTCAGGGTTGTCGACCCCCGCAAAGGAAAAAGTCAGCGTTTCCCCTGAACCGGGGTTATAAGAGGTGCCATGGGTTAAGATGAAAGTATTGTCCGTGCTGTTCGTGGCATCGATTGAAAATCCTGCCAGCGGGCCAGTCTGGTTTAACGTGGTGGCTCCGATATTCGTGTCGAATCCACCAGGCGGATCACAGGCTGTGGTATTACCGACAATAGGCGAATCCTCACAAAAATCTACAACCATGCCAGCAATGTTTTCTGTATCTGAGGCCACTTCAAACTGGACTTCGTACGTCACACCCTGACCGACAGCGAGGGATCCATCCGCCGAACTGCTCATGGTTATCTTTCGGTCGAGAATAAGGCCATACGCACCTGCATCCCGCCGAGAGAAAATCGGAATCAGACTAGCCATGATCAGCAAAATAGCGGCAGCAAGTGCTTTTGGCCGTCTAAGCTTCCCTGTCAAGACCATGGGCTGGTTCTCCTTTTTGCTTTTTTGTTTTGTTTGCTCACCCTGTTTTTTGGGTGTGCTGCCTGGATCTTAAATATTCTGAAATATCTATGAATTTTTTATTTTTTGATTTACCTCTTTAAGCTATCACAGTTAAAATTCTTGCACAAGTATTTTCATGCATTAGTTTTCCACAGGAAGTATTAACACTGCGTAGTTTTATGTGCTTTGAATTATCATTTAGCCTGAAAGGTTTTTAGCGCTGTGTAGAGCACCTGGTAGTCAGGCTGATTGTGGTGGTCAGTGTAGACAAAGAGGTATTTGTGTTTGCCTTTGGTTGGACCAGTAATTGTCATAGCGTTTATTTCTCCGGGTGCAGCGGTACCGACCTTGTTCTGGACGAAGTTGGGCAGGTCGCAGGTAAAATCTACGCCCTGCCATTTGGACGGTTGAGGCATAGTGGAACTTTTGCGAGCTGTTGTAAAGTTTTTGCAGTTTTCGGAAATCTGCCGATAGGTGACAGTGTTGCCGGCTACGTCGACCGGCAACAGTTTGTTGACGGCAATGTCTTTGGGGATCGCGTCAATGTAGAGCTTGAGCGAATGACCAACGGTTTTTTTGCTCTTGCTGGCATGCCAGGTAATGCTGCGTTCAGTCGGCGCATTTCTGCGGTCAACTGCTACCCAGCCGGCTGGCAGGCTGAATGAAAAAAACGGCTCGTCGGCTGCCAGTTGGTTCACCGCCGCCTTGACGTCTTCTTTTTGGGCAACACTGCGGGCTTCGCCCTCGACCTCACCGTTGAGGCTGCTTCTATTCATATCCCAAAGGACAAACCCGGCAAGTCCGCCAAACGCTATCAGCGAAACAACCACCACGCCAAAAAATTTGCGTAGGCGGCGGGTTGGCCTGGATCCAATCTGATACCTCCGGGTCATGCCTAAAGTATATCAGTCAAAACCCGAGAACCCGCTGCTATAGCAACCCCAAAACAAAACGTGTGAATTTAGAGTGATGATCCGAGTGAGCCAGAAACAGTCCAGGCCGAGTGAAGCATATCCGTAGATACGGTGAGTGAGGACTGGCTGTTTCTGGCCACTTATTCGTGAACGGTAAGCCATAAGCGTGGCTTTGCCACGTTTTTGGTTACCGGCCTGTCGGGCGCGGTCTAAGACGCATGTTTTGTTTTGGGGTTGCTATACATCTTGCCTGGGCGGCAGTCTCCCGCTCTTCTATTTGTAAAGCTGGCTGTGAGTGCCGCAAGCCACAAAGTGCGCGGTGTTTTTGTTTATGGCTTTGTAATGGGCTCGCCAATCGCCGCCAAAAGCTATAGAGCGGTAGCCTGTCCAGTCACCAGTAAGGGGGTGATTATATAAATTGGGGTGCTGTGGCTGCTCTCGAAAGAGTTTCAATGCTGCTTCAAGCCGCCTTTTTTGGGCTGGCTTCAAACCCGCCGCCTGCTTAAGGAAGTCCTTATGAAGTTTGAGCGTTATCATAAGGTCTTAAAAAGGTCTTCTAATTCAGCTTCGCTGTTGATTGTGGTTATGTTTCGGCCACCTTTATAATCGGCGTTCGTCTTACGCATGATCTTTTCCAGGTAAGGCGTAGGTTCAAGGCCAGGCGTTAATACGATACGCTGTTCGCGTACTGCCTGTAGCAATACAACAGTTGCAAATGCGCTGGTAGACATGCCTAGAGAGGCGGCAAAGTCAGCGATTGCTTTTTTTGAGTTGACATCTGTTCTGATAGTTATTGCTGCGTTACTCATAATGTATACAATTGTAGTACTATACGGTGCAAATTGCAACATATACACGCTGGCTTTGGAGCAACTAAATATTGAACCTGCTAGGGCTGGAGTCTAATAAGTTGCTGTGGCCACCATGTCGTGGCTAAAGTCATATCTGCCCGACGGCGTGGCTTCGTCAATGTTAAATAAATACGAAACCGTATAGGTAGTGACGCTGGTGCTTTCATCTGCCTGGGCGATGACATCGCTTTTGACATGCCTGAATTCGTCGGCAGTATTATAATCAGGCGCCACGTAGCCGAAGGAAAAGGTCGCGTCCGGCACCTGCTGCGGGCCAGATCCGAAGGGCGTATAGCCGACATCGCTTCTGGTATTGGCTACCAGGTTTATGCCAAACTGTTTGGTTCCGGGTGCCGAAACGGTCTGCGCCGGCAGCGGCGTAATCTGATACCCTCCGGACTGGTTGGTGGGCGGGTTTGACTCCGTACGTACCACATAGCCGCTGGCCTGCCAGGCGCGTACATAAAAAGTGGCGTTGGCCGTCCGGGCTTCTGTGGTATTTATGTACCCCAGATCAATGTTGGAACCAACTACCACAAACTCAAGATATGGTTCGTCAGTGGTGTTAAAGCCGGCATAGGCCCGATAGTTATCGCTTTCGGTCATGCCAATACCCAGGTCGCCCACCGTTGCCTGACCCTGGTAGTTAGCAGAGTTCAGGTCCCGTTCACTGCCGGTGCTAAAGAGATATTCGTCAGTCTTGTAATTTGGCGAAGTCGAAGTCTGGGCAGCCACCTGGCCCCCAAACAAGCCCACAATGAGCAGGCTCACCTTAATAGTTTTCCACGCGCTTTTGTAAGACATAAGCTTTACCGGCTTATTGTAGCATGCGCAGAGGTGGCTTACTTCTCTCCCCGACCCACACGCACTTTTCCGTCATACCGGCCCCAGTCAAGCTGGGGATGACAGAGAAGGGGTTGAGGGCTAGGGGTATATACAAGTCAGGTTCAAACACCTGAATTTCAAAACCTCCAATCCTGTCATGCCGGCCTTGAGCCGGCATCCAGTTATTAAAAAAATTACCTGGATTCCCTGATCAAGTCAGGGAATGACAGTGGAGGGTTGGGGTTTGAGACTCAGGCTCAAACATACTGACAAAGCCGGGTTTTGGTTTTATGCGATATACTAATGCTTAAAGGCTATAAGATGGATTTACCCGCTCAAAGCTCTGAAGAGATTAATTCCCTGGAAGCACCCGCTGCGGACGCTGCGGGTGGTGGTAGTGCGCCGGAAACGGGCGACTCTATTGAAGGCGGGGATACTGCTAAAGCCACGCCGCCGCCTAGCCCCGACAGCCAAAAGAAGAAGAAATTCCGCGACCGTTTACAAGGTTTGGTCACGCACATCAATATTTACTTGCTCCTGTTCATTCTCATTCTGGTTTTATCTGGTGTCGGCGTATTCGTCAGCATGCAGCGCACCAAAAAGGAAGCAGAACAACCAATCATCACCACCCAGGATCTCACCCAGGAAGCCCTGGAACAGATCAACGAGAGCGAGGTCAAGGTCGGCGATCCCAAACAAACCCTGGCCATTGAGTCCAATGCCATTTTTTCCGGCAAAGTGCTGATACGGGACAGCCTGGACGTGGCCGGCACCATCAAGGTCGGCGGGGCCGTCAACCTGCCAGGTATCACCGTATCCGGCACCAGCAACTTTGACCAGATTCAGGCTAATAAATTATCCGTGGAGGGCGATGCAGGTATCCAAGGCACCCTGAGCGTGCAGGCCAACCTGACCGTTGCCGGCGGCGCAACCTTTGGCGGAGCCGTTTCCGTACCCCAGCTAACCGTCCAGTCCCTGCAGATCAACAACGACCTGACCTTTACCAAGCATATCGACGCCGGTGGACCAACACCCAGTGCCAGCCGCGGTTCTGCCTTGGGCGGGGGCGGTACCGCATCTGTTGGCGGCACAGACACAGCCGGCACGGTCAACATCAACATTGGCAACAGTCCCAGCGCCGGCTGTTTTGCGACGGTCACTTTCAAGTCTGTATTTAACGGCACACCGCACGTGGTGATCACACCCGTAGGTTCTGCAGCCGGAGGGTTGAACTGGTACATTAACCGCAGCGCCTCAAGCTTTAGCGTCTGCACGACCAACCCCGCACCTGGCGGCGCCAACTTTGCCTTTGACTACATAGTCATCGACTAAAAGTTTTTGCTCCTAGTTTCTTCCTGACATATTTTTCTTGGGCCTCAACAGCAAGCTTGATGCACTCCTCCGGTGCCAGGCCCATATCATCACACCATCGAATAGTGGAAAACAACATGTTGCCCAGCTCTTTTTTGATCTCTGCATCATCAACCTTCCTACCCTCTGACCGGTCACGGACATAGCGGCAAATTTCACCGTACACTACGCCCATAGCAATAGCCACTTCTTGATCAGTCATCTTGCCAGGCCACAACTCCCGGGCCCGTTTGAGCAGATCTTCTACACGCATACAGATTAGTATACCTGACGATTTGGCCGTATTCTTGAACTTGTCAGTGCACACATATGGTGTACACTGAGATTATGAAAAACATCACTCTTTCGGCCCAAGATGACAAGATTGAAGCCCTCAAGCAAGTTGCCAAAGGTGAAAACAAAACCGTCAACCAGCTCTTCCGCGAGTGGCTTGACACGTCAATAGCCCAACGTAAAACCAAGGAGCAGCAAACGCGTGTCCGAGCCTTTGAGGAGAGCGTCAAGAAGTACTCCTTCACAAGTGACCGAAAGCTTACCAGAGAAGAAATGAATGAACGCTAGTCGGATATTCATAGACACAAATATCCTGATATACGCCTATGACAAGCGTGACCCCTCAAAGCATCAAGCGGCTCATGCTCTCATGAGCGACCTGATTGGAAGCGGGTCGGGCGTTATAAGCGATCAAGTAGTCAGAGAGTTTTACAATGCAGCCCTTCACAAACTGAAAATTCTAAAGGCACCAGAAATAAAAAGTATTTTTCATCGGGTTCTTCATCCGCTGCTCGTTCGTATTTCTGATCCTGGATTCTACCAACGAGGAGCCGAACTCTACGAAAAATACAGCCTGAGTTTTTATGACGCGCTTATTATTCAGGCAGCCGTGGACTTAGACTGTAATACGCTGTATAGCGAAGATCTGCAAAACGGCATGAAGTTCGGCAGTCTCACGGTCAAAAACCCGTTTTAGCTGACTGCACTTTTGGCAGATCTAGGCAAGGTGTATAGTGCCATCACGCCCCAGACCCAGGTGGTTGAGCATTGCTGCTCCTAGATCTTGCGGATTATTCACACTGCTCAGCTTAATGGCTACTGGAAATTCTTCTAACGTTTCAGCAAAACTCCCAACTTGGGCAACAAAGTCATCGAAGTTTCCCTTGGCTGCAGGGTCAGCATCCCTTAAAGCCCCTTTACGAATCTTTTCCCAGGAGCTTACGTCTGTATCCAACCGGCTTCCTTCGCCCACCATACGCAATTCACCCGTGGCACCATCCAGCGCATAAGGCGTTTGCGCAAGACCATACACCGTACAGCCTGCTTCAATACTGCTACCGGTGGTTTCCGCATGGACAGCTAGCATCATCGCGGGCATATCCCCCTTCTCCGCCAAGAAGGTGGCAGCTTCTGTTACGGAAGGAGCCAGGAACTTCTCGGCACTCGCGCCACTAACCATAACCCCAAACCCAGAGCTTGGACGCCGCATATCCATAATAGTAATCCCAAGCGTTTCGCCGACCTTGCTGAGCAGGGCAGACCGGGCTTGGCTTGCTCCCTCTATTCGCTCCGCCTCTAGATCAGCTTGCTTACGGTTCTCTCTACTAAGGTTTAGTACATCTGATTTTTTCATAGTACGAATTAATACCACACTTTGGTTGTAGCAGCAAATGTTCTCATTAAAAGGTTCGGCCTTGAGAGGGGGCAAGTTGGCGTATTTTAGACGTCAAGGAAGACGATCACCCGGTCGGCCTTGACGTGCATAATGCCGCGGGCAATAGCCACTTTTTCCTCCCCCTGATCAGACCGGATCATGATGTCGCAGGTATTGAGGAGTGTCATAAAATTATGGTGCTTGGGCAGGATGTCAAACGGCCCGGTGTCATTGACCGCAGAGATGCTGTTAGCAATACCGTTAAAGTACGTTTTAAACGGAGCATACACTTTGACGTGCATTTTGCCTTCCGGAACTTCAACCTCCGGTGCTTTGGCTGTAGTGTCCTCAAGCATATACCCATCCTATCGATGGCGAGCCCAGCCCAGCCTTCCGCGGCCAAAGAGGCTGACGGAGTGTGCAGCCGGAGTCCGCCAGACGGACCCCGCGCGGAGCGTCTCTTGGGCCCGGAAGGCTGGGCTGGGCCAAAACGTGCACCTGCGCGATCCCAAACTCCATAGCTACGCTACTATTTCCTCGATTGATTGCAGCGTCTGTTCCCGGGTAAAGAAGTCTCCGGGTACGCCGGTGTGTTTGGTCATGACGCTCATGTTTTGCGTAAAGTTGGTGATGAGCTTTTTAGCCTTGGCGTAGTCAGCCCGGTCAGCCGCGGATAGTTCGTTTTCACCGATGATAGCGATGATGTTCTTCAATGACTCATACTTTTGCAGCAGGTTCTGGACCTGGACGCTTAGTACGTAGTGGCGGTCGCCTACGACATCCGGCGTCAGGAGCGATGAAGTCGTTTGGGTCAAATCCACGGCGGGCCGGATGCCTTGTTCTGCAACCTTACGGGACAGCACCAGAATAGAGTCCAGTTCGTGCTGAATCATTTGCACCGCCGGGTCAGACAAGTCATCTGCCGGTACGTAGATGGTTTGGGCCGAAGTAATGGACCCGTTTTCATTGGAGCTTAGGCGATCCTGCAGGACCTTTACGTCAGAGAACACGGTCGGTTCATAGCCGCCTTCGTTGGGCGTTTGGTCCAATATGGTGGCCAGTTCGTTACGAGCCTGGATGTAGCGGTACATGTTGTCGGCAAAGAACAGAATGTCTTTGTTTTGTTTATCCCGAAAATGCTCGGCAGCTGCTACAGAAGCAATGGCAATCAGCGACCGCTGTACCGGATTTTCATTCATCTGCGCAAAGAACATGCAGGTGTTTTTCAGCAGGTCGTTTTCGCGCAGAGTGTCCCACAGTTCGTGACCCTCACGAATGCGCTCACCAATACCGGCAAAGAAGCTGAGGCCGCTGCCGGACTGGGCAATGTTATTGATCAGCTCCATGGTCAGCACGGTCTTGCCCACGCCGGCACCGCCAATGATGCCGATCTTGCGGCCCTTCACGAACGGCGTAAAGAAGTCTATGACCTTAATGCCAGTTTCCAGGATCTCGGGTTTAAGAATCTTAAAGTCTGTGGACCGCGGCGGCAGCTTCAGAATATCCCGCGTCTGGATATTTTCACCGGTGATCGCTGGCTGACCATCCAATGGGTCACCCAAAGCGTTCAGAATACGGCCGATAGTGATATCACCGACTGGGATCTCTATACCCTTGTTTGTACGGGTAACGGTCATGCCTTTTTGAATACGGCGGTCGGTGCGAATGTTCAGGCATATGGCTATACCGCCCGGTTCCAGGTGATCAACCAGCAGTACCGTTTCATGACCATTTTCTACAACGACCAGCTCGCCAATAGCCGGCACATCGTCGTCAAACTGTGCCTGCACCACCAGGTCTTTGATCGAAGCAACTGTTCCTGTACTCATAGGTAAGCTCCACTTACAGAAATCCTAAACAAACTCAAATAACCTAAATCCAAATATTCAAAACAATCCACGGAGGCCTGTTTTGAATTTTGGTCCTTAGATATTTGGATTTGTTTAGGGTTTAGAGATTCGGATTTAGGATTTGTCATGTAGTTGCTGCCTTTCGGCTCTTTTTCATGCCATTGACGATCTCTTTCAGCCGTTCGTCCTTGAGCGATCGTTTGGCCCGGTTGTAGGACAGGTGCAAGTCGGCCTTGGCCTCATCCGCCCGCTGGTGGGACGCTGACATAGCCCGAAAGCGCGAGGCATACTGGGCCAGTTTAGATTCCAGGATGAGCTGGCTGATAGCAATCTGCATCATCGAACGTTCCAGGTGGTCGACGACGTCATAGGTACTGGGTTCAAAGATATAGTTCGCCTCGTTAATGACCTCCTCTGTCTCTTCAGAAGTACTCCCCACCTGTTGCACGGCTGTGGAGAGCGAGATCATGCGGGCTTCCTGGCTCATGAGTGAAATGTATTCCTGGTAGAACATGCTGGTAGAACGGTACTTTTGCACTTCTTTGGTAATGGGTGTCACATTAATGTTTTGGTCGCGGGTCGGAAGTTTAAAGTACTTTTTATAGGGAATGCCGCGCTGCGCCAGCTGGATAGCGCCGTGGTGTCCAATCACAATGATCTCGTTCTTATCCTTGTCATACGTTTCCAGCATGAGGCGAATCAGCTTTTGGTCAATGTCGCCGCTGAACCCGCCCTCGGCGGTGATGATGACGTACAGTTCTTTGTCTATGACCTCGCCGTCACCCTGGGAGCGGCCAAAACCAAAGTAGCTGCCAACGCGCAGCTGCGAATATATATGCCAGAGTTCATGAAAAAATTCCGTAGCCTGCATCACCTGGTTTTTGATCTGGGCAATGCGCATACTGGCAATGCCCTCAAAGACGCTGGTCAGCTCTACAAGCGTACCCATAGCCAGTTCTTCGTGCTCTATTTCATTGGGCCGCTTCACGCCAAACCCCCTTTGGAGTAAAATCCTACTATCGAATTACTAAACCCTAAAGTTTTCATTTCTTGGCCTCTTCTGCGGCCTTTTCCTGAGCCTTTTCATTGGCTTTCTCTTGGGCCTTTTCTTCTTTTTCTTCCCTTTTTTCTTCCTTTTTGTCCCTTTTCTCCTTTGCCTTATCCGGTTTAGCGGCTTCAGCCGGCGGGGCGGCGACAGGCGCAGGCGGGGCGGTGCCCTGAACCGTCCGGTTCGGGGCGCCCTTTTGGACCACCGCCAAGAGGGCGGCGCGGTTAGCATCGTACTCTTCGTCCCTGGTAATTTTGGCTGCGTACTCCCGGGCCTTGACCTTTAAGAGCGCCACATCCAGGGCGTCCGGATTCTCAGCATTCAGCACAATGTCCAGCATCAGCTGCTGGGCCAATAGGGAAAAGATGTCCGTTGGCGTCTGTGTCACCAGTTCAAATATCTGCTTGCCCACGGCCAACGACCGCTTGGCATCGGCCGCCAGTTCGGTCCCAAAGTGGGAAAACTCTTCGGCCTGGCGATAATTAGCCAGCAGCTTCAGCGTCTGCGACGCCAGGGACTTCTGCCGTTTGTTGTGGCCAATGCCGCCGGCGCGGGTCACACTCAGCCCCATATTGATAGCCGGGCGAACACCATCACGGAAAATGCCCATGTCCAGAATCCACTGACCGTCAGTAATGGACATAATGTTGGTGGGCAGATAAGCCGTAATGTCGCCACCGGCCGCATTGACCAAAGGTATACTTGTTAAGTGTTTGCCGGTCCGGTCCAACCGGCCGGCACGCTCCAGCAGGCTGGAGTGAGCATAGAACATGTCGCCGGGATAGGAGTCGCGGCCGGGGCTGACACCGCTTAGCAGCGCCACTTCACGGTAAGCGTGGGCATGGGAAGTCAGGTCGTCGTAGATAATAATCGTATCCTGGTCGCACTTTTGCCATAGATACTCGGCCATGGCACAGCCGACGTACGGTGCAATATAACTCATGATAAGTGATTCAAACATAGTGCTGACCACCACAATGGCCTTTTCAATACCGCCGGTTTCCTGCAGGCGGGACAAAAGCATATCCACATCGCTGCGCCGTTTGGCAATTAGCACATACACCACCACTTGGTCAGTGTTTTTCTGGTTCATGGTCAGCTGGGTTACCAGGGTGCTCTTTCCGGACTTGCTGTCGCCCAGCAGCGCCATACGCTGACCGCGTACTATGGGAAAAAGGGCGTCAATGGTCGTGACACCGCTTTCCAACTGTTCGCTTAGCAGCTTGCGCTCGTACAATGGCGGTGCCATATTAAAGACCGGCCACACACCATCGGCAGCAATGGGGCCTTTATTGTCCAGCGGCTCCCCGGTAACAGTGACGACCCGGCCAATGAAATCTTTGCCTACTTTACTGACCAGCTCCTGGTGCTGGACCACCGCCACCATGCCAACGCTGAGTGGTTCGCTGCCGAGGTGCAGCACCACTACCTGGTCGTCCGATACCTGGTGTACGAACCCCTTACTGCCGTCCTCGAACATAATCAGGGCATGCACGGTGCACGGCTGCAAACCGCTGGCACGGACCAGGAATTTATCTACGGCCACTACCTCCCCCACCGGATTACCGGCAGCTACCAGGCGATCAAAGTGCTGATTACCGGTGTTGGTATCTACGACCGGCGCACTCATCGCACACCCTCTGGGGTTTTAAATTCCAAATTCCAAATCACAAATTCCAAACAAGTTCCAATATCTAAATTGCCGAATGAAAACATCTGTAGATGGGGGAAGCCTGTTTGAGATATTGGAATTTGGGTATTGTTTGGAATTTGTGATTTGTGATTTGGAATTTTCATGGCTGAGTCTCCTGAACCGGGGCTACAGCCTTTGCACCGGCTTCCATGTCGCCGTGAAGTTTCCTAATGAGGAGCGGTCGTTGCTTTTTGAAGTGTTCCCTAAGACTAAAGTCAAAATATTTATTGTTGGTGCGCACCACACAGCCAGCACCAATGTTCGGCTGCAAGCCTATCTGCAGCAGCACCAAAGGGTGGACCTCTTCCCGCAGCCAGGTCATGAGCTTACCCACAAAGACCGGAGCCGGGTCTACCCCAAAGCTCATATGCAGCAAGGGCGCCTTGGCCTTGACCATAATCAGGAAGTTCAGCACCCGGGAACGGTCCTTTTCGTGCAGCAGATTCAGCTTGTTGCTGCTGACAAAGTCATCCAGCAAGCGGCTCGTCTTTGGCACTTTGACAGACGTACCCGGTTGCCGGATAGCAGCCTGACCCAGGAAAGTATCTATTTGCTCCACCTCACGCACCAGTCGGCCCACATCTGTGCGGCTGGCCACCTCCACGGGGAGGTGCAGTGTAGGGTCAGCTGTATGTTCAGACATACACAGTTCCCAGCGGCGTATAACGTATAACGTATAACGTATGGGCTGCAACCGCTACGCGGAGCGTGGCGGCATACGTTATACGAAATACGTTATACTTTATACGTCTCATGCACCTTCTGCTATGTCTTTTATGATTGCTTCTTTGTTTTCCTCCAGGCTGGTCAGAATGTATTCCAGCTGGTCATTCAGGTCAATCTGGTTGCCGATGGCGGCCAGGACGTAGTGGTTCACAATGTCCGCCATATTTTCCTCGAACCGGCGGGCCATACGGGCCTTTTCGGCCGCCAGTTCTTTGGCCAGTTGCTGGCTCATGACCTGGCGCTGCTGCTCAATGGCTTGCTGCGTTTTGGTGATAGAATCAATAGCCAATTCTTTGGCGTCAGTTATAGATTCTTCGTATTTGGCGAATTCTTCTTGTAGCTTTTTGGTGATTTCCGTCTTCATGAACTCGTTCAGCTGCGAGGTTGTCAGACGCAGGTCCTGCTGCAGGAACATAGCGTTTTCACCGATGATTTTTTCAAAGTGCAGCCGTCCCCGGTTGCGGAGTTCCTCACGAAACGTCTCGTTAAAGATATGCTCTACGTCGCGCTCGGCCGACTCTGTATAGGGGTCTTGCCCCTTTTTGCCTTTTTTGCCACCGCCAGAGCCGCCCGCGTGGAGCGCCATCCATACAAAAGCCGCCGTACTCGCGGCCAGGCTGCCAATTATGAGTCCTAGTTCCCAGAGCTCCACGTATCGTCTCCCACCATTTAGCTCATGCTTATAACTTCAGTAATAAATATACCGCAAATACGCCCAGGATGAAAATGATTAACCCGGCCACTATCACCTGCAGCATGCCGCGAATAATCAGCTTCTTGGATAAAGGGTTGCGGCCAATAGAAATCAAGCCGCTGCGTACGCCGCCGTAGAGCAAACTGCCGGATACGATGGTGGTGATAAAGAACACGACCATGCCCAGATAGACCCGCACGGCATCCACCGGCTTGCCGGCCACCGCCTCGCTGACCCGGCGCAGAAACTCCGGCATATTTGGTTCTTCGCTCTTCAGCAGAGGGTTTTTGCCGATGTTGATCTCTGCCTCCACCCGCCCCAGCCTGACCTCGCGTTCGCCGCCGCTGGAATCTTTGATCCTGGCCGTGCCCACCACCTGGCTGGAACCATCAAAGGCTTCCGTCGCCCGGCCGATGATGAGCGGCTGCACGGCCCCGGCCTTCATGCCCACACCGCTCAGCGCCGAAACCGTGATGAGGTCACCTTCTTTCAGCCCTCCGTTTTCGGTACTGACAAGTACCTCCTGGCGTCCCCGGGTAGCGACAAAGACTTTCTCGCCCTCGCCAGAGAGCGTCACCGCCGCATCATTGGGATTGACCACCACCCCGTGCATTTTGTCCATCTGCTCCCTGGACACAGCCTGGACCTTGGTAGTGTCGCCTTCTTTCAACCGGACAATCATGCCTTTCTGGACTTTGCCTTCTACCCCATAGCCCTGAGTAAAGGTCTGCGCATAGAGAGGGCCGGTCAGGCCTAGGAACAACAAAACTATCAGCAGAGCCAGCGCTACAAGACGCCGCCCTGCACCATATGGTTCAGGGCGCCGAAGAGCTACTAATTGCTTTATTTTTGTCTTAAACATTGCGGATAACCATAACCAATTATACGCCACAGGCGTAGGGCTGCCTACCACGGCCAGGCGGTACCCCCGAAACCGTCAGGCTAAAGCTAACGCCACGGGCTGACCGTAAGGTCACCCGTAAAGTGGCCTAGAGGTTTCGGGGGTACCGCCTGGCCGTGGTAGGCAAACTCAAGCTATTTTGAGTATTTTTTTCAAGGTGTTTACAGTAGTATGGATGTCTTGCTCGGTTGTACCTCTGCCCATCGTAAAGCGCAGACTGGCTTGGGCGTCTGTTTCAGACATACCGAGAGCGCGGAGCACGTGTGACGGCTCTTCACTGGAGGCACTGCAAGCCGATCCGGCCGCAGCCTGGATGCCGGCCTCGTCCAGGGCCATGACGAGCCGTTCATTATCGGTGCCAGGGATGGTGACGTGGACGTTATTGGGCAGCCGCGACTTGAGTGATCCATTTATCTGAATGACAGGAATGGCCGCCTGAAGTTCTGTAATAAACACCTTTTGTAGTTTTTGGAGCCGTTCGGTTTCCTCGTGCCGCCGGGCCTGTGCCAGGTCCAGTGCTACACTCAGGCCAATACTGCCGGCTACGTTTTCTGTACCGCTGCGCACGCCGAACTCCTGGCCGCCACCCAGGATTTGCGGCTGCAATTTCACACCTGCCCGGACAAAGAGCGCACCACTCTGTTTCGGACCATACATTTTTCCACCATTTATAGTCATCAAATCCACACCCAGCCGCGAGACATGCAGGTCCAAGTATTGTGCTGCCTGGCAGGCGTCTGTGTGAAAATAGAGCGGCAAGTCATTACCGCTGTATTTGCGACGCTTTCGCACCTCTTCTAAGGTGGTGGTAATTTTACGAATCGGCTGAATAGTACCGATCTCATTATTAGCGTACATGACACTCACCAGCACAGTTTGGTCGTCTATAAGTTTTTCCAATTGCAGTACATCCACCTGGCCGTCTTTCGTTACCGGCGCCTCTTTACAAGCGTACTGGTGGGCCGGCTTCAGCACTGATTCATGTTCAATAGTACTCACAACCACATTGGCTTCCGGGAATTGCTGCATGACGCCATGGATCGCCAGGTTATTGGCCTCTGTTCCGCCAGCGGTAAAGATCACCTCTGCCGGCCGCACACCAAACTGCCCTGCAATCCGGGTTCGGGCTTTGGCCACATCCCGTGCCACGTCCTTGGCCCCCAAATACAGGGCCGAGGGATTATAAAACTGCTCAGAAAAATACGGCCCCATAGCCGCCAACACCTCTGAATCAAGAGGAGTAGCCGCCGCATAATCCAAATAAATAACTTTCTTCATCTTCACCTATTATATCCACACAAATAGTGAAGTAAATTCACTATTTGTGTGTTCGCTTTCAGGAAGGAGCAGCCGGAGTCCCGATTATTCGGGACGCCGCGCGATGAGGAAACCTATCCCGGTTTCCTCATTACGCAACAAATGAGTAGAGTTCGTTCTTAATACGCTCGCGGTACATAGACATCGCGTTCCGCAGGTTTCTGGCCTCTTGGTAGGTCACCTGACGATACTGGCCATTCTGAGATTTTACAATACCATTCGGACGGAAATCATAACGGGTCGTAGCGTATTGGTGCTGGCCGTTCTGGTCGATCCACTCCTCGTGCCAGACCCAGGTACGTTTATCCAGACAAAAGAATTCGCGGCGTCCGCCAGGTGCAACGGGACCAAAAAGTTCCCCGCCAATCTTGGCTTCATGATGCAGGAGTTTGCGGTACAGATCAGCCTTACGCTGGGCCTCCTTTTGGGCCGATAGGCCTCCCATGAGTTTCTTGAGTACGGCCATTAGTTGTTCATCCAACCGCTACGATTAGTCAGGGCGTCCAGGACATCTGGATGCAAGGAAGAGCCTTGCAGAGGCGCAGCCGCCGTCTGTGCCTCTTGTGGCGCGCTATACTCCGCCCTAAGAGCAGAACCGTCTACCGCAAACTGCGCAACCGTAGACTGATGACCGGCAACGGCTGCCTGGTGCTCAGACTGAGAGGCTTTGTTCGCTTCTCTTGCATAGGTAGCAATGCGTCCAGCGGCTTCGTTACTTACAGGAGCTTCAGGGTAGACTGTATCAACAATTTCCATGCATTCACCAGCCCCTTCCCACGCAAAAACAAATCGCTCACTAGTAACGCGTGTTGCGTTGTCTAACCCCGCCAGCTGTTCCATGGCTACGCGAGGATCGTATGCCCGTTCGGGCTGAACATCCCCTACAGTACTCGTAGTACTCATATTTCTCCTAAATGTTGAATAGATCGCGGGCATTTTGGGTCGTGGCCACAGCTAACTCCTTGAGGTTTTCCCCTCTCAGCTCAGCTAAAAACACGGCCGTGACTTTCACATGCCTTGGCTCGCAGATTTTACCACGGAAAGGATGGGGAGTCAAGAAAGGCGCGTCCGTCTCCAACAGCAATCTATTCAGCGGCACGGCTTTGGCTGCCGCCAGCTGCTCTGCCTGTTTGGTAAAAGTCATGATGCCGTTGAGCCCCACGTATAGACCACGTTCCAGAGCCTGGCTTAACTCCTTTTGCGTGGCCGTGAAGCTATGGACCACCCCGCGAAGGTTTTTGTAGTCATCAAAAACGTGCCAAAAATCGTCAAACGCGTCGCGCACATGGAAAATAAGCGGCAGGTCGTGTTCCACCGCCAGGTCCAGCTGAAACCGCAGCATTTTCTGCTGATCCTCGCGGGACGAATGCTGGTAGTAGTAATCCAAACCCGTTTCACCAACGGCCACAACCTTTGGCTTGTCAGCTAACTCGCGAAACTGTTGCAATGCCTTGGGGTCGTTCACATAGACTTTGGCTTCGTGCGGATGCAAACCGATACTCGCCCACAGGCCATCCCGCTCCGCAGCGTAGCGTACCGCCAGCTTGCTATCTGCCAGGGTGCAGCCCACACACAGCAGCCGTGTCACACCGTCTTTGGCGGCGGCAGCCCGAACTTCCTCCGGATCCAGCTGGTAATCCGGAAAGTGAATATGACAGTGCGTATCAAAAAACTGCATCAGGCTCATTATAGCGCGGAGATGCACCGCACAGAGTTACTTTATAAGCGGAGCCGGGGGCAGCAAGGTTGGCGCAGGCAAATCCGAAACAAATGACCTTATGTCAGAGTAATTCCCCGGCACGGTAAGGACGCCCATCACAACCGGTATATTTACTACCTCTGTAATAGGATCTACCTCAACGTCCAATACCCGCTGAACCAACCAGCGATCCGTCAGCACACTCCAGGAACTTTCAAAAGGCTCCTCATCAACCAGGTAGGCTGCTAGCCTCAGTCGAGCTCCTGGCTGCCCCGGAACCAACTTGGACTGACTTTTGGCCCGTATAGAGGCGCCTTTAAAATCAGCATCCCGAACAAGCTGCGGCCTATCAGCCAAATGGTCCTTCAGCAGCCCGTCGACAAAAGCCCTGGACTTAGCCAGGCTTGTTTTGACGCCAAGCCACTGCGGATTATTCACCAGCACTTCTTCGTCCGCCAGGGGAAATCCTGGCCTTTTTCTGGGTTCATAGACGGCATCTGGGTTGCAACGCCTTATGCCTTCTGTCACAGCCAGCTTAAAAACATCGTCAACCGGCCGCCCTATGCCTAATATTTCCCCATCTTCTAGCATTAGCTATAACCATATAGAACCTGACTCTCAAAACCCCCACATAAGCTGGTAGGCCAGTAGAACCCTCACGTAGTGAACGGCGTAGCCGTTCACGCTCCTGGGAAACGAAGTGACCAGGAGCAAATGTTCCTTCAGGTAGTCAAAGACACACTCAATCT
>DATHJH010000037.1:0-15052 GCA_035489815.1 Candidatus Limnocylindria bacterium
CTTCGCCCATCTTACCCAGGAAGCGCTTGACGCGGCAGTACACAGAATTAATACTAGGCCAAGGAAACGACTGGGCTACAAGACCCCGGAAGCGGTGTTTAAGCGAAAGTGGTAGTGTTGCGATTCGGATTAGAATCTAGGCTATCGAACGATCGGGCAATACAAATACCAGCGACCTTAGGATTTATAAAATGCATCCAGTTCTTTGACGTTCAGCATATGTTTGATGCCTGCACCGTAGTGACCCAGGCGTTTACTTTCTGTATAGGTAAGGTCCTGAATGTTGGCTTCAAAGGCTTCTTTGGTTTTGGAGGTTACTTTATAATCCAGGATCCTGTCTGGGCGCGACAAATGCAACCACACCTTTTTATCCTGAAGCCCTTTCGCGTTTTGAATTGGATCAAAGAACTTTACAGCAGCCCGTAGATCGTCGACCGTCAACCCCTTCGCCTGCATGGTCTTGCGCGTTTTCCGCGTTGCCGGGGAATGCATGATATTCGTTACCATGTCACCATAAGGCAGACTCATAGCCACATGGTGAATTGCCTGCGTATCTTGCGTAAGTTTATGAGCAAGCACGGTGCCCATACTCACGCCATAGGCATACACATGCTTTGGCTTTAAGCTTTGGGTCCGTTTATGGGCATCATTTTTAATGTCACTGTACAACCTTTCGTAAGAATCAAATTCCGCATCCAGCACCAGCCGCGCCGGGTAATCATAGGCTACGACCGAGTAGCCCCTTTTATTTAACGAGCGGATAAACCAGCCGTATGCTCCCAATCGCGTCCCCATGGCCGTAAACACAAACACCAGCCGGGCAGAATCAACCAACGACTCCTTCACCCGAAAATCTTTAATCTGAACAATTTTACTCATAGTTTCTTTATCATAACAAAACTCGCTTCGTAGGCTCACGGACTGGTTTACCATGAGCGAGCGAAGCGAGTCGAATGGTGGAGCTGCCGGAGAACTGCCCTCCGGGTCCGCTAGTTTAGCTAGTTAGTCTATCCTACAGGTATAGGTCATTTAAGGTACTTTCGTGGATGGAAATGACCAAAAACCACGAAAGGTTGATCCAAAGTCTTAATTTGGCTACGGATCAATTGCCAAATGCATCCAGAAAAATATGGCACGCACTTCCACTATCTGAAGTCATGAAAGGCGCGGCTGTCTAGTAAAACTAGGCAGCTAGTGCAGGAGTGGCAAAAGCATCTCCGAAGAGAGCCTCGACTTCTGCAACTAGGTTCTTGCGTTCTGCAATTACTAGGTTTACCCTATAACGCTGAGTAAGCGACCTGCTGATCTAACTGTTAAAATCCAACGTCGAGCTTGAATTCAGCCCCATGTATTCCCACAAAAAGTGAGCACATATATACTACCATAAGTAGTAAGCACATTGCAAACGTACTGTATATGTTATATCGTACTTAAAAATACAAGAAGAAATCGGGATGCACTATTTATGGGTAGTCTGGATGATTATAAACGAGTCGGCGAACAAAGAGTGCTGCTCCCCAATGGGCACAACAAACTAAGGGAGAGCCTGGGGATCGTACAGTTTTTGGGTGTCGGCACTATTGTAAGTGTGGACGGGGGAATACTTGAAACACCCCTGTTCGACATTGAGGGAACGCAGCTTTCCGGTATTGAAGTAGGCTTGCACCGCTCTTTAGAAGAATGGGACGAGTTCTGTCAGGACACCGCAGCAAAAGGGCTTGCCCCGCTAAAGATAGACCCTGTTGCATATCGGCGCGATTGGTACAGGACTTTGTAGGTTAGTCTAGATAACTCTGATAACAGCGGCCGATCTTGTCCCCGCGGCAGACTTCCTGGTGCATGAGGCTAAGGATTTCTGACAATTGTTTCTGCTGCTTTTCACTGAGCGGGGCAAAGATCGGAGCATAGTAACTATTGAGTGCCAATGACGCCTCATCCGCCAAACGTTCGCCTTTTCGGGTCAGGGTGGTGATGTGTTCCCGCCGGTTACTGGGCCGAACCGTCGTTTGCAGCAGCCCGTTTTCATGCATCAGCTTGATCTGCCGGCTGATGCTGGCCTCTGTCTGGCCCAGGCTTTCGGCAATGTGCCGCTGTTGCACGCTGGGATTCCACTGCAGCACCATCATGATTTTGAACTGCGAAAAGCCAATACCCAGCCGCTCCTGCAGCATCTGGTCCGACTGGCGGGTAAGTGACGCAGCCGTATGCTGCAGCAAATACCCAAGATTATCACTTAACGCCATATGTCTAGTATAACGCCTTGAAACTTAACACATCAACTATTGCCCTGGTAAACCGGCCCATTCTACCACTTATGTGTCCGGCCGGACACATAAGTGGTAGAATGTTGTTGGCATGAAAAGGTTATATGGCCAGAAACAGCTACCCGTCTCTTCACTGAGGTATGTCCTTGAAGCACTTATACCCTACAGCGACGCAAACATAAAGCTAGCCTTCAAACCGAATGCTTTCTTCAATGATCTAGAAAATATTGATCGGCAAAAAGAGTGGCAAAAAAAGCGTTCCAAGAATTCTGAACCATATCAGCGTGACAGGCTCCAAGCGGCCTTCCATCGCGCCCGCAAAAAGGGGCTTGTTGTAGTAGGCGAGGATGGCGACGTCTATCTAACCGAAAAAGGCAGGCAAAGCGTCCAACCATATACGGCAAAAAAGCTGAACAAGGACGTGTATCTCATGGTCATTTTTGACATACCCGAAGATCAACGGACAAAGCGACGGCACCTGCGGTTACTGCTAAAGGAGTTGAAATTCGCCAAAGTGCAGCAAAGTGTTTGGGTTACAAAATACGACTTTAAGGAACTTATCAGGCAAGAGGTAAAAGCTCTCAACCTTGGGAGCTGCGTCGAAGTCTATGAGGCCGCCAGGATTCTGTAAACGTATCACGTATGTGTCCGGCCGGACAAGTTGGTGATACGTTTTGTTCGGTATTTTGTAGAATGTAGAAAATAGAAGAGAAAAGTAGAAGCTAGAAGCCTGTTGAGGTCCAGGGATTCAGGAGGCTAGACTAAGGTTTGTAGGTGGTACGCTGCACTTGTACACCCTTTGCCGGCGTAAAGCTTAGTACATAGTCATTGCAGGTACCGACGCACCCGGCCGGCGCGGGCGTATAGACCAGCGACTTGTCCGCGAATGCCGTCTGCATTACCGATGTCAGGGCACCCATGTTACTGTTGGCCAGGTCCCGGAATTCGGTCGGTCCCGGGTAGCGTTTGTTGCCAATATTGTACTGCTCTACCTCGTGGGCCAGGTCATGCAGGCCGCGCAGGCCATTCAGCGGCTTACCAGAGACAGTACTGGCACGACCTTTGGCCGGCTTCAGCACGATGGTTGCTGCCGGCTTGAACTGAGGCGGCACTGCAAGCGTCGTACAGTAGTAGCCCGTATCAGAGGTACTTGGATGCTGATATAACGGGTCCTCCCGCAAATACCTATACCCGGCCGCCAGCGTTGTGGTGACTACCGGATCTACCCGGCAGAGACTGTAGGCCAGCCCAAACTGGTTTCGACGCTCCACATATGACCCCGCCGTACCGCTGTGCTTGGCAGAGGAGGCGCTGAGCTCTGTCAGCTCAAAGTGCAGCTCGCCGCCAAAGGGAGTGTCGTCTGTGGGGGCGCTGACATCCAGGTAGTGCACGCCGCTTTCCTGCCAGAATGTAAAACGCGGGCTTTTGGTGACATCCTCCCGGCGGGCAGTCGTAAAGGCCTTCACCTTGACGTTAGCTGGCTGGTTCAGGTCAAAGCACTTGTCAAAAAAGTCTGCCACGGATTTGTCTATGGCCTGCAGCGTAGCAAAGCGCACGGTGGCTTGCTGCTTATTTATGCCATCCTCGCCAACTTCAAACAGCAAGCCCGTGGTTGTCATTTTTTCCGTGTGGTCCTTGACTGCTGCCAGGGCAGTGTCGCAGTCCGCCGTAAGCGTGTAGCGTTTATCTGGTTTGGCAGCTGCTTTGGCTGCCTCTATTTGAGGTATAAAGCCGCTGAGTTCGCCGCCGTTTTGATCATACAAGTAGTGGTAGCCAAGCAACGAGGCAAAGTCGTAGCTCTGGCTGCGGCTCACCCCATGCTGCGCTGCGTCAAATACAGCCTTATTTCCCGCGCGATCGTAGAGTGTTTTCAAAAGTTCGTTTACACGGGTGTCGTCTGCCACCATGTCAAAATACAGACGGCCGTCTTCTACCGTAAAGCTGCCTTGGCGGATAAAATCACCGCCGGTAACGTAGCTGGCCCGCAGCTTGAATTTGCCGGACTGGACCTGCGTTGCCTGCAGCTCTGACAACAAACCCATAGGCGAGTCATAGGCCCGGGTTATCTCCTGGCTGCCATTTCCTGGCTGCTTGCCTCCCAAATTCATGAGCACCGCGGCCACAGCCACAAGCAGCAGTACCAGCACGAGGCTGACGGCCGCAATGATAAGCTTTTTGTTGTTTTTGGGTTCCGGAACCGGCGGTACCGGCATACCCGCGCCGGGCGGCATGGGCGAATACTGCTGGGGTCCCAGCACCTGCGGTCCGGGTTGCGGCGCAGCGGGCGGATAGCCGGGTGATGGTGACGGGCTAGGATTAGGATACCCGCCGGGATTGTTCTCTGGATTCATACTTACCTCTATTTTACATCTCTATGGCGTCAAGCGAAAGCAGTAAGAACCCATTCCGAATCTCCAATTCTGTCCCAAAACTGCCCATTCCGGCGTCAATCCGCCCCAATTCCCCTGCCGTACCTTACGGGTACGCCTTGGAAACTGGAACGAATTGCTATCTTCTTTTAAAAAGGAAATGGACCACCTTTGGCATCGGAAGCGAGATTCGGAATGGGTTCTAAGCCATGACAGGGGACCAGCAGCAGGAAAGAGGGCACCCACTCTGGCTGGCCCTGGGCCAGAGAAATTGCAGGGAAGTGTGCAAAAGTAGCACTTCCCCAATACACTTAACACGTTAAGTGTATTCAATGAGAGCAGGGGGCTTTCTATAAAACTTCCTGGGACTTGGCAGTCGCATACAGCGAGTGCCACTGGGGCAGGGAAAGGGACTGGGGACGTAGCTGGGGGTCAATTCCCGCCCCTTCCAGCAATTTCCCCGCTGCTTCTTTGCTGAGCCTAAGCCCGCCGCTCAGTGAATTCAGCAGCGTTTTGCGGCGTGAGCTAAACCCGGCTTTTACAATCTGGAAGAAGGCTTGGATGTCGGTGCCCGGAAACAGCGGCTTTGCCCGCTTTTTCAGGATGAGGATCTGGGAATCTACTTTGGGCGGAGGCGTGAAGAGCGCTGCCGGTACTTCCCTGCCTGTGCTGACCTCCCAGTAGAACTGGGCACTGACACTCAACAGGGACATATCACCCGGGCTGGCCGCCACCCGCTGGGCAACTTCCTTCTGTACCAGCAGTGCGGCAAGCGCAGGCGGATTTATAGACTCGCTGATGACCCGGATTAAATTGCTGGTCAGGTAGTATGGAATGTTGGCAACCAGTTTGTAGTTTTTGGGCAAAGTCGTCAGGTCAAACCGCAGGATGTCCTGGTGAACCGTGGACAGGTTGTCTGCCGATACCTGGCCGGGCAGCGCCTGGGCTAACGACTCGTCAAACTCCACCGCCACCACTGCCCTGGCCCGCCCAGTCAGGAGAGCCGTAAGGGTACCGAGCCCCGGCCCGATCTCCAGCACCGTGTCGTCGGTGCTTACTTCCGCAGCGTCACACATTGCTGCAAGCGTGGCAGCATCATGCAACCAATGCTGCCCTAACGACTTTTTAGGAGGTGGTGACGTGGAACCCATCCATTCAGTGTATCATTTGTCTGAATTGACAAATCACCAAGGCCGACTAAGCTTATACTCATGACACGATTCGAACCATCCCCGCCCAACCGGCTGTTCCTGGGAGAGCGGCCCGCTGTTGCAAGTTTGCACACGACGAAAGACATCCTGGTAGTTACCTGTGATGTTCATACTGGCGAAGAGCCAAGCGTACCTGTCGATCCAGAACGCGCCATAGCGTTTGGTGAATGGCTCATGCAGGCTTCTGAACAGCTGGATCCTTTCCCGTCCCCACGCCGGTCCTGGGAGCCCAAACCTGATGAAATGCAAATTGCTGCTAACGAAATTCTGTTCGCAAGGACGGAAGAAGATGGTAGAACCCCCTTGCTTGTCGGTACCATAGCTCTGGGGCCTGATGAAGTAAGCATATCCTGGCCAAAGACACAGCTCAGGCCAAGCGCCGGTACAGACCGCGCGTCATTTTATATTGACAAGCAAGACACTGTTGCAGTGGCCCGGAGGATTTTAGCTACCGCCGACCGTCAAGTCTAGTACCCCACCTAAGCCATATCTGCTGGATTCCCGATCAGGTCGGGAATGACGGGGGTGGGTGAAAAAGTGAATGTGGGTCAAGACCAGGAGTATACTTGAGGATAAGGAGGCTATCATGACAAAAAGTGACAAAACAGTAAAAGTTATAAATAAGGGCGGACCAGCCGGCGGAGCATATTTCCTCACCGTCATTGGGGCGGCCGTGTATTTTGCTCAGCGTTCAGAAGGATTTGGCGAGTTCATTGTCGCCCTGCTAAAAGGCGCCGTATGGCCAGCTTTTGTGATGCACCGGGTGCTTGAACTTTTGAGTTTGTAAGCGCTACAGGTCCAGTAGTTTCAAGCCTGTGTCTGGGTCCTGCTGACGCTTGAGCCCCTGTTGTTCATACCAGCGATGTAGTAAAACTTCGCAAGTACCAGCTACTTGGAGTTCCTTTACATGACCGCCCACGGCCTGCATGTTTTGGCCGGACAAAGTGCCGTGCATATGGATCACCGGCTCGTCCCCTTCCCAGGTCACATTGCCTTGCAGGCTGGTGATTTCCAGCAATTCGTCAAAACGTTTCCACTCATACGCTTGCTTGCCTAGGTTATAAAACCCAAGTTCCGCCCACTGCGCTCCGCCCAGACCAGATATCCACGCCCCTGTTATTTTCTGATCCTTAACAAGTTTAGTAAGACTCTCTACCAGCAACTCATCCTTCTCAAGCCGGACTAACCAATTGTAGCCATCAAATCTATAGGTCATGACTATACGTTAGCATATTTTACGGACAAGCCGTGGCCATGGGATAGTAAATATAAATTTTGACAGCAGCGCCAAAAGAAGGTATGTTTTTGTTATACATATGACTCGATTCAAAAAAGATGGTGCAGCTGAGTGGTTATCTATTGGGGACCGGCCAGCCACGGCATACCTGTACACCGGAGGGGACAACTTAAACGTAAAATGCAGCCTCCATCCTCCTGACCTCGGTATCTACGTTGAGCCGAAAGTAGTGGTAGGACCAGAGAACGCCGAGGCACTCGGACAGCATTTTATCCAGGCATCTGAGCGCATGATGCCGCCATCTGCTGGCAGCACACCGACTGACACCCTGCAAATTACAGACTCGGAAATCTTTGTCTCAAGAACCGGCGTAGCTCCTCCCCGGGCCGGGACTATAGCGGTCAGAGAACAAGGAGTAGAGATTTGCTGGTCAGTGCTAAGCCCAACAGATCAAGCCACACAAGTTGGTTCATTTGAACTAAACCAGGCAGACACGCTGCACGTCGGCGAGTGGATACTGGCAAACGCACCCGCTGACGCGAAGGCCCGGTGAATACTAGACCTTGATTGATATTGTATTAAGTCTAAAAACTGATATATAGTTTATATTCCTAACAAAGGGAGAGAGATGTTACTTTTCACTGGCGGTTCAGAAAAAGAAAAAGCTGCGGAAACCCACGGACGCGATGACCGGGGCATTGGACGGGGGCGGCTCGTTGCAGCCGGGTTAGTCATGGCATGCGGCGGAGTCTTGGGCTTCATCGAGGGTGTGGGACAAGCTATCGATGCATCCCATCAGCTAGAGGAAAGGCAGCCGGGCAGACAATCACTCATCAGGGCCATAGGCACAAACTGCGCAAAAGTTCTGGAAAATGCAGTCACTGATGACGGGCCAGCAGCGCTCGACATGTCCGGCGAAATAGCCAACACCCTTGACAGCCACCCAGATGACTGTCCACCGGCAGATGAGGTCAGCCCAGACTTACTGGACGGAGGGGCCACATACTACAATGCCGATGCTAGTAGGGGGGATGCATTTGTGCTTTGCGTTATATCGGGCATAAGCATTATAGCTGGCACGGGGACCACAGCCTACGGCCTGCGCAGGCAATAACCAGGCTGGCTCTTAGGATCCATTCCGAGTCCGTATGCCCAGTGACAAATTCATACTCAGTAGGTCGAAAAATTAAATCAGCGGTAGATGTCCTGGAGGCCCAGACCAGCAGAACAGGCAGGCCATGGGCTCCAGCCAGAACGCTTGTATAAATTGGTCGCAGCAATGTCCTGGATACTAGCCGGGACACTTCCCGGGTTTCTAATTGACGACTCATTATTATAAGGGGACGGTGCAACGCCCGACCATGTACTTGGTACAAATTGATATGCTCCGTAAAAACCGTTGCCCGTATTAACCGCATAATTGCCGCCAGCCTCGCACTGGCGCAGTTTGGCTAGGGCCTGGCCAAAGTTGCCTTGCGGACCCCGGGCGACGATTTGTTTGACGGGCGGTTCGGCTATGACCTCCTGGATTTTGCGGCGTCTGATTTCTTTGCCGTTGCGCAGGTCTATCTGATAAGTCACGACCCTTTTGCCGGGCGAACCGACCTGGCGGATGGCCTGGGACCCGAACGACAGTGAGCGGTCCTCCACAATCTCTACCGGCATGGGAATTTCCTCTGTGACAGATTTGATTTGCTGGCCGGATCGGAAGACAAATATTTGAATGTTCTGCGTAATCGGGGTACTGAGCTTTGGCCGTACGGAGTCTTTTTTATCAAGCGATATGCTCTTTTCCTTCAGCAGGTCGCCAACGGTTGTGGTATGGGTGCGTACTGCAACATGGGAACCATACAGATTTATGTTGGCCGGTGTAGAACGTTCGATAGTGACCTTTTCTCCCAACACGCCTTCACGCAAAAAGTTATCCGGCACGACTGTTTCCACCTTGTCTTCGGGATAGACCTTTATACCCGCCTGGCTGACCACGCTGCGCGGCGTCACAGCGGCACTGTAGGCAAAAGTCCGTTTGCCACTGTCGTCCACAATAGTTACCGGTCGCGCACGATAAATGTTGACGTGGAACTTGTCTTCGTCAATCCGTGTGTCCCGCTCTGGTTCCACCCGGTCAAAGGGTTCCAGCCGAATTTCTGCCCGGGCCAAAAAATCGTTGACAGTCTCTGACCGGCTGGGGATGGATTGTTTGGTACCGTCTATCGACAGGACCACCACGTGCGAATCACTGGGCGGGTCAGTCCGGGCATTCAGCCCAATAAAACTGGCGATAGACAGAAAAAACAGTACCAGAAAAGTAGTAACCGGAATGGCGTACGGATGATTATGGAATCGATCAATGTAAGGGCGGTACCGCCCTTCCAGGTTTTTCATTCTCTTCATAAGATTGGGCCGGGCCCTGAAATAGTTCCCACCAAGGTACACATATCGTTAGCTAGGTTTAAGTGTAGCAAACCCCGTCTGCTATAAAAAGGTACCGGGGGTCATATCTGCCCGGCCTTCTTAAGGTAGCTTTCGGGCGTGAGTGCTTCAACTCCGCTCAACTGAAAGTCTTTGATATTGCGGGTAATAATCGCTGATGAATCACACTGAAGGGCCGCCCTTTCAATGACGGCATCTTCATAGTCTACAATACGGCTTTTCAGCGCGGACTTTAGCAACGCTTCGTCGGTCGGAACAATCATAAAAGTCTGCACCAGCCACTCAATGTGTCGGGTAATATCGGACTGGGAAATTTTTGCGTTTTCTAGTAGGTAGGCAAATGTAGTGACTGTGTGCACTAATGTACAGCTGATACGCATCACGCTCGCTCAGCCGCAAAATGCCAAGCGATGCTTCAAAACTCTTGCGCTCAAGCAGCACGTCCAGAATGACGTTGAGGTCAATCAGTATATTTTTTGGCATAAGCGGAACGAATGGCGGCCTTGGAGTCATCAATCTGATAGTTCTTAAGCGTGCCTACCATCTTTTCAACACCCGGAACCGTCTTTTTTTTCGCTTGCTCTTTTCGGCTTGTTAGAAAGTCAGAAACCATCCCGGAAACCGATGTACTGTCATACTGGGCCTGCTGGCGCGCAAACTGTATCAAGTCTTTGTCAATGCTAAGCGTTAGCTTTGTCTTCATACGTACATCATAGCAAAAGTTACGTACGACCACAAACGAAGCCGTACTTTAGGGATAACGGGATAGCAAGGTTCCAGAAGATTTAGATTAAAGATTAAAGAGGATTTAAGAGGTCAGACCTCTACCGCTGTTATTGGGATAATTTGTTAGAGTTTTTGCAGTGGGGCAAAAGATACGTTTAGTTTTTTGGCGCCTTTGCCTTTGAAGTAGACTACTACGTTGTCGCCGTCGGCTTCCATGACTGTGCCCTGTCCAAAGACGTCGTGTTTTACCGTGTCGCCTTCTTCCAAGTCCGGGATGTAGCGGGGCTCACTTACAACCGTGGTGGGTAGGTCATCATAGCTTTGTTGTTCGTCGTACGTATTCTGCCAGGCTCCGCCACCCAAGGAAATGCTGTCGGTTTTGAAATCTGCGTCAAACTCGCTCAGGAAACGCGAAGGCGGGCTGTGTTGTACGCCGCCGTACAACATACGGGACGTTGCATAGCTGAGGTACAGTTCCTCACGTGCACGGGTCATGGCCACGTAGCACAGCCGGCGCTCCTCTTCCATCTCTGATTGGTCGTAGAGTGCCCGGGAATGGGGGAACACCGTTTCCTCCAAGCCGATCATGAACACCACCGGAAATTCCAGGCCCTTGGCGGCATGAATGGTCATCAGAGTCACGGCATCGTTGCTGAATTCGGCACTGTCCAGGTCGCTAATCAACGCCATTTCTTCTAAAAAGCCGTCCAGCCCCAAATCCTGATAACTCTGCGTTACGCTGACTAATTCCCGCACGTTTTCTGCGCGTGATTCGCCTTGCGGCGTACGGTCGTCTATGTAGGCAAAATATTCGATGCGCCGTAGCAGGCTGTCCAGCAGTGCCGGCAGGGTCAGGTCATGAGCAACCTCACGCAGAGCCTGCAGCATTTCGCCAAGTTCCATCAAGCCTTTTTTTGCTTTACTTGTTAAGTGCGGGTGCTCCCCCGCCGCTTCCAGCGCACTGCTCAGGGTACGACCCTGTGCAGTTTGCCAGGTGAAGAAGTTTTCTACGGACTTGGTGCCAATGCCGCGGGTGGGTACATTTACAATGCGATTAAAGCTTACTCTGTCTTCCGGCTGGTAGATGAGGCGCAGGTAGGCCATGATGTCCTTGATTTCTTTGCGGTCATAGAACCGGACGCCACCCACAATCCGGTAGGGTACACCGTAGCGGATGAAGGTTTCCTCTATCGCCCGGGACTGGGCGTTTGTCCGGTACAAAATGGCAAAATCTTTGTAGTTTCTGAACCGGGCATCCACCGCATTTTGTACGCGCCGTACAATCGCCTCGCCCTCGGCCCGTTCGTTGGCAACCTGCAAAACGCTGACCTCGTGCCCCCGGCCGCTGGCCGTCCACAGCTTTTTATCCGAGCGCTCCTGGTTTTTGGTGATGACTTTTTGCGCCGCTTCCAGGATGGCTTCGGTGCTTCGATAATTCTGCTCTAGCTTGATAACAATTGTGTTGGGATAATCCTTTTCAAAGTTCAGAATGTTGCGAAAATCCGCCCCTCTCCAGCTATAAATCGACTGCCAATCATCACCTACTACACAAACATTATTGTCTTTTGTCAATAGCTTCACCAATTTGTACTGGGCGGCGTTGGTGTCCTGATATTCGTCTATCATGACGTAGCGGAATTGTTGGCGCCACTTGTCACGGATGGGTTGCTGGGTTTGCAGCAGGTTGACTGTCCGGCTGATGAGGTCGTCAAAATCCAGGGCGTTATTGTCCTTCAGGATCTTTTGATACAGCGGAAAGATCTGTGCCGCTGTCCGCTGCATGGGGCCGCTGGCTACGCCCAGATAATCCTGCGGGGTGAGGAGTTCGTTTTTGGCACCGCTGATAATGCTGGACAAGGACTTTGGCGGGAAGCTCTTTTCATCAATCCGGGCAGATTTGCTGGCTTGTTTAATGGCACTGAGGCGGTCGGACTCGTCAAAAATGACAAAGTTTTTGGGGATGCCAATGTGTTCACCGTCCTGCCGCAGCAGCCTTACGCAAATAGAGTGAAAGGTGCCCATGTACGGCATGAAACTGCGGTTGTCCGGGTTTTCGCCCAACAACTTGGCCACGCGTATACGCATCTCCTTGGCGGCTTTGTTGGTGAAGGTTACGGACAGGATGTTGTACGGTGTAGCTTTGCGCGTGGCAATGAGGTAGGCAATGCGATGAGTGAGCGTTTTGGTCTTGCCGGACCCGGCCCCAGCCAGAATCAGCAGCGGGCCTTCGGTGCTTTCCACCGCCCTTGCTTGTTCGGCGTTGAGGCCCGTCAGTAAATCTTGCTGCATCTAGTAATTGTAGCAACTAGGGGTCACTAAATCTGTTGTTAGTTAATCTTTAGTGTTTTAACGACTTGCTCCACAAGTTCCAATTGATCAGGGTCGCTTTTTGGCAACTGGTTAGCAGGATGATACTGGTTCTTCTGTAGTATGCGGTATATAACATACACCTTTCCGCCATCTTTTACTTCAAACTCATACCTATAGCTCTTTGCGCCCGGGTATGCACCAATACCTTCAACGTCTTTGAGCGGCTCTTGTCTGTAATATCTTGTGCCCTTTGCGCCCGTATCTGTTATAAAGGCTGCTTTTGTTTCATCATCTTGCGGAAGAATCGTTTCTTCGTCGTTTTTAATATAAAATGCCTGAAACCTTATTGGCGCATCGGTACCAAAACCTTCCGGATAGCTAACGACCGGCTTTTTGCCTGGTGTATATACAAGCGAATCCGCCGTGTTAACATCTTGAGGATAAATGCTATCCTTGAATACTTGTACCTGCCAGCCATCTGGAATTTTGATACTAAATGCCTTGCTGGCTAACTCTACGACCTGTCCAGAATACGCTTCCTTTTCTTTCTCCGTCTGTTTTTCTGGTTTGGTAGCTGGATTTGTCGTAGTTGGGACGGTTACTGAAGGGTCTGGTTGTTTTTCTTCTTTGAAGAATTCGTAGGGCAGCTGAATGTCATTTTTTATAACCTGCGCGTCAACAGCCAGGTAGGCACCACTCAGCAAAAGCAGGACTAGCAGCACGGCGATCCAGCGGGTTTTACGCTGCGACTTGGTGGTTTGACTAGTATGGACAAAGTATTTCTTTTGCTCTACCAGCTTGTCTATTTCTGCCTGGTGTTTTTGGATTTCGGTGTCCAGGGCAGCGTCTTTTTTGTCCTTGTTCTTGGCGACCTCGCCAGCTACGGCGTCTATGACCGCTGTATTTTTGTCCTTGGCAGACTTGGATTCCCTGGATTTCTCTTTGCCGGAGTCTTTGTCTGATTCTTTAGCGGGCTTGGACTGGGACGACGGTGGGCTGGCCGGTGAGTCTTCGGTGACAGCCGGCTCTTCCCCGGGAGCCTCTGGTTCGGCAGGTTCAGCAGGTAGCTCTTCTGGCAGTTCTTCTGCTTCTGCTTCTGGTTTTGGTGTAGTCTCTGCCTCGTCTTCTGCTGATTCTGACTCGCCAGTCAGGGCGCTTGATACTTTGGGCGGCAGGGCAGACTCGTCTGCGTCTTCCTCTTCTTCCTTGGATTCGGTTTCGTCAGGTATGTTTAGCGGGGCAACCACTTTTGGTCCTGTACGGTTAACGGTTATTTTGTGCTCCTCTGATTCACCAGAGGGTTTTTCTTCATCCCTATCTTTACTCTTATCCCGCTGCACCATTGGATCTTTTAGTATAGGCTTGTGACCGACAATAACCGGGCGGGACGAGGCACTGGGTGCCGTTTTGCCAGGCTTGGAAACATCCATGACCTGCGGTGATTGTTTTCGTCCGTTTGATTTTTTGGCTGGCATTTATTCGTCTCCGTCTTTATACCGCAGTCTATACGCCGTGTCTACGATGCCTGAAAACTTGTGGTAGTTCAGGCTCGCCCCCCCTACCAGGACGCCATCACAGCCCTCGATCGCCAGATAGCCGCCTACAATGTGGTTGTCTACACTGCCGCCGTACAAAACACGGACCCGCTGACTTGCCTTTTTGCCGTACAGTTCGGCAATCTGATGGCGAATAAAGTCCATGGCTTTTTTGGCGTCGTCGGGCTTGGCGATTTCGCCGTCAAAGGTACTGATAGCCCAGACTGGTTCGTAGGCAATAACCACCTGCTTCATTTCACCAGAAGTAAGGTCAGCCAGAGCGGTGGTAATTTGATCGTGAAGCACCTGTTTGGTCTCGCCGGACTTGCGTTCCTGCCTGCTTTCCCCGACGCACAGGATGGGGCTAATGCCATTGCGGACCGCTGCCGCTACCTTGTCCCGAATGTCGTCAAGCGATTCATGGAAATAGATGCGCCGTTCAGAATGGCCGACAAGCGTGTAGTGCACCAGCTCCCGCAGCATGGTAAAACTGACCTCACCGGTGTATGCACCTTCGTCTTTGTGATGAGCATTTTGGGCAGCCAGCCGGAATTTGCGCCGGTCTATCTGCATGCTCAGCGGCTGCAGCACCAGCATACTGGGCGCCAGAACCACCTCTACATCCCGGTAAATCTTGATCCGCTCGTGCAGCCGGTGCAACAGCAAACTGGCCTGGCTGGTATTCAGATTCATCTTCCAGTTAGCAACGATGAGCGTACGTTTTGATGAGCTTGGCATAGGTTTTTCTCTTATGCTTAGTCTAGCACATATTGATAAGAGCGGTCAGGCACTGTTAGTGCCAGCGACAGCCTCCTGTCATCCCGGACCCCGACCCGGGATCCAGTCAAAGCAGATCAACTGCGTCTTTGTTATCCTCAAGAAACTGCTCACGAAAGTACCTCGCCGCCAGCCACCCTATTCAATCTAACGAGTATTTTTTCTTATTCCTGATACTTTTGCGGTCAAA
>DATHJH010000038.1:0-9503 GCA_035489815.1 Candidatus Limnocylindria bacterium
TTGTTTTCTATAAGTATGATACTAACAACAATCCAGTTAATCATGTTGGTACTGTTGTTGCTTTTGAGGACAACCCTGGACCTGATGATTTTATCCGTACCGTTGAAGGTAACTGGGATGACCAAGCTAGTCCTAGACGGGTGCCACTTAGCGATGACAACATAGTCTCTATAGCTAATCGTTTTGCTAACGTGCCGACTGGTCCGGTGACGCCAGCGCCTCCTCCCTCTCCAGCCCCTGAGGTTCCGCCGGTGTCCGCTGAGACCAGTGCGGCCACCGGCTCTATTGTGGCTCCACCAGAGGGCGCTGATATAAAGCTTCAGCCCCTAACTGCCGATCCAGGTGCGGCTGCTATTGCCACTGGTACGCTTTTGCCAGTCACCCCGGAGGGTGGTGAAGCACCAGAAGTCCAGCCGCCGGAACCCGCCGCTCCCGAACCCACACCCGCCACTCCAGCCCCCGTGGGGGAAGTGGCTCCGCCGAGCGAACAAGTCCGGGCGTTCGTGGCTGAATATGGCGAGTTGGCCGCCAAGGTGAGCGAAGAATCTGGCGTGCCAAGAGAAGTCATCCTTGCCCAGGCTATGCTGGAGAGTGCGTATGGCGACTCCAGCCTCAGCACGCAAGCTAACAACTTCTTTGGGGTAAAGGTTGGTTCGGATTGGACCGGCGAAACAGTTACCAAGCCTACCATGGAGGACTATGGGAATGGCCTTGAACCGGAACCAGCAGTATTCCGCAAGTATGCGACTCCCGAAGAAGGCTTTATGGACTATGCAGACAATAAGCTCAAGAGCGGCTATTATGATGACGCATTTGAGGCTGATACCCCAGAAGAATTTGTGCATCGGTTAGTTGACGGCAACGGACCAAACTACGCAACAGATTCTAAATACGAGGGTAAGGTCGTAGCACTTATAGACCAAGTACAGGGGCTTGATCAAGACCTCTAAGAACCCGTCCAGGGATTACTGGCAAAAGAAAAGTCTGGCCGATGATGCCAGACTTTTCTCTATAGCTTGTAAATCTTCCTAGTCAACAAACTGACAATCGATCCTGATCTGATTTTCATCTCCGGGCTGATTGCCGTAGGTACCAAGGAAGAGTTCCGGGTGTTGGCCTACCCATTGGTATTCTGGCTCACTGTCAATGCCTAGTTGCTGGTTAGCCCTGCCAAAAGCCTGTCCACGGCCCTCTCCAGCGCCCAGGGTGACGGTGCCTTCGCCCGGACATGCAATTTTACTCCCATCCAGATATTCTACAGTAAAGCCTTCAGGAGCGGCTCCTGTTGCTTGAGTAATGGGTGTTCCAGTGGGCTGTTCGCCGGACGTAACAATTGAAGGCAGGGGTGTTTCCGTTCCTTGGCCGGTGTTTGCGGCCGTGGGACCCACAACCGGTATTTTGCCATCGTCAGACCCGCCACCGCCACCGATTTCCCACGGCACCACAATATCAACTATCCCGCCAGACAGGCCTAATACCCCTTCAGATACACTGACCACTGGCTGAGGGATGAGGTCGAAGGGTCGCTCTGCGGCGGCCAGGGCGCCAAAAGCCAGGGCTGCCTGCACGGCCATCTGCCTTCTGTGATACCTGGCGCCGGTATAGGTGTCGCCATGGCTTGCCTTTTTGAAAACCGGCTTTGGTATAGCAAGCTTTTCAGAAGGATGCCAATGAGCATCATTTTCCTTTGTCCTGACGTCGATGTCTTTCAAGTCCTGGACAAGGTCCCTGTGTTCCGTCTGTGCTTCTCCTCGCCATTCGGTGGTAAGAAGTGGAGCGGTAATCATTCTTTTAAGCAGTGGCTTCCAGTGGGTTTGGCCATGCTCTTCTACAAAGCCAGCCTCGTCCATTTGTCGTCGTGGTCGTTGGATGTTCACAACGGCGGCACTTTGACCGCCACCATGACTTTCTGTACTGCGCATTCTCATATGTTTCTCCTTGGTTATTCGTTCATAAAACTTTATTAGACGACGAAGCCACTGGTGGACTTTGCTTTCCTTCGACCAAACCATCCTGGGCCGTTGGTGGTTACCGTCACATACCCGTTATCACGCTGCTCATCCAGGATGGCATGTGGTGAGTCGCGACTCACAGAAGCTTCAACCAGATCCGGTAAGTCCAGTTCGGCGTCTGGCAGGACAGCAGCAGGCGGCGGTTCGGCATCTGGTACGGATGGGGCGGCGCTGGCGAGGAGTCCCAACTTTCCAAGTTGCTCCAGGGCTGCCCGGGTCCGTAGAGGAGACTTTTCTATAGAGGTAAAGGGCTTAGTGGTTTCGACAAGGATTATCGGTCCTACAAGGCCCTCTGGATCTTGCTGCGGGTCCAAGTAGTTGTCTCTGCCTAATAAGCCCACAGTACCCTCAGGGTTTATGCCCACCCAAAAGCCTGCAGCGACCTCTTCTTTTGTCATACAGTCCACGACCTCCGGAGAAAGTCCTCTGACCATGAAGTCGCCTTGCCCATCATATAGTAGGAGGCCAATTGTTAGATCCTGGCCGCTGTCTTTCGGCGGTCCGACAACCGCCATGCCTTCTCCTGGCCGGCGGGGAGGAAAAGGTTCGGGGAGCGGAAAGTGATGCTCTGTGCCTATATGCACTGTCCGGGTGCTGATGCCTGTGCCAAAGGTGGCGGGGTTAAAGTCCGGGCTGTTACCGTAGCTTTCTTCCGCAAGCGGGCCAGGCAGGCGCCGTCCATCAGCAAAATATACTTTTAGGATGGGGCGTAGTTGCTGATTACCCATGGCCTCAGTGACGTCATCGACTGTCATGGTTGTCCGATCAAAAGGTACAGGCTCCACCTGTTCCAGTAATAGCGCTCTGGCGACTACCCCCTCCCTTGATACGAGGCAGAGTTCTGGCTTCTCGCTGGTTCCTTGGGATTGTGGTTTCGGCTGGATCTCTAAAACATCTGGCATGTCAGAAATCGGCCAATAAGCTGCTTGCGTGCGGTCTATAAGACTGATAGTTCGCGTTGTCTCATCGTGAGGAATGACTACTGAGCGAAAAGGGTCGGGAGGCGGCCCTGGCGCCCGCGAGGCGGCGTATTCCGGACTGCCATTTGAAGAAACGGCGCCCGCGATTCCAAGTGTTGGGTGTCTTGTAAGTGCCATATACTATATCTTCTTTACTGTGCCGGGCTGGGCATGACCGTGGACTGCTGTCCGCGGCCGTCGCGGACATGGGCAGCGTTATTCTGAAGGGCTACGTTGGTTATATTTATGTGGTTCTTTGGTATGGGTTTATCCGGTACTACAACGTGCTTCTTTCTCAGTACTTTTCTCTCCTTGCTTATTCTGCCCACTCTGGCTACGCTGACCCCAGTTTTCCTGGCCGCCTTGTTAGCCGCCTTGATTGCCTTTAAAGTCGGTCTTGTATGGGCATTGTGGAAGACAACTTCTCGCTTGTCAGGGTCAAACGTACTTATGGTGGCGGCTTTTTCGGTAACTTCTTTCTGTGTAGTATGCTTGCCGTCAGGCGTGGTCGTGACAATGGTAAGGCTTTCCCTTTTTGGCGGGTTAAGTAGTATGCCGCTCAGAAAATGGTTTCGAGGGATCCCTTGTCTTGTTGAATTAAACAAGTCTAACCGTTCGTTGAGGTGGCGAATTATACCAGCCGGACCTTCTTTGAGATCCATGACCAGGAAATCTTTGGAGTCTTCTGCATGACTGTTCTTGGCAGTTAGATAGCACACCACTCCGCCCATAAGGTTGGGAAGACCCTTAAGACCATAAGGATCATAAAGTGATGCAAATATTTCCAGCGCTGTTGCCGCCCTGGGCGCCCGGGGGCGCATGACAGTATTGTTATAGGGTATGGCGCCTTCATGTGGCTTGTTGTCTTTGAAAAGTACATTCCCGCGAGTGGGCTCGATGATAAGGTTAGCGCCAACAGCTTTTAGCTGCTTTTGCATGGCCGCTATGCCCGCTACTTCTTTAGCTTCGCCTGCTTCTTCCATGGTTTTGGGACTACGGTAGATGTTAGTAAGACAATCAGAAAACTCATGGTCAAAGCTATCTATGCCGCGGATATGCCATGCCACGGGGTCTGGCAACGCGTCGGGCGGCGCACCGAGTGTTTTCGCTATTCCTACTGCCCTTCTGCCCAGCTCAAAAGTCAGTTGGCTCATAGCGAGCGCCTGAATGACTTCTTTCCGGCTGCGTTCCATCTGGATATCCAGCTGGTCTTTTACATCTGAAGGCATCGACTGCTTAAATTCCTTCCGGTAGCCTTTCCTGAAATCGTCCAGTGCCAGCTTTTTGGCCCACCCGCGGGCAGGAATGCGCCAGTCAAAAATACTGGGGCAGTGCGTTTTATATTCTTCCATCAGCTCCTTGGTAGCGTGAGAGACTTTGGTCGGTCTGCCTTCTACGTATTGCTGGTAAAAGGCCAGCATGAGCTTGTCTATCTCATTCCGGTAGCCGCTACCAAATCTCTTATTCAGTCGAGTTTCGTGCGCTGCACCAATATCTGAAAGCAGGCCGTACTGGAGCATTGGTTCTCCGCCGGAATCGGTTTTAGAGAAGTGGCCGAACCTGTCCAGCCATCCCTTCAAGGATTTAAAATGTCCATTGGTAGGATTGGCATCATCGCTGGTAATGACGTCGCGTAGCTCCCAGTCGCCAATGTCGTCCTTGCCGTATACCGCCGGAAACTCTAAAGAAAAGGGATGGGCTGCGTTTGGGTTATGTTCAAAGACGGCAAAGGCAAAGCTGTCTTCATCATTCAGTGTGTCAAAGACGGAGTATTCGCATGCCTCTTTTGCCTTAGCTGCCTCCTTGTCTATATAAACGTGTCCCGGCATCCAGCCGCTATACAGGGTGCTGATTGCAAGGTGTGACTTGGCTCCTCCTGTCACTTTTGTGCCGATTTCTGAGCCAGTTGTCTGCAGCCGACCACTGATGCTGGCATAGGGTTCGCCTTTTGCCTGAGCCTCCTGCGGCGAAAGGACACGCAGCTGATTGGTTGTCTCCAGGCTTGGGCCCAAGTCCACATAGCCATCAATTACTGCTGGCGCAAGGAAACCCCGGGAGCGCCGCAGTTGTTGCGGGGTTGTCGGGGCGAGAAGCTCTTCCTCCGGGGCGCCTGCTGATACCAGGGCACCGGCTGGCACCAGCTGTCCATTGTGCTCTACGGGCAGGGAGTCTAATAGTGGAGTTTCTGTAGCCATAATAATTACATCAAAGAGTTATCCTGTATAACTAAATCCTGATCAGCCTTCGCTTTTATTTTTATACAATCATACTTTTGGACTAAAGACAAGGATAGTACAACTTAACTAAACGCCTTTTTGCTGCATTGCCCCGCGTTTTCCGAGCATTAATCAAAACGCACTCGATACTTCCAAGCTAAGCACGTATCATATTATCATGTTTTCGCACTACGAAATCGAGTTCCATGAAAAACGAAAAGCTACAACAGGTTCTATCGGTTTGACATCTACGAACCCCTGTGGTTTTATGATCTAGACAAAACTAAGTAAGAACATAATAAAAGAGTACTAGGTTGTGGATGCAATAGATCGCCATGAGGGACCGCCCGAGGGCTGGGGAAGCTCACCAAACCTGATGAGGCTACCAAAAACCTTGCCTGTTGATGGCCAGGATGTTGATGCCCCTGAAGTGATGTCTCATGGGTGGGAGCAACAGGACGGCGGATACAATCTGGACGCCGGGTCAGTTTGGAGAGCCCCGGATGCCTCTAAGCACACTGTGGACGTTGGAAGGATAGAGGACCCCAGCGAGCTAAAAATAACTGTAGTTATTGACGAGCTTCCTGCTGAAGCCCCAGAAATGAAGGTAGAGACACCATCGCCCGCTGACGCTGTGGCTGCGCCACCGCCCAGACAGAGATCACGGCCCTCCAGACAGATGCCAAATGTAGGTGCACTCGTGTCAAGTGCTGTTGGAAAGGCAAAACACACAGCCAAGGCACTTGGCGAAACACTAGGAGAAAGCATGCAGGGGTTGCGTTCCCCGGTTGAGGACGAAACGACTCTTGATCCGTCTCCTACAGTACACTCCTCCCCCCCGTTTGCTTATGGGCCAGATTTAGGAGCTGATCAGGAAGATTCCGTGATGTCTCCTGCGCCGGTTATGCCACCGTCCTCTTCACCTCTTTCGTATGGTGCAAATGAAACCGGCCCACAAGTAAGTCGGGGTATGTCGGGTAGATTGGCTGACAATACATCGGATCATTCGATACACGGGCGAAGGCTAGAGGGTGCTGGTGCTCCGCCGGGGCCTTTGACGCAAATCGTAGCTGGTCTTGACAGGCGGCTACATCCAGGTGTTGAGGCACCCGTTCCGGCGTGGTTCGAGCGAGATGTCAAGGCCCGCATTGATCGCGGGGTTGGGGCTATTGTTCCAGAAGACTTTTTTGGGAGGACAGATCTCATAGGAAGGACCTTACGAGGGATGGCGTTACGCGGGGCTCGCGAAGCCTTTGAACGCAGGAAGAGAGAAGTGGAAGACTCCGCACTGGCCGCTATACCGCTGGCCGACCGAAGACCGAATGCATTAGCGTTGAAGCAGAGCGAACGACTGAGTAAAGCGGCTGATGTTGCAGTAATGACCGGACTGGCTGATATTTTTGACGTACCTTTAGAACATGGAGCCGACTATCCTTATGTCGAACAGTGTACCCGGGCAGCCATGGCCGCACTAGGCGTGCCAGAAGTAGTGAGGAAGGGTGACAAACTCTACGCCGATGGGGATGAAGTAGCAGAAGCTATCGAGCGTGAAACATACGCCGACGATGGTGCCGTAAAGTTCAGAAGGGATGTGCCCCGAAACGTTGTAAGACCCGGAGCAGGAGAAGACCTTGGCATAGGGGTAACCTATGAAGTGCTCTTGGGGGTGATGGATGGCAACGGTCGGCATTACCTGGGCAGGGTGGCGGCCAGTCATCTGCCCGCGCCCGGGCATGATGGAATGTGGAGCGAGGTGAGCGCTGTAAGACTAAAGCCAGCCGGCGCTAAGCGAGTTCGACGGCATATTGAAGAAGTCTGGCCGGCTGATCAGTACCAGCCGATTGACTTACTGGGCGCCAACGATTGGCTAAGCAGCCCTGAAACTATCGGGGTTGTCACGGATGAAGCCGTTCCAATCCCCACCAGCAGGGCTACAATTCCGATGGGATCAGAGGCGGATAGAACGTTTGTGGCTGGTAACGCCGGCATGGAAGTAATTGAAGCGAATGCTGTTGAAGCACAAGCCGATGGAGCATAGCTCTAAGTAAACGGTATACTAAAAAGAGTGATTGCTTCGCTCACAGACAAACTCAAAACCCTCCCCAAAACCCCGGGTGTGTATTTTCATAAAAACGCCAAGGGGCAGATTATTTATGTGGGCAAGGCTGCGCGGCTGAATAACCGGGTGCGGCAGTATTTCCAAAAAAGCCGCGGCCGGGACCCCAAAACAGAGGCGTTAGTAGCAGAAATTGCCGACGTGGACTGGATGGAGGTGGAAAGTGAGCTGGAGGCGCTGTTTCTGGAGGCAGAGATGGTGCGGCGCTATATGCCGCAGTACAACATTTTGTTGCGCGACGACAAGTCCATGGTCTACATTCGCATAGACTACGACAGTGACTACCCTACGGTGACCACCACCCGCCGGCCGCTGGACGACGACGCCCGCTATTTTGGCCCGTACCTTAGCACGGTAAGTGTTCGCCAGGCGTTAAAGCTGCTGCGCCGGATCTTTCCGTTTGCTACCCGCCGTATTCCCGGGCAAAAGCGGGCTACGCTGCACTACCATCTGGGCCTGGATCCCGGTCTGGAGGAAGGCAAAACCACCTTGGAAGACTACCGGGCTGACCTTCGCCGGCTGATGCTGGTCATAGAGGGCAAGCGCAAATCTATAGAAAAAGAGCTGGAAAAGGACATGAAGCGATTTGCCAAGACGTCGCAGTTTGAGGAAGCGGCCAAGGTGCGCAACCAGTTGTTTGCACTCCAGCGCCTTAACATGCAAGTGATTTTTAGCGACAAAGAGTTTCTGGATATCAGCAAGGACCACGCCCTGAACGAGCTGGTGGACCTGCTGGGGCTGGACAGGTTCCCGCGGCGGATAGAAGGCTACGATATCAGCCACATGCAGGGTACGGACGTGGTGGCCAGCATGGTGGTCTTTACCAACGGCGTCAGCAACAAAGGCGAATACCGCAAATTCAAAACCAAGAAAAACCACAACGACGACTTCTACAACATGCACGAAACCCTGACCCGGCGTCTAGCCGAGCGCAACCGCAAAAAATGGGGCCTACCGGACTTGGTTTTAATCGACGGCGGCAAAGGCCAACTAGACGCCGCCCTCCGCGCCCGCAACCAAACCGCAAACCAGCCACCCTCCCAAACTGCTAAGGGTCCGTCCTCTAGCACTAGTAATCTGGCTCATATACCGTTTGTGGGGTTGGCTAAGCGGGAGGAGCAGATTGTTATAAAGAAGGATGCGTCAAATGTACGGCTCAACCCGGGGGTTTTGCAGAAGCTGGGCGGGTTTTTGACGGAAACTGATGATTTTATACTGGTCAATGTGCCGCATACTTCCAACCTGGTTAAACTGCTGCAGCGGATTCGGGACGAGTCCCACCGCTTTGCTGTCAGCTATCATTCGGTGCTCAAGTCCAAGCGCCAGACCGCCAGCCTGCTGGACGACATTCCCACCATTGGCCCGGAAACCCGCAAAAAACTCCTCCGCACCTTTGGCAGTATGCGCGGCGTAACCCAGGCCCGGGACTTTGAGCTGGAAAAGGTAGTGGGTACCAAAAAGGCTGCCATTCTAAAACAGTACATCCAAGCCAGCAAGCGGGAGGTGCTATGAGTCCATTGGGTCCATTAAAAATCCTGGGCGTTCTGGGGATTGTCGTGTTGGTAACCTTCCTTGTTGGCCTGGCCAGTTTATACATAAAAGTTCCGCAGTATCAGAAGTACTGGCAGAAAAGGGCTGCACAACCAAAGCCTGAAAACGCACTGACTTACGTGGCGCTGGGCGATTCCACGGCACAGGGCATTGGTGCTACCAGTCCGCAAAAAAGTTATGTGGGGCTGATTGCGACAGCACTTGAACAAAAACAGAGCCGGCCGGTGCATGCCGTGAACCTAAGTAAGTCCGGGGCCAGGCTGCAGGATTGCCTGCGTGACCAGCTACCCCGGCTAAAAGAACTACAAGCCGATGTCGTAACCATAGAAATCGGCGCCAACGACATGTCGGCGTGGGATGAAGCATCATTCAGGGCAGATATGGACAAGCTCATGATCGAACTGCCCAAACAGGCAATCATCAGTGACATCCCGTACTTTGGCGGCGGACGCTACCGGCACCTGGAGCCCAACGTAGAGGCCGCTAACCGGATTATTACAGACCTGGCCAAAAGGCATGGCCTGCGTATGGCCCCGTTGCATCAGGTTACCAGGGACCGGGACGGCGTTAGAACTATGGCTGTTGACTTCTTCCACCCCAGTGACGCTGGCTACAAAAACTGGTTTACGGCCTTTTGGCGGGTGTTGTT
>DATHJH010000039.1:0-40960 GCA_035489815.1 Candidatus Limnocylindria bacterium
ACACAGTGGCTCATTCGTCGATACACGGGCATGAGTACAGTATATGCTACTTAGGTGAACGCCCGGACGCACCTAGAGAGATGCGGGGAGGCAACTCCATCCCACGAGCTTCCGCTCGGGGAATTGCTGTTGGATTAAAAAGTCGCCCGAAGTAAAACCTCAGACGACCTTTGGCTAAGTCTGTCTAGCTTAAGCCTGGACAGGCTTTTTGCCACGACGGCTTACACGGCCGCCACGGGCACCCGCAATGCGAGCGAGTTCGCGGTTAGCGTAAAAGCCACCGGTCTTGCCCTTTTTGCCACCCATAGCACCGATTTTTGCGTAGAAATCAGCACCGTGCTTCTTTTTGTTGGTCTCAGCGGCACGCTTGCCGCCAGTGGTTGTTCCAGCCATATTCCAAAACTCCTTTTGGTTGGTTAGTGAGGCTTCCTTACCGGATTCTTAGAATCTGGCATAGATCAATACGGTAAAAAAAGAGTTCGGCCAAAAAATGGCTGAACCCTCTTATCCCTATCGAATGAGCTTATGATAACATTGCTTGTTGCTTATGTCAATAAAAGTGTCTGCAACCGCTCACAGCCTCCCCATCCCTGTTATCTTGTACGACAAGTATAAAATAGGATTTTTAGTAACAGATTGAGCAGTTTTTGGTGCCAGTGAAACTGATTAATCATCACCTCTGTTTTAGAGGCAGTGAGCGGTTACAGGTGTCTTCTGTTACAATCTAGCTCATGGATGAAAGGGAAGGTTTTTTAGAGAGATTGTCACCCCGGGAGCGATTGTACTTGGATATGCACCACCAATCTCTCTCGCTTGCAGGCAGTTTAGATGACCAGATTGAGCCGCAGGAGGTTACAACTATTGGGTTTGACCAGAGTAGCCTACACTTGGAAGAACCGTTTGAGTCGTTTGGGGCAGATGAGATAGATGTTTTTGCAACGAAATGGATAGCCTATCCCTCACTTTGTAAGTCAGACGATCACACCATGCTGGCTATCCAGTTTATAGCCAGGAAAGATGGTGAATCATTTGTCGCCTCAGACTATGAGCAGACACTCGCTCACCGACACGGCAGACGAGCTGACATATACTTTTTAGTAACAGCACCCGAATGTCGGCCCTACATCGTTGGTCAAAACGCTTTTAACGGGGGAATAGACCAGGCGCCAAAGTACGAACTAACAGATAACGACGCACAGGCTTTCAGGGAAGCATATTTTGGCCTAAGCCCTCAAGTTGTATTTGAGAGACCGGGAGTCGTTGCCTTTAGAAATTAAGTGAACAGGCACCTATAGTTACCAAACCCGCTATTTTCAATTATTTCCTCTTGGGAAAATAGCACGGTGCCAGCCAAAAAATAGAAAAAGACCATCCTATTCGGATGGTCTTTTTATAATTCGGCACCGTGCTATTTTCCCAGGGGTGAACCCCCAAGTATTGTAACCGCTATGAGGCTTAACTGCTGTGTTCGGTATGGGAACAGGTGTCTCCCTCACGCCATGGGCACCGAGTTGAATATATCATGTGTGGTATATCTATGAATGTAACATATATCACAAATGGTATATCTGGCAGTGTCCATGCAATTGCACGTTTTTTTGAATTATTAAGGCAAACAGTGGTGAATATAGTTTCACCAATAACTAGTCAATGCACTTACCTCTGATCATCCCTGAGATGTTTTTTAGGCAAAGCCTAAAATAATATCTTCAAGGTTTGATCAGAGTTCGTAAAAAGTCAATGGGACTATTAGTACGCTTTGGCTCAATACATTACTGCACTTTCACCTTGCGCCTATCAAACTGATCGTCTTTCAGTGTCCTCATAGGGAAATCTAATCTTGAGTGAGGCTTCGCGCTTAATATGCTTTCAGCGCTTATCCTTTCCGCACATAGCTACCCAACAATGCCCTTGGTAGAACAATTGGTACACCAGCGGTGCGTCCATCCCGGTCCTCTCGTACTAGGGACAGCTACTCTCAAATTTCCTATCGTCCACAGCGGATATAAACCGAACTGTCTCACGACGTTCTGAACCCAGCTCACGTACCTCTTTAACCGGCGAACAGCCGGACCCTTGGGAGATGCTCCTCCCCCAGGATGAGATGAGCCGACATCGAGGTGCCAAACAGCGCCGTCTATGTGAACTATTGGGCGCTATAAGCCTGTTATCCCCGGGGTAACTTTTATCCGTTTGCGTCGTCGATCCCACTTTCATATAACCGAAGTTAAAATACGACGGGTCACTAGCTCCCACTTTCGTGTCTGCTTGGCTTGTAGGCCTCACAGTCAAGCTGGCTTATGCGCTTGCACTATCACTTCGATTTCCATCCGAAGTTAGCCAACCTTTGAACGCCTCCGCTACTCTTTAGGAGGCAACCGCCCCAGTTAAACTACCCATCAGACACTGTCCCCAAACCGGATAACGGTTGAGGTGAGAACACAAATACAATAAGGGTGGTATTTCACCGGTGACTCCACCAGAGCTAGCGCCCTGGCTTCAAAGTCTCCCACCTATGCTACACATATTGTACCTATGCCCAATGTCAAACTGTAGTAAAGCTCCACGGGGTCTTTTCGTCCTGCTGCGGACAGACGGCATCTTTACCGTCAATGCACTTTCACCGAGCTCTTCGTTGAGACAGTGCCCACATCATTACTCCATTCGTGCGGGTCAGAACTTACCTGACAAGGAATTTCGCTACCTTAGGACGGTTATAGTTACCGCCGCCGTTCACTGGGGCTTCAGTTCGCACCGTGAAGCGCTCCCCTTAACCTTCCAGCACCGGGCAGGAGTCAGCCCCTATACATCCACTTTCGTGTTAGCAGAGACCTGTGTTTTTGGTAAACAGTTGCGTGGGCTCCTTAGCTGCGGCCTAGATATGCCGCAGTGGTTCCAATTGCACAAAGGGTACACTCCTAAGAGTACACACTTTGTATGATGTCACTTATCTCAATTTTGAGTCGTATCGTAAAGTTCCTTTTAGGAACAATTGTTACTCTTCTAATCGTGTCTTGGAAACACTGCGGCATACCCAGGCAGACCTTATCCCTAAGTTACGGTCGCTGTATTGCCGAGTTCCTTAACGAAGATTCACTCGTACGCCTTGGTCTTCTCGACCTGAGCACCTGTGTCGGTTTGCGGTACGGATAGCCATACACATAAGTTATCAAGCTTTTCTGGTCACCACTCTCGCAAGAATCAGCCAATAAAGGCCTCTCATTCGCAGTTGTTACGCTGCTTAGACGGATATAACCATGAATCCGCTCCTACTAACATGATGCGCACTGATAACAATGTATAGCTAGTACGGGAATATTAACCCGTTGTCCATCGCCTACGCTACGCGCCTCGGCTTAGGACCGACTAACCCTGGGACGATTACCGTGGCCCAGGAAACCTCGCTCTTTCGGCGGGCAAGATTCTCACTTGCCTTATGGTTACTCATTCCAACATTCTCACTTCCTCACGCTCCACCGGACCTCACAGTCCGACTTCGACGCAGAGAGGAACGCTCCTCTACCACGCATACATAAATGTACACATCCATATCTTCGGTGCTATGCTTGAGCCCCGTTACATTTTCCGCGCAAGATCTCTTGACGAGTGAGCTGTTACGCACTCTTTAAATGAATGGCTGCTTCTAAGCCAACATCCTCGTTGTTTAAGAAATCTCACCTCGTTTCCCACTTAGCATAGACTGAGGGACCTTAGATGATGGTCTGGGCTGTTTCCCTTTCGAGCGCCGAGCTTAGCCCCGACGTTCTAACTGCTGTAGTTCCACTGACCGTATTCGTAGTTTGTCAAGGGTGGGTACGCTTGCGCGCCCCAGTCCGAAACAGAGCTCTACCCCAGTCAGCTACCGTACAACGCTAGCCCTAAAGCTATTTCGAGGAGAACCAGCTATCTCCAGGTTCGATTGGCATTTCACCGCTAACCACAGGTCATCCGGGGGTTTTGCAACACCCTACGGTTCGGTCCTCCACGCAGTTTTACCTGCGCTTCAACCTGCCCATGGTTAGGTCACCTGGTTTCGGGTCTAATTGCCGCTACTAATGGGGTCTGGATAGAGGCAGAAATGGTTATTGCGAGCTAAAATCAGTTGCCTGCAAATGGTGTAAAATTTCCGATATGTATTCCTATACATTTCGGCAATTTTCCGCCATTTCAGACTCTGATTTTAGTTCTCAAAGCCAATTTCTGTCCCTGTCCAGACCCCAACGGCCTATTCAGCCTCGCTTTCACTACGCCTCCGACAAATGTCTTAGGCTTGCAACGACAATTAACTCGTTGGATCGTTCTACAAAAAGCACGCCGTCACCCCGAAGGGCTCCGACTCCTTGTACGCACACAAATTCAGGTTCTATTTCACTCCCCTCCCGGGGTTCTTTTCGCCTTTCCCTCGCGGTACTCGTTCACTATCGATCATAAGATATATTTAGCCTTGGGACGTGGTCGTCCCAGCTTCAGTCAAGGTTTCACGTGTCCCGACCTACTCGACAAATGTAAATATTTGCATATCTACATGGGATCATCGGATCCCTAACAAATATAAGGTTAGCGAAACTTTGCATACCAGGCTTTCACTGTCTATGGCCGGCCTTTCCAGGCCGTTCTGCTCGCATCGCTGATTTCTTACCTTATGCAGGTTGGTGATAGCACCTGCTTCCAAAACGGAATTCTAGATGAATCTAGTGCTCCGTCTTGGTTGTTTGTTATGTCACAACCCCTTTTAGATATTCGTCTATCAACTTATCCGTCTGAATTAACAGACAGAAACCTAAAAAGTTTGGGCTCTTGCGGATTCGCTCGCCACTACTACCGCAATCGTTGTTTACTTTCTTTTCCTCAGGGTACTAAGATGTTTCAGTTCCCCCGGTTACCTTCAGCAAGCCTATGTATTCAGCCTGAGATGACTGGGCATGACCCCAGCCGGATTTCTCCATTCGGAAATCTTCGGTTCATAGCTTAGTTAGCAGCTCCCCGAAGCTTATCGCAGCTCCTTACGTCCTTCATCGGTATCTTATGTCAAGGCATCCCTTGTGCGCGCTTGAGTAACTTTTTACGATAGGTAACCCTGATAAATCAGAATTACCATTAGTGCAATGACTAGTTATTGGTATTACCAATTCTATGCCGTTTGCCTTAATCTCAAAAATTTGACCTAGTTGTTAAGATACGAACTCAAGAGTCCCATAAAACAATTTGTTTCTAGCACTGTATCTTGAGTTTACGCTAGAAGCTTGGCGGTTTATACGATTCCTCGTGCCTAAACTCAAGCAGCTCAAGACATTCTAGCACCAATAACAGAGGCGGTCAAGCATATAATGCTGCAAAAAAGTCTACAGTTTAACCCTTCTAACGTGCAATTATGGCTTGCCTGCGTAAACATAAGAATATGAAACCATGGCTAGAGGTGGGTGAGTATACTCCCTGAACTATCAGAACTAGCGATATTGCGTCTGCAGGCCTTGAAATTCGGCTGAATGACCAGGATTCAGGTGACCGATATACCACCCCGCCTTACCCGGCACATCCCAAGCTGCAGGAATTTGCACTTCACGAACATAGCGGCTGTCATTCCAGGAAGGTTGTGGAGTTACATCATCAGGCCAGACTTTGAACTTCAGGGTATTGCCAACGGTCCGGGCACACAAGTGCCATGGAAGAGGCTTCAGATTACTTTGAAGACTACCCTGTTCATCCCACCACATCTTACCCATAACTTCACTCATATCAAAGCCAGCTAGCTGTGTAAAAGGCTCATTGCTGGCAGAGTCCCACACGTGCACATTAAAGAACCATGTAGCACCGAAAAATATATTCTTCGTGACGGTTATGCCTCGCGTACTAGTGGGAGTTTGGACGATACGGAGCGCTGCACCTTGCTGGGTAATACTATCGGTAGTTACCCCTGGAGCTGCATATTGCTTAGACCAAACTGCGCAAGACTCACTATCTGTTACATCTGGACCACTTGCGGGCCAGAAAAACTCGCGAGTGTTACCACCAGTGTTAGTAAGGGGAGCCGTGACCTTTACGTTGTTAGGACGTTCTTGAATGGCATACGTCTGATCACCGGCATCTTGCGTAACGGCTGCCGATACAAGGGTGGTGTTATTAAGCTTCTTGTAATTATAAGAAACTACCCAGGCTTGGGTAGCAGCCTCGACACGGCTCGCAACCAGGACTGGAACGATGGCCGCTACTGCTAGTGTGGTGCGAAATAATTTCATATATATCCTTTTTTCCCACCACAACCATTTAATAATTACTTGTTTCTCCACTGGTGGGCGATGAGGGACTCGAACCTCCGACCTCGTCATTATCAGTGACGCGCTCTAACCAGCTGAGCTAATCGCCCACGAGTCGAGAAACAGTGAAACCTGGTGGAGCGTCGGGGACAGCGGACTTCGTCCTTTTCCGCTGCAGCCATGCTCGGAGCAAGCTCCTGTGCGTGGCTTTGCTTCACCGAACCCTGCCCTTCGGGCATTCGGGGTTCTCGTCTGGTCGTTCAGACCAGTTTCTGCACCCAACCAAGGTTGGGCACAAAAACTGGTGGAGCGTCGGGGACTCGAACCCCGGACCCCCTGCTTGCAAAGCAGGTGCTCTAGCCAACTGAGCTAACGCCCCTCGTCGATGTGTAATGATTGGATAGCCAATTTGCCGACAAAACAAGTTTGCTCGGCAAAAGTGTCTATCCAATCAAGCCATCTCCTCTCAATTTCCCAAACAGCAACAAGTTGCTTGGTTTGGTAAATTGGCTTTAGACCAGCGTATTGTACCTGAAACGCCCCTGTTAGACAACAGGCTGACCAGGAAACATAACCGTCACTTGGTAAAAATGCCGTACTTTTATCCTTACCAACCATTCTAAGACTGAGGTTAAGTCTGTGCTTCCACCTTCCCCTAGATAATAAAGTATACAGAAAAGGACTACCTAAGGTAGTCCTTTTCGCAAAAGCTCTCTCGCAAATGAGCTTTTTCTTTGGAAGTTAAAAACTTCTGTAGTGCCTATCAACGCCAGGTCGTTAAAGCTAGTTCCTTAGCGACAACCACCAGCTTTAATGTGATTGCCAAGGATCGACCTAGCTCACATGGGATAAATCCGCATGCTGCTAGTTTTACTCCCTAGAAAGGAGGTAATCCATCCGCACCTTCCGGTACGGATACCTTGTTACGACTTAACCCCAATCATCTCCCCTACCTTAGGCCTAGGCAAGCTAGGACGTCAGGTATTGGCGACTTTCATGGTTTGACGGGCGGTGTGTACAAGACCCGGGAACGTATTCACGGTGATGTGCTGACTCACCGTTACTAGCGATTCCGACTTCAAGCAGGCGAGTTTCAGCCTGCTATCCGAACTGGGACCGGCTTTGATGGGATTTGCTCCGTCTCGCGACTTGGCTGCCCTTTGTACCGGCCATTGTAGCGTGTTTCTAGCCCCAGACGTAAGGGTAATACTGACCTGACATCATCCCCTCCTTCCTCCCCGTTACCGGGGCAGTCTGATTAGAAAAATTCAACTAATCACAAGGGTTGCGCTCGTTGATGGACTTAACCAAACATCTCACGACACGAGCTGACGACGGCCATGCAACACCTGTCACTTGGTTCCCGAAGGCACAGTTTCCTTTCGGAAGCCTTCCAAGGATGTCAAGCCTGGGTAAGGTTCTTCGCTTACCATCGAATTAAAGAACACGCTCCACCGCTTGTGCGGGTCCCCGTCAATTCCTTTATGTTTTAAGCTTGCGCTCGTACTCCACAGGCGGGATGCTTAACGCGTTAGCTTCGCTACTACGCGGGTCGATACGCATAACAGCTAGCATCCATCGTTTACGGCGTGGACTAACGGGGTATCTAATCCCGGTCGCTCCCCACGCTTTCGTGCCTTAGTGTCAGGGACGAGCCAGTAGCCTGCCTACGCCATCGGTATTCCTCCTTATATCTACGGATTTCACTCCTACACAAGGAATTCTAGCTACCTCTCTCGCCCTCTAGCTTAGCAGTTTAGATAATGTTTAAAGGGTTGAGCCCCAGGATTTCACTATCTACTTACTATGCCACCTACGCAACTCTTTACGCCCAGTAATTCCGGATAACGCTTGGATCTTCCGTATGACCGCGGCTGCTGGCACGGAATTAGCCGATCCTTATTCATATGCTACCGTCATAATCGTCACATATAAAAGCAGTTTACAACCCGAAGGCATTCATCCTGCACGCGGCGTTGCTCCATCAGGCTTTCGCCCATTGTGGAAAATTCCCTACTGCTGCCTCCCGTAGGAGTCTGGGCCGTTCTCAGTCCCAGTCTGGCTGATCATCCTCTCAGACCAGCTAATGATCGTAGTCTTGGTGAGCCATTACCTCACCAACAAACTAATCATACGCAGGCCGTTCCCAAAGCGCCGAAGCTTTAATCCTTAGACCACATGCGGTATTAGACACCATTTCTGGTGCTTATCCCTCACTTTGGGGTACGTTCCTACGCGTTACTCAGCCGTCCGCCGCTCGTGTACTCTACACACATCATTCGATCTTTTATTTCCTCTAGCCGGAGGAAACGTAGGAATAAATCCCGATCAAACAACCTGTGCAGAGCCTTACCGCTCGACTTGCATGTATTAGGCACGCCGCCAGCGTTCATCCTGAGCCAGGATCAAACTCTCCAAAAAAGAATGTGATTCCAACTTCAGTCGAACATGTGATCCGAAGACCACACTGACTTACATTTTCTTACAATTCAAAACATGAACTGACGTTGATTTGCACTACATAAGTTTTTAACGTCCATTCTTGGAGATACCCATACAGACACTCCGAAGACTCAGACAATCTTACCTCTTACGCGCCTTCTCTGTCAAGCATTTTTACGTCCGGTGGAAAATTTACAACAAAGTTGTACAAACTACTCTGTTAAGGGAGTGCATGTCTGAATCATTCAGTTGCTGGTAATTCTTCATCGTCCAGTTCCTCAGCAATGGTCTTATCTACCAGTGCCAATGACACAACCTTATCGCCATCGTTCAGGCGCATGATACGCACCCCCTGGGTTGCCCGTCCAAGTGCAGGAATATCCTTCAACCCCAGGCGAATGGTTTGACCATTTTTGGAGATGAGTATGACTTCCTGGCTGTCATCTACAAGGGTCTTTACTCCCACGAGGGTCCCTGTCTTGGTATTTACGACAGCAGAACGAATGCCTACGCCACCACGGGCGTGTGCAGTAAACTGGGATATTTTGGTTCGCTTGCCATAACCGTGCTCACTGATAACAAAAATATTCGAGTCTTTCTCTACGATATCCATGCCAATGACCTTGTCGCCAGCACGCAGACGGATTCCGCGCACACCACGGGATACGCGGCCCATAGGGCGGGCGTCTTTTTCGTGGAAGCGAATAGCCTGACCCTGCTGAGTAGAAATAACCACCTCGTTATCACCATTGGTCATCCGGATCCATTTCAGTTCGTCACCATCATCCAGATTAATGGCTATAAGGCCGCTCTGACGGACATTTTGATACTGCTCAAATGGGGTCTTCTTCACAACACCCCTCATAGTACACATCAGCAGATTGACGCCATTGGATTGTTTGCTGACATTGATGACAGAGCTTACTGTTTCTTCTGGCTGGAGCTGCAGCAGGTTCACAATAGCAATGCCTTTTGCACTCAGACTGGTCGCTGGTACCTCATATGTCTTAATACGGAAGACCCGGCCCTTATTGGTAAAGAACAGGAGGAAATCGTGTGTGCTGGCATTGACCACATGCTCGATCACGTCCTCTTCCCGGGTGACCATTCCGCGGCGGCCTTTACCACCTCTTCCCTGCTTTTTATACTCTGCTATAGAACTGCGTTTAATGTAGTTTGCCGATGTAAGCGTAACAACGACCTGCTCATCGGGAACAAGATCTTCGTCACTCATTTTACCTAGTTCGCCATTAATAACTTTTGTTCGGCGTTCATCTCCGTACTGTTTTTTGACTTCCAGTAGCTCATCTCTGATGATCTTAAGAATCTTCTTTTCGTCAGCCAGGATAGCCTGGAGCTTGGCGATGAGCTTCACGAGTTCAGCAAGCTCATCCTCAATAGCCTGACGCTGCAAACCGGTTAGTGTGCGCAGTTGCATGGCCAGAATAGCTTTGGCTTGGATTTCGGAAAGCTTGAACTTGGTCATCAAGTTGGCCTGAGCCTCGTCTGCGGTCTGGCTGGCTCGAATAACCCTGATAACCTCGTCAATATGATCAAGCGCGATCTTAAGGCCCTCTAGAACATGCGCCCGGTCTTTTGCTTTGCGCAGTTCAAACTCAGTGCGACGACGAACTACAACCTGACGATGCTTTATATGCTCCTGTAAGATTTCCTGAAGCCCAAGCACTCGGGGCTGAATACCGTCAATCAATGCCATCATATTAAAATGGAAGGTCGTTTGCAGCGGGGTCAGTTTGTAGAGCTGATTCAGCAGCTTCTTTGGGTAGGCATCCTTCTTTAGGTCAATTACTATACGCACCTTGCCACGGGCAGTCTCGTCGCGCAGGTCGCTTACACCGGTAATCTTCTTGGTGTTGACCAGTTCGGCAATCTTGAGCACAAGGTTTTCTTTGTTCAAGGCATAAGGGATTTCTGTAATGATAATCTGATGCCGGCCCTTATTGCCTTCTACGATCTCGGCCACACCCCGGGTTACTACACCGCCACGACCTGTAGCATATGCAGTTCTGATCGAATCCTTACCATAGATAGTACTTCCTGTCGGGAAATCAGGACCTTTTACGTGCTTTAGTAGATCGTCCAGTGTGGCTTCTGGGTTATCAATCAGCTCTACCTCGGCATCAACCAACTCGGTAAGGTTATGCGGCGGGATATTAGTAGCCATACCGACTGCGATACCCAACTGGCCGTTTAGAAGTAAATTTGGTAGCTTAGCAGGCAAGACCGTTGGCTCTTTACGCGTATTGTCGTAGTTGTCCCTAAAGTCCACTGTTTCTTTGTCAATGTCAGCCAGTGTCTCGTCAGCCAGCCGAGCCATCTTTGCCTCGGTATAACGCATAGCAGCAGGTGGATCACCGTCCATACTACCAAAGTTACCTTGCCCGTTCACTAACGGATACCGCATGGCCCATGGCTGCGCCATACGCACCATTGCATCATAGATTGATGAGTCACCGTGTGGGTGATACCGGCCCATTACTTCACCAACTACGTTAGCACTCTTACGATGACGTGCAGTGCTACGCAGACCCGATTCATTCATATTATAGAGAATCCGACGATGAACGGGCTTAAGGCCGTCACGCACATCCGGCAACGCCCGATCAATAATGACACTCATGGAGTAGCGTAGATAGCTATCCTCCATAACGCGTTCCATAGTACGGAGTTCTACCTGACGAGAGTGATCGAGCCCTTCGACAATTTCGATACCCGACTGCTGCATGTTTTCATCAGGTGAATCCTGACTTAGCGGTGTAGCTGTTTGATCATCATCCATAATTAAATATCCAAGTCCTTCACAAATTTAGCATTGGCTTGAATGAAGCCCTTGCGTAGTTCTACCTCTGTCCCCATCAACTTGTTAAAGATAGCATCGGCTTTTTCGGCATCCTCTACTCTTACCTGTACTAAAACGCGCTTTTCGGGGTTCATGGTGGTCTCGAACAACTGGTCGGCATCCATTTCGCCGAGTCCCTTGTAGCGCTTTACTTCACTAAAACCAGCCTGTTTGTGACGGTCGTCGTTAAGGTCAATCCTGGCGCCTTCTTTTTTGCGCCGCTCCACGGCAGCATCCAGCACAACATCAAGCTCGGCTTCGTCATAAATAAAGACTGGGTTTTTGCGGCTTGACCGTACCAGCTCAAAGAGTGGTGGCTTAGCTAGATATACGTGTCCACCGTCGACGACTTCTTTCATATAGCGGAAGAAAAACGTCATAAGCAGTGTCGAAATATGGCTACCGTCAACATCGGCATCAGTCATGATAATAATGCGATCATACCGCAGTCCTTTGACATCAAATGAGTCTTCGATGCCTACACCCAATGCCTTAATGAGGCTCACAATCTCATTGTTCGCGAGCATCTTGTCCAGTCGGGCGCGCTCAACGTTTAATACCTTACCGCGCAGCGGCAAGATGGCCTGACTTTTACTATCCCGGCCAGATTTGGCAGAGCCACCAGCCGAGTCGCCCTCTACTAAATAGATCTCTGATGTTTTGGGGTCTTTATTAGAGCAATCAGCCAGCTTGCCGGGCATACTTGCCCCATCAAGTACGCCTTTGCGCAGAATATTATCGCGAGCAGAGCGGGCAGCCTTGCGAGCACGGGCCGCTAACAGACCTTTGCTGACAACTTTTCGGGCAATGGCTGGGTTTTCTTCGAAGTAGTAGTTGAGGTATTCGGCCAGGACTTGTTCGACATGACCACGAATTTCCGGGTTGCCAAGCTTGTTCTTGGTCTGACCTTCAAACTGCGGATCTGGCAGCTTCACCAAAATAACAGAGGTCAAACCTTCCCTGGTGTCCTCACCAGAAAGGTTTTCTTCTTTTTCTTTTAAGATTCCGTTTTTGCGGGCGTAATCATTTATAACGCGAGTCAGAGCCGACCGGAACCCTGTCAGGTGAGTACCACCGTCCGGGTTGTAGACGTTGTTTGCAAAAGCTTTAACCGTTTCTGTGTAGGCGTCGGTATACTGCAGAGCAATTTCAACCTGCACATCATCGACCTGCTTGTCGACATAAAATACATCGTCGTCTACAACTTCTTTGCCAACGTTCAAGTGTTTTACATAAGATTGGATGCCGCCTTCAAAGTAGAAGCCATATCGTGTGCCTGTTCGTTCATCACTAATAGAGGTTCTGACTCCCTTTGTCAGGTAAGCAGCATGGCGCAGGCGGTCAAGTACTGTTTCGTAGGTGATCTGTGTACTTTCAAAGATAGTGGTATCGGGGTAAAAGGTGATCTCTGTTCCTGTTTTGTCGGTCTTTCCGGTAACTTTAAGATCGGCCTCTGGAGCACCAGTGGAATATTCCTGGTGGAATATTTTACCTTCACGGAATACATCAATTATAAACTTGGATGACAATGCATTTACTACACTGGAACCTACACCGTGTAAACCGCCCGATACTTTGTAACCGCCCCCGCCGAACTTACCACCCGCGTGCAGCACCGTCAGAACGGTTTCAACCGTGCTTTTACCGGTCTTAGGATGAATGTCTGTTGGAATACCGCGCCCGTCGTCATAGACTCTAACCCCACCATCAGCTTGCAGCGTCACCTCAACCGTAGTTGCATACCCTGCAAGTGCTTCGTCTATGCCATTGTCTACAATTTCCCACACCAGATGATGCAAGCCTTCTATGCCCGTACCACCAATGTACATCCCCGGACGCTTACGGACTGGCTCCAAACCCTCTAGAACCTGAATCTGATCAGCTGAATAGCCTTTTTGTTTCGCCACTTCTAATGAGCCCCTTCGTATAAATCTACCCTGACACCTTACTTTCTAGTCAAATACTAGTATAGCTGATTTATCCACTGTCTACAACTGTAAGGCCCTTGTTTGAACACATCGTTTTATGGTTCAATAAGCACTAGTATTTTATATAACCGCGAAAAACTAAAATGTTCAAAAAACTCCTTAGCAACCTACCGTTTAACCCAAGTCTGATTGGGGAGGTTGCTTTCTATGCCAAACGAATGCACGGTGAAGAGGCGGTCCGGCGGGCCGGGTTTGTATTTATTGCCCTGGCAGTACTGTTACAAGTATTTGCGATTGCCTCCCCTCCTGAACAAACGCTGGCAGAATCAAATAATGACGTTCTTCGGGGCGGCTTCACCACACGTGAGCAGGCAGTTGCCTACTGCCGCACAAATAAGCAGGATTTTTCCAGCATCATGGCCTATTACCAGGTCAGCTGCGATGCCCTTGCAACGGCGTCTACCCAAATGGTACGTTCGACAGACTACAATAAGCAGCTTCACTCTATGGGCCGTGTACCGCAAGGAGCTCGCATTGCCCGAACCGGTAAACCAACAAATGAGTACTTAGTCATGATTAACGGCACAGAATACTCTATGAAAAATCTGTGGGCCTGGGATAGTGGTGCATCATCTACATACAAGATGTTGGTCGTCAAAAACACCCGAGGCCAAACAATCAGGATTATGTATACGTGCGGCAATATTGTCACAGAAGCCAAGTACACGCCACCGCCCCCACCAGCACCGCCCAAAAAGCCAACACCCCCTAAAGATGTCTGCCTGAATATCCCTGGAATCCAGTTAAACCGTGAAGAATGCGATGTATGTACAAACATACCTGGAGAGCAAACTAACAAGAGTGAATGCTACCCCTGCCCTGAGGCCCGGGAGAATCACGCAACAACTGCTTGCCTGGAGCTGCAAAAAAATGCAAGCAATCAAACACGAAATATACCGGATGCAAACGGAAAAGATGCTGGCCCCAACGACATTATTATCTACTCTCTAACCTCAAAAAATGCCGGTACACAAACTGTGGAGGACTTTGTGGTTGAGGAAAATATGTCCGATGTGTTGGAGTACGCAACTATAGTTGATCTGCACGGAGGACAGCTAAACGATAAAGACATCGTCAGCTGGCCCCAAGAGGACATACCCCCCGGGACCACACTGGCTAAGCAAATCACGGTGAAGGTTAAGGGGCCTGTTCCTCAAACCCCTGTTTCAGCTTCTGACCCTGGGTCATTTGACCTGGTCATGACCAATGTCTATTACGGGAACTCCGTGCACGTAAGGCTGCCAGCCAGCATTGCCAAGACGGCCGAACTTGGAGTCAGCACTATGCCTGAAACTGGTCCCGGAACCACACTTGTACTGGCGTTCGCAATCACCGGGCTTACCTCGTACTTCTTTGCGCGCAGTAGGCTGCTTGCCAGGGAGCTGGATATCGTTAGAACTGATTTTACATCTACAGGAGGTATGTAATATGACAGAAAAGCTGTCCGAGGGCCTGGACAATCGTCACGAACAGCTGGACGTTCATGAAACAAGCCAGCGAAACCTGGAGCGTCTCAAGGAAGCAGCAAAAGATGTAGAGCACGATCATAGCTTGGACAAGCTGCAGGAAAGTATCCATAAAACTGCGCTCAGTGCCAAGGAAATAACAGTTGGCGAGCATCAACAGGACGCCAAACAGCCTGTCTTAGGTATGCAGAAAACACTTAAAGCCGATGCCTACAAACATACAATGCAAAAGGTACGCAGCCACCTTGGCCCGCTTGACAAGCTTACAAGCAAGGTTATCCACCATCGCTTGGTCGAGCCCGTAAGCGAACTGAGCTCTAAGACCATTGCCCGACCTTCGGGCATACTGGGCGCCGGTATTATAGGGTTCTTAGGAAGCGGCGCTGTTTTATATATGGCCAAAAGGTATGGCTTTCGGTATAACCTGACTCTATTTTTCCTCCTCATAGGGAGTGGTTTTGTTATTGGCCTGCTAGCAGAGGTTATGGGTAGAGTATTTCGACGTAAACAGTTATAGGGAGTCAGCCCCTACGGGTTTTGGTGCGGGTTCTTGTCGTGGCCCTGATGGCGTAAATGCAGCGTGCCCTCTTGGTCTATATAAATTGTGTCTTCTGGCTCATCTGTCTTATTTTTATTGAGGTTACTTAGAACTACCTCATCAATAGGTCTGGAGGGCTCAGGATCTGGCTGGGAGGGCGCTGGTGGAGGCGATAGTTGGGGTGGTGTTTGCTGTGATGAGACGACTGACAGATTTTGAGGGGCTGGGGACGGCGCTAAAGGAGTGGGGACGAATTGCTGAGGAGCCTGCTGAAGAGGAGGCGGGGACGAAATAACATGTTGCTGCTGAAGTGGGGGCGACGTGACAGGAACAGGAGGGGTCGCAGCAGGCTGGAGTGGCGCAGTCATACCCATACCAGGCGGGGGGCCTGCAGAGGGCTGGAGTGGCCTGGCAGACCTGTTACTGACACCATTCGATGGAGGGGCCGCTGCCGACCTTTGTGCAGGCATCCTGGGAGATTGCGGGCTGTTACGTTTGGTGAGCCACTCATCCAAGAAGGATCCGGCCCCTTGGGGCTTGGGTGGACCAACAGGGCGAGGCCCGGGAGCTGGCGACCGGCCAGGCTGGCCAAATGCCGGCTTTGGTTCCTCTTTGGTGGCAAGCCGCTCAAATATTTCGGCTGAAACCTTTGCTTTTGGCCGGCCAAACTTAGCAGCCGAAAGCTGCTTAAGTGCATCTGCAAGCTGTGGGTTGGGATTCCCGAGTGGAGGCAGTGCAGCCATACTGAACGGCTGCGTTGGCACACCGTTCACAAGAGTTCGTACGATAGCATTATAGTTAGGCACCCGCAGCAGATCTTCGCCGTCAAACAATGGCTGGAAATAACGGGTTAAGGAATCGACGTCATTCTGCCCCACACGAAATGAAATAATGGAACCCATGTTACCAAAGACGGCATCACGGATTTCGTCAGATAGCTGCGTCGTGAACTGGTTTGCCACTATCAGATTAAGGCGATACTTACGAGCCTCGGACATGATAGTAGCAAAAGAATCGGTCGAAAAGTTTTGGAATTCGTCCACATACAAACAGAAATCCGGACGCTGGTCTTCGGGCACATTAGCCCGGCTCATAGCAGCCGCCTGGAACTTCATTACAAAGATCATACCAAGCAGCTTGGAGTTTAGATCGCCCGTCTTACCTTTACTAAGGTTAACCAGAAGGATCTTTTTGTTATCCATGATGTCGCGCAAGTCAAAAGAGCTCTTGGTTTGACCGATTATATTGCGCATCATTTCATTAGACAAAAATGCACCGAACTTACTTACGAACCACCCCAGCACTTCACTCTTGTGGTAGTCACTTGTGGCAGCCATTTCTTTATTCCAGAAATCCAGGACTGTTTGGTCTTTGACGTGTTGAAGCTTTTGCTTAGCGTATTTGTTATCTGTAAAGACCTTTGGTATATCAATGAAAGTCGCGCCTGCGGGGTCAGCCATAAGAGTCAGTGCAGCATTACGGAACCAATGTTCATAACGAGGCCCGATAATTCCCTGATGCTGCGGGTCATATAGTTTATAGAGCATGTTGATGGCTTCTTGAATCAGAAAGTCTTTTTGCTCGCTGCTATGGAACTCGAACAAATTGAGCCCCATAGGATGTTCCATATCCGCGGGACTGAAATAAATAACATCTTCTGTGCGTTCTTTCGGCACCATAGCTAAAAGGTTTTCCGCTGTATCGCCATGCGGATCCACGAAGGCAAAGCCGTCGCCGTTCAGCATGTCCTGGAGTGCAAGGTTTTCCAGAAAAACAGACTTACCCACACCGGTCTGACCCACAACGTACATATGACGACGGCGATCACCGAGGGCCAGCCTAATGGCCTTCTTAGCCCCCCGAAAGACGTTATAACCTAGCAGCAGGCCATCGTCAGGCATGTTCCGGGGCCCATCAACCTGTTTTGAAGTCTGGCGCTCCAGCTGTGAAGTAGGAATATTTTTCTGATCGGGGAAATGGAACAAAGTAGCCAGCTCGATTGAATTCAATACGCTCTGGTTTGAAGCCTGAGGGAAAAAACGAAGTATATAAGCCGTTACAAACCGCTCAATGTCTTTGGCGGGAGTAAACTTGAAACCATTTTTACCCGGTGCATCAAAGAGAGCAAAAGATGCTATGACGCTATTCAAGATAGCCTGAGCCTTCTGAGAGATGTTTGAAGACGCAACAACACGAACAAGCACTTCATATCCAGGATGTCGGGTTTTTTCGTCAACGGAGTCCAGCACAGCCTGCTCTAACGAGGAAAGCTCTGGCTTATCGGAACCCCCTTTATCTTCAGGGGCCTGCACAAACGCCTTGGGGATGTGCTTAAACCACCACATGAAGGCATCCATACCCTTTTTGTTTTCCTTACCTTTGCGTTTCTTGCTGGCCAGACCAGAGGCCGCCTTGCGCCAACTGGGGTTGGCCGGACGCATCATAATCTGAATGCCTACGCCATCTTCCTTATCCAAGTTAGAAAGCGCATTCAAAAGTGACTGCATAGCGTCACGCTTCAGGTCCTGATAGGTGGCGATTGGGTAAGCATAATGCTCTTTTAGAGTGAACTCTCCGCCCACTGTGCCGCTGATTTTCCCAACAGGGCTAAAGATATTATGTTCCGCGACCTCCTCCAACCGCGCTGCCGGATAGGCACTAATAACTCCTTGTTTGACTACTTCTACCAACGCAATAGGTACAGCAGCATAGAAGCTCACGAACCCTTTACTTCCAACAATCTCAAAAGAAAAGTGCCGCTGACCGTAAAAATCATGCTTAAAACCTTTCTTCACCGTACCGGCTATAATGTTATAGAGGATCTGAGCCTTGGATATATTCTCTTCAACTACATCACGCACATCCCTGCTGCCTACCTCAGTGTCGTCGCTTGGAGGTGGTAAGTGAATGAGCAGTGGTACCATCTTTAGCCCACGTTCAAAATTCTTTTGCTCCCGGAAAATTTTACGCACCTGCATAAAAACCAAGGGTGCAGCCATAGCCAGGAGTAGTATAAAAATCCCGAATATTAGCAGTATGGTTAGCATCTGCTTTACGTGTCTTCACTCAATTTAATAGCTTTGTTGTAGCGCTTCTTGAGGTAGTCAGCCTTAAACTTATTCATCTCTCTATTCTGAAGATGAGGGTCATGTGCTGTTTGTGCAACAATCTCTTTAGCCCTAAGGACCCATTCCTTTTCTATAAGGTCAGTATCGTCGGCAATCTGCGGCGTTTGAGTAACAGGAACGGCTGAGACCGCTCCTGTCGACTGGCCACTGGTTAAGTCTTGAGCAGCTGACTGCTGAGCTGGGCTCGAGCCAGCCACAGGGGGCGGCACGAACTGGGAGATCCCCTGTTCGACAGCGGTAGCACCTTGAGCCTCGTCAGGAGAAGCGTACTGCCCCTCCGGTAAGGGTGGATTGGTACGTTCCGTAGCCTTAGCAGGAGGCAACTCAAAAGATGGAGTTTGTTCTTGTTCCTGAGGATCCATAACTTAGGCTAGTATATCAAAAGACCCTTCTTGTTAACAGATGTAGTCTGGAGTCAGGCTGAACTTCCTGAGAGTTAAAAGCAAGCTTTGCCAGTTTTCCTGGCCCATCTAAATTCCAGCTTCACGAGATTTTAGCTTAGGCTGACCACAGAAATTACACCTCTAACCGGCGCATGTACCACGTTATACCCACTAGAAGAGCCAAGAGGATCAAGAAGTCTTTGCTGGAAAGCTGCCTGATTGACTGGAGAACAACCCCGAGCAGCACGATAGAGGTAAGGACAGCCGACACCAGCTTCGCCTTCCTCTCAGGTAGCGGTGTCATTTGTAAGATAGCACTAGTAACGTAGTAGCTGCCCAAGCCAAGCAGTAAGAAAGGAATGGGCAGCAGAGGTAGTGGCAAAGCGTAAGGGTTGGTAGCCAGCATAAAGAAACTCACCCCTACGAAAGGGGAAAATAGTAATACAAGTCTCTTTGTGCGTCGCATCATTATGTGTTCAACTTTATCGTTAAATAAGCGAAACCGCAAAAAGCACTGCATCCAGTGCAGTGCTGAGCATGGAGCCCGGACGGTAAATCCGCTCTTTAATGTAATTATATAGCGCTTACCGTCCTTGGCTTTGACTGACCGCTCTTTCCCGCTTCTTGGGCGGAATCGAGCGCTAGCAGGAGAATCCTGACTGTAAGTTTTTGTTTTTGACTTACCTTAGACAATATACTACTTTTGCTGTTTTATGTCAACCCATACATGAAGTTTTTTATACAATGATACTTCTTGCGGACGTTGAAATAGCGAATCGTATATTAAAAATAAAGGTAGTTATTAAAACAACGACCACTAAGATAAACTAGTTTACTTATTGAATAAAATCTATATTTACGAGTGTGTATGGCCGCCAAGACACTATTGCCTCGCTGGCAGTAGGAGCAAAATGATTACTAAACTTTTAACGGCAATACTATCCCAGGCGCAGCGGATGTAGCCAAAAAACTTTGGCTAATTTTGCCGGCTGCAGTAAATATCCGGACAGACTTTGTTCATCCTGAAGAGCCATCCCTTTATACTATTGAACCCATAGTTACCACTTAATGGCACATAACATCTGGAGAAAAGTGCTGAACTATACGTCGCAAAATGAACCTGGTGTTTAGCACCACCGTCCGGACACTCAATCCTTTGACAATTCCGGCCTTGTAGTACATTCGTTGATCAGCCTTGCCTATTTGTTCGCTTTTTCTTTATTTCTGTTTTTAAAACCCAAGCGGCTGACGAGCACCACCCCCAATACTCAAAGAATCACTAAAAAGTTACAGGCAGAGTATTTTCTCACTACCTGTCCAGGCTATATTTGCAATAGCATTAAACCCGACTCTCAAAACCCCTCCCTACCGGCAGTTAGTTAAAAGAATAACTACTGGACATTCCCTGGCCATTTATCCTCGCAATCTTACTACAGAGAACGGGAGCCAGGGAATGACAATGGAGGGTTTTGAGTGAGAGTCAGGTTATTAGAACAACCAACCCTAAGTCTTTAGACCCTACCTTGTAATCAAAGCGCAAAAAGCATCGACTATCGGGCCGTGTAATGAGCCACATCCAAGAAGATTGAACCATACTGCAAGAACGGGAATCCATGACAGGAAAAAGTTATACACAGGTATTATAAAAAATGACCATAATCGCTATTGACGTTGCCAAAATCGTCGGTTAAGATATGCGTAGCACTTGAATAAAAAAAGTGCTCAAAAACAAAAACGACTCTGTAACAACGGCTTCTCGCAAGCCGTTGTTCTGCATAAGAGGGTCGCAAGCAGCTAATCGGACTTATCATAAAAATGTGTCAAACAAGCCTTGCAATATGCAGGGCTTGTTTAATAATTAAACCTGCATGAGTACAACCATCCAAAGCATTTTAGACGCCGGCAACCAGGCTATCAGGATTGACGTTGAGTGTCATGTATCCAACGGGTTGCCGAGCATTGTGATTGTAGGTTTTGCTAACAAGGCAATAGAAGAGTCGAAGGAGCGTATTCGTGGCGCCTTTGCCAGCAGCATGTTGGAGCTTCCTAAAAAGCGCATTACTATTAACCTGGCTCCTGCGGACATACCCAAAGACAGTACCAGCTTTGATTTGCCCATAGCCGTGGCAATCCTGGTGGCGAGTGGTCAAATTGCTGGACCAGTTTCAGCGCATACTTCCTTCGTCGGAGAGCTTGGCCTGGATGGAAATATCAGGGCAGTACGTGGCATTATTGGCAAGTTATTGGCAGGCCGCCAGAAGGGACTTACTACCTTCTATGTCCCTAAAGACAATGCCGAGCAAGCCCTGCTTGTTCCCGGCTTGGCAGTTATTCCGGTGAAAAATATGCGGGAGTTGTATCTGGACCTCACTAAGACAGTGCTTCTTAAAAGACATAGATCGGGAGAGCATACGCCTCTGGTGAAATCCCCGGAATACATCTACGACTTTAAGGATGTGGCGGGTCAGGGACGCTCTAAACGGGCGCTTGAGATAGCTGCAGCCGGCGGACATAACATCCTTATGAGCGGTGCGCCCGGAACAGGTAAGAGTATGTTGGCGAAAGCTTTACCCTCTATCCTGCCGCCAATGGAGTTAGAGGAAATCCTGGAGGTCACCCATTTGCATAGTCTAGCCAGTAAAGAATACGAACAGATTGTGAGAGTACGCCCCTTTCGCTCGCCCCACCACAGTGCCAGTGAAATATCTATAGTCGGTGGCGGCCAGTATCCCCGGCCCGGTGAAATTAGTCTGGCACACCGGGGTATTTTGATGTTTGATGAGTTCCCGGAGTTCGGTCGAAACACTATTGAGGCACTGAGACAGCCCCTTGAAGACAGGGTAATTTCGGTAGCGCGCGCTCGTGACAGCATTAACTTTCCGGCAAATTTTATGTTGGTTGCAACTTGTAACCCCTGCCCCTGCGGCTATTATGGCACGGGCAAGTCTTGCTCTTGCCTGCCCTATGAAATTAGCAAGTACCATCGCAGGCTTTCTGGGCCAATCATGGATCGGATTGATCTTTATGTAGGTGTGGATGAAGTAAAACACCGTAGCTTGCTGCGTGGAGACAAAGAAGAAACAAGTGCAAAGATCCAACAACGCGTTACACGTGCCCGAAACCGCCAGCTTGCACGATATAACGATCCCCTGAAACAAAATGCCAGCCTGAGTAACCAGGATATCAAGAAGTTTGCCAGTCTTACGAAAGCGGCCGAAGATCTTCTTAACCAAGCCGCGGAACACCTTACCCTCTCCGCCAGAAGCTATATGCGTATCATTAGAGTAGCGCGCACCATAGCAGATCTGGCAAATGAGGCCAAAATAGAGGTTGCTCACGTAAGCGAAGCCCTACAATATCGGCAGCAAGTACTAAATCATCCAAGTAATGCATAAAACCCCGTTCATGGCTTGACCTCTGTTCTGGCATCTGTTAAAATGCTGTCAACCAGCGTTAGTGATTGTTAGTGATTAAAAGGAGAAAATTCTATCGACAAGTATACACGCCTGAATCACAATATTCGGGCCGCAAGCTTACGCGTTATTGATGAGGATGGGCAGCAGCTCGGTGTCATGACGCGAGGCGAAGCACTTAGTGCAGCCGAGCAGCATGGACTTGATCTGGTAGAAATATCTCCCAATGCCAATCCGCCAGTGGCCAAAATTGTTGACTGGGGTAAGTATAACTACCAAAAGACTAAGCAGGCTCAAAAAAATAAGAAAAGTGCCAAAGCTTCTGAACTCAAGCAGATGCGTTTTGGCCTCAAAATCAGCGACCACGACCTTGGGGTGAAGCTCAGGAAGGTCACAGGATTTCTTGAAGCTGGTCACAAGGTCAAGATTACGGTATTTTACCGGGGTCGAGAGCTTGCCCATAAGGATTTAGGATTCAAGCTGGCCGAGAAGGTTATAGAAGGCTTCGGGGAAACAGTTGTCGTAGAGCAATCACCCCAACTGGCTGGAAAACAGTTAAATTTTGTCATAAGGAGTAATAGTCATGCCAAAGCTAAAGACGCATAGCGGCACCAAAGACCGGATGAAGGTCACCAAGAACGGAAAGGTTCTTCAGGGACGAGCCGGGGCAAATCACTTGCTACAAAAGAAAAGCGCCAGCCGCAAGCGCAGTTTTGCAGTACCAACACTTGTGGTCGGCAAAAGTGCTAAAAACATTAAACGAAAACTAGGAGTCTAATATGCGGGTCAAACGAGGAGTTACTACGCACAAGCGACATCAGAAGATTCGCAAAGCCACTAAGGGCATGACCCGGGGTAATCGTTCTTCTGTGAAGCGTGGCAAGCAAGCAATTACTAAATCACTACAGCATGCCTACCGTGACCGGCGTAACCGCAAGCGTACATTCCGGGAACTGTGGAATGCCCGCATTAACGCCGGTGCCAGACTGAATGGTACGACCTATAGCCGCTTGATTGCCGGCCTCAAAAAAGCCAATGTCAGCCTGGACCGTAAAATTCTAGCCGAGCTAGCCGTCAATGAGCCGAAGGCATTTGAGACTGTAGTGAAGGCCGCCCAGAAGTAACTATCCTAGGTGCCGTGGCAGAGTGATCCATGGAAAGTGTTAGAATGCGTGTTAAATAAAAAGCCACCAAAGGTGGCCTTTTTTATGCCAGATTGTACGTAAGCCGGGTTCTGTTCACCCCAACGAATCAGGACTGCTAATCATCTATCTAGTTCTGGAATTGCTTCCGGAATCAAGCGGATCTTATGGTACACCTTCGGCGGGAACCTTATGAAAGTGCACCTCCTTGCAGCAGACAGGGTTTACCTCTCCCCGGCGTCACCGCAGAGGACTGTGGGCTCTTACCCCACTCGTTTCACCTTTACCCTTCAAATAATCTCAGGGAAGTTTCGTTTCTGTGGCACTTTCCCTAGGGTTGCCCCCGGTCGCCGTTAGCGACTGTCTTTCCCTATGCTGCCCGGACTTTCCTCCTGGACGATCGTTTCCGACAGCCCAGGCGATTAGCTGGCAATCTGACCTCTATATTATACCACAAACCGCTTATTTTTTAGCTTCGGCATCGAGTGTTTCGTTCACCTCTGCGTCGGCCAATTTATTGAACTCGCGCGGAACATGGGTAAAGGTTATTTTCTTAAACTGCTTTGCCACCTCTTTGATGGCCTCATGGATGGGCCACAGGTCGCGGTTTTTAACCTTGAATATACCCCTCATCTGATTGATGACCAGAAGACTGTCCATATAGACTTCTACTTCGCTTGCGCCAAGCTTTTGCGCCTCCTCCAAGCCAAATTTAAGTGACTGATACTCGGCCTGATTGTTGGTAGTAATGCCAAGGTAAACACCGCTCTTTATAATGACCGTGTCATCTTCATCCAGAAGCACATAGCCCGAGGCGGATGGTCCAGGGTTGCCGCGTGAGCCACCGTCCGCGTACAGCTTAATATGCTTATACGTACCTCCGGTAGCTACTGGAGCAGTAGGCTCCTGTCCACTCTTGTAAAGTGCCTCAATAAACTCTGCAAATGACCTGTCCTTATCTGTTACTTTGCCCGCTGCATGTGTACTGAGCCAGACACGAACCTTGTTCCAGTTATTTTCCCAGCGAGGATGGTGTTGCCGCCGCTCTGCCTCTGCAGCGACTGCCTGCATAAAGGCAAAGGCTTCCGCAAAGTCGGCAAACTCAAACTCTTTTGACAGCTCATTATTTTTTTCTTGCCACATATCCCATCCTGACGGTTTTCTAAGTCAAATTTCGCCTCTTGCCGGGAGACCCGTTTAGGCATTGAAGTCTAATCCATAGTAACAGATAATATCCTCTAATGCGTGTCTCGGACTACACCTATAAGCTACCGGAAGCCCTGATTGCCCAGTTTCCGCCCAAAGTACGCGGCAAGAGTCGACTTTTGGTACTGGACAGGCAGACTGGCCTCATAGAACACCGGAGGTACGATGACTTCGCCGACTACCTGCAGCCCGGCGATCTGGTGGTTCTTAACAACACCAAAGTCGTTAAAGCCCGCCTGTCAGCAGTAAATGCAGCCGGACAGCCGCGAGAGCTGCTGCTACTGGAAGATCATCATACCACTGACTTTACCCACAGAAAGGCGCTCTACCGGGGCAAGGTCAACCCAGGGGAAACGTTAAGTGTTCAGGGGACGAATGTCACCGTAGACAAGGTAGCCGAAGGCGGCATAGCTGAACTCAGCAGCAGGGTGAATCTTTTAGAGCTGGCCGAGCATGAAGGCTCAGTCCCCCTGCCTCCCTATATGCACCGCGAAGCTACAGCTGAAGACGTGCAACGCTATCAGACCGTCTTTGCCAAGGAGCCGGGATCAGTGGCTGCACCTACTGCATCGCTGAACTTTACACATGAGCTTGAGCGTAAACTCATCCAAAAAGGTGTGTCCGTTGCCTACCTGACATTGCACGTCGGGCTGGGAACCTTCCTGCCAATTCGTTCCGATGATATAGCAGAACATGTCATGCACAGCGAGTATTTTGAGATTCCTGCGCAGACGGTAAAAGCACTACAAAAAATTCATAAAAACAGATCAAATATTGTAGCGGCTGGTACAACAGTAGCACGCACTTTAGAGTTTGCAGCGGATACTATTCTAGCAGGTGAACCGCACAGTATTTCTGGTGAAGCCAACATCTTTATATACCCCGGGTACAAATTTAAATTGGTTAATTCTTTGCTTACAAACTTCCACGCGCCTAAGTCAACTGTGCTTATGTTAGCTGCAGCCAAGGCTGGGTGGGAGAACCTTGACCACGCTTACCGCGAGGCTATAAAAGAAAAGTACGCCTTCCTAAGCTATGGCGACTCGATGTTCATTCAGTAGCGTGGGGCAGAACTTCACCATCCACCGGTATCCAATTATCATATACTCTTCTAACTTCAAATACCCAACTGTTCTGAGTCTATCCTATCTACGGCAGTAGCTGGCAGCAAACCACCTATCGTGTCCCCCACCCTGACTCCTTCTGGTCGGAAGCCATCAAATAAGGGCTCGGTTTCAGGGCTTCCATCATCGGGTATACCAATCATGCCTCTATTTAACCATATCCTGCGAAGTCTCATTCCATACAAAAAGCTCAGAACTAAAGTCTGAGCTTTTTGTATGGTCGGGGTGACAGGACTTGAACCTGCGACCTCACGGCCCCCAGCCGTACGCGCTACCAACTGCGCTACACCCCGATAAAACCTCTAACTAAACGATAGCACTTTCGGGGCCATGAGGTCCTCACGGTCACGATCATACTTGCAAGTTAAAACTTGCAAATCTGTCTCGACCCCGCCTCAACTTACTGCAAGCAAGCTTGCAATCAGTTTCCGGCCTTGCGAAGTGCCACTGGCACTTCTCACCCCAGCCGTACGCGCTACCAACTGCGCTACACCCCGTCGAGGTGTGATGGTAGGGTCACCGGACTGCCGGCAAAACAAGTTTGCCCGGCACTCTTGGTAACCCTACCAAGCCCTCTCCTTACCAAAATCGCGAATCCTCTCGCGATTTTGGTTTCTAGTTATCAAGCAGCAAAGCTGCTTGGTTTTAAGAATTGGTTACCACATTGTTAATGCTACTGACTGGCCGAACAAGCTTGCCCGGCGACCGTGGACAGCCCAGCCAGTCACCTCGTCTCAGTTTTCCTTGGCAGCAGCTAAAGCTGCTGGGTTTGAAAAATTGTGAAGCTACATACTATTTTACCCTGTTGGACTTTAAAAGAAAAATCCCCTTACAGGGGCGGCATAGTGCTGAGACGCCTGCATGACAACCTGGTATGAACCCAGGTGGGTGTTCTCACGGTGCGGCCACGGCCACACACGAATATTGAGCTCCCGAATGATAAGTATTCAGATTATCATTTGGCAGACGCCCAGCCCTTGTATTATATCAAGCCTGTGCCACTTAACAGAAATGTTAGAATGGCATCATTTACATAGGCGATCACCGGGCCCAGCACTGGTATGAACAGCACTAATATAACAATCAAAAACAAAAAACCCATACCTTCTATCTGGTAGAGGACTTTTTGCAATGGCTCAGGAGCTACGGCATAGAGCAGCCGAGAGCCATCCAGTGGAGGTATCGGAATCATGTTAAAAACAAAAAACGCTATATTCACCATTACAAAGATCAAGACAAAGTCAGTAGGCCCGGAAGGCAGGTTAAAAGCCCGTAGGACCCCTGCCCCGGCTATTGCCAGTAACAAGTTGGTCAGTGGTCCGGCTACGCCAATAAGAGCTGCGCCAAATTCATCGTATTTGACGCGCGTAGGGTTGAACGGCACGGGCTTGGCAGCAAAAATAGGCGGCAATCCCAGCAGAATAAGCCCGACCGGTAAAAGCAGTGTCATATAGATATCTATGTGCTTGAAAGGGTTCAGCGTTAAGCGGCCCAGGTCTTTTGCGGTTGGGTCGCCAAGCCAGTGAGCAGTAAAAGCGTGCATAGCCTCGTGCAGGCCCATAGAAAATAGAATAGCAACAATGATGGCGACAATATCAGAAGCGGCAAACTGCATATGCTACCCAGTATAACCTGGGTTGACCAAAAGAGACAAAACAGATATAATTCAGCCTTGAATCCGGAAGAAATCCGAGGAGCCAAAGGATAGAATTATGCAAATATGTGAACTAACTGGCAAAGGCAAACAGTTTGGCAACAATGTCAGCTTTTCTCAGCGCCACACCAAGAAAGTCTGGAAGCCAAATCTTCAGACCAAAACCATCATGATAGATGGCAAAAAGGTTACCATGAAGATCAGCACCCAGGCAATCCGCACCCTTAAGAAAAAGGGGCTTCTGACCCCTGTCGTTGCGAAGTCCGAATAGGACGGCGGCACATTTTAAAAAAGCTCCCTAGTATAGGGAGCTTTTGTTAAGCCCACGCGCTCTGACCCACACTCATGCCAGCCTTGACCCGACCGTCCAGAGGAGTAATCTATTATCCTAGATTCCGGCTCAAGGCCGGAATAACGGGGGTGGGAGAAAAGTGAGTGTGGGCCAGCCACGCGCTGCGCTACCTTTCGAGGATGATAAGCTGTGTGGTGTCTGTCAGTTCGGCAGGCTTGACCTTAAGTTTTGCAACCGTCTCTTTGGGCTCCATAGCGAGGGGCTTGAGAGCATCTGACAAAGGCTGCTGAGGTACGGGGAAGGTAAAGCCTTCTTCGTCAAAATGGGTTGGGATAACGATTTTTGGATCGACCTTACGGATAAGTTTCAGCGCACCTACGCCATCAAGCGTATAACCGTTCCCACCTATTGGAATAATCAGCACATCTACCATGCCCAGGCTTTCCAATTGATCATCGGTTAGCTCAGGATAGATATGGCCGGTGACTACGACACGAATGTCGTCGTCAACAATTTTGAAGATGGTTGCGTTCTTCTGCCCGGCTTCATCAATATGGGCTTGGGCAGCTATGCCCTGTATAGAAGTATCAGCCACCTCATATTCCCCGGGCTGATCGATGACTATTTTTTTATCGACCTTGGGCGACGGGTCACCATGCGGACCAGTAAAAAGAGCTATTTCACCGTTCTTGGTTACGGACTTTTGGCCAAGATCGGGCAGGTTGTCATCTACAATAACGGATGCCTTTTTGGTACTTATCCGGACACAGTTTGCCCCAAAATACTGAATTTCCATGATCTATTCCTCCTCAGGTTTGGTGTTTTTGGACTTGGGCGGGGCCAAAACATTGTGCTTGTCTACCAGCACCTGCTTTTTGGACGACAGCAAAAGCGACAGAAAACGATCATTCACCTGCTGGCGGTATTTGAACTCGTTAGGGTTCATAACGGTATAGCGGAGCTCTTTTGATTCCTTGGCCTCAAGATCCTCGATAAATTTTGCCAGCTGGGTTTGGTTGAGGTCGCCAACAAAGAGTATGTCAATTCCACTGGAGTCATCCCGGGTAAATTGGCCGCTATAGACGACGAGCTCCACATTGCCCAGAGCCTTGAAATCCTGGGCTTGGGCGCTGCTGGCGGGGGCTTTGGCTGCCGCTTTAGTTCCATCAGCCGGACCACCACCAAATATAGTCCGTAAAGGATCATAAAACTCAAATGTCTGGTTGACCTCGTAATACAGACGATTCTTATTGTCATCCGAAGATATAATGCCAATATTCAGCAGGTTGGAAAGTTCCCGCCTTACAGAGTTAATCTGTTCATCGATTTTACGGGTAATTTCGCGCACATAGAATGAACGATTAGGATTACTGTAAAAAAGCTGCAACAGCTTTACCCTCGTCTTTGAGCCAAACAATTGATCGATCATATGGACATTGTATCAGATAACTATTCGATTACTTCAGATTTTTGTTCAAAAACGTTGTAGTGATATCTACAGATTTACCACTGTTTAAAACCCAATGAATACTATTGTTCCGCCTAAACCACGTCCTTTGCTTTTTTGCCAGTTGCATGTCATTTTGGACGAACAACGCTTTTGCTTCTTCTAAGTTTAGAGTTCCTTCCAGGTAGCCACGAAAAGCCTTGTAGCCCGGCCCCTGCAGCGCCGGTATGTTCCAGCCATACTTATCAACCAACCTCTGCAACTCTTCCACAAGCCCTGCCTCAACCATATCATCAACCCGGACCATAATGCGTTGACGCAAAGCTTCACGATCAGACCTGAGACCCAAGACAAGTGTATTTTTTCGAAGTGGCTTTCTGGTGCCGAGCTCTCCTCCCGATTCCAGCACCCGAATTAAATGCCTGGGATTGTGAGCATTTTCTGGAAGCTCCAAGCCAGCCACTCGTATTCGTTCCTGTAGCTCATCTACGGACAGAGCCGACAGCTCTTGGCGAAGCTCAGAAGAAGCCGGACTTCGAAATTGAAAATCATACAGTACCGCATCTATATACAAACCGGTTCCACCTACCATAATCGGCAGCCTGCCCCGTGACGCTATGTCGTTAATTGCCTCTTTGGCCAACCGTTTGAAGTCTGACACGGTGAAAGCCTGGTCCGGATCTACTATATCCACTAGATGATGTCGAACTTGCGCCTGTTCAGCTTCTGTCGGCTTAGCGGTACCGATGTCCAGGCCACGGTACACCGTGCGAGAATCCGCACAGATAATCTCGCCATTGAAACGCTTGGCCAGTTCCATGCCTACTGCACTCTTGCCTGACGCGGTTTCACCGACGATTACAACAAGCGGCCCTGTTCGTGTCCTGGCGTCCATAAAAGCTCCGTAATACTTACCTGATACTCTTCATTTACATGTATTCCTTCGGCTTCAAGTACCTGTTTGTGGCCTTCCCTGCCACCAGGGTACCCGGCTGCCAGACCACCGTGACGGTTGACGACCCGCTGCCATGGCAAGTCCGGGTCACCAAAGTGGGCAATACCACCGACAATCCGAGCAGCCCGGGCGTTACCTGTCAGCGCTGCAATCTGCCCGTAGGTCATGACCCGGCCTTTCGGTATCTGCGCCACGAGAGCTTCGACACGACGCCGAAAGTTTGCATCAACTTCAAGTTCCACTACATCAACTCCTTGAGTACGTCGTCCCAGTCGGCAACTCGTGACATATTCGGAGGCAACTCTGCTAGTTGATTCCAAGGATAGTCGCCGAATAGCAGTACTCGCTTGCCAGACGCTGCCACATCTATGGCGTGTCGCGGCAGATCTTCTATGAGGATAGAGGCATTCAACTCATCGCATATATCTGCTTTGGCTACTTTTTTGTACTTAATTGTCTGCGTTTCTGCGTTATAGAAATTCGTAAAGATAACGTCCGTGAATACACCTGGCAGATGTTTTTCAAGCCACAGGCGCGTTGCCTCTTCCATCGCACCGTGGCGTCCAGTCACCGCGAATAACTCGTACCTTACTTTGAGTTTTTGAAGCGCGGTAATTGCATGTTGGGTTGGTTCCGCCTTATAGAAAACATCGCTTTCTAAGATTTCGTATACTCGCTTTATAGCAGTGTTTTCATCTGGAGCACTCCACGTGACTTTGCCGTGCTCCTCTGCGTACATATGCGACAGGTCGAGATTCGTACCATACGTCTCGTTATAGGCGCCGATGATACGCTGAGCAGAACCCACCACCACGTCATCTAGATCTACGGCTATAATCGGCTTTTTCTTTTTCATAGAGAAGTTTTGCTTACGCGGGATTTGGCTTCGTTGGCTACGGTTTTCAGGAAATTTTCTATATCGTAGGATTCATGAGGCTTTTGGACTTCCATATCACTGCGAACCCGCGGCACAACCTTTCCGGATTCGATCTCTTTTTCGCCAATGACAACGGTATACGGCACCTTCATGAGCTCGGCATTCCGAATCTTCTTACCCACGGATTCGTTGTCATTGTCTACGGTTACACGTATACCCAGCTCCTTGGCCTGTTCTAGCACTTTACTGGCAAACTCGACCGTATTTTCTTCTTGATTGACCGTAAGCAGTCGAACTTGTTCTGGTGCCAGCCAAACAGGAAACTTTCCGGCAAAATGTTCGATAAGCAGCATGATGAACCTCTCGAACGATCCAAGGATGGCTCGATGGATCATCACCGGAGACTGCTGTTCGCCTTTTTCGTCAGTGTACGTCAGTTCAAACCGCTTGGGCATAGCAAAATCCAACTGTATGGTAGCCAGCTGCGTTTCCCTGCCCAGCGCATCCTGGAACATGAAGTCAAGCTTGGGGCCGTAGATAGCTGCCTCACCTTCCATGCGTTTTGCGTCGAGCTTATAGTCTTCTGCAACTTCTTTAAGCATTCGCTCGGCGGCGTCCCAGTCTTCTGGTATGCCAATGTAGTTTTCGGGTGATTTGGGGTCACGGACAGACAACGAAACCCAGTGCTTACCCCAAAACCCAACGTTTTCATAAAAGTCCCTGACCACCTCCACGAGCATCGAGGCCTCTTGTTTGATTTGATCTACCCTGCAAAAAGTATGACCATCGTCTACAGTGAAACCCCGTGTCCTCTGTAAACCAACGAGCTGACCGGGCTTTTCGTCTCTGTACTGCATGGTTTGTTCGATGTACCTCAGCGGCAAGTCACGATAACTGCGCGGGCGGGCGGCGTAAATTTGCGTGTGGTGGGGACAGCTCACTGGCTTCATGACAAATTCTTGGTCATAGTGGCTCTGTACATGGAACAACTCACCGGCGAACTTACCGGCGTGACCAGAGGTCTCGTAGAGGTCGATCTTGGCTATGTGCGGGGAAGAGACCAGCTGCATATCGTACTGTCTACTGATTTCCCGGAGAGCATTCTTGAGTTCTTCAATCAAAACGGTTCCCCGGGGCGTATACAGTGGCAACCCTGGGCCGACCAGATCAGAAAATGTAAACAGGTCCAGTTCCTGGCCGAGTTTTCGGTGGTCGCGCTTTTTGGCTTCTTCCAGCATGTTCAGATGCTGACGAAGTTCTTTTTCGGTGGCGAATGCCACCCCATAAAGCCGCTGCATCTGCGGATTCTTTTCGTTGCCCCGCCAGTAGGCGCCAGCTATGCGCATGAGCTTGAAGGCGCCAACTTTGCCGGTAGATTCCACATGCGGCCCACGACAGAGGTCAGTAAAGTTGCCGTTTTTGTAAAAAGACACGTTTTCGACTGCCGCCTCGCCTTCGGTGATGGTCCCAAGCTCACCTGCATCAAGGTCTTTGGCAACAGTGGTACCAGCCCGCTTGAGGTCGTTCAGTAGCTCCTCTTTGTATGGCTGGTTGCTTTCTTTGGCCCAGGCAATGGCCTCGTCTACTGGTTTTTCAAACCGTTCAAAAATCTGATTCTGTTCAATGACCTTGCGCATCTCTGCTTCGATGCGTTCAAAGTCCTCTTCGGAAATCTTGGCATCGCCAAGGTCAATGTCGTAGTAAAAGCCGTTTTCTACCACCGGGCCCACACCAAATTTGGCGTGCGGCCAGAGGTGCTGCACTGCTGTAGCGGTGATATGCGCCAAACTGTGTCTCATTGCATGTAGTTGGTCTTGCTGGCTCATAGCCGCTCTCCTTATAGATTAGATCGAGTTAGAAATAAATAAACGCGCTGTGGTTTGGATAGTTCCAAATGCAAGCGCGTCTCGGGTCCAGACTAGCATCCAGACGGTTCCACCGGACTTTTACTTATGATGCCCGCGTTAACGTACGCCGCAACCGCTTACGAAGCTCTGTGGTTGGTGAGTCCACTTCATTGCCTACCACTAGTATATAACACCTCTGTTGAAAAAGAAAAAAGTGATTGAAGGCTCTCGCACTGTCTTCAATCACTTTTCTATACTTCTGGTCAAAACACTCTCGGCAAAACTTCGCCTACAAGGATCATACCATACTGGTACTATACGGCTAGCACTTTATTATTGTTTTTCTTACATTCACTCCTGGGGATAAGTACTTACAGACTTTACCATATATGGTATAGACTTTTAAAAACCACCTTTTTTTGCTATGCTGGTATCTGTTAAGTTTTAGGGGCAATTAGCTCATTTGGCTAGAGCGCCACATTGACGTTGTGGAGGTGATAGGTTCGAATCCTATATTGCCCACCAAATAAAAAACTTCTCTGGATAAGAGAAGTTTTTTATTTGTATCTATGCTGAGAAAGGATATGAAAGAACTGACGTTTCTGCGTCACTAGCAGGTTCACGCAGCGGTACCTGCTCAAAACCACCTAAGTGTTGCGCTGCAAACCGTACCGTAGAGATAGCCATGCGCAAACACGCAGTCTGTCCTTGTTGCGCAGCCATAATCATCGGGCTTTGGTCACTGCCCCAGTCACTGCCCAATATGGCACGGTGATTGATTGTTCTCCATGATGTATCGAGCGCAGCCCCTAGGATTTCAAGCTCATCTTGCATGAAGACATCGTCCGTAATCGAGGGGACTGGCATAGCCGCATCATCGATGAGCGCTTGGATATCATCGTCGGGCGCTAGTAGTATTTTGACAAAGTCACCCTTGTCGCTGGCGCTCGCAAGCGCTCGTTTGACCTGTTGCCCTGCAACGAGTTTGAGGCAATCACTCACCGCGCGGCCCGTAAAGTCGGGTTCGAATTCCGCAGCAATCAAGTTTCCGGCCCTAGAGGCCAACCGTTGAAGATGTTGTGTCGCCTTTTGGACTGGGATGTTGTTTGGATCCATGTAATCAAGACTGGTCGCTCTGCGCATTTTTTCTAAATCAGAAAGTAGGCTGGTACCAGGGCCATGGAGTCTTTCATGCTCATGATGCGTCCAAAGAGAGACGGTTTCTGTAAAATCAGTTAGGTTTGGAAGTTGATTGCTCATTGGTTTCATTCCGATATTCTTCACAGATGCGTTGCAGGTAGCGGATGTTATGGATCGACACCAGAGTTCCGGCAAGAGGTTCTCCGACCTGGAATTGATGACGTAGAAACCCTCTACTGTAGCCGGCCTGGCATGTCGCACAATCACAGCCTGGATCAATGGCTTTTGCATCTTCCGCGTATGTGGCGTTTGTCAGGTGGATTTTCTTGTCGCCGCTAACCCAAGCTGTCGCGTGGCGGGCGTTACGTGTAGGCAACACGCAGTCCAGCATATCGATACCATTCTCAATCGCAAAGCGTAAATCTATCGGGTCGCCGACACCGAGCAAAAACCGCGGGCGTGGCGAATCATCGTATAAATCTGCCAGATACGCTAGCATGCCATGCATTTCTTCTCTTGATTCACCGACAGACAGTCCTCCAACGGCGATACCATCTACCGGGAGACCCTGGACTATGTCCAAACTCCTTTTGCGCAATTCTTTGTCCAATCCGCCCTGGACTACACCAAATAACAGAGGCCGTTCATCTGGCTTCATATCCATTGTTAGCCGCTGAAATTCTGCCAGCGAGCGCTCCAGCCACCGGTGTGTACGATCAAAGGCTTCTTTGGTACGATCGCGACCGGCATCATCCAGAGCCGTGACGTCATCGAACGCCACCATCATATCTGCACCAAGCTTCATCTGGATTTGAATGGACTTCTCTGGGGACAAGAAGACGGTATCTCCTGTTCTAGGATCCTTAAATGTTACCCCCTCTTCGGTAATCTTGCGAGTATGGGCAAGTGAAAAGACTTGAAACCCGCCAGAATCTGTCAGCATGGGCAATTTTTGCCCGGAAAAGCCATGAATACCACCTAGTTTGGTCACTACTTCTTCGCCGGGCTGTAGATGAAGATGGTAGGTGTTAGCAAGTACTGCCTGAACGCCAGTTGCCTGAACATCCTCTGGTTTGACGCTCTTAACCGCGCCCCGGGTGCCATCCGGCATAAAGGTAGGCGTTAGCACTTTTCCCGCCCGAGTGCTAAGCTTGCCGTTTCGTACCCCGCCTACCCCTGTTAACACTTGAAAATAGTTTGTTTTCATAACGTTGTAATTGTATCAGAAGTATTGACCTAAACAACCAATTGTGTTAGCATAATCGGGTTAAGCGGGAGGCGCTCATATTTGAGTACCGTTTCGAGTTCGCTCGAGGGGTTTCAGTTGTTCTATGAAGAATTTACTGCCTCGTCGAAATCAATAAGTCGTATACGACGCACCCGGCCGGCACTTGTCAGCAAGTAGCCCCAGGTGAAAAGCCCCAGAACTAGGTGGAGTTCTGGGGCTTTTTTAATTGTCAGCGTTACCATACTGCTACTTTCCCACATAATGCTATAGGTTTTCCACTTGAAAAAGTATAAGCGTAATGTCAATATGTTGTCATGGTATGTGTATATTGTGGACACGCGACTTATGTCCTTAACTCCCGGCCCCAGAAACGCTTGAATCAAGTGTGGCGACGTCGACAGTGCAGTTCCTGCAAGGCAGTCTTTACGACCATAGAAGGAGTAGATGCAACCCAGGCCTTGCGTGTTTCTAGTAACAAGCGTTACGAGCCGTTTTCCCGGGACAAACTGCTCCTGAGTATCTACGACAGCCTCCGGCACCGAAAAACTGCCACAGAAGACGCTACGGCCATAACGGCTACTATTCTAAGCCACCTGTATCCCTTTATTACAGATACTGTTCTTGTCCGGGACGATATAGCCAAAACAACCGCCCTTGTACTTGGGCGTTTTGACAAGGCAGCCGCAACCTCTTACCGCGCGTTTCACCCCCTGAGCGAAAGGAGTGAAGCTACATAATCTTCCGCTTGTCTTCGGTAACGACAGCTTTTTCCGTGACATCAAACTTGCCCAGGTACCAGCCAAAGATAAGGCGGGTCTGGGAGTTTACTGCCGCCAAAGCGTTGTAGGCAATCGTCGTAACTGGCAACATCACCCACTGCAGCACCATAAGTACCGTCCGATGATGACGGTACCGGGCAGGTTTGGGCGGCAAGAGCTTAAGGCTCAGGTATAAAGTCGCCACAATACCTACCAGAGCAACCGTCTGAATACGGCTGGCAATAATCGGCAACTGGTTAGATGCAAAATCGTCGTTGTTCAGCAAGGCCGGAACAAAAGCCGCAAACGCCAGCAGCAAAGGCGCGGTTGCCCAGCTAATATGGCCCTCTAACAGACGAAGCAGCTTGAGAATGAGGTCAAACTTGGGCACTTTGTTCGGCTTGAAAAAGCCTGTTTCCAGTACATACGCCACATCTGACGCACCCCATGCCCAGCGTCTAATCTGAATAAACTGAGCCCTGAGCGTACGGCGGTAGGTACTGGACAAGACCGCGTCCTGATAGATAGGCAGATACATGGGGTACACGTCATGCTTACCGTCGTAGCGGAAATACGTACGCCAGAATTGATGACCATCCTCTACGATAGTCCGCACACTCCAGAAGTCTGTATCTATAAGTGTCTTCATGCTCTGGGCATGGGATGAAAAGTTGCGAATCATGTGCGGACGCAGGCTCAGCACCACATTCCAGAAGGTGTTGCCTGTGGCAATCACCCGCATAGGGGCCGGGACGTCCCAGATATTATTCGTAAACATAGGAACCGGCTGAAACGAAACTACGGCCGGGTCAGGCGCCATCGTATAGAGGTAACTGAGGGCTGACAAGTAGTATTTGTGGGGACGGTTGTCCGAATCTAAAGTGGTTACTACCACCCGCAGAGGGTCTATACCTTCCCTTTCCAGATACTTCTGGAGTTCACGGCCCGCATAGGTGATGTTTCCGCCTTTGCCGATGACCTCACCGGGAATGTTGTCAGGATGTTCTACTGCAAACGCATCTTTGAATTGGGATTTGTACTCCTCTATGAGCTGCCTGGACTGCACCGCAACATCTGGACCCCCGCGCTGTTCATACGCCAGGACCAGGACAACCTTTTTCATAGTATAGTTTGACTTCAGAACAGATTGAATTGTGGGCTCCAGCACCTCCCTGGCCTCGTTGTAGGTGGCAATGATAATGGCATGTACAAGTTCGCTTGGCTCTATGACCGGAGCGGTCTCTTGCAGGCGGCGAACGTTTTCGTAGTGCCAGGAGGGTATGTGCTTGTCTGGCTGGGAGGCCTTGCGGGCTTCTAACTCGCGCAGCATCTGATCCCAGGGCAGCTTCATCTGACGATCAATAACCCGAAACCCCTGAAGCGAACGAACGGTCAGCCCCATGGACTTAACAAACCATAACAACAAATAAGCAATAATGAGCAGTACACAGAGTGTTGGATTGGCCCAACTCAGCACAAACGGCAGGAGCAGAATGGTCCAGGTAATGAGCCCCGGCACCATCTCGAAGAAGCGGTAGCGTTTACCTTTTTCTTTCTGGTATGGAATTTCGATATTTTTCACGCTGTCCTATCTGAGTATCAGTAGTGCATTACTTACAATGATAGACAGGCACAAGAGGAGTGAGGCCATGGCCAGGATGGTTATAGCGAATTGGCGGCGTACAGGGTACACGCGCATGCTCAGGATAACGTGCACGGCTAGCACCAATAAGCCAAATACTGCAAAGCTGAGTAACGGCGCAGAGCCGCCTCGTTTAAAAGCGCTGAGGCCCAAGTTGGCACGGTACTGCACTATATAGACATCTGATCCGCCCGCATCCAGACGGAATAACACCAATATGCCGCCAAGTAGTGCCAAGAAGGTGTTGATGCTCAGGAGTAAAACCACCAGCCGATCATGAAAGTAACGTTTTGGGATATGCATTCAGGTATAGTTTATCGCTTTTGGCCCGTTGATTATAGTAGTGATCTTCAAGTTGCTCAGTGTTACTGAGATCAGTTGGTGCGGGTACTGGGAATCGAACCCAGCTCTCAACCTTGGGAAGGTTGCATATTAGCCACTATACGATACCCGCTCGTCGAGGTGTGATGGTGAGGCAGCCGTATTGCCGGAGAAACAAGTTCACCCGGCAATCCTGGCTGCCTCACCAAGCCCTCTCCTCTTCCGTTGCCCAAACAGCAAATAAATTTGCTTGGTTTGGTCAACGGGGCCGGCTGCAATATGGAGCCACCTTGGGGGCTCGAACCCCAGGCCTCCACTTTACGAAAGTGGCGCTCTAGCCAGCTGAGCTAAGGTGGCATACCTATTGAACTATCGGGGTTATTATAGCAAAGCCCTGCCTCGTTACCTCATATTGCTTTTTACCCCTGTAACTGCTATGCTCTATCTTGTCTTAACCAAGATACGATAGGCACTATTGAATAAGGGCTCGTAGTGAAGTTGGCCTATCACGTCTCCCTGTCACGGAGAAGATCGCCGGTTCGAATCCGGTCGGGCCCGCCAAATTGACTTAATAGCACTTTTGTGCTATTATTTTTTTTAGATTCAGGTTTAATAAAAACAAAAATGACCTTACCCGAAAACCCAACCCCAACCCAGCCAGAGCATAATCGAATGCCCCCCTGGCGACGTCTCGCCGCCGCAGGTGCAATGGCACTGACTGCATTTGCGGGCGGAAAGGCAGCTTATACGGCGCATGAGGCAATTAATGAGGTGCCGGAACTCACTCAAGATGCAGGAGAGGCCAGTGCTACCGCCGAACACTTTGGGGATGTGTATGAGCACTTTGCCGATAGTATAGATGAGGTAACTCTCGAAGTGGAACCTACGACCGGCACGGTCACCGCAACACTACCGAAAGACAAGGCGCTCAGCCTAAGACCGTTGGAACAAGCTTTTTCCCGTGCTGATGATACCGAGCGAGACATCCACGACCTCAAGTGGCCGACCATTGGTGCCGCCGTTGGTCTGCTGGGCACGGCGGCGGCCCTGCGACTGGGTAATAAATCAGAGCACGGTACCGGTAGAAAGCTACGCACAGCAGTGGGCGAGGCGTCACGAGAAAGCCTTGGGAGTCTCATAGTCTTGACGGCCGCTATGGGAGGCTTCACCGGGGTGATGGGTGAACATCTTGTAAAGCCCGACATCAAAGAGCTTTCAGAGTTTGACAGCCAGAGAGCTTTTGAGCTAAGCGATAGGATTGAGGCAGAGGTGAAAGAGCTGAACATTGAGGTCACCCAGGGCGAAGAAACAACCAGCATCAGCTTTCAACCAAAAGAAGAGGCTATCGCCGCCATCCGGGACTCCAGCGCCGAACTAAGTGCAATGATGCCAAATATAACTAACAAAGACATCGAGGAAGCAGAACTGCTCCTTCCCTTTGCCGCAGCTACGCTCTTTGGTTTTGCAGGAACGCTCGCGGGTGCGGGGTCTGCTGTTGCAGAGATATCAGGAAACCGGCAAGCACGCAGAGGCGCCGAGCGGCAAAGGCGCCCACGACAGCAGAGAGCAGAAGTTCAACTCGCAGGTCTTATGACAGGCAACGTGCACAGGAGATCCGGAAGGTAGGGCAACAGATCTAGCCGCCTACTTGGCTTAATATCGGTTACCTGGCGCCATATATCCACACGTTCTAGCCTTATTTGAAACAAAATAATTCCAGACTTCAAAAGCTAAGGCCCGCCAATGAAATAGCCCAGCCTTTAGGTTGGGGCTATTTCATTGCTGCATCAGGTGATTTGAATTGGCGATCGCAGATTTTGCTTTAGCAAAAGATGCATGATCGCCAGTTCGGTCGGCTAGCCCACGCACAAGAGCTTGCTCCGAGGATGGGTGCAGATGTGCGTTTACCCGGTCAGGCCTAACCAGATTCATCTGACACATTTTTGACTCTGCTAGAAGACAGTCTCCGTTAAAGTAACAATAAAATATGGCAAGTGCCTGATGACTCAACAAACCCTCATTATGCGAACTGTAGGGGGTGTCAGTGCAGAGTCCGACCTTCTACTAGTAGCAGTCGCTCTTTCACCCATAACTAAAGTTTAGCGAAAATGCCACCTGCACATTCGTCAAGTGGCATTTGCTGTTTTACTACGTCGAGTAGCCTGCTTGTAGGGTGAACCCTACTGCTTAGGTGTTTGATCTGTAGGTGTTGGGTTTGTTGCCTCACCTTGGCCCCGCTCTTCAGCGTGGCGGCGTAAGGTATCAATCATAACGTCATCGCCGTAGGCTTCAGCAGCTGACCAACGTGCAACAGCAGCCTGATCTTCTGGCGCTACTTTTCCTTCTGCTGCCAGTCGAGCTCGTTCGGCTTCATGAATTTTTTCAAAGCTCGGTTCGGTTGACTCGCCGGCCTCGCCTGTAGTGTCTGTTGCGCCAGTAGACAACTGTGCTTCTGCGGCATGTTGTCCTAGCGTGTGAAGTATAAGATCGTCGCCGTAAGCTTCGGAAGCTGACCAACGTGCAACCTGATCTCGACTAGCTTCGGACACTGTTCCCTCTTGGTCCAGTCTTGCCTTTTCGGCTGCTAGGTGTGCATCAAAACTTGGTTCGCCTGCAGGAGGCACGTTTTCATGAGGCATCCTAATTTCCTTTCTAAAATTTAAATGAATACTACTAATTACTCTATCATTTATATAACGTTTTGTCAATCACTGAGCCCTAGATTCTAATCCGAATCGCAACACTACCACTTTCGCTTAAACACCGCTTCCGGGGTCTTGTAGCCCAGTCGTTTCCTTGGCCTAGTATTAATTCTGTGTACTGCCGCGTCAAGCGCTTCCTGGGTAAGATGGGCG
>DATHJH010000040.1:0-14284 GCA_035489815.1 Candidatus Limnocylindria bacterium
GGTCTTCTCGGGTAAAGTGGTGGTGAGCCATAGTGGTCACTCCTCTCGTATTTTAGTTGCTGTTACAAACAACAGGATACGGGGAAGCCCTATGGCTCTTCAAGTTACTTGGTTTGTCTCTTTTTGAGTGTTAATTCAGTAGATAATACTTGCATTTTATATAACTATATAGTATAGTAGGAGTTGATAATGGTAAAAGTATTATGAATAGCCCTAACTCTATGCCCTATCCAGGCCAGATTGTACACCAATCAGAGCTGGAGACAGGTGCCGAATACTTGCTGGTTAGCCCTCGAGACGCTGATATGATGCAATTCACCCTGCAGGGTATTACAGCTGGGCCAGATTCAATTACCCCAGGCTCAATGATGATTTCCTCTCAGTATGGTGAGGGTGTAGTAGAGCTCAGTACTGTTAATATTCCTCCCCAAAAAACTGCAATCAACAACCACATACCTGAAGCTTACGTTCGTAGATTTCCAGACGAAGCAGGCCTCATAGAACTTGCCGGCCTTCTAGAGCGCGGCCGAGGGTAATCTGATCGGCGTATTCCAGATCTACCCCTACCGGTAGGCCGCGGGCCAACCGGGTGATTTTGACCTTGCGGTCGCCAATTTGTTGTTGGATGTACAGGGCAGTGGACTCGCCTTCTACGCTGGCGTTGGTGGCCAGGATGATTTCTTGCACCTTATCTTCATCAACGCGTTCTATAAGTTCTTCTATGCGCAGTTGCTCTGGACCAATGCTGTCTATGGGCGAAACCAGTCCGCCTAATACATGGTAGGTGCCTTTGAACTGCGCGGTTTTTTCCAGGGCTACTATGTCGAACGGCTCGGCCACCACGGCCACCAGCTGCTTGTCCCGGCCCGGGTCAGTGTAGAGCGGCGAAAGTTCCTGTCCTTTTTCTACCAAAGCAAAAGTTTTCTTGCAGTATCCTACGCCCGCGTGCAGCTTCTCCAGCTTATCTGCCAACTGTTTGGAGGTAGTGGGACTAGTCTTGAGTAAAAAGTAGGCGTAGCGTTCAGCCGTACGCGGCCCGACGCCTGGCAGCGAACCAAGAGCCTCAATCATGTCGTTCAGGGCTGGAGGCAGAACATTCATGTTAAAATTCCAAGCTCCAAATTCCAAATCTCAAACAATACTCCAATACCAAATACCTAAAAAACCATTCACTGCGTCACCTTATCAATAATAGCTGAAAATATTTTTAAAAGCTCGCTGGCCTCCGTGACGAAATGTTCTTGGAATTTAGGGAGTCTACATTCCCAGATCGCCCAACATGCCCATAAAGGGCTGCATCTTTTCGGCGGCGATTTTTTGGCTTTGCTGGATGGCTTCTTTTACGGCGTCTTCGATCCAGCGTTCCAGCTGGTGAATGTCGTCCAAATCCACCATGTCGGGGTCGATGTGCACCTTTTTGATCTTTTGTTCGCCGGTAATTTCTACCCGTACGGCACCGTCACCCTGCTCTGCCGTGATGACCATTTTTTGCAGTTCCTTTTGCAATTTTTTTACCTGCAAAAGCATTTTAGCCTGATCGAATCGTCCCATAGTAAAACTCCCTTACTGATAAGCTTAAATCACATCTATTGTAACAGAGTGATTAGCGAAGGTCATGGACCAAGGTTGCGATTTGCTGCCAAATCTTCTCCCGGTGCGTTTGGAACCCCGGTCGTTGCCCGGGCGGGGTGTCATGGATTTCGTACATCATTTTGCCAAGCTGAGGTATGTACATAAGTGCGCGAAATGGAAAGCCGTTCTGGAAGGCTTTCATGTTAGGCTTTTCCAGCAGTACCCCGTCAATTGAGCCAGTGATAGCCTGGGGCTCAATGCCACCTCCACCTATGACTGTGCAGACGATAAAGTGTGCCGTTCTATTTTTCTGGCCTGCCATTTTCTCCAGACAGTAGTCGAGGATCTCCTGGTCAGACATACGGCTGCCATTCCAGCGCCGGGAATGGACGCCGGGTTCTCCGCCGAGGGCGTCTATGGTCATGCCTGAATCTTCTGTAACTAAAATGGTGTCCTCGGGAAGAGCTGAACGGTAGGCATGGTATTTTATCCAGGCATTTTCTTCAAAGGTTGTGCCGGTTTCTTCTGGGTCAAGCTTGGCGTCAACGCCAGCATCAGCGAGCGTCAGTAGTTCTATACCGCTCGCCACAAAAAGCCGGGCGTCATCCAACTTGCCAGGATTGCGGGTTCCAAACACTATTTGCGTCATGGCTTTTGTTGGAAAACTGACTTAGTCCCGGGTGTATTGGGCCAGGCTATGAAGTAGTGGCTAAAGCCGTTAAAGGCGGCCAGCAGCACAACGATGGTCATTAGTATAGTTCCGGTAGTGCGGGCAAACGGATTCAACGGAAAAACAGTGAACCATTTTTGCAGCATGTGTGCCATGCCGCTGGCTGTCACAAGATATAAAAAGGGCAACATAATTGCCAGGTTAACCGGGCCGCCTATGCTGGCCAGCAGCCCGCCAGCGACTAAAACAAACAGCATAAAACCCACACGGTCCAGTTTTCTGTTCTGGAAATAGGCGTACAGGCCGATGGCAAACATGATGGAAACAAACAAATTCAGCAGCGGCAACCGGCCTAACCATTGTTCGGGGTTACTGGGTCCGCGTGCAAACAACTGCACTGGAATATGGGCAATGTTTTTGGCTATCTGCAGGGGATCTGGCATGGCTTGCGGCAGCCCAAAATAGGTCTTGATAAGATCAGGCTGCTGGTACATCGCCCAACCAATGGGTACCAGTGCGACAAATACAAGGAAGCTGAGGAGCGTGAGGATAGCAGGGTTACGGTGTCTGAGGGTTTCGCTGATGCGATCAATTTGCCACAATAAAGCCGGTACGACAAACCAGATCATACCTGGTATGTACAGGAGCGTAATGACAAAGAATGCGCTCACTGCCAGCGCTGGAATACTCCCCCGTGACCGCTGCAGCCAAATGACACAAGCCACGGCCCCAAACAGTAAAAGGTACATGCTGCTATCTGTGCCCAATCGGGCAACATGCAGAAACCAGGCAGACGTGGCAAAAGTCAGCGTACCCAGCACCGCTACCCGCCGGGTATACCAGCTGCGCAGTACATAGTAAAAACAACCAAGTGTGAACAGCCCCAGAAGGGCGCTGGCGGAGCGAACCGCAGCACCCCCTGTCAGCAGTTGGCCGGTAGCAAATTGTACTGCCTTGTGCGGCAGCCCGATAGGATTGTCTATGAGTTTTTGGACGGTGTTGGCAGAGACTGCCTGCGCCGCCTCTTTTTCGCTAAGGCCGGGCAGCATGTCCCCCAGCCCGAACCATAGCAAAAAGACCACGCCGACCGCAACTACTACCGCATATACCAGATTCATCCAGCTTGCAGCAAACCAGTTCACCACTTTTTTCATCCCGTTAGACTCCACTAATTCTTCTGGATTTGGTTAACGTTTGAAGTGTTGCGTGAAGTTCGGCTGACTTATAGCTTTTGGTCGCTTTCTGGGGTCTAACGGGATTCATCTTGGCCTTAGTATATCATTTCGGACTCTCAGGCTCGTAATCGGTGCTTCTGACGGACTTGTATATTGATAGCATTTTTGATGAATAACGTCTAAAAAGTAGTATAATATACAAATTAAGCAAGGATCGATATGTCTAATAGGCCGCATTTATTTGTAGCTCGCCATGGTAACGTTGACCACTCAACTCAATCGCTTTCTCCTGAGGGGAGAGACGGAGTTACTTTCAGCGCCGCAAAGTTTGCAGCCTTTTTGGGCGATGAGCTTTCTCCCAGGACGGCAATCTATACGTCTGAACTGGATCGTGCTATACAGACGGGTGAGGTTTTTGCTGAAGAACTTGGTGTTGACCCAGGCAAAGTGACTCAAGTAGGCATCCTAAGCTATCTGACAGAAGAAGTGGGTACTCCTGAAGAACTTGTAGCCGGGGCTCAAGAGATCCTAGGCCAAGAGGCTAGCGCTAGAACTCCACAAGTACTCATGGTAGGGCATATGACAGAAGTGTCATTACTGGCATTTGGTACAGGAGCTGAACACGTGAAGCCAGGCAAGATCTATCCATCGTACTTGAACAATCAATAAAGTTTGCACACCCATCAACCCAAACTTTTTCTAAAACTGGATTGTTAATCTAGTGATTCACGAATTTGATGCAGTCGCCTTGGTTTGAACAGCAGATCTTTTCGTTTATACAGCTTCGTCACCCTTAACCTCGGCTAGTCAATCCTATTTATGCCATAAAAATGTGAAACTTGTCAAAGTCATGGAATAAGCGCATACTCCGAATTATATAAGGAGTTAATGAGAGATGTTTCACAAAGTAAAATCATGGTTTTCCCATTTATCAAGGGCTGGTAAGGCAGGAGCCATCCTGGCTTTGTTATTTGCTACCGGTGCAGCGGCAGCTCCATTGAGCAACTCCAGCCCTAAACCGGCGCCAAAACCCGATCCAGTCGTGCAATCTACAGAGGCAAAAGCCGATGTGATTGAAAAGAAAGTTGTCACAGAAACAGAAGCTATCCCCTTCAAAGAGACTACCAAAAACGACGATACTCTGGATAAAGGAGAAACCATTCTGGAAACTGCGGGTGTTAACGGGGTTAAGACATTTACCTACGAGGTGACCTATACGAATGGAGTCGAGACGGGTAACAAGTTGACCAAGCAAGAGGTAACGACTGTGCCCACGAATGAGGTCACGCTCATTGGCACCTATGTCTATACGCCTCCCAAGCCGTCGTCAAACTGTGACCCAAACTATAGTCCCTGCGTACCTAACGTATCCTATGATCTGGACTGTCCGGATATTGGTATGTCAGTATCTGTTACCGGCTACGATAAACATGGATTTGACAGAGACGGTGACGGCCACGGCTGCGAAAGTTACTAGACAGCTTCCTGGGCTTCAGCAATAGAATCATTGCTTAGGTTGCGAGCTTGCTCGCTTAACTAAACACCAGGCTTTGCAGAAACTGATTGGGCGGATGTCCCCAGACTGCCTGCGGGGCGAGGACTGTTTGACCGTAAGGGAGTTCCACAGGCACCAGACAGGGCTGGGGACATCCGAACAGTCATGTTTCTGCAACCGCCTGCCATTTCTTTGCATACTTTCTTGCTGGTGCAAGAAAGTATGGCGGTAGACGGCTGCAAGCCGTACCGAAACTGTCCTATCTAAGAGTATTAAGAATCAAAAGGCGTATGTTGGCGGTCAATGTCGGTGATGCGTTGCTTTTCGCGGTCAAAGTAGAGTTCTATGTTGCCCACTTCGCCGTGGCGGTGTTTGCGAATGTGGACTTCCAGAATGTTCTGTTTGTCAGTGTCTGGATTGTAGTAGTCTTCGCGGTACAGAAAGGCCACGACGTCCGCGTCTTGCTCAATCGATCCAGATTCTCTGAGGTCAGACAGCTGGGGGATTTGGGGGCTGCGGCTTTCGACCGAGCGGCTGAGCTGTGAAAGCGCAATAAGTGGTACGTTGAGTTCGCGGGCTATCCCTTTCAGACCCCGGGATATTTCAGATATTTCCTGGACGCGGTTGGCCTGGGAGCTGTATCGGGCACCGCCGCTCATGAGCTGCAGGTAGTCGACAATGATCAGCCCCAGCGGGTGTTTGTGAGCCTGGCGTTTGGCTTTGGTGCGCAGCTCTGCAATGGTCAGTCCGGGTGTATCGTCTATAAAAATTTGGGCTTCACTGAGGGTGCCCATAGCCTGGCCGATTTTCTCAAAGTCGCTGTCGGTCAGGTTGCCGGTGCGCAGCGCCCAGGCGTTGACGCCGGACTCCCGCGACAGCATGCGGTCCACCAACTGTTCCTTGCTCATTTCCAGGCTAAAGACCAGCACCGGTTGTTCGGCTTTCGTCGCCACATTATGCGCCAAATTCAATACCATAGCGGTATTGTGGGTAACTATATAATCATCTGTTATGTAAAGTTGAGACGGGTGAGAGACCGCGATACATTGTGCTTCTGCCTTGCGTACTGGTTCGATAGAAACAAAAGTTGGTCGCTTCTTTTTTGTGGTAGCGATGGCGCGTATTTTCTTTTCTGGAATAGAGAAAAGTTTCTGGGGCTCAGCGAAGCATATGCATATCACGAAGGAAGGCAGGCCTTGCTTACGCTCACCTTTATAGGTGAAAGAAGTTTGCTTGCATTTCTTGCTTGCCCAAGCGCCAACTGAACGTGCCAGGTCAACTACATCGTCGGCAAGCTGTTCGCTGGATGTGGAGAACCTGACAGATTTATGTTTTTCTACCCATCCGTCGGCATCGAGCAAGCCTTGCAAGAGCAAAATGCGGCTTTCGCGATCTGCTGACTTGTATGTTTCAGGCACAAACTTTTTATCACTCTTCTTGCCCCACAAATCTAGTACCTTTAGCTGCTCTTTCAATGGATTCGGCCATGCGTAGGGGTGACCTGGGCGTCGATGGTTTTCGGTCTGTACGATCCTGTAGTCATATTTGCCTGCATGGTTAATCTTGAGCCCTTCGCCTAGTTCATCCTTCATTCTTTGTAGGACTGACTCGTCGGCAGTCGAGAAGCGCATGGATTGGAAATCGCCTTCGCCGATCAAAATACCCAGAACCCAGGGTGAAATAGGCAGTGTATCGCTAGTTCCGAAATCACCAAAAAACATGTCGATCCATAGCCTTTTCTGATAACGCTTTCGGGTCAGCATCTCTGCTACTTTTTCAGTGGTCAGGATTCTTGGTTTTAGCCAGGAGCGGTAGTATACGCGCCACAAGTGCTCGTCACAAAATTCTGCAGAGCGATCGTCAGAGAAGGTGACCTTATAGATTTGCTTTTTGCCCTGAGGGAATACCCCTGTAACTGCTGAAGGTTCTCCGTCAACCGAAGCGAGGGTGTCGCCTGACTTGATATCACCCATCAGCTTCCAGCCATCTGCGGTTAGAATCTTGGCGTCAAGAGGTTGTGCTTTGCCCATTGCGGGACGGGCAGCCAGTACAAACAGGTCAGACCGCTGCAAACCAGCCAGGATGTTGTCCAGGGATTTGAAGCCGGTGGTGATGCCGCGCAGTTTGCCTTTGTCTTTGTGCAGTTCATCCAGACGTTCAAAACTTTCGCCCAGGACTTCTTCTATGCTGACGATGTTTTCTTTTATGTGGCGCTGGCTGAGGCGGAATATCTGGGTCTCTGCCTCTTCAATGAGTTCGTTCAGGCCCTTTGTTTCATCAAACATGAGGGTGGCCAGGTCACTGTTGACGGCTATCAGGCGGCGGCGCAGGGCTTTTTCACCGATGATGTTAGCATAAGTTTCTACATTAGCAGCGGTGGGTACGAAGTTAGTTAATTCTGACAGGTAGGCGGGGCCGCCAACGTCGTCTAGGAGGCCGTTGATCTTTAGCCGGTCAGACAGAGTCAGGACGTCTATAGGTTTGTTGGCTTCGTAGAGTTCGAGCGCCGCGTGGTAGATGTTCTGGTGGCGCCGATCGTAAAAGTCCTCGACGGCCAGCGTGTCGGCAATCTTAATGAGGGCATCGTTGTCGATGAGTATAGCGCCAAGTACGCTTGCTTCCGACTCAATATTGTACGGTAGGTCTTGTTTTCCTCCGCCTTGTAGCTGCACCGCCATCTGTTCTTATCCTACTCCAGTACTTCGCCGCCACCAAATATGTTGCTGATTGTGTCAAGTGGTGCGTCGGACGGTGTGTCGGGTGCGGCTGGTTCTTGCGGTGTCGGTTTTGATGGGCGGCCAGCCTTCTTTTCTACAATGCAGGTAATGGCCATGGAGGTGCCGGTGTGGCTGCGGACAAACTCACTAATAATCTGCTTGTTTTTGGCATCGTTCATGCGCTTTTGGTGAAACGGAAAGCTAAAGGCCAGCGTCAGTTTGTCGCCGTCGATGATTGGCACCGCCATACGGGCGACTCCGTAGAGCGTATTGTGTTTCTGCTTTAGCATTTGCAGTACTTGCTGCCAACCCGCTTCATCCAGTGGCACAAGTGCCGCCGGGGACTCCTGATTCTTGTCTCCTGCTTCCGGGCTGGCTTCTGTTGGTTCTTCTTTTTGGGGAATTTCTTGTGCTTTTGTAGCTTTTGTTTTGTCTTTTCTATCTTCTGTGGGGGCAGTTTTTTTTGCACCAGGCTGCTGTTTTTCACCGGCGACTGGCGACTGTTGATTGGCGACCTTTACTTCCACTGTCGGCGGAGCAGGCTCACTGTCTGTCCGGGCAAGGACAGGCTCAAGCAAGACAAGTTCCAGGAGCGCTGTGGGGTCGTGTGCTGCCGGTACATCGATCAGCCGTTGCATAAGTTGTGTAGCGGCTGTGGAGCCTAAATGACCTTCCCCTGCGAGGAGTTTTTGGCGCAGGTTCTGGCTTAGTTGCTTGGCCAGCTGCGGCGCCTGGAAGCCCTGGTCGTGGAGGGTTTGAAGCTTTTGCAGGAGTTCTGCGGCCGGGCCTGCGGCCAGTGCGGCCAGGATATCCTGAATGGCCTCGTCCGGTGCAATGCCCAGGGCCCGGCGGGCTTCATCCAGTCCGATCCTGCCGCCGGTATTGCCTATCTGATCCAGGAGCGAAACGCTATCACGAAAACTGCCGCGGCCATGAGCAGCAACTAACCCCAAGGCTTCATCACTGATGTCGATCCCTTCTGACGCAGCAATGGACTGCAAAAGCCGGGCAGCGGCAGTTTGCTCTGCCGGTTTGAACGTATAGCGTTGGGTACGGCTGATGATGGTTTCCGGCAGCTTGTGGGCCTCAGTGGTGGCCAGGATGAATATGACGTGGTCCGGCGGTTCCTCCAGCGTCTTGAGCAAGGCGTTGAAGGCTTCTTTGGTCAGCATGTGGACTTCGTCGATGATGTAGACTTTGTATTTGGCACTGGTGGGGGCGTTGTGGACACGCTCACGCAGGGTGCGAATTTCATCTATCCGGCGGTTGCTGGCGGCGTCTATTTCTATGATGTCCAGGTGTGTGGCGTTTTCGTCATAGGGCAGGCCGTTGACCTCGTGGGCAAGGATACGGGCGATAGAGGTTTTGCCGGTGCCCCGTGGTCCGGTAAACAAGTAGGCATGGCCAATCCGGCCGGTTTTGAGCGCGTTAGACAACGCCGTGGTGACATGTTCCTGTCCCACAATTTCAGATAACTTTTTAGACCGGTATTTCCGGTATAATGCTCTCCCCATTGCCTTCATAGTATACGCGCTATGTTGGGCCTGCGGGCGTTGTAATTTGGGCCAGACGGGTCAGCCTATAGACATCACACCTTGTCTTACCACCAGAGTTGGGCTGATGAGGGCAGACAAGTCGGGGCAGGTCAGGGTGTGATGTCTATCAGTCTTCTTTGCTTACCTGCTGCCATCTATGCCGGTAGCATCTATGTCGTTGGCCAGCCTGAGTAGTTCGGCAGCCTCCATGGTAGATATAAGCGTGCCGTGTGGATCTAGCCTGGGCATTACTAACGTGGTAGTCCCGCATTCTTCTATGTCGTGTGAGGATGCCTCAAGGGCTACTGTACTGGTATCTCCGACATCAGTTACCTCGGCAAATATGGTCGTGGAAACTTTGGTAGTCGGGCCTGTTTGGGCAGTAAGGTGCACGTCGCCCGTAAATACCAATTCCTGATTCTGTCCAGATTGTGCCGGAAAAGAGGCGGTTAGCGTGCTTACCCCTTCTGCATCGTACATAGTTCCTAACACGGTTGCCTGATACGGACTAAAGCTTTTGGCTATTTCATATACCTGTAGGGGTGGAGAGGAGTGAACGGACGTATGAACGGTAACCTCTTCTTCGCCATCCTCTATGAATTCCCGCAGGCCCTGCCCAAGCGCCACGAGTCCAGCACCATGGGTCGCTAACCAGTAGGGGCTGGGCGGCTCGGTCGGAGGTCCTATGGGCCCCTGCACCACGTGAGGGCCCTCTAATAGCTTCTCCTCCAGATGGCCGGCTGGCCGAATGGCATCCTCTATGGGCTTCTCGGGCTGAAGCCTAAAAAGTGAGCCTCCCCAGCCTACGAGTACCCGACGTGTAGTCCCTGGTGTATCTACCCGGGCTAGGCTGTCGGCTATAAACGCTTTTCCGGCCAGCTCTACGGTGTCTGCTACAGCCTCAAGTGTTCTCAGCTGATTCTCAGGGCCAATTAGACCGGAATCAGCGATATGTTCACCCAGCAAAAGCCGAACACCAGGTATATGCGTTATAGTTCGTGCCGGCTCTTGATTGCTCAACTCGTATTCATGGATTTCAGGCATAGCAACTGTTCCTATGTTGAAGCAGCTATACTAGCAGAGACAAAGGCGATACTCAATGGCTCTGTAGCCAGGTGAAAGACTTTTTCAATCCTTGTTTCGCAGCACAAAGGCGCCCGCTCTAGAAGATCCCTGTTCACCGCCAGGCCAGCTGGATGTGTTGTCTCAAAAAGGCGAACAGACATAGTAGTGTCCGTTACCGGGTCGTCCCTATAAAGCTGCTTCTAATGCCGCCCACTCGGCGTGGCTGTCGTCTTCCGGGACGTTTACGCTGACCTGGTCGCCGGGCTTGGCTTTGAAGTAAGTGACGCTGGCCAGCAGGACGCGGTACTGTTTGTCGCCCACTTCTACAAAATAGTGTCCGTTTTCCTGGGTAAGCAGTCCTACGATTTGCTTACGGGGAATGGGCCCGATCTGCTTGTACATAAAGGCGCCGTCATCGGCAATGGTGAGCTTCAGGATATCGCCCTGGACAAGCTTGGATTTGCTGGCGTAGTTTGCTGGCACGGGATACGTTTTGCCATCGGAACCGACCATGTTTTGGCCGTCAAAGACGCCTTCTATGATTTTGCCCAGGTTTTCATCAGCTTTGGCCAGGTTGGTGGCGCTGTCATCTTCGCCGACAAGGCTTAAAAGCAGCTCCTTGGCTGCTGCCAGGCTGGTTTCTGACTCTGCTATAAGAGCTTTAAGTCTTTTGATCTGTTTATCTGGAATGTCTGCCATCTCTCCCTGGCCTCTCGACTTGGTATAAGTGTTTATTTCCTACACTTATAGGCAACAGTACCACGCTTGTCTAGCGGTGTCAAAGTAACAGATGAATATCTGTGGATAAATAAGCCTTCATAAAGTAATAACTTAATAATCAAAAACGTTTTATGTCTATAAGTCTCTAACCTTCAGCTTTTTAAGCATGGTGAGAACGTGTCGGATAAGGCCAAGAAGCAGGAGCCCCAGCCCGGTATAGGCCGGCCATTCCCCCAGGTAGGTGTACGGTGTTTTTTTATTGTTGCTGTGTACGGTGAGTTCGGCGCTGCTGACGGGAGTGGTTTTTTTCAGCAGACGGCCGTTGTGATCAATGGCAAAAGCCAGCCCGTCGCTTGACGATTGTAAAAACGGGCGGCTATTGGCCACTGCCATAAATCTGGCCAAGCCTTCATGTTGAAGAGTAAACAGGGGGCTTCGAAAGGCACCCAGGGCGGCGGAGTTGGTCAGTAGCGTGGCACCGTCTTTCGCCAGTCCGCGGTAGTCTTTAGGGGCGATGATACTGGCGCACACGCCGCTGCCGAGCCTGATGTCACTGGTGATGGCAAGTGGTGTTGCCTTTTCGGTGCCCTTCTCTATGGCCCGGGCAAACTTGAACTGCTCAAGTGTCGTTTTTTGCGCGCCGGCCAACCTGAGCGGAATCTCTGCTAGGTATGGCAAGTATTCGCCGCCGGGTATCAGTCGGGTCTTGGCACGTTCCTGGATGACGCCACGGCGGGTAGAACCAAAAACCAGTACGTTCTGCGCCCCGCCCTGAACCTCTTGCCGTCTGGAGCCAATATAAAACACCTCGCGGTCACTGTTCGTTATAAGCTTGGAGCTTATTTTGGCGTCCTTTATACTGTTTAGTCCATATTCTGGAAGGATCACCAGGTCACTATTTGACGGCAAGGGGCTTGAGGCGCCACCCTGTTCTGCCACTATTTGTACGTTTACAGGTTGTCCGACCGGGGCGCGATACAGCGCCCATGCGCTCACAGCCCCGACCAACAAAATACCCGTAACCATGGGAGCGTACTTGCGTAGTTTCTTGAATGCCAGGGTGCTTGCCAACACTACAAACGCGGCCGATAATCCGTGAAAGCCGACAAAGCGTGCTAAAAATCCGAAGGGTGTAAAGGCGAGCAGCGGCGCAAAAGATCCAAACGGCAACACCGAATCCAGGCTGCCGTTTCTTCCGATCCAGATAACTGAGACAAGGAGTGAAGCCCCTAGCTCCATCGCTGCCCATACTACAAACAGCTTTGCTGGAAACCACGGCGAGGGAGCTTTGGCTTGATATTCCCGGGCAAAGTACATGATAACGGCCACAAACAGAGCAGTCGTTATACCGACAATGGTCAGAAAACCAAGCAGCGTACAAAAATAGCCAATAATGAGCGAGGGTGAAAGCGCAGCAACACGGATACTGAACAGCCACGACCACATGCCCATCACTACTACAATAATGCCTGGCAGGTATCGTGTGCGAATCGGGCTATTTTTTATCATCACCGGCCTTTGGCGTGACAAGGCTGCCCGGGTCGGGCTTTGAAACCCCCGGCATTTTTTTAAGCAGTTCACTGCTGGCTGTGTCCTCGGGTTTACGAGGGGTGGTGTTGGCCCAGGTGGTGTCAACCGGATGCTCCGCTGCTACATCTGCCGGGCTGAGGAATCTGTTGCTTATCAGACGCTTTAGAAAATACGTTCCCAGTATGAGGCAGACAACACCTGGCACCGCCAGCCACCAAAAACGCTTCACCATGCTCCCGGGTGCTGGGTCTGTGGTGCTGCCGGGCGACTCGCCGGGCTGTTGGGTTTGTGGCTGATCGTCGTCTGGAGTTGTGTCCGGCTGCTCATTGGGCTGCTTTGGTTGGTCGGTACTATCACCGGGGCTTTGGGGCGGGGAGGGCTCGGGGCTGCCAGGAGTTTGCGGCGAGGTCGGCTTGGTGAAGCGGATGGTTGCCCCTTGTACCGCTGGATTGGTGGCCGTAAAGCTAAGCGCGGCGTTCCCGGTAATAGTAAGAGCAGCGCTGCCGCTGCTGGCCAGGGCTTTAAAGCGGAGGCTTATAATGAAAGCATCTGTGCTTACGGTGTTCCCGGACGTGGCCCGGGTAAGAGTTATGGGATTGGTTACAGTGTTTTGTTCAAGTACCTCTGGATAGGCTGTGCTGGCAGCGCTGGCCGAAACAAATTGGAGCTTGCTCCCGTCGTAGCCGATCTGTGCCTGCACGCCGTTTGTATCAGCTCCAGGATTGATGCGTAGATCCAGCTTTACCTCTGCGCCTTTTGTGACCGAAGTAGTGGCTGGGACAAGATAGAGCGTTCCAACAGCAGCCACACTTTGAACAAGGCCTAGCCACGTGGCTAAGATGACAGCCCACAGGACGAAGTGCTTACGTCTCGTCAGAATCACGTGCTCTACCCCTTCTGACGCCAGGAATTTAACTTAAACGAGTACTTCGCCAAGTGCTAGCGACACTCCGGTAGGGACAAATCATGCGCGCGCAAGTCCGCGCAGGTATTGACCTGTAGCTGCTCGTAGGTCCGTGAGCCGACAATGCCATCAGATTCAAGGGGTGGGTTCGGATCATACACTCTAGTTGCATACTTCTTATTTGCAAACCTTTGGTATCCCTGCACGGCACCGGTAGTTTTGAGCCCGTAATCTCCGTCTTCCGTCAGGTTTTGTGGCCAATAATTACGTGCGTCCGGGTATATGGCATGCGATCTGTTTAGGATGGTTTGGACAACTTTGACGCATGAGCCTGAAGAGCCGTACCTAAGCACAGTATTCGTGTTACGGCAGCCGCCTACAGTACGGGTATCTTTGTTCAGGGCAGATGTGCTTGAGCGGTAAAAACCATATGAACCAAGGCCGGCAAGGCCAACAGCTAGTGCTAGTACTGCAACGAATTTTTTATTCCTCAAGCTAAAAAAACCTGGGAGCTTACGTGTCTTTTTCATGTCCTCCTCACCTTCTTTCTTGGCTAGCTGCTCTGGTTCTTCTGGTACCTTTGCTTTTTTTGCTTTCTTGGTATCGTGGACTGCCATAAGCTTGTCCCTTTCACTCGCGTCTTATTTTACTATAAGTACTGTAGCATAAGCCCAAACGTGCTGACAATAAGCCAACTATCCAAATTTTGCCACCGGTAGGATGGTAGAAGTATCCCCCGATCTATCCACTACTCTGCCAGTAAGAACCTATCCAGGATCTTTTCCTCTGACTCCGACCCTTCTCCACATAGAAGTTCGCATGCAATCCGCTCGCCTTCTAATCAGACTAGTGCTCCGAAAGGTACTTACCTAGGTACCTTTCAAACCAAAAAACAAGCGGC
>DATHJH010000041.1:0-11531 GCA_035489815.1 Candidatus Limnocylindria bacterium
CCTTGAAGAGTTAGTTGTTGTGGTAACTACTAGTCTACAAGACAAGGAACAGGGGTGCTTTTTAGCTAGCTCAGGGTAGCCGCTGACGCGGCCACCCTTTGTTTGTGGTTATGTTGCGTTTCGGGATGGAATGCAAGAATCCCAGTTTCCAAAATGCAAATGTTTATGGTATAATTTAGGTAAAGTTAAGGAGCGCTTATCAGAGTTCAATAAATAAGCGCATTTTTTATGTCACAAACAATCCAAGACCCCACTAAAATCCGCAATATTGCGATTATTGCCCATGTTGACCATGGTAAAACTACTTTGGTTGATGGACTGTTAAAGCAATCTCATACCTTCCGGGACAACCAGGCGGAAATGGGCCAGGATCTGATCATGGACAGCGGCGACCAAGAGCGCGAGCGCGGCATCACTATTACGGCCAAGGTCACGGCGGTGCAGCATGGTAACTACCGGATAAACATCATTGACACCCCCGGCCACGCCGACTTTTCCGGTGAGGTAGAGCGCACCCTGAACATGGCCGACGGCTGCATATTGATCGTCGACGCCCAGGAAGGCCCTATGCCGCAGACCAAGTTTGTGCTGGGCAAGGCCTTGGCCGCGGAGTTGAAGCCGATTGTGATCATTAACAAAATAGACAAACAAGGTTCCCGGATCAAAGAGGTAGAGGACGAACTGGCCGACCTGTTCCTGGAACTGGCCGTGCACGAAGATCAACTGCACTACCCGGTGTACTTTGCCATTGGCCGCGCCGGCAAATCCTGGAAGACCACCCCGGATGACGCCGATGCCGACGCAGATCTGGAGCCCATCTTTGACGCAGTGATCGAATACGTTCCAGCCCCGGCCATTGAATTGCACAAGCCGTACCAGATGCTGGTCACGGCGCTGGCCTGGGATACCTACAAGGGCAAGTACGCCATTGGCCGCATTACCCGTGGCCAGGTCAAGGCTGGCGACCAAATTACTTTATGCAAAAAGGACGGTACTTTTGCCAAGGCAAAGGTAGACAACGTTTTTATGAGCCACGGGGTCAGCAAGTTTGAAGTCCCCGGCGGTGTGGCCGGCGACATTGTCCAACTGACCGGCATTGCCGACGCTCAGATTGGTGAAACAATTGCCGATGCCGATGAACCAGAGGCCCTGCCGGTGTTGGAGATCGAGGCGCCGACACTGAAGATTTATCTGGGGCCAAACACTTCGCCGTTCAAGGGCACTGAAGGTGAATTTTCTACCAGCCGTCAGATTGGCGAACGCCTGAAAAAAGAGCTGGAAGTTAACGTCGGTCTGCGGGTAGAAGACCAGGGCATCGGCTTCTTAGTTTCCGGCCGCGGCGAACTGCACCTGAGTGTGCTGATAGAAACCATACGCCGCGAAGGCTATGAGTTTGAGGTTGGCCGCCCGCAGGTGGTCACCCGGGAAAAAGACGGAGTGACTGAGGAGCCGCTGGAGGAACTTATCATAGAAGTCCCGGCAGATCACGTCGGCACCGTCCAAATGGAACTGGGTGCCCGCAAGGCCGAGCTGACCGAGCAGTTTGCCAGCCCCAAAGGCGTCACAAAGTTAGTCTATAAACTGCCTACCCGTGCTCTGCTGGGCCTGCGCAATATCCTCATCACCAAAACCAAAGGCACAATCATCATGAACTCCCTTGCTATAGGGTACGACCCTATAGCAGAGCCGTTGCAACAACTTCGCAATGGCGTATTGATTGCCTTTGAAGCGGGGGTGACAACACCTTACGCTTTGCAGATGGCCGAAGACCGGGGTGAAGTGTTCGTCGGTCCGGCAGAAAAGGTCTACGCCGGCCAGATAGTGGGCCTGAACAAGCGCCAGGAAGACATGGAAATGAACGTCTGCCGGGCCAAGCACCTGACCAATATGCGTAGCTCATCCAGCGATGGTGTTGTCCAACTGACCCCGCCAACCATCCTGAGCCTGGAACAATGCCTGGACTTTATAGAAAACGACGAAGTGCTGGAGGTCACCCCCAGAAGCCTCCGCCTCCGCAAAAAAGAACTCGACCCTCGTCAACGTAAACGCCAGAAATAGCTCACCCAATACATTTGTTTTGCCCAAAAAAGGGTGTACACTACGGCACCTACGCCATGCAATCGTATGCGCGTGCAGGCAAGTTGAACCAACGGATTCACATCCGTTGGTCTTAATTTTTGATTTTAGAAAGGGGTTGATACGTGGCAATTGAATGGACGCAAATAGAAGGCGGTTTCCCCTTTGAACGCCGGGAAGATCCTATGGATCTACAAGCTACGGCGACGATACTTGAGCGTTATCTTAGACAGCAGCGTGCAGGAGCACCGGAACAAAGGGGGATGGTAACAAGGCTGGCACCTGAAATGATTCATGACGTTACCCCATTGGCCCTGGTGCCGATAGAGACGCATCTTTGTCACTGTACATCCAAATGGGACCGGTAAGTATAATCTTTTGTCTATGGACGATTCCCGGAGCGAAGTGCATGATCTGCCCGGCGAAAGGCTCTTTGTCCCTATAGTAAGTCGGCCGCCAGAAAGGCTGCTGTACGGGGTTATCTGCTACGTATAGCAGCAGATAGCTGGCAAGCAGCTCGGCCAAAGCTGATTTTGACAAATTCCACACGCTGCTTATAATGTGAATCTAAAAGTTAAAGGAGTATACATGGCCCTTGAATCAGGAGGCGAACAGCTTCACCTACAACTGGCGGCGGATGAGACTTGGGAAAGCGCGCAGCCTTACCCGGAAGTTCCCGGAGGCATCGTCGGTAGGGCCATGACTGCTGAAACGGCAGCTTTAGGCGCGAATCAGATCAGAGAGCTGGTGACGGCAGATAATTCGGTCGCATACCAAATTGCTCCTGACCAAGAACTTCGTCTGGGCCCCGGGCATGCTGGAGTAGCACTGGCAGTGATGCTGGACGGTCGAAGAGAATTCGGACTGGAGCGTCTGCTTCCTACAGATGAAACTGATCCGGCTGTATTCAACCGACAGGCGGCAGACATGGCTCGGAACCCTGCTGCGCACCAGGGTCTTCCCGCCCGTCTGATAGTAGATGCTGAATCCGGAACAGTTGTAAGCAGAGAAATCGCCTACGTGCATGGCGCACACGAACAACTGTTAGTAGGGATCGACAGCGCCAACGTTACTACAGATGAAGCTGACGCTGGATATACGGTCACGTTGCCCCAGGGTCTGGTTGTTGGCCAAGCTTATCAATTTGGGCGGGCAACACTTGGTGACGTGGTGAAAATTTCTGATGCCCATGTGCTGATAGGCGATCAGCCGACACCGCATGTGCCGTAAGGCTGCAAGATCCAAGCAGAAGGGATTTTTGCCTGACCCACCCTCACTTTTTGCCCCAAAGGAGGCGTTCCTCGTAGCCCCGCATAGCGGGGGGCTACCCGTCGCAGCTTCGCAAGCCTCTTTGGTTCAAAAAGTGAGGGTGGGTCATGATTTTTGAAATGGGTTCCAGAACTTGTGGCATACTTGTAGCGTATGGCGAATTTTAAAGGACACATTGCCGGCGGGCTAGGTGTAGGCGTGGCCTACGTGACGGCGCTGAATTATCTACCGGGCGAACTGTTGGAAAAAACCGGCGGCATTTTGGGCGACTGGCAGATGGTCGCCGGGCTGCTGGTGCTGAGTATGCTGTTTGGTCTGTGGCCGGATATTGATACAAATTCCAAGGGGCAGGACATCTTCTTTAGTGCAGCCTTTGTGCTGGATGTGCTGCTGATTGCCTATGGCTACATAGAAGCAGCGGCCTACTTTGGCCTGATCTGTATGTTCCCGGTGCTGGGCAAACACCGGGGCTGGACGCACAGCAAGCTGGCAATGATTTTGGTCCCTGCCCCCATCGTACTGGTGCCGTATCTGAACAAGTCTACATTACTGGCGACCTATCTGGTTTTTTATGGCGCTACTGTAGCAGGTTACTTCAGCCATCTGCTCCTAGATGGACTCATAGTGAAATGGATTCGAGTCAAAGGCGGGCGTAGCTGGTAGACTCCTCATACCGGGAGTAAGCATAAGATACTTGACAAAGTATCAAGAAGATGGTAAAATCCTTATGAATCTGGAGTGGGTTGATAATCACCCCTGTTGACCAGAGGAGGAGTTTTATGAAAAAGGTTTATATAGTTGGTGCTTCTGTGCTGTCCGGTGCTGTTTTGGCCGTTGCCGTTGCAGCCCCTGCGTTTGCATGGCACCCCAAGGGTCAGATTAACAAATCTGTCCAGAATGTTACTCAGAACGGTGTCCTGTCTGACGCTAACACCGCAGCTCATGCGGTTGAGGCCAAGACCGGCGACGTGCTGAAGTACGTTATAGAAATCAAGAATGTCGGTTCTGCTGCCAGCAATGGCTACAACGACATGCACTATACGGTCCTGAAAGACACCCTGCCTGAAGGCGTGGAGTTGGTCAGCGATCCTGCCAAGCGTGAAATCGTTGAAAGCTTGGGTGTGCTAAAGCCCGGCCAGAAGGTTACTAAGTCTTACGATGTTCGTGTTACGAGCGATCAGGACAAAGCCGTGGTTACTAACAAAGCCTGCTATACAGGTGACAGTGAAGTCCGCGACAACAAGCAGGCTGGTTGTGATGATGCCGTGATTAAGGTATCCGTGCCTCAGCCTCCTACAACTCCCGAACTTCCTAAAACCCCTGAGACTCCCGAAAAGCCCCAGGTTTTAGGCAAGGGTGTAACTACTCTGCCTGCAACAGGTGCTGGCGGAATCATCGGTGCGTTCGTCTGCGTAACCGGCCTGGGCTCAATTGTCCACGCAGTCACTGCCCGCAAGCGTAAATAAGCAACCTTGGTTTGACTGAGATAAAGCCCCCGGGAAGCCGGGGGCTTTTAATTGAACATTCAACTTCCAGTTTTATCCGGGCAAGGGAGGAAGTTTGACGGAGTACCGGTAGCTAACGTATGATTTTCGGGTTGGCAAATAAAATTGAGCGAAAAGGACAAACAATGGGTATACGCAGATCAGTAGAAGCAGTCGGGCTTACGGCAGCTCTTGTGTTTGGCGGCGTGGCGGCTTGCGGAGATGATGACAAAGATAGCAGCGCAATACGGTCTGGAGACACCGTAGAAGTTCTGAGGGAAGTGAGCATTCATGCTTTTCCTAATGGAATCCACGACCCTACAGTCGGCACTTTGGCAATAGGGGATACGGTAAAGGTTGAATGTTACTTCAGGTCGGCGTCATTAGCTATGGATTCAGTTAAAGTAGAGCGTGATGACAAAGAAGGATTTGCCTTTATTGGCCAACCCGACATTGGCACCGGGGACTATACGCCAAACTTTGGTCCGGATTTATTGGGTGTTACAAGCCTGAGAGCTTGTGTGCAGGGCAAAGATTTTACTGTGCAGGGGTGAGCATTACATTTGCTTTCCAAAATGATCCTGGATCCTATTGGATAAAAGGTGCTCTTTGTATTACGCTGACTACAGATGCGTTTTAGAAAAACCAAATTGCCCACATTATCATCTGTGCCGCCAGCCCTCACTAACCTGGCGGCGATGCCTATTACTGTGCTGAATCCTAAGGTCCTGACGGACATTTTGTTTAAGAAAGACAAGCGGACAGAACTGTTTCTGGAACTGTCGCCGCAGAAGCGTTTGCTGCTGCTGAGGTCGCTGACGCCCAGTGTGCGGCGGGACATCCTGGTCCATGTACCGGATAAAGATCTCTTAGACCTGCTGCATATGGTGGACCCGGACGAGGCCACGGACTTGTTGCAGCTGCTGACACCCCACCGGCGGGAGAAAATCCTGCAGCAGGTGAGTGCGGAGCTGAAACATTCCCTCAGTACCCTGCTGGAGTTTGATGCAGAGACGGCCGCCGGGCTCATGACCCTGGACTACGTGCAGGTAGAGGAGGGCGATACTATCGCCGAAGTCGCCCGCAAGTTCAAAACTCATGAAAAGTCCACCGGGCGGCCGCCGGTGATTGTGGTGATGAAAGAGGATGGCAAGCTGGCCGGGTTTTTGCCGGGGCACGAACTGGGTTTTGGCCGCGCCAGTGAACTGATTGGCAAATATGTCAAACGTCTGCCGTCCATCAGCTACGCGGCTACGCATGACGAGGTGATCCATATGTTCCATGCCCACCCCCATGCCAAAGTGGCTGTCAAGAACGATGCCGGGGATGTCATCGGCATCATCTACTCAGACGACATCCTGAACCTGATGCAGGAGAAAGAAGCCTCCAGCCTGTACGACTTTGCCGGTATCCGTCAGGAAGAAAGCATCGCCGACAGTACTCACCGCAAGGTCAAAAACCGCTACCAGTGGCTGATCATCAACCTGGGCACGGCCTTTTTGGCTGCCTTTACCATTGGGCAGTTTGAGGAGATATTGAACCAGTTTGTACTGCTGGCGGTGTACATGCCAATCGTGGCCGGTATGGGCGGTAATGCTGCCACCCAGACGCTAGCCGTGCTGGTGCGCGGTATTTCCCTGGGGCAGATTGACCTCAAAACAGCCGGCCGGACGCTGCGGAACGAACTGGGTGCCGGGTTTATAAACGGCATGATCAACGCAGTACTGGTTGCTTTGGTGGTGATTGTGGTCAACCACGATTTCAAGATTGCCATTGTGCTGGCCATGGCTATGATCATCAACCTGGTGGTGGCAGCGTTCTTTGGTACGCTGGTACCGCTGATTATGACAAGGCTTGGCAAAGACCCGGCGGCCTCGGCCACCATTTTCATCACCACTGCCACAGATGTCCTTGGCTTCCTGGCTTTCCTGGGCCTGGCTACGCTGATTCTGGCCTAGGACCTGATTCCAAAAATTACTTAGATTGGGGCTTCCTGGCCTTCTTTTCTCCCTCTGGCTTTTTGAAGGTCGAATATATAACGCTGATAATTGGTGCAAGGCCGGCAAAAGCTGCCTCCACAGGTTTATCCTGCATAACAAGATAAACAGCAGAGCCTAAAAGTGCATATAGAAAAAGTCGGCTGAGCAGCATGGAGCTAAATTCGGTGACTTTATCGGCTCGCACGGCAAAAATCTCAGCGCCGAGAGCTTTTTCCGCCATCCTTATTATTCGATGAGCCGCACCCTTGTGAATTCTTTCGTAGGCCGCAAACTCAGAGGCTTTGGGCAATGGCCCTTCATATCTTTCAGCGATTGCCAGTAAACGAGTAAGTTCTTGCTGAGGAATCTCTGCTTTATCGTTGTTTTGGACGACTTCGCCCGTTTGTACTTTCTTGGGCCCCCGAGTTTTCTTGGGCATACTCTTTAAGTGCCTTCCTGAGTTGCTTGCCGGTAGTTAACCAGGCTCCGAACAGCAGATCTTCTTTCTTTACAGGACGATTCTTGGGACTCTCCCAAAAGTTGAGGTACGAAGACATGGCACCCATAAGGTTTTTGGGTGCTGAGCCGTCAGTTAATGCGTAAGTTTTCATACAACGTACCCCTATTTAAGTTTGCTTTTCTGGATAATGCAAGCATGTGCAGTATCTACTTTAGTTTAACATGTGATTATTACCTTTTTTGTGAATTTTTATCCGGTGCGGTGATGAGTCCTATCTCGTCAAAGCCAATATCGCTTTCTGGCAACCTCATCATTAAGGTCGAGTCCGCTTGTCCCTAGGTGTACACTAAGGAGTATGAGATAAGCGGAGGGGTTTTATGAGATTAATGAAAAAAAGTAAACTGGTAGGAGCACTGCTCCTATTTTTAGTACCACTCATGGCTTGGGTGGGGTTGGCCCGGGCGCAGGTTATTAGGTCAGGCGACAATACCACGGTGGCGGCCAACGAAGTGATAGACAGTAGCCTGTATGCCTTTGGCAAGACTATTGATATCGCCGGAGAGGTCAAGGGTGATGTTATCTGTGGCGGCCAGAATGTGTCCATCAGCGGGCGGGTCAGCGGCGACGTCATCTGCGCCGGCCAAACGGTCCGTATTTCCGGCCGGGTGGCTGGTGATGTGCGGGCTGCGGGCCAGACTGTTGCGGTGGGCGGAGAGGTCAAGGGCAATCTGTCTGTCACTGCTCAGAGTTTTTCTTTGGAAGGTTCGGGTAAAGTAGGCGGGGACGCTGCGGCAGCTGGTGACGACATCGTGCTTAACGGCACAGTTGGCAGGGATGCGGCCGTAGCCGGCGCTACTGCTACGCTGGCCAACAGAGTTGGCCGGAATGTGAAGGCCAGCGGAGACCGTTTGACGCTGAGTGATCAGGCCAGTGTAGGCGGCGAACTTTCCTACACCAGTAAAAACGAAGCTGCGATTGCCAGCGGTGCAAAAATCGCCGGCCGGACCACCCGGTACGAGCCAGAGCCGGAAAATCGGGCGAATTACGGCAAGGTCTTCAGCTTTGGTTTTGGCATGGGGTTATATGCCGTGCTGTCGCTCCTTATTGTAGCCTTGGCGCTGGTACTGCTGTTCCCCCACGCCTTTGACGGTGTAACCGGGTTGGCGCTGAATGATCCGCTCAAGTCGTTTCTGGTGGGCCTGGTTGCCAGCTTTGCGGTGCCGGTGTTCATAGTGGGTCTGATGGTGTCGGTGGTTGGTATACCGCTGGCGCTCCTGACCTTACTGGGCTGGCTGCTTGTACTGTTTCTGGCGGGGCCGTTCTTTGCCTACTTTGTTGGCCGGCTGGTTTGGCGAGAGCAAAAACACGCAGTGCTTATCATGCTGGTCGGTTCGTTGCTGGTTTTGGTCGCTTACCTCATCCCTGTCCTGGGAGCCGTGACGTTCCTGGCTGCTATATGGCTGGGCACAGGTATGATCCTGCGCGCGCTGTTTCACCGCACCCCCAAACCGGCCTACAACCTGGCCAAAGCCAAAAGAAAATAGCTTGCACCAAACCGCCCCAGTTCAAGGTGAGATCTTATACTTCTTATACTCGAACCCATGGGTTTACAAACCCTTTTGCCTAAAAGTGCACCAAATACTCCCTGTTAAGGGACGGACCCTAGAAAGCTAGAAAGACTGGAAAAGTGGGATTACTTCCGGGGCATGTGGGCAAAGAGTCGGCGGCATGCGTCTGGCATAAGGAGCCCGCCTAGCGTAAAGATGTTTTGGGTACCGCTTGCTTCTATGGCGTCAGGCATAGATATGCCCAAGGAACGGAATTTCACGCCGGGATTGTCCTGTGCATACTGTTCGGCCTCGGTCATAAACGTTCCAAAAGCCACACTGATCCCTGCATGAATACACGCGCCGGCGCACATACCGCAAGGTTCTAGTGTGGAGTGCAGAGTGCAGTCGGGCAGGGAACGTCTGCCAAGTGCTCTGGCGGCTTGCCGTATGGCAACTATTTCAGCGTGGGCAGTCGGGTCGTTGTCCCGGTGTACCCGATTGCCGGACTGGCCGACTATTCTGTCGCCGCCCTGCACTACCACCGCCCCAATGGGATGTTCGCCAAACTCCACAGCAGCGAGTGCTTCATCTATGGCAATTTGCATGAACTCCCGCCTGGCGACAATATGAAGGTCAAATCCGCAGTCTGCGTACACTGCCTGAATTATACCAAGGCTCACCCTACCGTGAATTTTGTCAAAAAGTGATACAAGTTCACGTCAAAGTGCGCTATGGCGTGAATTTGTTGTGGGATGGTAAGTTGAGGGCATGACAAAGCTCATGAATATTGCAGCTATAGATCAGCTTGCCCGACCGTAGGTTGGCTGTCGCCTGGAAGGGGGATATCAAGCTTGTCGGAGAGAGCCGTATAACTACAGACATCCTGTTTAGCGCCCTCTTGTGCGCCTATGAGGAAGGCCCTCTTTCGTGTGGAGCCGGTGGAATGGGTATCGTCCCCATGGTCCCCTGTGAACTCTGCGGCAGCCTGTTTGTCATCGGGATACCGGTCAGCCACTAACATGCCGGCGTAGCAGTCGGCCCCTGCTTCCTTCAAGATTTTGAGGTCCCGGCGTTCATTGTCATCTTTAGGATGATAGGTCTGACCTTTGCGGGCTTGCACCGCATGGCCCACCTCGTGAGCTATGACAACTTGCGTCTCCACCGGTTTTTTGTGAGTGACTTTTGAAGTTTTTCGGATAGATATTTGGCCCAAATGCCTGTTGAAAAATGACGTTCCGCGTAGTATTTCGCTGCCAGAGAGTCTACATGGACTGTCTGACTTTTGGAAATAACGGGGATGATCGAGGGTAAGTGTCACGCCTTTTGTTTCCCAGAAGTCCACCCCGTTTTCTATCACATCGGTGACGGTCGGCTCCAGGTCTGCTGGGGGAGTGATTTCTATGCAGGGTGGTGTAGGCGGATTGTTTTCTCCGCAGCTTGTAGCCCCGGCCAGCATAAGGCCGGCCAGTCCAGCGCCAAGTGTCTGTAGAAGCTTTGAAGGAGCGGGCGCTGGAAGCAGGATGTCCATAAGATGTATATCATATACTAAACTATTACTATTGTAAATTATGCTTCCTTGCATTCCATCCCGAAACGCAACATAACCACAAACAAAGGGTGGCCGCGTCAGCGGCTACCCTGAGCTAGCTAAAAAGCACCCCTGTTCCTTGTCTTGTAGACTAGTAGTTACCACAACAACTAACTCTTCAAGGAGAACAGAGATGCACTACCATATTACACAAGAACAACGTACAGAGCTAAGCCTGCTTATGCGACTTGGGTATTCGCAGCGGAACGCGGCACTGGTACTGGGCGTTAGCCCAAGTACCATTTGCCGTGAGCTACAGCGCAACTGCAGGGCCAACGGAAACTACCATGCAACTTCTGCACGGGTACTGAGCCGTACCCGACGTACGCATGCGAACGCACTCCGCAACAAGTTGCTGGCGCACCCTAGGCTTGCAGCGTTGGTCACAAGCAAGCTGCAAGAGGACTTGTCGCCAGAGCAAGTCGTTGGTTGGTTGCAGGAGACCGGAGCGAAGCTCCGTGCTTCTGTCCAAACCATCTACGACTGGCTCTACCTGCACGCAAGGCACCTGCTGTCGCACTTGCATTGCCGCAAGGGCAAGTACCGCCGAACCAGAGAAGCAAGCATCCGGAAAGCTTTCCGGGACAAACGTAAAGCTGCCCGCAGCATTGACGCCCGACCGGCACACATCCTGGCCCGCAAGTCCTACGGACATTGGGAGGGTGACAGCGTTGTGGGCCGTGCCCAAAGCGGTGCTATTGCCACTTTTGTGGAACGCAAGAGTGGCTATCTTTTGGCAGCACTGCTACCAGACAAAACGGCAAAGAGTTTTGAGCAGGCAGCGAAGCGATGCTTCGCTGCCGTACCCCAATGTTACCGTCGAACCCTCACTCTCGACAACGGCGTGGAGATGAGCAACTACGAGGAAATGGAACGAGCCAACCAGTTCCAGATTTACTTCGCACATCCGTACCACAGCTGGGAGCGAGGCACGAATGAAAACACTAACGGGTTGCTACGGTTTTACTTCCCTAAGCAGATGGGCTTCGCCCATCTTACCCAGGAAGCGCTTGACGCGGCAGTACACAGAATTAATACTAGGCCAAGGAAACGACTGGGCTACAAGACCCCGGAAGCGGTGTTTAAGCGAAAGTGGTAGTGTTGCGATTCGGATTAGAATCTAGG
>DATHJH010000042.1:0-91338 GCA_035489815.1 Candidatus Limnocylindria bacterium
TCTCCTTGAAGAGTTAGTTGTTGTGGTAACTACTAGTCTACAAGACAAGGAACAGGGGTGCTTTTTAGCTAGCTCAGGGTAGCCGCTGACGCGGCCACCCTTTGTTTGTGGTTATGTTGCGTTTCGGGATGGAATGCAAGACTCATAAGATGACAAAACATTCATTATAGTACCTTAACTATTTATGCCGCGTCTTGGCAAGCGAATAAATCTATAATTTATAAATAGGCCTGCCGGTGGCGGAATCAGTCACCGATAGACGACCCAGGCCAACGGTGCGCCTGGCGTCTGGATGTAGCCCAGGGTCTGAACTGTGATCGATTGGATATCCGTATGGGTTGAAGCCTTTTGATAAATCGTCATCTGCCGGGTCGGCGCGATAACCCAAGTGGTGCCACTGACGATTGCGATAGACCACCACCGTATTATCAGCCATAGGTCCAACCGTAGCCCCCACACTATTGTAGCGACCGTCATCGGTACCGGAAGGTGTAAACTCAACAAAAAAACGAGGCCCGCCGGTTCTCACTTCGCCGCAGTAGATACCCAACAATTCGTCATCTGGATGGAAATCTTCCTGAAAGAACTCAGCATTATGATTACGAACCTGAAGCCAGGAAACTACCCGATGCCTTTTGGGATCGATATGTGGATCAAGGGCCTGTTCGACGGTTCCTGCCAGCGCTTTACTAAGGATTTTTAACCTTCTTTGCAGTTTGGCTAACGTGCGGTCAGTTTCGGTAGAACCCTCTGTTGACAGCGTCCTCTGACCAGGGATTTCGCCCGTTTGCCTTTGGTCGGCTGCGTCACAGGCTGCGGCAAAGTCCCTTACAATACCCAATGGGTTAATATCTACTTTTCTGAAGGCAGCCTCCACGGTTTCGGGCAAACGGACAGCCGCAATGCCTCCCGGTCCTTCGCCGTGGACATTATTGAGCTGGTCAAACAAAGGTTTGCCAACGGGGACTAAAAGTTCCTCAGGCTCAACCTGTAGCTCACCACCCTCATTGTAAGAAAACATTTCAGAACCCATCCAGCTACCCTAAACGAGCACCACCCCTAAGTCAAACCCTAGCTGCTGGCTTGCGCAACCACGGCGCCGCGGTCCCGCAGGGCTGCCTCTAGCTGGTACGAAGCTTCTACCTGTGCCCGCGATTCTGACACCGTGGCGGGATCCCAGGGCGACACCTGGCCTCTACTGACGAGCCGCTCCTGGAGTTCTGCCGCAGCCTCTAGTTCTGTTTTGGCTGGCGACAAAACTACATGGGTGTGCACAGTCCTAGAACCAATGAGCCGGCCAAAATAGGACCGCAGCGGCCCGTCGACCAGAGTTTCCACGCTTGTACCGGCTGGTATCCCGGGCAGTTCAGTCCGACCGGCTGCTATATTCAACGCTGTTTTATGCAGGCTATGGCCGTCTACAATAACCCGGTGCCCTTCGGCTGATAACGTAAGCCCCGCGTTGTTCAAAGTGTAATCTTTTCTATAAATTGTCTGTCGGTGGAATATCAGACAGAGTAAACCCATGTGTGTGCAACAAGTCTCCGTGTGCCCCAAACCACGATCTAAAGTTCGTGCCGTGCAGAACAACAGGTGATTGGCCTTGGGCCTGCCGGTCCGCCAAGTAGGTAGACTTACCAACACCATCCGGGCCAAACAATATTTCGAGCATAGTGCTACTATAGAACATTTTAAGATATGAAGCACAACCGGGGTTCATCATTTGCTCCTATAGATGGCGGGTCCAGAGATCGGTGCATCGCAATACAATCAGCGATGCGAACGGCAGGATCCTGCTGGGCGGCTTTATCTACCCCGCAAAAGCCATCTCCTCTGTTGGCTTGAAATCGTATGCACCCATGCCGTCGTAAAACCTTTTAGCCGTTTCCTGCATATCCACCCCACCTACACCCCTGGGGCCATCCAACCTGGCAGCCATGCCACTCAGGACTTCCAGGCATGTTGCTGGATGGGTTATGGTTGCTCTGCCATATGAAAAATGGGGCATCTTATTTATGCCCGCCATCGCTAACAATAAACCTCCGCCCGTGAGTTCTACCAGGGTTGGCAAACCGTCGGCGTCCAGCTTCATGACGAGTCGGCTGGTGTCAAGGCTAAGATTCATTTCACCAGCTACCCCATCTTGGTTTTGCCAGATATCTACCTGCGTGGTTGCACCCCACAGCTCTTCTGAAACTCCTTTTGCAGATACGGCTAATTCCTGGGCGTCCGGGGTGATCCTAGCGTATGTTGCCAACCGTTGGTGATAGCGGGGGTCACTTTCTTCCACCCTGGCCGGCTGTATAGTGGTTTGGGTGCCAGCCGGGAGTTTTCGGACGCTGCTTAGTTCGCGGTCCTTGCTAAGAGGAAGCGGCTGACCGGGCAAGATGCAATCTTCTATGTCTTTTCCTTGAACTGGATCAAACCTGCGGCCAGGATCGGCGTCGGGCGGTACTTCATAGCTTCTAAAATCACGTACTTCCGTAGCCAAGTACTCTTCACGGAATTCTCGTCCCTCAAGATATAATTCGCGGCCGCCAGGGCCTGCCCATTGGCTTCCCTTAATCATACTTGGTCTTGAAAACTCACCCCACGTCACGAGTGTTGGTGCTATTTCTGGACTCATCTTCTTGCCTTGTTTACCTTTTTAGACCTTAGAGTATCATATTGGTCACACTTAGAACCAACTCCGAATCTTTTCCTCTTACTCCGACCAGTTATCGGATGATAAAAGTGCAGTATTTCGGTGCCTATACACATCGTGCTAGTATCACATATCATGAGGAAATCCGAAGACCAGGCCCCTGAAGGGAATCTTTATAGCCAACTAGAAGCCATGCTACAGCCTGGCACCGACATACCTGGTGCTGTTCAAGAGCACGACAGACCTATGTCTGCCGCAAACGCCAAGATAGATACGCTGCGTTTTACCCTGGAGGGGTTAACTGTTAGCATACGGCGATATGTCGATCGGGTAGTGGGCGGCGTACCCGACAACGATATGAAGGTCATGATTATGGCAGCGAGTCCAGGTACAAACTTACCCCTAGGCTACGCGGATGGCTTTGAGGAAGATGCTGTCGGGGGAGCCTTTGCCGTAAAGCCCGATGGAGAATTTTCTAATAGCCTTTCGCTTAGCTGGTCCTGCCGCGAGCATGGCCCGCTTACCCACGCGTCACAGGACATGCTTATTCAACTGGCTCTCGGCAATACCGTGCCCCCGAATCCAGCTCCGCGCTAAGGCTAACTGCCAATTTATTCGCTGGGGTTATAGGTCCGTGCCAAACACCAACTCCTCCGGCAAATCAATTCTTTGCTTTTTCATGGCGGCATAGATCCCGGAAGCCGTTAGCCGAAGATCCAACCTTTTGCCACCTTCGTGACCCAACACGTTTGCCAATTCCCCTGAAATCTCCTGACGCTGCTCCGTGGCAGTAAGCGCAGCCCCGCCGGAAGCATATGGATCGATGTCAAGATCTACGCCCAGGACATTCAGCAACCGATCACCCTCTGCACTCAGCCAAGTTACGTACCCCTTCGTCTAACACAATCCTCACTGCATTCTCCCCAGACCACAGCAAGACTCTGGCTCCGGGAGGGCGATCACCAGTTCCTTGGATCGTGACCGACAGATTCGTGTCCGGTCTCGCACCCATAGGGCCAGATGCATGCATAAATAGCTCTTTTGCCAGGGGCTATAAACATATTGGGCACTTCTGGGTCTTTCGACACTTTTCTAATAGAGGTTATCGTTTTCCCTCCCAGATTTTGGATACCATGCACCTCCCGGCCATCACCCATAAAGACAAAAAAATTTGTACTCTAAAAGTGTCCGGCCGGACACTTTTAGAGTACAGCGAAAGGTATCAAACTTGAAAAGTGACGCACAGTGGGCTGTAATGAGGATGTAAAAAGGAGGCCATGGATGCTACTCACCACCACACACACTGTTCAGGACACAAAAGTCAGGGAATATGTTGGGATTGTCTCTGGCCAAGCAATATTGGGCGCAAATATTTTGAAGGACCTTTTGGCCGGTATACGGGATGTAGTTGGCGGACGCTCAACTGCCTACGAGAAGGAGCTCACCAAAGCCCGGGAAATTGCCCTCAAAGAGCTTGAGGAGCAGGCTAAAAAACTGAATGCAAATGGCGTGATTGGAATAGAGCTGGATTACCAAACCCTTGGCCAAGGCAGCATGCTGATGGTTACAGCCAGCGGGACAGCAGTAAGGTTCGCGACTAAGAGCTAATCCAATTCTCCCTGTTATAAGCAAAACTGAAGCAGCTGCCTTGATTTTGGTAGACCTTCAGTTTTGGCCGACAGGGAGGATTGGGTTAGCTCTAAGAACCCATTCCGAATCTCGCTTCTGATACCAAAAGTGATCCATTTCGAGCGACAATTTGTTTTGATTTCACTGGCGTAGCCATAGTTACGGCCGTGAAATTAGGGCGAATTGACGCCGGAATGGGCGGTTTTGGGACAGAATTGGAGATTTGGAATGGGTTCTAAGGCCTAAGCTCCCATCCTGACGGACATGGGCTGACCCACGTGCACTTTGTCATCCTGGGCCATGTGCTCAGCTTGACTGGGTATTGATTCAGAATCCAGTGGCAAAAATTGACTCCTTAAATGGACTGGATGCCGCATCTAGTGCGGCATGACAGGAACGGGGGTGAATTTTAAAGTGCATGTGGGTCAGCGGACGTGGGCTGGCGAGTGCTAAACCTGTTACAATAACCTTATGATTATCGAGCTGCTGCGCTGGTGGTATGGCCCAGGGTGGATTCTGGCGTTCAAGCGGATAAACACCCGCACGGCGAACGTCGCCCACGCCTTTTCAGCAGGTACTTTGCTCAAAACACTTTTTGCCCCGTGGAAACGCATCCAGTACACCGGCAAATCTTTTGACGCCAAGATGCATGCCATGATGGACAACCTTGTGTCCCGCACCGTTGGCTTTGTTGTCCGCCTGTTTGTGCTGATTGCGGCGCTGGTGATGATTGCCGGCAGCGTACTGCTTAGTACCGCCATTGTTGTAGCCTGGCCACTGGTGCCGCTGTTGATTATATTCAGCCTTTTCAGGGGAATTGCCGGATGAATCCCGTTACAACCCAAAAGACCTACAAACTGTATCTATACATACGAACCATGCAGGCGTGTTCAACCGTTATTCAATGGCTGGAAGGGAAGTGGGTTGTAACGGGATGAACGGCACGTCCTTAAACCTTGGCAGCGTACGGGCTAAAAAGGCCCGGTTGGCTCTGCGCCTTAAAAAGGCCGGATACCTGGCGTATGCATCCGTTGGAGTCTTAGGCGGCCTGACTGCTCTGTATCTGTTGCTCCTGGAAAAGAACAAGCTTGGGTATCTGACGCTGGCCGCAGCGCTGTATGCACTCATGTGGGTGGTGTGGTTCAAGACTGAACTGGTCAAATTACCGCCAAAGAACCCCGGCAACAGCGTAGACGACCTGTTGGACGCTGACTTTCTGGCCAAGCTCAAAAACCCGGTGACACCGCGCAGTGCCTGGGGTGGCCTGACTGGCCACTGGCAAGAGATATTCATCACCAACCGCTTGCAGCTGGATCCAAAGCTGGTTGAAACAGTGCTAAGTGACCGTGAAGCAGACATGGACCAGGTCTGGCAGCTGGCCCGCAAATTGCAATCTGCCCATGACCCCAATTCGCTCAGTGCCGGGACCGTTACGACCGCCCTGATTCTGTCGTCACCCGAGCTCACTGAGTTCCTTACCACACAAAACATCCGGCCGGAGGATACCCTCCAGGTCTTTGATTGGCTCAGCCGCGTGTTGGCCTACCAACAGCTGCCCAAACCGTATTTTGGCGGGATTGGTCGGGATTGGGCCTTTGGCTTTACGCCCAACCTGGAACGCTTCAGCACTAATATAAGCGCGCAAGTACAGGGCGGCGCTGGCCATGCCCACTTTATGTCGCGCAGCAGCTCCATAGACGCCATGATCAACAGCCTCAACCAGGCGAGCGGAGGCATAGCTATAGTTGGTAACACCGGTATAGGCAAAACCTCTGCAGTCTATGCCCTGGCTGAACGGCTGCTGCAGGATAAATCCGTTGGCAGCATTCAAGACCACCAGGTCGTAGCGCTGAATGCGTCAGTTATATTGTCCGCTGCCAAGCAGGATCTGGAACGGACTATGCTGATGCTGTTTGGCGAGGCTATGCAGGCCGGCAATATGATTGTCTTTTTGGACGAGGCCCAGCTGTTTTTCCAGCAAGGCGTCGGATCCTTTGATCTGTCGCAAATCCTGTTGCCGGTGCTGCAGAACCGCCGGCTGAAGCTGATCTGCGCCTTTAATACGACCGACTTCCAGCGGCTCAAAGTTTCTAATCCCGCATTAGCAGCAGCACTCACACCCGTCGTCCTGCCAGAGCCACCCCAGGCAGAAGTCCTTAAAATCGTAGAAGACAGCGCCCTAGGGATAGAACACCGCACCAGGACAGTCATCACCTACGAGGCCGTCCGCGAAGCCTACCGGTTAAGCGGACAGTATGTGCAGAATATGGCTTATCCAGGCAAGGCCATCAGCCTGTTAGAGCAAGCCACCTCCTACGCCGACAATACGGTCCTCACCGCCGTGAGCGTGCAACGTACTGTCGAAAGCACGCTGGGCGTAAAAGTCGGCGGCGTCCAGGGCGAGGAAGCCGATACACTCCTGCACCTGGAGGACCGTATACATGAACGCATGATCAACCAAACTAGGGCAGTTACCGTTGTGGCAAGTGCCCTCAGGCGGGCCAGGGCAGGGGTGGGCAACACTAAACGGCCGATCGGTAGCTTTCTGTTTCTCGGGCCTACCGGCGTGGGAAAAACAGAGCTAGCCAAGTCCCTGGCCGCAACCTACTTTGGCGATGAAAAGAACATGATCCGCCTGGACATGAGCGAGTACCAGCAGCCAGGCGATGTCAGCCGCATGCTGTCGGACGGCAGCCAATCGGAAAGCCTGTTGTTGGCCATCCGCAAACAACCTTTCTCTGTGGTACTGTTGGACGAGATTGAAAAGGCGCACAGTAGCGTGCTTAACCTGCTGCTACAGCTGCTGGACGAAGGGCAATTAACTGACATCAACGGCCAACCAGCCAGTTTCCGCAACGCGATTATCATTGTGACCTCCAATGCCGGAGCCAATGACATCATTGAACGCATTACCAAAAACCAGCCGCTGGAGGAGTTTGAACGGCCGCTTATCGACAAACTCATAGCCAGCGGCGTCTTTCGTCCGGAACTGGTCAACCGTTTTGATGAAGTCGTACTGTTCAGGCCGCTCAATCAGCAAGAATTAGGACAGGTAGCGCTGCTGATGCTGGCAGAGGTTAACCGTAACCTGGCTAACCAAAACGTCAGTGTACAACTGACCCAGGCCGCGCTGGATAGTCTGGTCCGGCAGGGCTATGACCCGCAGTTTGGCTCCCGCCCCATGCGCCGTGTCATTCAGCGCACCGTAGAAGACGCCGTGGCCCAAAAAATCCTCAGCGGCCAGGCCGGCCCCGGAACAAAAATTCTGCTGGATTTACCAGACCTGCAAGATCAGCCGGCTCCCACCCCGCCTCCGCAGCAACAACCACCAATTTCATTCCCACCGTCGACACCACCTAAAACATAGGGATTGGTATTTGTTTAAAAGCAATGAGCTGAATGTAAAATTACTTACAAACAAACATCGCTTCATGATGCTAAACTCTGCGCATGCCTTTAGTAGAGCGTTTGAGAGCTAATGATTTTTTGCGGCACAATGCCATCTATTTTTCGGGCTCTTTACTGATTGGAGCCCTGAATTATCTGTACTATCCGGTGCTGGGCCGGTTAATGCAGCCTACGGCTTTTGGCGAGGTACAGACCCTTGTTTCCCTGTTCCTGCAAATTGGAATATTTCTGTCGGTGCTGGCACTGGTGTCAATCAACATTATTGCCAACATGAAGGATGAGGTTCAGCGCAACCGGATTAACCTGGAGCTGGAAAAGCTGGCGCTTTTAATCAGCGGCGTGCTGCTGGCAGCTTCTGTTATTTTAGGCCCGTGGCTGCAGAGCTACTTCCAGTTTGGTTCGCCGCTGCCGTTCAGCCTGCTGGCGCTGGCCGTTGTAGTAACGGTACCATTTACTTTTCGTACCGCCTATCTGCGGGGTAAGAAGCAGTTTAGCCGCAATTCTTTGGCCTTTATCGTAGGGGCGGGCAGTAAGCTTATTTTGTCAGTGGCATTGGTAGCAATTGGGCTGAGCACGGCTGGCGCGCTTTTTGGGATAGTACTTGCTCAACTGCTTGCCTTTACTTATGCGGCGCGCTATGCCCGGCGCTATGGTTTCACCGAATCCCTGCGCGGCCGGCTGTGGCGCATGCCGGATATGCGGCTGATTCGGCCAGAGCTTAAATACGCACTGTTAGTGTTAGCCGGGTCGTTGGCCGTAACAGTGCTGTATAGCGTGGATATTGTGGTAGTTAAGCATTATTTTGATGTTCAGACTGCCGGGCTGTATGCCGGCGTTGCGACCGTAGCCCGCATTTTGTTTTTTTTGACAGCGTCTATTGCCCAGGTGCTGATGCCGTCCATTCGCTTGCAGCAATCGGCGGCAGAGAATCGACGAATACTGATCAAGTCACTTGTACTTCTGCTGGCCATCGGCGGCAGCGTTCTGGCCGTTTTTTGTGCGGTGCCAAAAATGGTAGTTGGTATTTTAATGGGTGAGTCGTACCAAACCTACGCCCACTTACTGCCCCGGCTGAGCGTGGCGATCTTTATTATATCGGTGCTGAATCTCATCGTCACCTACTATATGGCCCTTCGGTATTACCCTGCAGGAATCGTTATGGTCGCGGGTACGGCCATCACTTATATCTGGATGCACTATTCGCATCACTCACTCCAAGCTGTTGTTGATAGCCTGCTGTATGGCAGCCTAACTATTCTGGTCCTGCTCAGCCTGTGGCTGGCCTGGACCCGCCGTAATGTTTTAAGAGTGGGAGTCCTCCAATGAATCAACAGTTAATTTCAATCATCGTGCCGGTATATAACGAGGCGGCCAATCTGCCGCTGCTTTACAAAGAACTGACCAAGCATACCAACCTGTTGCCGTATCGGTTTGAACTGATCTTTGTAGACGACGGAAGCAGCGACGATTCACCGCGCGTACTGGCCCGACTGGCTAAGGCCCATAAAAACGTGCGTTTAATTCAGCTGGCCCGCAACTTTGGCAAGGAGGCTGCTATGGCAGCCGGGCTGCATGCCTCCAGGGGCGATGCCGTCACCCTTATGGATGCCGACCTGCAAATGCCGCCCAGCATTTTGGGACAGTTCCTGGAAAAGTGGCGCGATGGCGCGGAGGTTGTAGTGGGCGTTTTTGCCTCGCGCAAGATGAGCCGGCTGCGCAGTTTTGGCGCACATTGCTTTTACCGGATTATGCAGACCATTGGCCATACCAAGATCACACCTCACGCCACCGACTACCGGCTATTGGACCGCAAGGTCGTAGACAAGTACAATCACCTGACCGAACGCAACCGCATTACCCGCGGGCTGATTGACTGGCTGGGGTTTCAGCGCGACTATGTCTACTTCGATCAGGCAGAACGCTTAAACGGCACACCCACCTACAGCTTTCGCAAGCTTATCGCACTGGCCATGAACAGTTTTACCGCCTACAGCCTGGTGCCGCTCAAGATGGCGGGATACTTAGGAATCCTCATTCTGACTATTACCATTCCGGCAAGTATTTTTATGTTCGCGGAACGATTCCTCCTGGGTGATCCGCTTCACTTGTACCCAACAGGCACAGCCTTTCTGGCGATGATGATCATTTTTTTGGTTGGCGTCGTGTTGGCCTGTCTGGGTCTGATGTCGCTGTACATTGCACACATCCATGCCGAGGTTATCAACCGGCCGCTTTACGTTGTACGGACTGAAAATGCAGATGAAGTGCAGTTAATTCCCCGGTCCCAGCAAGACACCTCTGAACCACTTTCTGAGCCGGAGCGACTTGGAAAGCTTGGCGAAGCGGTGGAGGGAATAGAGTAAAACTGGATGAAATGGGTTCAATGAAAATCCTGTGGCTCACCTGGAAAGACCAGTTTCATCCGGAGGCAGGCGGGGCAGAAGTGGTTTGCCGCGAACTCACCAAACGGCTGGTGGCTGACGGGCACCAGGTCACCATGCTGACTTGCGGTTACGGCGATGCTCTTGCCCGGGAAGATGTCGAAGGTGTCACTACCGTCCGGATTGGCAACAACCGCTACCTGCACCCTCTTCAGGCTGCCCGGTACTTCTGGCGTCATTTGCGCGGCCAGTTTGACGTCATCATAGAGGAAGTCAATGCGGCGCCGTATTTTAGTGTCCTTATGGAATCGAAAGCCCAACGCTTTTTGTTCTACCACCAACTGGAGCGCAAAGTCTGGTTTTATGAAAGTAAAGCACCGCTTAGTTACCTGGGCCACTATGTACTGGAACCTGCCGCCAGCCGGCTGCTAAGCCTGGCACGTGTACCGGTTCTGACCGTGTCGGAGAGTACTCGCGCGGACCTGGCCCGCCATGGGTTTAACCCTGATCGCACACATATCATTTCCGAGGGGCTGGAGATTGAACCGCTGCCAGACATTGCGGGTATACAAAAATACACCAGGCCAACTGTCCTGTCCTTGGGCGCTATGCGGGCCATGAAGCGCACCCTGCACCAAATCGAAGCTTTTGAACATGCTAAAAAAATATTGCCGGATCTACAGATGAAGATTGCCGGACTTTCTACCGGCCCGTACGGCCAGAAAGTACTGCGACGCATTGCTGCCAGCCCCTTTGCGGCTGATATTGCATACCTCGGCCGCGTCAGCCGGGCAGAAAAAAAGGAACTGATGCAACGCAGCCACCTCATCACCGTAACTTCCGTTAAAGAAGGGTGGGGGTTGATTGTGACCGAGGCTGCCAGCCAGGGTACGCCAGCTGTGGTCTATGACGTTGATGGGCTGCGCGACAGTGTTCGCCATAATCAGACAGGCCTGGTGACTATGGCCGCGCCCAAGGCGCTGGCCCAGGGCATCATTGAGCTCCTGGCCGACCCCAAACACTACCAACGACTGCAGAAAGCCGCCTGGGATTGGAGTAAGTCCATCACCTTTGATCAAAGCTACAAAGACTTTATGCATGTCGTAGGAGCAACCATATGAACTTATCGAAACACCCCCTTGTTTCCGTCATTGTTACCACCCGCAACAATCAGGCCACGCTCAACGCATGCCTGCGCTCCATCACAGAACAAACCTACAAACTCGTTGAACTTATCACAATAGACAACCAGTCCACTGACGAAACCAAAACCATTGCCCGCACCTATACGCCGCACGTTTTTGACAGGGGGCCAGAACGTTCTGCCCAGCGCAACTACGCTGTAGCCAAAGCCAAAGGCCAGTATGTACTGATCATTGACTCTGACATGGAACTGGAGGCCAAAGTTGTCGCCCAGTGCGTCGAAGCCGTTCAGCTCAACCCGGATACACAAGCTGCTATTATTCCAGAAGAGTCTTTTGGGCAGGGATTCTGGGCACAGTGTAAGCGGCTGGAAAGGTCATTTTATGTTGGAGTCGACAGCATAGAAGCGGCCCGTTTCTTTGACAAAAAACTGTTTGAGCAGGCAGGGGGCTACAACGAATCTCAAACCGGGGCCGAGGACTGGGACCTTACCAACCGTATAGCTGCCCTGACCAGCATTGCCCGCATTCCGGAATATATCTTCCATAACGAGGGCCGGATCCGGCTGCGCACCGCACTCAAAAAAAGGTTTTACTATAACAAAGGCTTTTTACAGTATTACCGGTCCAGCCCGACTCATCAAAAACCAGCAGCCAGTGTTTTGAACTACTACAAACTGTATTTGTCCCGCCCGGCCAAGCTCTTTCGTAACCCAATCCAAGGCATGGGCATGCTGTTCATGAAAACCTGCGAGTTCGGGACGGGTGCACTCAGCATGCTGGCCGCCAAAAGGGAGGATGCCCGATGAAGATCCTTTTCCTGGGCACCCACGGACAAAAAAACTGGGGTGATGAACTCATGCTGCATGTCTTTGTGCACCAGCTTAGTCCGGTTGTAGATAAGTTTTATATAAATTCCTACGAACCAAAACTGACCGCCGAATATTTAAAACGAAAAGACGTCCAGGTGTTTAACACCAGGACCGACAAACTCAAACTCCTGGGCTACCTTTTTCGGGCCGATGCCGTGGTGTTTGGCGGCGGTAATATTTTGAAGGAGCTCTACACCGCCTACGGCGGCAGCCGCTACGCCACGCTAGGTATGATAGATACCATCACCAAAGCCGCCAAGCTGCTGGGCAAGCCAATCTACCTGTGCAATATAGGCATCGGCCCGCTGGAATCCAGCCAGGGCAAGCAGCTGACAAAAGCTATTGTTCAGCGGGCACGGCTGACCACCGTACGCGATAGCGGATCGTTTCAGACGTTAGGTGAAATACAGGTAACTACTCCGCACTTACTATCCAGCGACGCTGTTTTTTCGGTTGATCGCCCGTACTTTGGCCTGTCTAAAACCCGCCAGCGGCGATCCATAAAGGACGTCACAGATTTGCAAAAAGTCGGCATCAGCCTGTGCCGCAACATCAGCAACAACGACAACTGGCACTATTTTATGAACAGCCTCGCTGCCGATGTCCTCCGCTTGTATAAGGCACATCCACGGCTCCAGTTTATTGGCCTGCCTATGCAGTTTGATGTCAGCAATAATAACGACCAGCAAGCCCTTCAGGAACTCCGCAGCCTGGTGCGCCAATCAGCACCGGATGTTTTGTTCGAGCTTGCCAAGCCCGAATCCATCAAGGATCTGGCCAGTGTCATTGACCAGACAGACCTTTTTATTGGCGAGCGTCTTCATGCGCTTATCCTCTCTGTAATCCTGGGTATTCCGGTGGTAGCGCTGGAATACGACGTCAAAGTCACTGGCGTGATGCAGGATCTTGGGCTGAGCCGGTTCGGTATAAATATCAGTGAAAAGTTTGGCGCGGGCAGCATCTTCCGGGCCGCCCGGACTATAGCCAAAAACTACGGTCAAACTACAGCCGATATAGCCGCCGCCTACCAAACCAGCCATGCGAATGCCGCCCAATCTTTGCAAGAAGTAACACAAGCGTTGAAAGAAGGTAGGTACGAGTGACAGAACTGACCGACCTCCTTGATAAGCTACATAATCAGCGCAAACTAGACCACAGCCTGCTACTGGGTTACTACGGCGGTGGGAACTATGGCGATGAGTTTCTGATGGAGGTGTTAGCAAATTTACTCACAGCACGTGACGTCCAGGAGGTCACGATTACCTACCAGGATCCTAAAACCTATAAGACTTTCCACCATGATTTTGGCTACACGCTTTGCAACATGCACGACAAAAAAACACTGCTTCGGGCTGTCCTGAAAAGTAAAAACATTCTGGTTGGCGGCGGCGGACTGTGGGGCAGGGATTTTAACTTTAATGTGCTGCTCATGAGCATCCTCCTGTTTGTGAGCCGCTGGTTTTTGGGCAAAAAGGTTTACCTGCTGGGCATCGGCTATTATCAGTCCACGTCGCGACTTGGCCATGTCGGAGCCTGGTTGGCGGGCAGGGCAGCCAACGTCGTTTTGGCGCGGGACAAAGAAACGCTGGCTAACTTCCAGAAAGTCAATAAAAAAAACACGCACCTCAGCCGGGATATAGCCTGGTATGCAGACCGGATAGATGAAGCCGCCTACGCCAAAGATGTGGACAGACTGAATACAAAATTTCCGGTACGGGGCAAAACGCTCTTTTATACGCTGAGAAAACTAGAAGGATACTACGACCTGATTGGGCGCTGCCTGAGTCAAAATCAGGATAAACCCAGCATAGCCGGACTGCTCGTACCGCGCCAGGTCCGCCCGGATGGGTTCCAGCTGCTTACAAATTGGCAAAAAGAATCTCCTGATCTGCAGATTTTTGACCTGGATTTCAACCCAATGGCGTTGTTTTACTTTTTCCGCAGGCACCGTAAAAACCTGGCGCTCATTGGCCCCCAGTATCACATCATCATTACCGCGCACCTCAACGACGTACCCTTTCTGCCGATTGTCTATGACAACAAAGTAGCCGAACTACTGAAGCAGATCAAGGACCCGCGCAAAGCCTTGCCGGCAGTAGGCTTACAACAAGCCGACATCCAAAAGTTCATAGATGCCTTTTACAGGAGCAACTAGTGAGTTTATTCCTATCTCACGGTGACTTCAGCTTTCCATTCACCTGGCCGTACTATTTCTACAAACAGTTGTTCATGTGGTCGTTCCGTACGGGCACACCCAATCCTGACGGCATTATAAAAATGCCGGGGCGGCTGCCGGAACTGGTCGTCTTTATGCTGGGAGGCAACAACTTAGTCGTAAGCTACTTCTTTATTTTTTCTTCGTTAGCCTTACTATTTGCGGCCTTCTATTTCTTTGCGGCCAGGTTTTTGCGCATACAAAACAAAGCTATCAGATGTCTGGGAGCATTGTTTTACACCCTTAACCCGGTAACGCTGGGCAACCTTGCCAAGACCGGGCTCATCGTGGCCGCCGCCATGCTGCCCGTTAGTCTGGTTGCTGTGCGCTACATTTTTATGAAGAAAAAGCTGCGCTACCTTTTGCTTTGGATCATCTGCCTGAACATTTCGCTTATTCACCCGTTTACCTTTATTGTGAATGGCGCAGCATCCGGCGGCTACTTCCTCTACCTGGCCTGGGAAAACAAACCCTGGCTGTGGGCCAGGCGGTGGACTTTTGTAGCGTTTGGCGTCATTGGACTGTTGCTAAGCGCCTACTTTTTATTGCCTATGGCCAGCATGCGCACGCTGAGTAAAGACATCATCAACGACAGTGCCGCCGCCTCACCAACCGATTATACGGCCATGGTGGAAATACTCAGCACGCGGGACCTGCTGACCGGTTTTTCGCTGTCCAAGGACGTGGTGATAGATTTTGCTTATTACGGCGGGCTGTATACCGGCATCTACTTTGCGGGGATTATTGCCTTTTATATGTTGCTGTTTGGCGTCTATCTGCTGGTGGAAAAGAAGTTGAGCGATGCCGACCGGCGGCGGGTCACCTTGTCGCTCACCGCCTTTTTGGCGCTTATTTTACTAGCCACCGTGACTGTGTGGAATGTTGACCGGCTTATAAAATTCCTCATCAAACTGCCAGGCGGCTGGGCCTTCAGGTCGCCGCTGAAATGGCAGCTGTACATCCCCTTGACCCTGGTCACGATGCTTGTAATCCTACTGTCATATCTGGAAATCAAACGTACCCGGCGATTGCTGTATGGCGGGCTGATCATCGTATTCTTGCTCATGAACGCCTACTTACTGGCAGAAGTCGGGGCCAAGCTGCTGGTACCGCGCCGTGTCACGCATTTTGCGGGCCTGCAGCAAAAACCGTTCAATCACGAAAACATTTTACTCATCAGCAATGACAAATGTGCCTCTACCGACATGGCTAACCGGCGCATCCGGACCGAGCTCAAACAAGTGCTGGTATCCAAGGACGTTCAGCTGAAACAAATCAGGCCTGACAACGTTTCCACCATCAACCTGGACAGTTATAACTACGTGCTGGATTGTCAAAATTCCCTGCGGGAGCTGCTCAAGCAGAGCTATGACTTTCAGCTGGAAGATACCTATGCCGACAATATGTTCCAGCTGTACGCCAATCGCCAGCCGCGCACCTACATATACACTTCGCGGTCACTTTTTTCCACGCCAGCAGAGCAGTTGGAGCACAAACAGGCTTTTGCCCAAAACGCGTTTGGGGAACCTTTCGACTTCATAGACGACCCGACGGAAAAAGAGGCACAGAATCCTCCCGTTACGAGCCCCATTATCAAGCTCATTGACCCCTACCAGAAACTTGCACCGGGCAACATCCAGGAAAAGACACTAACCGCCTCTGCCGGGCTGACAGCCGGTGATCGCACCCAGGTATACATCCGTGGCACGAATCAGCCGCTTTATTTCCGTTATGATCCGGGCGGGCGGCAGCTGTCATTCAATGCCGCGCCCCAGAATGGCTACAAGGCCTTACCGGCCGGCAACACTTTCCAGCCAATCCCCATAAATATTCCTTCCGGTGAGGACACGATTAGTGTTACCTATACCGACAGCACTTACACCTACCAGAACCTCCTCCCCAATCCGTCGCTGGAGGAGGGGGCCTGGCAGCGGGAGGTCGGGGATTGCTATGCTGTCGACGACAAAGCGGACATTGGAATGGGCACGGACCAGTCAGCCAAAAGCGACGGAAACCAGTCCTTGCAGCTGTGGTCCAAAAACCACATAGCCTGCAGCGGCCCTGCGGCTGTACCTGTCAAACCTGGTAATTATTTGCTGGATTTTGACTACCAGAGCGACAGCGGCCAGCACGCCGGATACGCCCTGATGCTCAACAAACCAAATCGCACCATCCTCAGCAGTCGGCTAAAAGGCCCGCCCAAACAGTGGCTGCCATTCACCAGCACCTTTGCAGTGCCCAAATCCAGCACAGCGCTGCGGCTGCTTGTCCAGGCCTATCCGGACACCCCCGGCGTAGTCGCCGGCACAGCTCATTACGACAACTTCCGGTTACTGGCTGTTCCAGACGTCCAAAACAGATTCTATTTTGTCCAGCGGCCAGCCGCGGAGATGCAAAAACCTTCACACGTAGCCTACCGGGTCCTTAACCCTACCAAAAGTACCGTACACATACGCGGCGCCACGACGCCTTTTTACCTGGTTACCAAAGAATCTTACAGCACCAAGTGGCGCCTGGCCCTGGCGGACAAAGCAGCCTCCTGGCTGCCGTTTAGTCCAGTCAGGGCCGTGGCAGAAAAAAACCACCTGCGCGTCAACGGATCCATGAACGCCTGGTACGTCGACCCGGCTGAAGTATGCGGGCAGCAGGGCAGGGCAGGCTGCACCAAAAATGCTGACGGGTCATATGACATGGAACTGGTAAGTGAATTCACCCCCCAGCGTTGGTTCTACCTTGGACTCCTGATCAGCGGCCTCACCTTTGCCGGCTGCCTGATTTACGTCGTGTTTGCCCTCTGGGGTACCCTGCAGCAGAGAGGCTATCACTTCAGACGGCCATGAGACATGTAAAAAAGTCAACACTCATCATCTATAGCCTGGTTGCTCTGGTCATCTTGCTGCCGCTACTGGACAGGGGATATATCCTAACCTTGGATATGGTTTTTGTGCCTGACCTGCAAGTGCCAGGTAGCGTAAGCAGCAGCTATCTTTTGCACACCGGCCTGGCCATCCTGGGCAAGCTAGTACCAAGCGACATCGTTCAAAAACTGATGCTTTTCAGTATTCTGGTCTTTTCCGGATTTGGTGCCCACCGGCTGTTTGAGCTCATCCATGCAAAAGTCCGTACAGAGGTCCGTACAGAAGCAGCAAACAGTGCGGCCGCATATTTTGCCGGTATCTTTTACATGATTAACCCGTACACTTATTCGCGGTTTATGGCCGGGCAATATTCGGTACTGTTGGGCTATGCACTTTTGCCCTTTTTCGCAAACGCCTGGCTGCAGTTTTTAACAAATCCGGCTAAAAAAACTACGTTGACAGTCGTGCTCTGGGCAGTGCTGATAAGTATAGTTTCCGTGCATAGCGTCGGCCTTATCGCCCTCCTGGGCTGTATTGGTCTGGGCGGGGCGTTATGGCAGAATCGTCAGCATAGCGCGACAGTGAAAAAGCTCTGCATGTACAGTCTGGGCGGGTTGGGGGTAGCTATGATTCTCAGTAGCTACTGGCTCGTGCCGCTCGTGCTCGGCCATAACCAGACCGCGCGGACTATAGAAGGCTTTGGAACAGGGGATCATCAGGCTTTTGTCACTGCCGGCGGTCATGCCATCGGCCGGCTGGGAAATGCCGTGCGGCTGCAGGGTTTTTGGGCCGAGGATCGCGCCCTCTATGACTTGCCGCAAGAACGCATGCCTGCCTGGGGGCTTCTTATACTTGTACTCTGGGTGCTGGCTATCACCGGCGGCATCAGGTTTTGGCGCCAGGGCCAGCACCTGGAAACAGCCGTACTGGGCGCTGGTGCAGCCATCGCGGTCTTCCTGGCCGTCGGCGGCCTGAGTGGCTGGTTGGCTGGTCTGCCGCTGCTTGGCGGGTATCGTGAACCACACAAGTTTACCGGTCTCCTTGCTTTGGCTTACGCTATTTTTGGGGGCGCTGGTGTGGCTGCTCTTTTGCAGCGGACCGAAAAACGGTTTGGCGGGACAGCCGCCAGCGCCATCATGGGCGCAGTCCTCGTCTTACCGCTTGCCATTACTCCCACCATGGTGTGGGGGTTTGCGGGGCAGCTGGCTCCCCGTCACTACCCCAAAGACTGGTTTGTCGTAAACCAAAGGCTGAACCAGGATACCAGCAATTTTCAGGTACTTTTTGTGCCGTGGCACCTGTATATGCCGTTCAATTTTTCTGGACGCACCATTGCCAACCCGGCCATGAAGTTTTTTGACAAGCCCATTTTAAGCAGTGACGATCCAGAATTTCGCGGTGCTTCTACTACCTCGTCTACAGCCAGCATAAGGAGTGTTGGCAGGGTTCTGGCAGACGCATCAGGTCGTCAGGACCTTGGGCGGCAGCTGGCCGCCCATAACATTAAATACATCTTATTGGCGAATGAATCCGATGCTGAAAAATATCACTATATGGATGATCAGAAAGACCTGTATGTCATATCCCAAACTACTACGCTAAAATTATATCGGAATAAACTATGGGATAAATTCTGAGGAAAGAGCACGATGTCAAATATACACCCCGGGACACCGCAACCACGACCACGTGCATCAGTAGATGGTATTTTACGGCCGCGTACCGGAACCCGCCCAAAGCAAAGGCGGACTCCGCCGCTTCCTCACCTCCAACCGCTCGGATCACAACGGTCCTGGCCCGTTGAGACACCGGCCCCACCCGTTCACGCCAAGCCGCAACCCCAGGCTCCCGCCCGGCACAAAGCCAAGCCAAGCCGCAAGCGACATTCTTTTCGCACTGTCCTGCGCCTCATGCTGCAGGCAACAGCCGTGATTGTGCTGCTGCTTCTGGGCCTCTTTTCCAGGTACGCTGTTATTGGCCAGGTTGTTATTGGCCTGTACGGTGTGGCTGCGCTGGTTATGCGCCTAGAAAGCCGGACAAGCTTTACGTTGGCCGTCATGGCGCTGGCCGTCGTGCTGGTTGCCAGTCTTCGTGCCGACACCGTACTGGCAGGGGCTTTTGCGATATACGCGTTCCTGTTACTGGCCATTGGCGCAATTTCTTTGGGCCGTGAAATTCACAATGCCTAAGAACCTCTTATCCTTAGATGGAATCTCATAGAACCCATTTCATAAAGTTTAAGAATTGTAAAATATCTCCTATTAGCTCCCTTAACTGAGGTGAGATAGAGGTATAACAGAGGTCCGTCAGAGAAAACCCCTTTGATAAAATGATACGGTCACTAAAAGTATAAGGAGGGCCAATGCGTCTAATGTCTGGAAAAGTACCTAAAGAAAAGCGATCCAAGAAAATAGTTCTAGGATTCGCTGGCCTCGCATCGGCAGCCGTGGTGAGCGCAGTCGGCTTTGCCGGTGCAACATCCGCCAAACCAGTAGCTACTCCCGGCTATGGCGGCAACAATAACAACCATCAGGAGATAAACACCGAAGTAGATCTGGACGTCAACGGTGACAACAATGTCATCAATGTCGTCATTAACTATTTCTTCGGGTAAGCCCTGATAACCCAACCCCTAAGCTCCCTCTGCAAAGAGGGAGCTTTTTTAAAGAGCATAATCTGGCCGTCATTCTGACAGACACGCAGGCGCAGAGATAGAGACGCCGCCTTGAAAAAGCATAAGGGGTACTCTACAGTACTACTATAAATGGCCAGAAAACGCAGCCCGCAACCTCCTATTGTCCAACTTGCCCTTATTCACTTCCTGCTTATCCTGCTGTTTGCGGGAACTATTGTTGTGCATGACGCCTCGCAACTGATTGCACCGGCAGCTGTATTGCAGCGCTGGAAGCTTACCGCCGCCATGACCGTCCTGGTTACCGCGGTTTGGTATTTTGCCCGCATCAAACAGGATAGTTCTGCTTTTCAGAAATGGTTGATCGCCGCACTCGTTTTTGGAGATATCATTTTTACCTCACTCCTGGTGTATAGCGACCGTGGCATGGCCAGCCCTGCAGTCGCCCTTTACAGCCTGCCGATTGCCGTTTCTGCAGCTCTTCGCAGTCGCAGCGCTTTGTGGGCTACGGCAGTACTCAGTGCGACCGGCTATTCGCTGGCGGCAATAAAATACTTTGTTGATTACTTCAACGAAGGCTACAAGGTCCAGCTGTACGCGACAATAGGCTTGTACGGTACGGCGCTTTTCCTGCTTGTGCTTCTGCTGACAGTGGCGCTCCATACCAAAGCCGATACCTAACCAGTATTGATACGGCAGCACACTTTAACTTATAGACATCACACCCTGAAAAAGGCACTCATCCCATGAGTGTGGGTAATGATGCCCACCTCTGAAACCATAAGCCGTTTGCGGTTAATTACTTGTGGCAAAGGGATAGTCGCCTATACTAGTAATCGGGGCAATCATACATGAGTACACAAGAACAAGAAAAAATTATCAAAGAACTACGTGGCAAGGCAATTAAGATCACCATTGCTGATGGGGTTAAAGTCACCGATAAAGTTACCAAGATTGATAAAAAGACAGTGTGGGAAAAAGCCAAGCGAGCCGGAGAGACCATAAATGACGACACTCTACCCACCCCTCATACGGCAGGAGCTTAAAGACTACCATATCTTTTTAGATACGAACGTTTTTATCTATGCCTCAAAAAACGAGAGCTTCTTCAACTTTCTGGTCGACCTAAACAACCAGGCAGACTGTGCGTTTACAACCATTCCCTCGGTTTTGTTCGAGTATACACGGGGTTCAAATAGTGCTACTGAGTATGCCAAGCGAACTGACTTTCTGAAAAATATGGTGGAATCAGTAAACTCCATGAATTTTCTTAACTCTATACCGGACTTTCATATAGTAATGGCGAAGGCCGACTCAAATAATAAGTCCTATACTGATTTCTTGCTTGCTGCTTGCCTGTACCAGTATCGTCACGTCAAGGTCGGGTTGCTCACTACCGACCTTAAAGCATGCCCGTCATTCTTTCCGCGCAGTCACCTTGTAACCGTAGAGCACACCAACGAAGTCGTGAACTTTGGAGTCTACCAACTCAACCCTGAAGCGTACTCACAGGCCGCAGCTAAAGCCCTCGAAGAAGTCACCGAATAGCTATACTGAAGGCATGAACAAGCCTAAAAAGCCTGCCAGTGCCATGACCAGGGACGAGTTTTAGCAGTACTCAAGGAAAGTCAGCCGTAAAAAGAAAAAGATAAACATTCTACAACAATCTGTGGACAGTTTAAGCTTTTAAAGTAAATGTTCCGATCACACGCGACCCCCCCAAAAAAAACGCATGAATTCTTAAATAGCTCGTTCGCTCGAAGGATATCTTGAACAGGCTCTAAGGCTTCGCCAAGTGAAAAAACTTACAGCTTTCGCCCGGGTTTGGCGGCTACCATGGGTCTGCAGTCAAGTATAAGGAGGAAGTGCGGATATGAAAAAGTCCAAAGTTCTATCAACACCAACAAGGCTCAGGGACCTAAGCTTTGACGACCTCTACCCGGACGACGGCACCCAGCTAAAAGCCGAACTGCTAAATGCACGCAAGTGGCGGCAGTTCAAAAAAGAAATGACTACCTAGAAATCAAGGTGACTTTTTAGGCGACCCTACTATTTGTATGGCTGCCTTTTTAAAAACAATGCCCAGCCCATAATCTTCATCCAGCAAACCATCCAGCTTGTCTGTACGCACGACATAGTTTTGTTTTTTGTAGCTTAAAACACCTTTTTGGTGGAGTTTTTTTAGTTCGATACCCGTTGTTTCACGCGTCAGGCCTATAAAGTTAGCCAGATCCTGCTGTGTAAGGGGCAGGCGTATCTGAACGACGTTCTTCCGCTGCTCTACTCCGAATCGAAGACAAAGGAAATGTATGGTGTTGAGGACCTTCTGTGAGGCTTTTGATTGTTCCAGGGCATTAATGCGCAGTTGCGTGTGCATGTGGGCACTGATTAACTGGTCCAGCAGAAAGGCCCGCGCTCTGCCGTGGGAAGCAAAGAACTTCTGGAGCTCTGCCGTCGGTATGCAGTAGACAGCTGTTTCCGTAAATGCCTCGTAATAGAACTGTACGTGGTTGACCTTGCCAAAGGCCCACGCCAAGGGGAAGATTTCTGTGTCCAGGTCAAAGCCTATGGGCTTTTCCTCGCCAGCCAGGGTCAGGTTATATGTTTTGACAATGCCGCTCTTGACGGCGTAGGCACATTCTGGCACTTCTCCTTGTACCAGAATAATCTCGCCTTTTTTGAAACGTTTGGTCCGGAAATTCTTTAAGAAATTAAGATAATCATCCATAGAATATAGGTTACTGTGTTTGCGCCGTACTATTGTAAGCTATTTTATATTAGTTTAGATACAAAAATATTCCAACCCCCAAAGTTTCCCTGGGTCTCTCCAAAAGCATAAGACTACTCTGTTCAGGTCTTCTTGCCCCTGGAGGTCCTTGAAGACTTCACTGAACCGTACTTCCCGCGAACCTGAAAGAGCAAATAAAACCCTACTGCTGAACCAATCAGACTAAAAACAAACGTACCCGCCCCGCGACCATGGATAAAGAGACTAAGTACAGAGTAGGCGGCATTAATCAGCGCCCCCAGAAACAGCAGGTGCCAGCCACGCCTGCTTCGCTTCTTCAGTTCCGGGTAGGCCATCAGCAGGATAACGGCGTCCGCCACCAGCACCCCTATACCTACATAAATGATCGATTTGTCCGAACTGCTGACCGCCGCAGGGTAATTAACGTAAAACGAACCGTACTCAAACACAGATTCTGCGGCCCGCACCAGGTTCCAAAGCGCCCAGGCACCAAAAAGCTGCAACATGCCAAAGACCAGCGCAATCCAGGGCCAGACGCCCGCTAACGCCTCCCGGCTGCTGTCCGGCAGGGGCGGCGCACCCTTAAAAAACGCCTCCAGCTTATCCTCCAGCTTTTTAACCGTACCCATCTTCTGGACCCCCTGTTAATATGTTATATATGTTATCTAAAGCATAACCCCTGGAAGCGTCCTGTGCAATAAGTCCTGCCGGCAGGGTTCGGGTTTGACCCACCCTCACTTTTTGCCTCCAAAGAGGCTGACGTAACGTGAAGCCGGAGTCCGCCCCAAAAAAAGTGGGAGCGGTTTCCGCGCGGAACGTCTCTTTGGGGCGGAAAGTGAGGTGGGTCAAACTCAGAGCTGGCACAAACGGGTAATAGGGTACAATAAGCGTGATGTCAGATTTTGCCAGGGAGTACAAACGGCTCAACGCCATGCAGAAAAAAGCCGTGGACGCCACGGAGGGTCCGCTATTGGTCATTGCCGGTCCCGGCACAGGAAAAACACAGCTGCTCAGTGCCCGCGTAGCCAACATTTTGAAGCTGACAGACTCGTTACCCAGCAGCATACTCTGCCTTACTTTCACCGAAGCGGCGGCGCTGAACATGCGCGAACGCCTGCGGAGCATGATCGGTGAAGACGCCTACGGTGTACATATAAATACATACCACAGCTTCGCCAGCGACATCATCCGCGCCAATCCTGATTTTTTTGAAACCGTCGACCTCCTGACAGGAGCAGATACTCGCATGGAGCGGCCAATCAACGACCTGGGCCAACTGGAAATCGTCAAAAGCATAGTTTACGGACTACCATTCACCGACCCGCTGCGCGGAGCACGGTATTACCTGAAAAGTGTCGTATCGACCATATCGGATCTGAAGCAGGCCAACATAGACCCAGAGAAGATGCGTGCCATCGCCAAGGATAACGCCCGGGTTTGCCTGGAACTGTCGCCGCGCATCCATGACCTGATGTCGCCTCATACACGCATGCCCGGCAAAGCCGGGGCGGCGCAGCAACTGTTTACGGGCTTCCGGAATGAGCTGGCATCGGCCCAGGGCGAACTGGCCGACGCGGCCCTGAAAGAGCTGGACCGTGCGCTGGAATCTTCTGCCGAAGCCAACTCCACAAAACCGTTGACCGCCTGGAAGAACAGCTGGCTGCAAAAGGACGATACTGACCGGTGGTGCTTCACCAATCCGGCCGTCAACGATCGACTGCTGTCGCTGGCGACGATTTATGAAAAGTACCAGGAAATACTTGAATCAACCGGCCAATATGATTTCAACGATATGATTCTGCGCACATTAAAAGCCCTGCAGGAAAAGCCGGAGCTCAAGTTCAACCTGCAGGAACAGTACCAGTACATCCTGCTGGACGAATTCCAGGACACTAATGCCGTCCAATTTGAACTCGTGCGGACGCTGGCCGACCATCCGGTTCACGAAGGCCGCCCGAACATCATGGCCGTCGGCGACGACGACCAGGGTATCTTTGCTTTTCAGGGTGCCGACATCGGCAATATGATCCAGTTTTTAGCCGCTTTCCGGGACGTAGAGGTCATAAATCTGGTCCAGAACTACCGCTCGCACCACGACATCCTGCACGTCGCCCACAACATTGCGGAGCAGATAGAATCGCGCATACATCATTCGCTTGACGGTGTCACCAAAAACATTGAAGCCGCAGCAAGCGACCTGCCTGACAACGCGACTATAGCCCGGCACGAGTTCACTTCGGCCGCTGCTGAAAACGGCTGGATCGCCGATCAGATCGCAGAGCAGATTGAGAATGGCGTGCCAGCGCACGAAATCGCCGTACTGGCGCCTAAGCATGCCGTCCTGGAAACGCTCGTACCGTTTTTAAACAAACGGGGCATCCCGGTCACCTACGAAAAGCGCGAAAACATCTTTGAAACACCCGTCGTGCAGACAATCCTGCTGATGTGCGAGCTTTTGCGCGCCACAGCCAGAGGCGACCACTCCCTTATGGACCAGCTGCTGCCGAGGGTTCTGAGCCTGGATTTCTGGCAGATTCCGATCGAAACAATCTGGCAGCTAAACTGGGACCACGCCCGCCAGCACCAGGAAGATACCAAACGCTGGGTCGAACGCACAGTATCGCTGCCGCGCACGGCCGAGCAAGTCAAGTTCCTGTTGCGTCTGGGCACCAACAACGAAACTTACGGTTTAGAATTGACACTCGATTATCTTACCGGTGCAAAACCGCTGCAGTACGACCACGCCAGCTACACCTCGCCGTTGAAGCAGTTTTATTTTTCCGATTCAGCACTTAAGGATTCGTCGCTTCAGTTTTACGAGGCTATTTCGCACCTTTCCGTCATCCGCGCCCAGCTGCGCGAACAGCAGGCAAGGGAAGATCACCGCCTTGATATAGACAGTCTGCTGGATTTGTATGAGACTTACCAGGAAGCCGAGCAGCCGCTCATCAACACCCACCCGATCGCTCAGGCCGAATCGTCCGTGCAGCTGCAAACCGTTTACAAGGCCAAGGGCCTGGAATACGAGCACGTATACCTTACCAATTTGCAGGACGATGTGTGGGGCAGCACCGCCAAGGGCGGTAGCAACAAGCTGTCCATCCCAGCCAATCTGAAGCACATCCGGCACGATGCCTCCACCGAGGACACGCTGCGCCGGCTGCTGTTCGTGGCTGTAACCCGCGCCAAACACGGTCTTGTACTGACCAGCCACGCCCAGTCCGAGTCAGGCAAAAAGACCCAAGCCGTCAAATACCTGCAGGAATTCGAAGAAAACGACCAGCATTACAGCGGCGTATTGCCGGATGGCGCAAACCGCATATTCATGACCGACCGCGAGCCCGAACAGCTGCAGAACGACGTCGACACACTGTGGCATAGCCGCCACACCGAACTGACGCCGACGCTCAAGAGCCTGCTGGGCGAACGGCTTGAGCGCTACGTCATGAGCCCGACCCACTTGAATACGTTCACTAACGTTGAATATTCCGGACCAATGGACTTCCTGCTTGGTCCGCTGCTACGCTTTCCGAAAGCCCCGACCGCCGACAGCGTTTACGGCGACGCCGTGCACCGGGCGCTGGAGCAGTACCAAAAATCCTGGAAGGATGGCCGGGGAATCAGCATAGACCAAGCCATTGGCATTTTTGAAGCCCGGATGGAGCGCGGCTTTTTGTCAGACGTTGATAGAAAAGCTTTCACTGAGCGGGGCAAACGCGCCCTGCGGACTTATCTTGCCAAAAACGGCGAAAGACTGCGCCGCCCTGCCGAGGTAGAATTTGATTTCCGCCGTGAAGGCTGCGTGTTCGACCAGGCAGTATTGACCGGCAAAATGGACCGCCTGGAAGTCAACCAGGCCGACAAAACCGTGCGCATCATCGATTTCAAAAGCGGAAGCCCAAGCGCCAAATGGGGCAGCGACGGCAAGCATATCAACTACAAACAGCAGCTATATTTTTACAACCTGCTGATCGAAACGTCGCGGACATTCAAGGGTTATAAGGTCAACAGCGCGGCGCTGGAATTCATCGAACCGCTGCCGAACGGTGAATCCGCGCCACCACTGGAGCTAAGGTTCGACCAAAAAGAATATGACGACTTCAAAAGACTGCTGCTGAACGTCTGGCAGCGCATTCATAACCTGGACCTGCCGGATATCTCTGGCTACCCGGCCAGTGCAACCGGCGTTCGGGCATTCATAAAATACCTGCTGGCCTAAGTTTCTAAAAAACCGGCATCCCACTGGAAATTTGTAGAACCTACCCGGGGATGAACTTCACAAGAAAGAACCAAAGAATTTTTTTGCCAAAGCCTTTGATTTAGTGCCAATACGAGCCGGCTCAACCAAATCTTCCTGGTCATCAGCAAAGTCAGATACCAGCGCCCGGCGGGATTCAGCCAGTCTGTGGAAAACAACCCGGCGCAGCACATAGGCAGCCACTCCCACGCTCACACCAATTGTCAGATCAGTTATTACAGTTAGTACCAAAGTGACAAGCAAGGTTATATCAAAGTCTGCGGCATGACTCTTGATAGCACGTGATACTTCCTTGTATTCGCTGATGCGGATTGCAGTGACCAGCAGGACCGCGCTGAGAGCCGTCAGCGGTATGGTGTTAGCCACCGGCGCAAGCAACGCCAAAAAGACCAGTACCGTCAGGGCGTGGATAATGGTTGTAACTCTGGAAACAGCGTGACTCTTGATTGCCGTACCCGTGCGGGCAATGACTGCAGTGGCAGGGATGCCACCAAATAAAAAGGAACCGATATTTGCGATTCCTTGCGCCGTAAGTTCCTGGCCGGGGCGGTGCTTTGTCTTGGTTATTCTATCGGCCACCAGGGCACACAAAAGACTCTCAATGGCGATCAAAAACGCAATTTTGAGAGCAGGCACAATAAAAGCACCTTCAAACGTCGGCAGGTTGCTCACAAGCCGCGGCAATCCCTCGGCAATAGGACCGTAGGCGTTAGAAAGCGTTTTGACAGGCTGAAAATACGGAACAAATTTGCACAGCAGCGTCGCTACCGCCACTGCCAGCAGTGTAGACGGAATTTTAGCAATTGGTTTGAGCTTGTTTGCGCTCACAATAATACCAACCGACAACACGCCAAGCACCAGGGTCGGCAGGTGCAAAACACCGACGTGCTTGAGCGTTTCCAGGGTTTTTTCATGAAAGTGGGTGTGCGCTTCCAGCCCCGACAGGCCAAAAAAGGCATTAAGCTGACCAAAAAATATCACTATGGCCACACCGGCCGTAAAGCCCAGCACTACGCTCTCCGGTATCCTGACGATCAGCTTTCCGACGCCAATGAGGCCGAATAGGATCAAAAAGAGCCCGGCAAGCATAGTAATCATCGGCAGGTTTTTCGCGCCGAACTGATTCACGGTTGCCACAAGGACCGGCACCATAGCAGCGGCAGGGCCCGAAACGCTGTAAGCCGAACCTGCAAAAAGGCCGGCCAAAAGGCCGGCTATTCCTGCGGTGTACAGACCGATAACCGGCTCTACACCTGCTGCGATTGCGAGGGCAAGCGAAAGCGGCAGGGCTACTATGCCCACCGTTAAGCCTGCGCTGAGGTCCTTAATAAGTTTCGGTTTTGAATACCCGACTAGATCAGGAAAAAAATTCTGAACAACTCGCATGCTTAGCTTGCTCCTTAGTGGTTCGCACTCTGTACTGTACCGGTCGCAAAAAGAAAAACGCCCGGCAAAAACTTTATATTTTGCAGCGTTCCGAAACAGAGTATACGCCTACGCAAACGCTGATGCAAGCCGCGATTTTTATATTCCGCGGCGGCGGCGCCTGAGCCAAGAAAGCTGATGTCTATGTTTTGGCTTTTTCGTTGACGCTAGGAAGCGTCCTCCAGTTCACTATCTTCGATGTCTGCGTTTCAAACCGGCTACCTGTAAGCGGACGGCTTGGCGGTCCATCAGGCTTTGGGCGTGTTCCAGGGACACCTGGTCTTTGGCCTCGGCTTTCATTTTTTGGGCTAGTTCGTAAGCTTTTTTGGCCTCTGCTTCATCAATATCCGTTTCATGGTCGGCTTCGTCCACCAGTACAGACAAAATATTATCGGATACCTCTATGACCCCGCCGTTGGTGGCAAACAGTTCCATGAAGTCATCCGGGTCAGTAGCCTTGCGACGAACTTTTATAACCCCATGCGTGGCCACACTAATCAGCGGCATATGGCCGGGCAATACACCAATCTGGCCGGCCATAGTAGGCAGCTGCACCTCGTAGACATCATCGTCAAATTTAGTACCACTGATAGTCTCTAATTTTAAACGAATCACTTTGTGATTCCTTTAAAATTAGGAAGTGAGGAGTGAGGAGTGAGGAGTGCGATCATTTGCGATTCCTTGTAGATTTTATGAGACCGATTAATAATTTATGACCTTTTACGCTTTGACTATATAGGAGAAGCCTTGCATCTTCGTTTATATAGCCCACGTCAAGGGCAATGTACATAAAGCTCTGAAGTTCAGTTAGCGATCCGGCGGCAATGGTATAAAAATGAAGTTTATCAGCAATGGTTTGCCGGCTAAAACCTTCTGCTATATTGGCCGATACGGAGCTGGCTGCACGACGCATTTGGTTTGTCAGCGCGAACTGCTCGTCTTTAGGAAATTGACGAGTCAATATATAGGTTTGCTTCGCCAGCTCCCGGGCAGCCTGCCAGGCAAGTAGCTTTTCAAACGAATCCAGCTTACCGGGTTTTTCTTCTGACTCCACTCTTCGCACTCCTAACTTCGTTAAAGCTATGCTTTAACTTCGCTAATGTCGCCCTTCATATAGAACGCTGATTCTGGTTTGTCGTCGTGTTTGCCGTCCAGGATTTCGCGGAAGCCGGCTATAGTGTCTTGCAACGAAACGTATTTGCCGGGGATGCCGGTAAAGACTTCGGCCACAAAGAACGGCTGGGTCAGGAAACGCTGGATGCGCCGAGCCCTAGCTACCGTCAGCTTGTCCTCGTCAGACAATTCATCCATGCCCAGGATAGCGATGATGTCCTGCAGGTCCTTGTAGCGCTGCAACACTCGTTGCACTTCGCGCGCTACTTGGTAGTGTTCGTCGCCCACAACCTCGGCATCCAAAATGGTAGAGTTGGAGTCCAATGGGTCAACGGCGGGATAGAGGCCCAATTCTGTCAGGGCGCGGCTGAGCACAATGGTAGAGTCCAGGTGGGCAAAGGTTGTGGCAGGCGCTGGGTCGGTAAAGTCATCGGCAGGCACATACACGGCTTGGACAGAGGTGATCGAACCCTTACGCGTAGAGGTAATACGCTCTTGCAGCTGTCCCATCTCCTGGGCCAGGTTAGGCTGATAGCCCACTGCAGAAGGCAGCCGGCCCAGCAGGGCAGATACTTCAGCGCCAGCCTGCGTAAAACGGAAAATGTTGTCAATAAACAGGAGCACGTCGCTGCCTTTGTCGCGAAAGCCTTCGGCGATGGTCAGCCCGCTCAGACCCACGCGCAGACGCGCACCCGGCGGTTCGTTCATCTGGCCAAAGACCAGGGAAGTCTTGTCCAAAGTGCCGGACTCTGCCATTTCGCGGTAGAGGTCGTTGCCTTCGCGGGTACGCTCACCTACACCAGCAAAGACGGAGTAGCCGCTATGGAATTTGGCGATGTTGTTGATGAGCTCGGTGATCAGCACGGTCTTGCCCACGCCGGCGCCACCGAACAAACCAACCTTACCACCCTTGGTAATGGGAGCGATGAGATCGATGACCTTCAGGCCGGTCTCTAGGATTTCAACAGTACCGGATTGATCGATAAGCGGTGGCGGGGACCTGTGGATAGGGGACTTGTTTTTGAATGTGCCGCCCTTGCCGTCAATCGGCTCGCCGGTTACGTTAAACATACGCCCCAACGTTTCGTCGCCAATCGGTACGCTGATAGAGTCGCCAGTATCGATAATTTCAGCACCTCTTTCCAGGCCATCGGTAGAGCCGAGGGCAATCGCCCGAACCGATGATTCGCTGAGGTGCTGAGCCACCTCAAACACCAGCTTTTTGCCATCCAGTTCTGTTTCCAGCGCATTATAAATCGCCGGCAGGTGGTCCTTGGGGAAATCCACATCCACCACCACGCCTACAATCTGACTGATCTTACCTGTAACCTTTTCCTTTGTTGTTGCCATCTTCTTAAGTATCCTCTCCTAATGTATCTATTGCTGCTTCGAATCCTCTGTGAAAAGCGTCGATTTCTTGTATTTGCCCGGCCTGTATAAGTCCTGACGTTTCATCCGCAAACTCTGGGTCATCAAAAGGCTGGGTCATATCGGGATGACCGCATCCCATACCACGGCCCGTCTCTAACGCCTCATCGATACCGCTTACTATCCATCCTTTTGCGATTTCAAGCTGCGCCGGCGTGAAGCCTCTGGCAGCTGGATCTGCACTGGTAATGTCATGGAAGTATATCTCACCAAGTGTGATCGCAGTTTGGCTCAGCTCGTAGTCAGAGGAAGACGTCATTTTTGAATTGCCTCCATACTCATCGCATTCATCTTAATCATTGATCACCATCCTCTCGCCCCAAGTTGTCAAGGGACCTCTCTTTCAAGCGGCGGCCAAGATCCAGCTCAAATTCGCTTTGCTGAGTCCATAGTTTGAAAGGGTTTTTCCATTCCATTATTTTTTCCTATCCACCCCAGTTACCAGTAAAATTGCGCATTACTCTCTCGGCCTCAACATCTGTTCTATTCTCTACCGCCATCTGAATGCCTTGTTCGTATGAAACTACAATCTCACGGGCAATTTGCAAGGCTGCCCAGTCTAATGCCTCGGGCGTCATTACTCGATCTTCAGCTAAGGCATTCTCAAGGATACTGGTAGCATCAACTCTGTGTTCTTCAAACCTCGCCACCATAGCACCTTCGTAGGCTGCCCGATCGTCCGAACCAAAAGCCTCTATCCAGGGCTGGACTTCACGATCGCCAATAGGACTTTGGCCTAAATTCAGTCCATCAGTTCCTTCGGTCATTTTATAGCCTCCGCGCCGCCGGTTATTTCTGCTACTTCCGGCATCATGGATACAATAACTCCTCTTTGATTTTTGCTATATCCCTGCCAACATAAATGACGTGCTTGATTTCGAACAATTCTCTAATGGCTGGAGTCATTGCAACACGCCGACTAGGATTAGGGTGGGCAGTTTCAAAAGACTTGACCTGCAACGGGTCTGTTTGGGTAAACACTGGCTTCTCGCCTACTTCTCTGACGTGACTAATGTTGCCCACATCCCATGGGAGGGGGGAGTCGTATCGTGGGGTGTGCGGACCTACTGTAGATAACTCCGGGAAACGATCGACGACCCTCTGCTGTCTGTCGTTAAGTTTTTCACGGCGTACTATAGGGTTGGCGTTGTACACTGCAACCACCAGAGCATGTATATCATCTCCCTCCATGACCTCATGCCATAGGCGAAGATCGTCCGAGGTGGGGTACGGAGGATTGTCAAGTGGCATGACGTCGATACCAAAGCGATTCGGTACATAGCCCGTCCAGCTCTCCATGACACTCCCATCATCTGAACGGGGGACAGATAACGCCACGGTTACTCTTTCTGAGTCTGGAATCTTATTCACTTGATGGCCTCCGCGCCGCCGGTTATTTCTGCCAGTTCCTGGGTGATTGCTGCCTGGCGGGCGGTGTTAAAGGCCAGGGTCAGGTCGTCTATCAAATCGGATGCGTTGTCGGTGGCATTTTTCATGGCCATCATGCGCATGGATTGTTCTGATGCAAAGCTCTCCAGGATAGCCTGCCAGATCTGGACCTCAATCAGCCGCAGTGCCACGCTGTCCAGCACTTCTTTGGGCGAAGGTTCCAGCGTGACATTATCCAGGCTATGGGCGTCTTCGTCGGTTTCCTCAAAACTGGCCGGCAACACCTGCAGGGCAGAAGCAATCTGGACAAGGTTGGACTTGAACTCGGTATAAAGCAGCTTGACCTCGTCCACGAATCCTTCAGCATACTGTTCTGTAATGGTATTCAGCAGTGGCCGCAGGTCATTGGCATCCGGCTGATCGCCAATGTCGTTGTAAACAGCCAATAGCTCTACGCCCTCCAGGGTGCGGACAAAGTTGGCACCTTTTTTGCCGATGGTTATGACCTTGGCGCTCACACCTTTGGCCTGGTCCTCACGGATGGCTCGGGTTAGGCTTTTTAAAACATTGGTGTCATATGCGCCGGCCAAACCCTGGTTACTGGTGACAACCACATACAAAGCACGCTGTATGTCACGCCTGGTAAACAGCGGATGGTCTTCTACATCTGTAATCTTGCTGAGGCGGGTCAGCAGGGAATAGGCTGCAATGCGATAATTCCGTGAACGCTGAGCAAATTCCTGCGCCCGGCGCATTTTACTAGCCGCCACCAATTCCATGGCCTTAGTAATCTGCCGAGTGTTCTTGACTGAACCAATTCGTCGCTTCAGCGTAATCGTATTAGCCATCAATATCTCCAGCCTGGCCGTCGATAATTCGCTGCATAAACTCAGCCAGACAGACCTCTCTGCCAATCAGAGTTCTGGTAGAAGTAAGCGTTGGGTCTGGGTCAGATGTCAAACTCCCGTCAAGCAACAGCCCGAGTACATGGCCGACATTACCCTGATTATGCGTAAGATCGTTTTCTATTGCGCCCGACTCCACCAAGCTTACCTCAAGGATGGCCCCGAGCTGCGTGGCTAATTTGTCGTCCGGCATAACGGCAAAGTATTCTTCCATACCCGCTCTGTAAGTCTGAATGCGAGGATCTTCCCGCCAATTTTCAGCTGGTGGTTGCATGGGACTTGTCACGATTACTTATTTGCCTTTGCTTTCATATCCTTAACTGGTTCTTCATGAATATAGCTGGCGGCTACTTTTTGGGCGGTGTCCAGGATGGTTTTCTTACCTTCGTCGTCAGGAGCGTCACCTTTGTTCAGATTAGCAACCAGTTTCTTTTGTTCGTTCTTGAGTTCGCGCAGCAGGTTGGCCTCTGCTGTTTTGACCTTATCGAGTGGTACTTTGTCGAATGCCCCTTCGATAGCTGCGTACAGTACCGCGTACATTTCCCAGACGCTGAGGGGGCTGAACTGCGGTTGTTTGAGCAGTTCGGTCAACCGCTGGCCGCGTTCAATGCGCTGGCGGGTGTCAGCATCCAAGTCGGTAGAGAACTGGCTAAAGGCAGCTAGTTCGCGGAACTGGGCCAGGTCTACACGCAGACCCTTGGACACGCTTTTGACAGCCCTGGTCTGGGCATTGCCACCCACACGGGACACAGACAGGCCAACAGAAATAGCTGGGCGAATACCCTGGTAGAACAGGTTAGTCTCGAAGAAAATCTGACCGTCGGTAATGGAAATCACGTTGGTCGGGATGTAGGCACTAATATCACCCGCCTGGGTTTCGATGATTGGCAGGGCAGTCAGGGAACCGGCCCCCAGGTCGTCAGACAATTTGGCTGCCCGTTCCAGCAGGCGTGAGTGCAGGTAAAAGACATCACCCGGATAGGCCTCTCGCCCGGGTGGGCGGCGCAGCAGGAGGGACATTTGTCGATAGGCGGCGGCATGCTTGGACAGATCGTCATAGATGATCAGGGAGTGTTGTTTGTTATCGCGGAAATATTCACCCATGGCTGAACCGGCATAGGGGGCCAGGTACTGTAAACTGGCCGGGTCGGCGGCAGACGTCGCAACCACAATGGTCTGGTCCATGACGCCTTCGCGCTTGAGGCGCTCTACCAAACGTGCGACTTTGCTCAGTTTCTGGCCAATGGCTACATATATATTAATGACGCCGGTTTCCTGGCGGTGCTGGTTGATCATGGTATCTACCGCCACGGCTGTTTTACCGGTCTGACGGTCACCAATCAGCAACTCTCGCTGGCCGCGGCCAATCGGCACCATGGCGTCTATGGCAGTGATGCCTGTCATAAGTGGTTCATGCACGCTCTTGCGGTCCAGCACGCCGGGGGCGGGGCGTTCCACACGGCTGGTCCGGGTGGTTTTGATTGCACCCTTGCCGTCCAACGGCTGGCCAAGCGGGTTGACCACACGGCCGACGAGCTCTGGACCTACTGGCACTTCCAGCACCTTGCCAGTCAGCTTTGCCTTGGCACCGGCTTTGACGACAACGTCATCACCCAGCAGCACCGCGCCGATCTCGTCCTCACCCAGATTAAAGGCAAAAGCCGTTACTGCTACGCCGTCAGTAGCCTCTAGCTCTATCATTTCCGAGTAGCCGCAGGTGGTCAGGCCGTAAATCCAGGCCACGCCGTCACCAACACGCGTTACCACACCAACGTTTTCTATTTCCGGCCGGGACTTTAGCTGGGTAATAGCCGCGCGGATGTCTTCTGATAATTCTTTGATGGAGATATTGTCCATGGAGCTCATAATTTTGTACTTTATTCCTTAATGTTCGCCGTCAGGCGCTTAAACGCATCCAGTCTATCCTTGATCGTCAAATCCAGCTGTTCATTGGCCATCTGCAACCGGACACCGCCGACCACCGATGGATCCTTGCGGCTAATAATATGCACTGACTTGGCCTTGGGGTGTTCCTTCTTTAGGATTGCCTCCAGATCGCGGATGACATCATCACTCAGGTCATGAGCGCTAACCGCCACTGCCTCAACCACCCCATGCTGAGCCCGGTACTCCATGATGTCACGGATGAGGGACTCCAGATCGTCAGTGTCGTGAGTATCCAACAGGTAAGCCGCCACGGCTTTGGCCAATTTCTTAGAATCGTGCACCTGCAAGGTGCGTTCTCCAATAACTTCGGCCAGGTGGCGACGGGATATCATATGTTACGACTTGCGCTTTCGGATGACTTTTTCAATAATTTCTGCGTCTTTTTTGGGGTCGACCTTTTCCCCAACGATCGCTTCAGTGGCTTCTGACACCAGACTCACTATATCTTTTTCAAGCTTGCGCTTGGCAGCTTCGGTTTCTTCGTGAATGCGGGCTTCTGCATCTGCCAGCATGGCCTCTGCTTTGCGATTAGAAGCCTTTTCGGCGTCACGCAGGACTTCCCGGGCTTCTTTGTGGCCGCCTGCGATGATGCGGTCGGCCTCGTGACGGGCCTCGCGGGTAATCCGGGCGGCCTCCTGGTCCATCTTTTCTCGCTGACGCTCCAATTTCTGGCCCAAGCGCACGCCGTCATCAATGGTCTGGCGGCGCTTCTCCAGCATGGCGCCGATGGGCTTGAAAGCAAATTTCTTCAGCAGCAGAAAGACAAAGACAAAGGTAATCAACTGGATCAGAAAAGCCGAGCCGCTGACGCCCAAGGCACCAAGCCCGGTGGCTTCTTCGGTGTGACCCGCCGCCTCTTCAGCCGCGTGGGCCGCTTCTGCTGCAAATAGTGCTAAATACATGTACTACTATTGTTCCTTGCTTAGATGATAAATAGAGAGGCGAATACCAGCAGCGCCATCAGCTCGACGATACCAATGATGACCAAAATCTGGCCCAAATATTTGCTGGCCTCCGGGTTGCGGCCAACAGCATTCATGAATGACGAACCAATCAGGCCAATGCCAATAGCCGGGCCCAGCATTCCAAAACCCATCATAATGCCTTTGGCGAGTACTTCTGTATCCATTTTGTTATATCTCCTTCGTTGATTACTTACTTAAACTTATGATTGCTATCTTCTTCAGGCTGCGACTGCCGCAGGCTCTTCATGATCCTCGGCGGCGTGGTCCTCACCGTGTTTAATGGCAACAGAGAGATAGGTCATACTCAGCATTACAAATATATAGGCCTGCAGTCCGCCTACCGCCAGTTCCAGCATGACGAACGGCAGGGAAGTGATCGGCGCCGCAAAGCTGCCCAGGTAGGTGAACACCGAAATGATGACTTCGCCAATAGTGACATTCAAAAAGAGTCGTAGCGCCAGGCTGAATACCCGGATAAGTTCAGACAGCATTTCAAAGACGCCCAAAAAAAGCGTCAGCGGATTTTTCAGACTGCCGTTGAAATAGTGGCTGAGGTGTTTGAAGAACCCGGACTCTTTGATGGCAAAGTACTGTACCAGGGTCATAACAACCGCTGCCGCGGCCAGGGTGCCGTTCAAATCAGCAGTAAAGGGACGGAAAACCGGACTGCCATCTTTAGTCAATGCCTCACCCACGCCGGGCAACAATCCCAGCCAGTTAGAAAACATAATAAAGAAAAAGAAGGTCACAAAATACGGCGCGTACTGCAGGGCTTTTTTGCGCGAACCAAGCGAAGAAGTCATTTGATTCGTGATAAAATCGCTGCCAATTTCCAAAAACTGTGTAAAGCCCCTCTTGGGGTGCAAGCTCACCCTGCGGACAACCAGGATAAAAACCACCAAAATGACAAACGAGCTTATCCAGCCGTACAGCATAGAGTTGGTGATAGTGAAACCGCCAACCTCAAACAGAGTGCCAGGCGTAATGTGGACCGTCGGGCCCGAACTTTCTGCAGCAAATTGTCTCATTAAACTAAACACGTTTTCTTTTGCTTCCTTTCGCGTCCTCTTCGGCTTGGAGTTTATTCACGCCTTTGACAGTGTTCCATACCACAGTACAAGCTGCAAATGCCGCCAGAAAAAACCCTGCCAGGGTAAGCGACGGGGAAGTATCAAGCTTTTGGTCCAACTTCACCCCGGCCACCACCGGAATCACTACGGTCAAGGCAAGCTGCCAGCTCATAGTAAGCGCTGCAGTAAAAAACTGTTGCCTTGCATTAAAAGTATCTAAAGCCTGCTGAATGTCATCTCCAGGCTTATTCGATCTAGTCGTCGTCTTCCTGGCGGCGGCTTTTCCCATATAGTGCGGATTATAACAGGGAAGCTAAGGTGTCGCAACAGTAAAATGGTATAATTCAGTTATATGCTTCTGCGCCTTTTTGCACACAACGGGATTGACCATGCAACCCATATGGAAGCCGCTGCTCACCAATCTAACCCCACCCTGGTGTGGGTGACTGTGGTAGTCGGTATAACTGCGGCCCTGGTATACACCATCAAAAGATCCCGGGGCAGTCGACAGGCCGAAGAAGTAGAAGAGGATGAAGAATGAAAGTTATCATCTACACAACTACCTGGTGTGGTTTTTGCCAGATGGCCAAAAAGTACATGAGTCAACTGGGCATCGACTATGAGGAAAAAGACGTAGAGCGTGATCCGGCGGCCGCCAATGAGGCTGTCCAGAAATCCGGCCAAATGGGCGTTCCGATCATTGATGTCAACGGCACCATAATTATCGGCTTTGACAAACCCCGCCTGGATCAAGCCTTTACTGCAAATAACCTGGCATAGTAATTGCATCTAGCGTATTGCGCTGGTGCCTATACACTATATATACTGTACCCAGGGGACAATTCTATGGAACAGAATGAAGAGTTACCAGAGCAAGGTGCTGCGGGGGTGCTGGACACTCAAACGCCACATGACGAAACAGAAGGGCCACAAGGGCCTTTTTTTGACCCTGCGGCCATACTAAGCGAGGTGGTAGTCCAGGCCGTAGCGCACCGGGGACCTTGGAGTGGAGTCCCCTTCAGGTTTCAGGAAACAAATCAGAACTTTGTAGATAATGGCGTCGTAACGCCAACCCGGGAAACCCGGGTCCGTGCCGTGGTAAATGCCGTCAGAGCACTTGCCCCGGACAGCGTTGAGGCCCCGCCCGGGTCAAGTTCTGCGGCAGTTCGTGATAAAACTGCAAAGTTTCTGGCAGCCCTGGTTTCCGTAGACGGAGAGCCGGTACCTCGTCCGAGCTTACTCGACCCCGCTCTTGCCATTGAGCGAACATGGCAAGAGCTTAAGTTGCAGTTTGACCCGGTTACCCAAGCCTTCAGAGATGTTGCGTACACCTACCAGGACAGGCTAACCCCCTTAGAATTAGATCAGCTTAGGATGGATCTGGTGCTGACTACCAAAGGTGAAACCTTAAGGACCGTATACAATGAATTCGTCAAAAGGTATCGGCAGCAGCACGTCATCATAGACTTAAGAGAGACAAAAGGACCAGACCCTTCCGGGTAGGGACATGGGTTTATGCTAGGGTGAATATACTATGGCGTTTGAAGACTACAAAACCAAAGATTCCGTGGTGATTGTCTATACGGGGGAGGGCAAAGGCAAAACCAGCGCTGCCGTGGGGCTCATGGCCCGAGCCCTGGGTAACCGCTGGAAGGTAGCATTTATTCAGTTCATCAAATACTGGGGCGTGGGGGAACACGTTTTCATCCGAGACATTATGCCTATGTATGAAGATGACTTGTTTTTTTACAAAGGCGGCAAAGGCTTTTACCAGGCTGGCGATCTGAGCGAACAGCACATCACCGAAGATCAACACAAACAGGCAGCACAAGACACCTACGACATAGCGCTGGAATGTGTCAGCAGCGGCAATTACAACCTGGTCATTTGCGACGAGATCAACAATGCCGTGCACGACGGCCTGTTGGCAGAAAAACAGCTGGAAAAACTATTTGCCAAACGTCACAAAAACACCAGCCTCTGCCTGACCGGCCGCGACTTCCCGGAAAAGTTGCTAAAACATGTAGATATAGCCACCGACATGACCAAAATTAAACACCACTTCGACGACAAGTTCTTGGCTAATAAAGGTATCGATTTCTAAAAAATCACCCTAAAACCTGCTATAGGGTACGACCCTATAGCAGAGAAGGGCTTGACGGGCTAAAGCCTGATTTTTTATATTTTTTATGGGGGATTACCCTTATGATTAAAAAGGTAAGTGGTAAGGAGGTATTTTATGAATGGACTTACAAATTTTGATCCTTTTGGCCAAATGCGGGCGTTACAAAAACAATTTTTTGACGATGACCGGGACAGCTGGTTTACACCTATCAAAGGCCTGCAGTTGGCCACCACAGATGTATATACCAAGGGCAACCAACTGCTGATTGAGGCGCACTTGCCCAACTTTGCAGACAAAGACGTGGAAGTCAGTGTAGACAACGGTGTCCTGGAAATCCGTGCCGAAAAGCGCGAAAAAGAAGAGGACAAGGACAAAAAGTACGTTATGCGCGAAAGTTCATCCAGCTTCTACCGCCGGCTGCGGTTGCCTGATCGGGCTGATGCCGGCAAAGTGGAAGCCCATATGGAAAACGGCATATTGAAAGTTACTGTACCACTGAAAGAATTGCCAGAACCCAAGCGTATTCAAATTAAAGCCGGCAGCAAGGGTAAGAACGGCAAAAAGTAATCCGGCGGCGTGCTAGACTGGGCTTATGCCACAAAAGCCCAGTCTATATATGCTGTTTGGCTATCCGGGAGCGGGGAAGACGACTGCCGCTGAGGTTATCAGCCAACTGACCGGCGCAGTGCTCTTGTCGTCAGACAAAGTCCGGCTGGAGCTATTTCCGCAGCCCACCTTCAGCCAGCTGGAACATGACGCCTTGTACTTAACCCTTGACGCCCGCACCGAGGAGCTCCTCAGAGCCGGCAAAAGCGTTATCTACGACGCCAACCTTAACCGCTACCAGCATCGCAAGGACAAGTACGACATCTGTCGCCGGACCAGGGCGGTACCCCAACTACTCTGGGTACAAGCCAGACGGGACCTGGCAAAGGACCGGGCCGTGCACGAAAGCCGTCAGCGCCTCTGGCCGGCAGGCGAAACACCGGACAAAATGTTTGACCGTATTGCCGACATCATTGAAGAGCCGGGTCCCGGCGAACCGTATATAGCCATAGACGGCACAAAAGTAACGTCCGCCTACTTACAACCCCTTTTAGTTTAGAGGGTCGTCTTGGAAAGAAGCCGAGACATTGGCCCGATCTGTGTGTGCTTTTCTTGCCATAATCGCCGCTGCGCCGACACCCAGAAGCAGGATGCCTCCTCCTAACCAGGAAAGAGTATTTGTGTCCTTTGCACTGTCCGGCAATTCCGGGCCGTCCGACGGAACAACTGCGTGCGAATCCAAATAGGCTTGGGAGTAATAATCTTCACACTCGCGTAATGGCAGCTCTCTTTGCTCGCACACTTCCCGAGGAACGGGTCCGCCCGCCAGTTCTGCGGACTCAGTCGCGGAAATAAAGGTAAGGCTTGCAAGACTATCCGGGCTGTCTGGATCCGTACCTACGTCCGTGACGGTATTAGTGTAAATGTTTAGAACTTTTATGCAGTCTCCGGTATCCGCTAGTCCAATACACATTTCCGCGGGATCAGGGAAGGTTGCGTTATATGGAGTATGAGCTGACATATTTTTGCCTTCTTGTTATTTTCTGATTTTATTATACCGCAATTTGCTTCACATAGTAAACTGCTTCATCCTTTCGCCAAACAAATGAGCTTGTTGCTGTAAAATACTGCTTATGCTGAGTAAACGCCAAAAAAGAAAGCTGTTCAGCCTGCTGATAGGACTCGTCCTGGCAGGAGCCGGCTACATGCTGAGCCAGAACCCACCGCCGCCGGAGGTAATGGGGACTGTTTCGCCTGGATACTACAGAGTGGCAAGCGTGGAAGACGGCGACACCATCAGCGTAGACATGGACGGTAAAAAAGAACGCATTCGCATGATCGGCGTGGATACACCAGAGACCAAAGACCCCCGCAAGCCAGTGCAATGTTTTGGTCAGGCAGCTAGCGCTTTTACCAAGCAGCTCATAGGCAGCCAGTCTGTCCGGTTAGAGGCCGATGCCCTGAGCGACAACCGTGACCGCTACAGCCGTTTGCTCCGGTATGTCTACCTCCCAGATGGCAGGCTGGTTCAGGCAGAGATTATTCGTGGTGGCTACGGTTTTGCCTACACCAGCTTTCCATTTACCAAGCTGGAAGAATTCAAAGGCCACGCCCAAGAAGCTCGCAACCAAAACCTTGGCCTTTGGAGCACCTGTGAGCCTACCCCTAATAAATACGGCGGTTTTACTTCAAATCCCGAAAACTAGGTATTCGAGTTGGGACGCGGGGCGAAAGGTTGTTTGGCTTTCTTCAGGGAAAACCTTTGAGATTGGGGGTCATAAAACCTTCGGATGAGCTTGCCAGGGAAATAAAAAAGGATGTAGAGATACCTACAGACCGAGGCAAAAAGCCTCCGCTGCCCATGGCGGGCAAAGGTTTTTGTATGAAAGCTCATGTTATGCAGAAACTCGCGGGGTGAATCGTCCAGCCGGCGGGCAGAAACACCAGCCTTTAGACGCGGGTCATAGACAAGCTTGTACCCCTTTTCCTCCAAATGTATGGTCAGGTCATAATCCTCAAAAAATTCACCTTCTACGCACAGACTGCTCCGTACATCCTCCCAGGCTGATCGACGAAAGAGCATATTACTGCCAAACAGCACTGCTGAACGATTGATAGCAAAGAGTGCTGATCTGATCCATCTGTCCCAAAAGTAAAAGAAGCGCTTGAAAGGCATGTCATGATAATAGGCTGGACCAACGGCCCCCATAATTTCTGGATCAGCAAAAAGCCGGCGGGCAGTTGCCGACCACTCTGGTCCAAGGTAGGTGTCGGCGTCAATCCGGCCGATGATGTCACCCCTGGCCGCATTTACCCCCCGGCTGCGGGTGGCCCGAAGTCCCTGTTTTTTTTCAGTCATAAGCCGTACGAAAGGAAAGGATTTGGTTATTGCTGCTGTTTTGTCGGTAGAGTTGTTGTCCACTACTATCACCTCGTCTGGCGGTTCGGTCTGCTTGGCGATAGCTTGCAGGCAGTCGCCAATATGGGCTTCTTCGTTGTAGGCTGGTATAATTATTGATAGTGTTAATGGTTTTTTAGCTGTCCGCATCAACCTGAATAGTAACAAAAAGAAGAATGAAGAAGAAAGACTCACGGATAAAAAGCCCGGATAAGGCGCATCCCTTTGTGCTTGTTCCTGTATTTTTGCTTCTAAAAAAGTGGTGGAACAAGAACATATGGCATAAGCTGCTGGGTGTCTTTATAGCCCTGGTAATCATTGTCATCGGCGGTGCCTATGGCATATCCCGCTGGTACGCCCTCCGGCACGACGGCGAACCGCTGCAGTTTGGGGTAACTTTTGTTGCCAATTACACCAGATATCTAGGTATAGACCCCAAGGAAACCTTCCATGCCATCCTCTACGACCTGGGTGCCAAACGCGTGCGGCTGGTCAGTTATTGGCGGGAAGGCGAACCTAAGCCCGGCCAGTACGATTTTAAAGAACTGGACTGGCAGTTCCGCATGGCAGAACAGGCCGGGGCCAAGGTCAGCCTGGCCATTGGCCTGCGCCAGCCGCGTTGGCCGGAATGCCACATGCCAAAGTGGGCAGAGGACAAACCCATGTCCGAATGGGCACCCAAACTCAAAGACTACATGCGTGAAGTCATCAACCGCTACAAAGACAGCCCGGCGCTGGAAAGCTGGCAGCTGGAAAACGAGTTCTTTATGAAGATCTTTGGCGATTGCCCGGACCACACCCGCGAACGGCTGGTAGATGAGTATAATTTTGTGAAATCCCTGGATTCAAAACACCCGGTTATTATTACCCGCAGCAACAACTGGGGCGGGGTACCTATTCATGAACCCACGCCGGACCAGTTTGGCATAGCCGTCTACAAGCGCGTCTGGGACCAGAACCTTACCCACCGCTACTTTGAATACCCGTATCCGCCCTGGTTCTATGGCTTTTTGGGCGGGCTGGGGGAAATCATCTCCGGCAAGTCGCTGATTATTCATGAAATGCAGGCCGAACCGTGGATTCCGGATGGCATGCAACTAAAGACTGCCTCGCTAGAAGAACAGGACAAATCCGTAAATGCCAAACGCCTGGCCAAGCGATTTGAATATGCCAAGGACACGGGCATCCGCACCATAGATACCTGGGGTGTAGAGTGGTGGTACTGGCGCATGGTAAAACACGGCGACCCCAGCCTCTGGAACGTTGCCAAAGAAGCCTTCGCAAACCATGAATAACACCATCGATCCAAAAAAGTTCGGTGTCAGCTTTTCCGTCAAGCAGTGCCGCAAATTTGGGGTTGATCCAGTTCGTGCGCTGGACTGGTTAGTGCAAGACGCCGGATTCCGCCGCGTACGGCTAATGTCCTACTGGAACGAACATGAAAAAGAGCAGGGGAGGTTTGACTTTGCCGCCCTGGATAAGCAGGTTGAACAAGTACAAAAAGCGGGCGGTGTCATTACCATGTGCCTCGGTGCCCGGCAGCCCCGCTATCCGGAGTTTCACTGGCCGGACTGGGCCTGGAGTGCCTCCAAAGAAGAACGCGATAAAGCCTTGCTCAACTATGTCCAGGTAGTAGTTGAGCGTTACAAAGGTAATCCGGCTATCATCAGCTGGCAGCTCGAAAATGAGGCATTACTGACCAGCTTTGGCGAAAAAATTGAAATTGATCGAAAGCGTCTTCGCCAAGAGCTAGCAGTTGTCAAACAGCTTGACCCGTCGCGACCGGTCATCATGAGCACCAGCGCCTCATGGGGCGTGCCAATCATTGGGCCAATTCCGGACATGTCGGCCTTTTCGTTCTACCTGATTCGATTTCACAAGGGCAAGTACACAACTACCTATCACGCCGCCTGGATCCACCGGTTGCGAGCCCTATTTATCCGTATTGTGTGGCGCAAACATAGTTCCATCCACGAACTGCAAATGGAACCGTGGGGACCAAAAGACATCTGGGAAATGACCCCAGAGCAGCAGGACGAATCCATGGGCCCAAAACAAATCCAGAAGAACTTTGCGGCAGGAAAGGCCACGCACCTCTACCCCTTGGACCTCTGGGGCGGAGAATGGTGGTACTGGCGCCTCAAAACCCTAAACGACCCCAGCACTTGGGAAGCCGTAAGACAGAACCTGGATACTAACGCGGAGTAACCGACCGGAGAAAGTGGTTTACAGCCACAATTCCTGCAGCCGTAACCCCAAAATGCCCCAAGAAGTCGCCGTAGCTGTGATTGGCGCCCAGGATTTCTACAAAACTTACGGGATGCAAGCCAAACACCTGACTATTCGCGGCCTCCACCGCATCCACCGTAGGTTGGTGAGGTGTGATGAGGCTGTCACCTGCTCGAACAACAGTCGTTGGTATGTTAGCTTCACGCAATGCTTTTAGATCTTCAGTGAGTAAGCCTTGGGTGAAGCCTCCCGTAATTGCCCTATTTTCCGCTCTCTCCGTCCATATGCCACGCACAAACTTTGGGCTATGAATCAGCTCTTTTAAGATATCTATGCCGGCGCCCTTTATGCTTTTATTAAAACGCATACCCTCACGGACAAATTTAACAACACGCTCACCAGCAGAACTTGGCTCAGCGTGTGGCGGGTCACCCAACAGCACACCGCCCTCAATATCAAAGTTTCGACTGGCATCTGTCATACGAACAGCCGCATGAGCGCTTGGCTGAGACCAGTTCACATCACCATATATTTTTCCAAAACCCATTCGGGATGCTGCATCATTCTGTACACGAACAATAGGTGAAGCGTCTCCATCAGCCACTGCCATCAGACCGCTCTCTTCTAGGCCAAAGCTACTTGTTGCACTGGGTGCGGCTCGCAGGAACACGGGTACGGGTTTGCCTTCGTCGTCACGCAGGCCCTCTCGAAAGGCCAGTTCAGATACTACTTCAGCCCTGGCAACCAAATGCGGCCAAGGACCATTTCCAAAAGGAGCGTCCAAAGTTATAATCGCCTCACCAACACCTTCGGAGAGTGCTCTATGGCCGACAACGACTCCCTGCAAACCGGATCTATCCTTTTCTGCAGTGTCAGCAACATCCACGAAGTACTGGGCGCCAAGTCGATTCAAGTGTTCATTGACGAGTTCAGTACCTTCGGTGAGCAATGGGTCGTCAATGCCGATCACCGTCTCAGGAGCAAAGAAGACGCTAGATGTAAGTTTAGTCATAATTTTTATAAACTATACCATAAGTATAAAGTTTAGTCTATAGCCATAAGTGTTTTTTTGCGCTAGAATGGCTGTATTATGGGCAAAAAGAAACCCAACCAGACCAAACGCATCAGCAACAGGAGAGCCCGGTTTGATTATGACCTGGGCGATGGGTTGCTGGTGGGAATTTCTTTGACCGGGGCAGAGACCAAATCTTTGCGGCGCGGGCATGGCCACATCCGCGGCGCATATGTGGTAGTAAAAGACGGCGAGCTGTGGCTTTTAAACGCCACCATTACCGGCGACAACGCCGTTCGGATTCCAGAGGAAGAACATACCCGCAGCCGCAAACTGCTTGCCAAAAGAAAAGAGATTGCTGAACTTATGGCTGCCAAACAACAAGGCCAGACCATCGTCCCGCTGGAAGTCCTGACCGGCGGCCGCTACATAAAAGTCCGCATATCAGCCGGCCGGGGCAAAAAACTTTACGACAAGCGTCAAACCCTCAAAAAGCGCGACGAACAACGCACCATCCAAGCCGCCATCAAGAAACATTTATGAAACTGTAATTACATATTACGAAGCAATTGTAGTCCCTGTTACCCGGGCGTACAATGCATAAGCTAAATGGCTGCGATGCTATATGGGGTAGACATGAGTAGACTTGCCAGAATTATTGCACTCCTTCGACTGACGACTCTGAGCGTCATTCTTTTTATAATGAGCAGCGCTATTGGGGCGGCATTGTATGTAAACGGCAATGTACAGCAGCTTTCGGGAGAACGCTTTAATCAGACGGTTGACCGGCTGGACACGCACATCCTGGAACGGATGGGCAACTATGCCGACCTGCTGTACAGCAGCCGTTCCTACGCAGTCAGTACCACTCAGGTGACCCAGGAACAATGGAATGCCTTTTTCCGTAACCAAAGCACCTTTGACCGGCACCCGGGCATTAGTACCGTGAGTTATCTGCGGTTTTTCAACAACGCCCAGAAGTCGGACTTTCTACGGCAGATGCAGGCCCAACCGTACTTTGGCGGTAAAAAGTTTGCCATTCGCCCGGCCGGTACCCGCGACCGCTATGCAGTTATCCAGTATGTCAGCACCAATAACGACGTCAAGGGCACGTTTGGTATTGACTCCTACGCCGGTCGGCCGCAGCGACAGGCCATGGACACAGCGGTAGGGACCGGTTTGCCCCAGGCCACTGAACTGTTTACCCTGGGCAGCGGAAAAAAGGGCTTTGCTATTTTTTTGCCGGCTTATAAAAACGATGCTGTGGACGGGTTTAGCATGATCAGCTTTCGAACCGAGGACTTTATAAAAGCCCTGTTTACCTACCCCGAACCGCATATGCGCTATAAAATTGCCGATGTATCCGATCGTAGTGCACCGCAGGTGTTGCACCACTCAGCCAATTGGCAGGACGGGCTTGATCTGGAGCGAAAAGACACCATAGACATCATGGGCCGCCAATGGGAAGTTACTTTTGCTGCCGACAGCAGCTATAACGTCAGTATGCATGCCCGGATTTTGCCGGTGCTGATTGTGCTGGTCGGCGTACTGCTGATCGCTCCAGTCCTGATTGCCTTTCGCAAACTTACCGGGGCAGGATCAAGTTCTTAACCCGCAGCAGCCTGCGAAGGAACCGAAAGCGCAGGGTAGGCACTGCGGCTGTGATAACCACCGGAGCAACAATAATAGCAGTTACCGATGAATACGCCGGATTGCTGACAAAGGCCCGCCCCGCCCGGGTCATACGGACCAGAGGATTGTTGGCGTTCCGGCTGTCAGTATCCGGCCGTACCTGCGTTTGAGTGAGACGGGCACCAGACGGCACTGCAGCCGCCACCGTGGTGGGCACCCGGACGAGGGGGTCTGAACCTGCATGCGGTACCTCACCAATCACCGGACCGCACTCTGCCGGAGAAAGATAGGTAAGGTCGCTGCTGCCATCACTGACCTGTTCGAACAAACAGCTCAGAGGCGCAACCTCCAGCCGTGCCTCTGAATCAACAGCACCGACCACAGGCGCAGTCACCACGCCCAAGCAAACCAGCAGCCCGGTGATCACAAGGAGACTTTTCATCAGTTTGCCGTTACCGTCACCGTTAAGTTGAGGTTATAGGTCCCGGCTGGCTGCTCCGGCGGCACCTTTTGGGACGCGCCAACGCCTACGATATCCCAGTAGCAGTTGGTATTCGCACCAGAGGCAGAAGCAAGAGTCAGAGAATTGAGTGTGCCCTGAGCAAATGCCGCCAAACCGCCCAGGGAAATACCAGTGGCCGAACAACCGCTCTTTGGCGTAATAGTGGCAGTCGAGGGGTTTAGACTCAATTGGCCGGCCTCTCCGCTGTCTGCGTCTACGCCGTCACTACACCCGGCCGGGGAACCGGCGGCATCGTTGAAGTCGTAGTTGACACTGCCGGTACTCCACAAGGATGTATCGCCGCCGGTTGCCGCAACGGTCAACGACCAGTTGGGGCTGCCGGTGGTATTCGTGACCCGCACTTTCTGGCTGGAAGTACCTAACGTACCGGTGGGGGTAGTGCAGGCAAAGCTCAGCCCGCTGGACGACATGCTGACACCAGGGCTACTCACCCCGCAGCCGCTGCTGTCCACAATGTCCACGCCCAAAATACCCGTGCCGGGCGACCGCCAGGCGGCATAGCGGTAGGTACTGCCGCTGACGTTTGTCTCCGCCGATGTCGTGGTGACTGAAAAGCCGTTGCAGATCAGGGCCGTGATCCGGTTGGTGGTGTTAGCCGTGTTGGCAAAATGCTGCGTCGCATTGCCAGCCAGCGAAGCCCCCCTGTGGACTCCGGTAGAGTTGGTAGTGCGTTTTACCCACACCAGATCCGGCTGGAAGCCCGCAGTTGTAATGTTTTGGGCTGCACCGGTGCCGCTGTAGCTGCCAACAGCAAAGTTGTCGCCGTTTTTAAACGCAAACCAGTGATACAGATTGGCAGCGGCGTTGACAGTAGCGTCCGTTCCAACCTGGTAGCCGTCAGTCGTGAGGGCTTGCACACGATTAGCCCCCTCGGCCGTTGCTCCAAAGAACCCGGACAAATCACCGGCCATGGCCGAGGTCCGAAAGGTGCCGGCCGATGCCCCGCTCCTTTTGGCAGTCACCATATTTGGCTGGAAGGGCAGGCGGGTAATGTTGCGGCTGTCTATGCCGTTGCCATAGTAGGCGCCAATGGCAAAGTCGGCCGCGCCGGTGTTGGTGTAGGGGTCAAAGCCGCCAGCAAAGGCTTGCCACTGGTAGGTGTTGGCAGAGGTATTCACAATGGTGCTGGCACCCACCGTAAAGCCACCAGCGTCCAGAGAAGTAATCCCCCCGGTAAAATTGGCTGCTGCGTTAGAAAAATAGGCTGTACTGTTGCCGGCCATCAACCCCGTCCGAAACACCGAATAATTAGCAGCATTGTCTTTTATAATCACCAGTTCCGGCTGAAAGCCAAGTCCGGCAACAGACTGACCTGTACCGTTGCCGGTATAGGTGCCTGTTTCCATCTGAAAACCGCCGCTGACCGAATAGGCGGCAGCACCCCCAAAAGCCACCCAGTAAAATGTTGCCCCCGTTTCGTTCGTTTGGGCAGCCGTGCCCACCTGAAACCCATCGCTTTGCAAAGCCTGAACGGCATTTACCAGATTGGCCGTTGCCGCACCTACAAAAGAAGAGCTATCGCCATAAGACTCCGGCCGGTTCATAACCGGGTCGCGGCTGGCAACGGTCGCCGAGGTAGCGTTTTTGACCATCACCAGGCTGGCCTGGAATCCCACGCCCGTAATGTTCCGGTTATCGGTGGCGTTGCCAGTGTAGGTGCCCTGGCTCATGCCTCCGGCCGTAGCCTTGAAGGCCACATAATAAAAGACGCCGGTGCTGGCGTTGTCCGTCGCCCCCACGTCAAAGCTGGTGGCCGCAAACGATCGAATATAGTTACCGGCCGTATCCCTGGCTGCTGTAGTCAAAAACAACGTTTCGTTAGCCGGCTGGGACGCCACCCGGAAATGCCCGGCCACGGCAGTGGAGCGTTTGACCATCACAAAACTGGGCTGAAACCCAGTCGTAATGGTCCGTGTGGCCGCTGCATTACCGGTGTAGCTACCAACGCAGTAATTGCCGGTGGCACTACAGTCAGAACCGGTGAAGGCCGTCCAGTAGTACAGCGCGTTGGCGGTATTTACGTTCGCCAGTGTGCCTACCGTAAAACCATCGGCCGTAAAAGTGATGTTCGTACCAGTATTGTCTGCTGCGGCACTGCTAAACGCCGTGGCGTTAGCAGGCATGGCCGACGTTTTAAAGACCATCACCCCGGCGTTGGTACTGGATTTGATCATCACCGTACTTGGTTGAAAACCAAGCCCCGTAATGGTCCGCCCAGCCACGCCCGTACCCACGTAGTACCCGCTTTGCATGGAAAAGTTAGCTGCCTGGGCTTTGTTGGTCAGGGTCGGTACCGTCGGTGCATCATTGGCACCCTCATCCACTACCCGTGAATCATGCAGCGACAGGTACAGGTTGTCGACAATCTTTGACTCATTCCATTTGGTAATCAGCATGTCGGCGGGGAAACCAAACAACAGGTTACTGACGACAATCAGTGCCGCCAGGCCTACTCTCAGAAGAGTGCTATTTTTCATAACCTTCTACGTAGGTATGCGCTTCCTGGGAAATCTGCTTCATGATGGCCTGGGCTTTGGCTTGATCATGCTTTTTGATCATGACGGTTAGCAGGTAAGGGCGATCGAGCAGGTAGACAATGCCGGAGTCCAGATAGTTTTTCTCCACGTTGTCTTCGCCGATCTTGTGCGAAAAGGCTGTGCCCTGCGGCAAACCAGCCGGTAACATCCGGTTGAAAGGTGTTTGATTGAGCTGGTCCAAAATATACTGCGACCCGCTTCTTTTGAGGAAGCTGGAATTATACAGAGCGCGGAAGAGCCGGGAATATTCCTTGGCAGAAACCTCGCTTTTTTCATCAAACAAGTCGTCCAGGCCTAGAGCGTCCTTTAACTCGCCCAGCTCTGTTTCTGACAAATTGCGCATGAGCATCCGGTGAGCAGTGTTGTCGGACTGCGTTAGAAGCGCCTGCACTAGTTCCTGAATGGAAAAGCTGGTACCGACCGGTTTTTGATAGAGGGAACCGTAGCGCTGGTCCTTGTCCTGTTCAAACAGCACCAACCGGCTGTCCATGTGCCATTCGCCCTTTTCCACTTTTTTCATGGCTACCAGAGCGCTGGGCAGCTTGACCAAACTGGCGGGGTAAAACCTGGCTGTGTTGTTGATCTGAATGTTGGCACCGGTATTGAGGAACTCAAAGTACACGGAAATCGTATCGGCACCATCTTTTTCCACGATTTGGTTCAGCTTTTCGCGCAAGGGCTGGATGTTGACGATGAAGTGTTCTTGTGGAATGTAGTTCCGGGCAATATCAATAAAAGGGTATTTTTCGGCGGCCTTTTTTGCACTGTCGTCCCCGGACCCGCGTATCAGAAAACCCGCCGTCACGATGTTTGTTAGCAGCAACACGGCAAAAGCGGTGATAAACACCTTGGGACGAACGATACGCCGCTTGCGTGAAGCTGGTGGGTTATCGGCAGCCATGCACTGGCCTACTTTTTAGTTCTATTTTTAGTTCTAGAGGCCGACGGCTTGTCCTTTAGAATCTTGAGACGATAGCCTGGCTTGACGTGGTAGGGTGCCTTTAGGTGATTGACCCGTACGATAGTCTTCCAGGGCAGTCCGTAGGCTTCGGCAATGGCCTGAATATTTTCTCCTTCTTTTGCCACGTGCAGAGCGCCGTGCTTATGCCAGTGGTTCCGTGTTCGATGCCTGCGAATAAAAATACCTGCGCCAGCAACAACCAGGGCCAGGGAAGCCAGTTCAATGACTGCCGCCAAAGGTTTTGGACTAACAAGTAGCAAGCGCTTTTTACCAACGCTAGCCTTTTGGCCATCCCGGCCGATGCCTGCCGCCGGGTCAGGGTTGTAGGTTGCCTTTGCGCTGATCATATAGACACCGCCCCAGAAGGGTTCAGTCATATCAAAATTAAATTCGCTTTCGCCGCCAGCCAAGATGGGGAATTCGCCGCCGCTTTTGCGGACCGTGGTACCTAAGATAGTCTTGAGCCGGACATCTACGTCAGTATCCAGGGACACGTTACCGCTGTTTTTCAGTTGTGCGGAGACTATGTATTTGCCTGCGTCCCGCCGGCTATCCAGCCTACTAAAAAACAACCCCTTTTTGATGTCGCCCTTTACAGTTACCGCCACCCGGATGGCCGAACGAAAGGACAGGGCAATGCCGTTACCTGCAGCGGTCGGTGTCTGATTAGCCTCTTGGATAACTATGCAGCCGTTATGTTCGCCGCCCGCCGTACCGCCAGGCACTGCCAGCGTAAAAGGCACCTCCCGTTCACCGCCAGCCGGCAATGTGACCTTGCCAGTGCTCAAGCGAATCCACGCACCAACAGAACCGGGTTCATCCACTTTTTGAGCGCAGGCAAAGGCTCCGCCGCTTGATGCCTGCGAGTCAACACCGTAGACGTCTATAGTTTTTTGTTTGTCGCTGTTGTTGTAGATCTTTACAGCATTGGTGGCTACTTGGCCAGCATCTACATCAAAGACAAATATAGATTTGGTGCGTGAATTGTTGGCATCCGGACGAGCAGGCTTGCCGCCAATCCCGCCAGATTCCACTGCGCCCGCCGAAGGCACCCCAAGCACCAGGGGAGCTAGAAAGACAACCCCCACCAGTAGCCGAGAAAATTTGTAGCGTATGGCAGGCATGGCCAATCCTACTGTGCAGTTGCCGTCAATGTCAGGTTGAGGGTATAAGAATCTGCAGCCTGTTCGGCCGGAATTGTCTGTGAAGCAGTGACGCCCGTGAGGTATCCGCGCCATATGTCATTTGAGGTACCGCCAGCATTAACCAAAGTGATACTGTCCAATGTGCCTTGGTTAAACCCGGCGCTAGAACCAACACTAACGCCAGTCGTATTACAAGACGCACAGTCCGTCGTAATAGCACCGACCGAAGGGTTGACGGTGAGCTGGCCAGGTGTGGCATCGGCGTCACCGGCAACATCAGTACAGCCAGCTGTCGTACCAGTCGGGTCGTTAAAGTCAATGTTCTGCGTTGCACCACCGTTTGCCCACCGTGCAGTGGCGCCTCCGGTGGCGGCCAAGGCCAGCGTCCAGCCGTTGTCCGCACCATCCGTGTTTGTAACATACACGCGTTCCGTGCCAGTTCCGAGGGTTCCGGTAGAAGCACTACCGCCTGCCTGACATTCAAAGGAAAAGCTCTTAGCAGACATTGCCACTGCCGGACTGGCAACCGGCACACGACTGGCGTCCATAATATCCGTAGCCAAGGTGTTACCGCCGCTAATAACCTGGCTAAAGGTAGAGTTAGATGCCGCGTATACCGCACTGCTACCAGCAAACACCATAACCACCGCCAATGCGATCGCCTGTTTTAATAAAGCAGTTTTTTTCATGTTCCCCCTCAAATCCCCTTCATACCACTAATTACTCTAGATAGTAGCAGTCGCGCTTATGTTTGTAAATTAACTTACAGATTTTTCTGTTTTTTTGTGCATTTCCCGCCAGTTTACAGATACACAACTAGCAAGCTAGAGCAGCGGAGTTCTTTCCCTCAGTTAGCAAGCCAAGCTTAGCATAAGCAAAAAAGAAAGAGCAGATCTAAAATTACATAATCCCGGGTAGCTCAATGGGTTCTCTGCACCTAAAAGGACATACTCAGCCCGCTTGCGGTAGAGTAAAGAATACTCTACCGCAACGATTATGCCCAAAGAAAAGCGTACATATGCAGACAGAAGAGAGTACTTTATTATGGCGGTTTCAAAACGCCGCCGCAGGATTAAAGAAAAAGCGATCGAACTCCTAGGCAGCAGGTGTCAAGTGTGCAGATATGACCGCTATCAGGGAGCCTTGATTTTCATCACGTTGACCCAAGCACAAAAGAGCTTCGGCATTAGCGGCAATGGGCACTCCCGGTCATGGGAGCGAGTAAAAGAAGAACTAGCCAAGTGTGTACTGGTTTGCGCCAACTGTCACGGGAGATAGGGGCAGGTTTGGTGGAGATTGACCGACCATTTACTCTAAAAGACTGATACGATACAATATACGGTGTTGTTCCGGAGTAGCTCAATGGTAGAGCGATTGGCTGTCAGTTGGCAGCGCACCTGAGTAATCAGGTGATGAAAACAGGGTGAATTGCAGGAAACCTACATCCTCGCAGAGGACACGGCAATCTGCAGCCAAGCTAGAAAGAGCAAAAGTTCATTAATGAACTGAGGTTTTCTAGAAGGTTCAGAGACTAGGGAGTGAGACTCAACGATAATCTCCCCGCGAGCGCCCTGCATCCTACGTAGCTTTATGCGAAGGAGGATGATGAAATAGTCCACGCTCCTGCGAAAGCAGAAGGTCTAAGTGTAACCAATAGGTTGCCGGTTCGAGTCCGGCCTCCGGAGCCAAAGCAAGCAGTCAAATAGTGAGACCGAGTTCTGTGACCGGTTTCTTCGTTTGACTCCTTGGTGCCAGGAAGTTATTCATCAATGCAAAAACAGCCAGTTTTGGTTGGAACCGTCCGGAAGGGCGGTTTTTTGTTATTTACTTCAGTTATTTGGTTCCGAAGGCGACCCGTTCCTGTTGCGGGAACCAAGCAGGCGATAAGGAGACCGAGTTCCTAGATCGGTTTACTCAAATCCACATAATTCCAAGAAAATAATCCTATTCTAGGTATAGCTTAGAGAATTTTTTGCCATCAATAACTTGCAGCACCGATCCATCGCCAATAGGGCTGCCGTCTGGCATGGTAGAAAATGTATCGATACACCACACTCCATGTTTAACTTCATAACAGGTATCGGAAGGGGTATGCCCGAATACTTGAGGTATATTTTTGTATGTAATACTGCCGCCAGGTCGTGCCCAAAGAGGGCTTGTGTCATTCCATAGGCCAGTCACATCTTCTGCGCCAGACCATTCGTTTGCTATGCCAGCGTGAGAATAGGTAACGCCATCAATTTCGATAATAACAGGCAGGCCAGCCAGCCACTCCTTCAGTTTTTTATTTTCGGGCGCATTTATTAAAGTGTGTGTTATTGGGTTATAGCCGGTTTGAAATGATGGTGTATCGTAAACATAGATATAATCATGATTGCCGAGTACTAAGCCAACTTTATTCTTATGCTTAATCTGCAGATCTCTTAGTGACTTCCAGGTGTTTAGAGTATTTTGCGGGCTAGCACTAAAGTCATCTGCAAAATCACCACAGAAAACAACCTTATCATAATCGTTAATGACTTTGGAGACTTTCTCAATAATCCAGATCTTCGTGTGGATGTCGCCAATTGCCAGTATTTTTCCCATGCCTACAGTATATCCCGTGGATCACTAGTTACGCCTGCTTGTGCAGTCTACGTATGCGCTCACGTACAGATTCTTGATATTGTGCAGGGTTTTGCATCTGGTGATAGGCACGAACAGCAATCACCTCAAAACGATCGTCATCTACAAGATACACAATTGCTACTTTATGATTTTGCATCTGAACTTTGCGCACATCCGGATCGCCTTTGAATACGGCATTGGCTCGTGGCAAGTTTCCCAAGTTAGCTACGGTTTCCATAGCTTCATCAAAAAACCTCACCGCCGATTCAGCATCCACCAGCTCTTCATAAAATGCCATTAGCTCTGCAATATCGTTCTCGGCATCTTCTGTAAGATTGACGCTATACTTTTGCACCAGCAAGTTCCTGATATTTCTTTAAAATATCTTTCTTGGCCTGACTGAGCGGTATACGGTTTTTAGGATTTTTAGCAAGTTTAATGCGTCGTTCCAACTCAAGCCGAAACTCTTGGCTATTTTCGTCTACATTAATAACTTTGCTATTACTCATAGCTTTTATTTTATCACATTCCATGCATAAAATATACGCCAAGATTTGACAATTAAAAGGGGTAAGCTAAAGTAAAACGAGCCTAAAATCAGGCGGTAATATTCGCTGGTTCGAATCCCGCCCCCGGAGCCAGACCAAGCAGTGAAAAAGGTAGACCGTGCCTATGACTGGTTTCCCGATCCCGGGTTCTGTGAGTGTTCTAGCTTTACGTGACTCTCGTTTTTCATTGGCTCAGCAGCCATAAACGGCTCGCTACCTCACTGGGGTTGCCGTGCTATCATTGGTAACTATGCAAAAGTTCAGCCAAAAATACGCCGTCATACAATTACTCGAAGACATGGAGGAAGGAGCCGAGTTTTCTGGTGACCGTTGGCCGCTCCACGTTACGATCGCTGATACACTTGCCGTTGATTGGAACAAAAACGATTTACGCAAAAAGCTGGAGGGGCTGCTCGCCAGCCTGAAACCGGCTACAGCAACCAGCGACCATGACGAGTTCTTCGGGCCGGAGAAACAGACCCAGGTCACAATATTGGACATGAGCAAAGAATTAGTCGACCTGCACTATAAAGTTATCAAACTACTGGAAAGCGCCGGAGCCGTGTTTAATGACCCGCAGTACGCAAGGAAGGCTTTCGGGCTCACGCAACCGTCCAGCCGCATGCACGCGTTAACAAAGGTGATGTGGTTACCTTCAAGGCACTCACTATAGTCGATATGTTTCCAAACAGCGATCCTTACCAGCGGAAGATACTTAAAACCATGAAGATCGGCCGCGGCCACTTGCGTCCTGAAGAGAAGTAAGTTTTGGAAACCCGTACCTCAAGCCTCCCAAAGCCGCCTGGGATTGTTACCATAGGAGGTGTCTATACATATGCCAAGCTCAGCAAGCTTGGCGTCCGCAATTTCAACCGGATGGAAGGCATCTGTAGGCAACCTGTAGTGCTGTGCCCTGGAGACATAAAAGTCAAAATAACTATTGCGTTCGGGCGGCCCTGCAAAGTAAAGGCCGGCTTTATCAAGATTACCCAAAACTGTCTTGGCCAACCCCTTAACCGGTACAAACGTCTTGTATACGTTGTCCCAATATTCCCGCCCTTGGCTTGGTTCATCAAGCAGCTTCTGAGTCCGGTCATCCGTGGTGCCCTGGCTGTCTTCACCATATATAGGCCCTGTCACAAAAACCACAAATTCAGGATTGGTAAGCACCATGGTTTGTTCGGCATGCTTACGCCTGGCATAGTCTCCCAGCGAAGTGGCGGCAGCTAATGATCTGTTGCAGAATGCCGCGTCCGACGAAATATATACAAACTTCGTTTCATGCAGTTCGTCCAGCAAATCTGCAAAAGGATCGTCTGACACAGGGTATTCCTTTCCTGGCCAGGCCGTCCATATAACAGCATCCGGTTTTTGATCGGTAAGCGTATTCCAGGTAGTTCTATCTTCAAGCTTGAACCTGGCAAGGCCGGCGCTTTCCTGCGAATGAAACGTCCCAAGCGCCTCATAGCCCATGGCGCGTGTTTGATGCAGTATTTCTGATCCCAAGTAACCAGTCGCGCCGACAGTCAAAACTTTCATGTCCATAGCATAGCAGCATTCTATTGCCTCTTGAGCAATTTCAAACAAACGGCAACCTGCTATCATAGCATCATGAAACAGAAACTATTGGCATTTAAAAACCGATGCAATCGGCTTACGGCGCGACTAAAAAATATTGACGTCTCAAACAGACGGCACCAAAAAATGCTGCTAGGTACCGGGTTTGGAGTTCTTGTAGCGATTGCTTTGCTCACTGCGGGCATAGTACGTCTTAACAAAAGCCCGGCACCGGAATCCGTGCCTTCACCCGGCACCACTGCTACAAACACAGGGCAACAAGCTGCTGAACCGCCCAGCCCATCGTCAGACACAGGCGGTACCAGCAACCCAAGCAAGCCTCCTGCTCAACCCGGGTCCAAATCGGTCCCGGCCGGCCTCAACAACTCTTATAAGATAGCCCTGCCTGCTGGCTGGAGCGAAGTTTCGGGACCGACATATGGCGGGTGGCACGCTGCACTCAACACCTTTAGCGACGGGACCAGAAGCCTGGCCGTAATTGTAAACCTTGAATTCTTTGACCCGGCAGGACCGCCAAGGCTAGATGCCAATTCAAAAGGAGAGGTTGGTGTACTAACGAGGGCAGGGGACAAAGTTGCCTTTGACCCGTCAAGTATTGTCTTCTGTGACCCAGACCCAAAAAGCAACTGCGGAACGGGGGACGGTGAAACACAGCTCATATTGGGCCTCAGTACTATTTATGGCAACTCCTATTCCTTCATACTGCTCAGCGATGAACCGGAATCAATCAGCGAACTACACAATTTCGACGCTATTCTCAATTCAGTCACGTTAATAAAACCAAACTAAAAGAGGGTCTGTCGGTAAAATCCCCCCCAGAGTAGGAAATTACTATAAAGAGCCGTGAGACACCAGAAATAAAGTGAGCCTAAAATCAGGCGGTATTTGAGTGTAGCTCGAATCCAGTCCCCGGAGCCAAGCCACGATAGAGGAAATCAGAACTGTTAACGCAGTTCTGATTTTTTGTATAGGCAGGCTAGCATTGAAACCAATCAATCATTTTATCTCTGTATACTTTTCAAATCCTGTCTAATCAAAATTACGACTTGCTCTATTGTTGTGAGCCAACCATGTCTTTAATTGCTTCACGATATACTGCATACTATTTGTATGGATAAAAACGATATAAATGCGTTGCGTATAGCGAACTTTGTGAATACCACAAAACCTAATGGCAATAGATTAGCCACAACGGTCTACCTTGGCAAAACAATTAAAGACAAGACTCACAGTAAGGTAAATGATTTCCTGCTACGGTGGCTAGACAAAGATGAAAAAATTATTGCCGTGGTTCAAGCAAATCGTTTCAAACCACAGGTGGGTGGTCTTATACTGACTAACCGCCGCTTACTTACATTGAATAGTCTAATCATAAAAATTGATAAAATAGTTGATGAAGTGCTTGCTGATGATGCTTTGAATTTCATCCACGAGAAGGGTTTTGGCAAAGCCACGAAGCTTTATGTAATTAAAAAAGATGAAACAAAGGTATTCATAGGTTCAATAAGCAAAGAAGATGCAGAAGTATTACCTAGCTTCTTGCCTCAAATGTCAGGCGCACCCCAGTCCATTGTAGAGAAGATAAGCTCCGCGAAAACAGTCGAGTCTGATGCTAAAATGCAGGCTTCAGTTGAAAAGGCACATGAAAAGGAGACGCAACAAGCGCACAAGAAAGAAGAGCGTTTAGCGGGAAAAGCTGATAAGCAAGTTGTTAAGCAAGAGCGTAAAGCAGCAGAACTTGCGGCGATTAAAGCTCGCGGCAGACAGCTTGGTTGGGCTCAACTTACATATAATGGTGGTTTCGGTAGCGATTACAAGTCCAATAAAACCGCCAATTTGGAATGTTATGAAAATGAAGTTTTGTTCAAACACCGTAAGGCACCAATTACCATTCCTGCAAACCAGATTACGGGTTTTGAAATTACAGGTCAGAAACAGACCACTACAAATAGTCGTATCTCCGTTACTCGCATGGTAACGCTAGGCGTATTTTCACTAGCAGCACCAAAGCGTAATACTGTTACAACAAAAGAAGCGCATGTCCGTATTACACTCAAGGATGGGCGACAGTTATTCTTCCATACAACTACTGCTGCACAGGAAAAAATACATCGCAAGCTGGCTGATGCCATATCACATTACAGTAGGCTACAGTCAACAGAGGGCGGCAAGCAACAACCACAATCCATGCACTCAGTGGATGCAGCCGGTGAGATTCTAAAATTTGCAGAACTAAGAAAGCAGGGGTTATTGACCGATGATGAATTTGAGGCAAAGAAAAAGCAGTTACTAGGGCTTTAGTAGGCAGAATCTCGCTTAATTGCGATTATAACTTCATCTATCGTGGTGAGCCAATAAAAGAGTCCCTCATTGAGGTTCAACTTTTAAGTGCTTTCGTGAAACTATTTGCAAGGCTGGTGATTGCTCTCTTGGAACCCGTTCTAAGCACAGACGCCTTGTTGCAACTAGAGTAGTCCGCAAACAAACTGGTATACTAGCAGTTGCTATTCATCGGCTGGAGGGAGGGAATTATTTCTAAAAAACGGACCACAATATACTGGCCCAAGAAACTGGCGGCGCACAGAGTAAACCTGCGCCGTAGTTTGCGGCGGCTTGGCCGGGATCGCAGGCAGCTTGTGAGAGTGGGGCCTCTGGTTGTAGCACTGGTCCTCTTTAGCGCAACTATAGCGCAAAGGCACTTTACCTCAACCGAATTCCGGATTGACCCCGCTGCTTATGGACCACTCCTCAATACCATTGCCAAAGGGGAAAGCAGGGGAAACTATAATGCACACTTTGGCAATGCCGCTAACAAAAGAATTCGTTTTACAGAAATGCCCGTCGGCGAGGTATTGCAGTGGCAAAAGGACTTTGTACGCAAAGGAAGTGTCAGCAGCGCGGTTGGAAAATACCAGTTTATCAGACCAACCCTGCAGGGTTTGGTGCAGCAGCTCAGCCTAGACCCCCGCGTCGAGTTTGATGAAAAACTACAGGACAAGCTAGCCATAAAACTACTGGAAAGAAGGGGTGCGCACGCTTTCGTCCAGAAAAAGCTAACCCGCGAACAATTTGCAACCAACTTGGCCAAAGAATGGGCGGCCTTGCCGAAGGTAAAGGGGTCAAATCCCGGTGAAAGCTACTACGCCGGCGATGGCATCAACAAAGCTCACATCAGCATAGATGAAGTTTTCAAAGCACTTACAACGCTCCAAACCCAAGCGGCAATTTAAGTGCTTTAGCGCAGAATAGGGGAAACCTTAGAACTAACCCATTCTCAGGAGAATCCGTTCGGTTTGCTATAATTACTTGATGACCGTGAAACATACTTTTTCTGCCATGCTCCAGCCAACTAACCACGCTTGTACGCAAGCCGCAACAGCAATGCTGCTCAGCCACTACGACCCCAGCGTAACAGTTGCGCAAGTTATGCGGGAATCTCCTACCCAAAAGAAGGACGATGGTAACGAGGCGGGATCAAGTATGCAGCGGCTGGCTACCTACTGCCTGGACAAGGGGTATGAGGTCGAACTCTACAGCTTTGATGCGATAATCCTGGACCTAAGCTGGAGAAACCTATCCGATCAAGAACTGCTCAAAAAACTGGAAAAGATCAAAGAGAGCCGTGAAGTAAAAAACTTGGGCAAAGGATCTACAAGGCAACTCATCGAAGAGTACATTGCTTTTATAAAAAAGGGCGGGAAGCTTATAATCAAACCGTATCCAGATACTCAGCTACTTTCTGATCTAATCAAGCAAGGGCCTTTGTGTGTTGCAATCAGCCATCCCACCATGACCGGTGCCGGCCACACCAAAAGCTTAGGAGTACGAGAAGACGTTCAGGACGACCTAGAAAACGGCATTAGCACTCACGCCGTATTAGCCTACGGCCAAGACAAGGCTGGCAACTACTTGATCTCAGATCCTTGGGGAGATCCTCAAGACTATACCGCCACCCCAGATCAACTCATTGCTTCTATCATGGCCGCACAGTGGCTATGTGACAATATAATTTTCAGAATCAGCTCTTAGCCTACGTATCCAGACATCTCATCAAAGTCTGGAGTATGTCCGCTAAGCCAAACCACAAAAATACCGTCAGTAGTTGCTGGCGGTATTTTATTTCGAACTTACTTCAGGCGTTCAAGTACACCGCGGCGCTTCACGATGTTTTTGTAGTCCCATTGGATTTTTTTGGACTTTTCCAACCAGCGTTGCACATCTTTTGTGTTTACTTGATCTACGCTGGTGTAGCGAGCCTCGGCAGCCTTGAAACTGCCCTCTGGCTGGAGGTTCTCATCAAACGACTGGCCACTCCAAAAGAGTATTCTGACAGAGTCTTTGAGTACGTGATAGCCAACAATAGGGTTGCCATCCAGAAACCAAACCGGCGAGCCGTGCCACAATTTATTTTTTGCCCCGGGTAGGCTGCGCTGGATTTCTTTAGCCAGTGACTCGCAGATTACTCTCCGATCATCTTCCTGGGCGTCGTTGTAAGCCCCGATGTCCTTGTTCATAACAGGTATTGTACGAGCCTGAACAGGTCATATCAAGCACAATCAGCCTATCGAGCCAGGCCCCATACTCACTTTTTCTCCACCCCCGTCATTCCGGCCTTGAGCCGGCCTGCAGGCAGGCCGGAGTCCAAGATAATGGGTTATTCCTCTGGACGGCTGGGTCATTCATCCTTCGCAGTCTTGCTACAGAGAACCGGGGCCTGGCATGACGGAAAAGTGAGAGTGGGTCAGATTAAGTCCTACATAAATCGATACTCAGCATTTAAACCAACCTTTGCATCTGATAGCAGCGGGATTAATCCCCATACAGTAGCTTCCTTCTGATTAACTTCAATTTTCTTGATTACTCCTCTTGTAATATCTTTCTTATCTGTAAAGTCCAAGTCCTTCGAGAGTATCCCCTCACAACATGGAAATATAATCGTAAGGACAATTACTGGGTTATGGGGCTTTACGCCTTACTGAAAGAAAGTATCGCCTCTGTGCGCATACGGTTTGTTAACGTTGAAGTGTTTTTCGAAGACGGGGGAGGTAAATAGCGCCTATTTGCGGGCAACTCACGCTCATTCTCAGATACCAGCCGTAAGCAGGCAATCTCCGCTGCTGCTGTTACTGCCATAGTGTTTTTGATAAAAACTCCTTTTAGACATGAATTGCCGACCACCAGTAGGGCACGTCCGCCAGGCTTCAGGACGCGTTCAATTTCCCTCATCAAAGCCACCATATCTAATAAATACCTATTGAACATACCCTTCTCTTTAGAGCCAAGCTGCTCGTAAAACTCCATCTTTTGTGTCATGGCCTCTATTGTTCCGTCAGAGACATCTGAGTCGGGGCGCCTTTCTGCACCAATGCTTGTACTGCGGATTGTACGCAAATTAGCCAAACTGTGCCCTAACCACACTAGAGCCAATTTGTGCCCCCTCATATAATCAATTGCATTGAGGTAGGGAGGTGAAGTTATTACCATATCTACTTCAGCGTCAGATACGCCGAGATTGCGCGCGTCAGCCCTGCTGACCCTGGCAAGTGCAGTACTAGCTTGTGGTAATCTCGACGCCAATAGCTTTGCTGACTTTACGAAATTCGGAAGAACTTCGTACTCATTGGTAAGCGTTACACGATGTGGGCGGCTATGTGAAGTATCCCTAGCCAAAGATGCTCCTCGTTCCTTAGTGATAATCAATCTACTGACGGCAACTTTAAGAAATGCTTGCAATGAGCCACCATAGTTACTATTTATAAGCATCATGAGCCTGCGTAGATCATCGATTTGTTTTTGGGCAAACCAAAAGTCTATGAATTTTTGCGTCTCTGCGTCGTCATCGATCCAGGGTAAGTAGGTGTCTTCAAGAGGTAAGTTCCGAGCTTCTTCGGCCACTTTTATTGCTGCGCTCATTGCTTCTTCGATGTCTATCGGAGTAGTGTTGACTCCTGCAATAAGTACCGCCATAGGGTCAAGGTCACTCCCTATAGCCTCTATGCCGCATTCAATTGCCATACGAAGTGTGGTGCCAGAACCGCACATAGGGTCAAGCACAATTGAAGTAGCAGGCAGTTTTTCACACTCGGCCAATGCTATTTCTGGTGCCATTCTGGCGGGGAACGGATGGATAGGTTTTAGTTTCTTCATTTAGTCCAAGTATACTTATGCTTGCCGGCGATTGACATACCTTATCTTTGAATACTGAAGGATGCTGGTATATAGTGCAAGAAGTAAGCATCAATTAAGCTAAACAGAGAGCGTATTGAGATGTCAGAGTTTGATATTAACAAGTTCAAGGGTGCAGCCGTTGAACATGCAAGTTTCCGATACGAGGACAACCTGAAAGCCCTTAAGGGTAGGGGTCTTTGGACTCAAGGCCTTGAGCAGGCAGTCGAAGGCTCGATCAAAAATATCTCACATGAAGCAACACGCTCATTCGTAATCTACGGCGAGCCACAGAGTGGTAAGACCGGCATGATGATCGCATTGACCGCACGACTTTTAGACGACGGCCACAAAATGATCATCGTGTTACTAAACGATTCTGTGCAGCTTCTTGAGCAGAACCTTGAGCGATTTGCGCGCTCTGGTCTCGATCCCGCTCCAAAGCGTTTTGCAGAGATAATGGATCCGAGCGTGGAGCCGCATAAGGGCAACTGGGTCATCTTCAGTAAAAAGAACGCCAGTGATCTAAAGAAGTTATTGTCGAGAATTGATACAATCCCCGCCCGAGTGGTTATAGATGATGAAGCAGACTATGCATCGCCCAACGCTAAGATAAATCAAAACGAAAAAACGAAAATCAACGCTCTTGTTGAAAAATTAATAGGCAAAGACGGAATCTACATTGGCGTAACTGCAACGCCGGCTCGTCTCGACTTAAACAATACGTTTGAGAATGACAACGAAAAATGGGTAGACTTTCCGCCCCATCCGCTATATACAGGGCAAGATGCGTTCTTCCCCACTGATAAAGCACACTCCGGCGATATCGATAGTCTAGACTATCATCTCGTACTGCTACCTGAGGATCATGACGAGCCTAAGTTTTTACGCAAAGCCCTGCTTAGCTTTTTGGTCAACGTTGCCTACCTGAACCTCTACGAGAACGAGAAAGAAGAAAATTACAGTATGCTCGTACACACAAGCGGCAAGAAAGTAGATCACTCCGAAGACTACAAACAGATCGTAAAGGCGCTCAATGCGCTCAAAGATGAGGATAACTCAAAATACGAAACCTACTTGAAAAGCCTGTGGGAAATAGCACGGGGTCGCTATGAGGGCAAGGAAGACTCAATAACAAAATATGTCAGGAACAATATCGGCCGAAACAATATTGTAGTCATGAACAGTAACACTGCTAAGGCCGCCGCAGAGTACAAGTCCGCCACCAGCCCTGCGTCTCTATTCACTATTGCCATTGGAGGTAACATTGTTTCTCGTGGCGTGACCTTCGACAACTTATTGTCGATGTTCTTCACTCGCGATGTGAAGCATAAAATACAGCAGGATACATACATCCAGCGGGCAAGGATGTTTGGGACGAGGGGCAGCTATCTTAAATACTTCGAGCTTCATATTCCTGACCAGCTCTACCTGAATTGGCAAAAATGCTTTGTCTTTCATCGACTTGCACTATCAGCAATCCGTTCAGGCCAAGGAAGCCCAGTATGGCTTGAGGATCGCAAGGTCTCTGCCGCCTCCTCTTCTAGCATTAACAAAACAACTGTAGTACTTGAAAGCGGCGAAATGAGCTGGCAAATCTTCTCTTATGCTCCAGGGATTGACGAAGGGCTAAAAAAGGACTTGAGCTCCACTCAAAAGCTGGCGCTGCTTAAATCACTAGTAGATGATAGTTGTCTGCCTGAGTACGTTATCGATTTCATTAGGGATTTCAGCCCCTACGGCGCAGAATCGTTGGCTATCCATTCTACCCAGACAATAGACAAGTATGAAAGTGCTGATGTAGAGAACATCCAACGTAGAAAAGGTTTCATATCTAGTGAGTACCTAGAACGACAAAAATATCCGCGAGCTATACATCACATCAAGGTGATCAAAAACAATCAGGGGCGTGCGAGATTCTTCTATAAATATGCACCTGACGTCGGCAATATAAGGTTCCTTAGAAACCGACGTGCAAGGTAAATATGGTACGGGAATTTGAGTTTTATCATGGTGCGGCTCTTACTCGTCTTATTCACGGCCACAAGAACATTAGTATCGAGCAATACTCAGCCGCTACCAGTAACGCATCCTATGTAATCAATGAGCAAGTTGGCCTTTACCTAAAGCATTCTACTAGCAGACTTTCACCCTGGGTTTTCACCTTCAAGAAAGAGCATCAGGACGAAGTTCGAAAGATGAAAGATGGATTCGGAGAAGTATTTATTATACTAATTTGCGGCAAGGATGGCATGGTCTGCTTGAGCTACAAGGAACTGAGGCTTGCCCTAGATGACGATCACGGCCCAGCAGAGTGGCTAAAAGCCGCTAGGCGCACCCGAGAGAAGTACGCTATTTCAGGCACCGATGGCAAACTGAAGACGAAGATTGGTGAAAATGAGTTCCCATCGAAGATTATATCTTGTCTGGAAGACCAGGAATCCGACGGTGCTACACTAGCTACATGAAAATCGTTGCCAAAGTCCTGCTTATTGACAGTGACGGGAGGATCCTCTTACTGCGCCGGAGCAATACCCACCCGCGCTTTGCACACCACCATGACTTTCCGGGCGGAGAAGTAGAGCAGGGAGAATCCCATACTGAAGCGGTAATCCGTGAGGTGCTGGAGGAGTCCGGGCTAAAGCTCCCTCTGTCATTGCTTCAGCCCGTACACCAAAGACATGTACTGGACGGAACGCTGGAACTGGTCTTTGCAGCAAAGCTGGCCGGACCACGGCCGGAGGTGACCCTTAGCTGGGAGCACGACCAGTACGAATGGCTGACTTCTGAGCAGATTCTAAACAGACCAGTCCCGTCCGGCGTAGACAGTTTTTACGAAACCGCCTTGCAGTACATACGCTCAAGTCCGTATGCCAAGCCGTAGAGGCTGGGTACCTGTTCGTCCTAATACCATCGAAGACCTTTTTGCTACGACCAATAGCCTCTAGAGAGTTTTGACATCGCTGGCTTTTACGAAGCCCTGGCGGTGGTTGTAAGAAATTGGGATGTACTTTTCGGTACCGACCACCAGCGCGCCGTCGCCTGGTGAGCTGCGGTCAAACGTAAGGACATGGTAATAGTCGTTTACGGTTTTCTTTTCCTGGACAGGGTAGGATTGACCGGCTGGGATCGAATACTGCAGGGGCGTAAGGGGCTGTACTGGTACGTTGTTGGTGTAGGCTCCTGCTTCGGGCAGGGGGCGCCCATAAGTCCTATGTGAACGAGTTTGTTTTTCGTTATAACTATCGGGCTGTGGCTGTTGGCCCTGTTCTTTTGGAACGGACTGGGAAGCGGATTTGATCAGGCGTTTGAAGTGTTTCTTGCTCATTTTCTTGCTCATTTTGGATTCTTCCATACCAGCTTTACTATTATACCCACCACTCCCACTAGTTCTGCGAACACGCCTATAGCAAGTGTATTGATTACTTTGTCGCTAACACCCACATATTCGGCGTGTCGTATCGTCCAAAGCATCTGAAAGCTTATGATTCCAGCTAACAGCAAGAAGCTAGCTATTGTAAGTCCGAAAACTAGTCCAAGTAAAAGTGCACGGTGTTTAGGTATTTGATTGTTGAGGGTTTCCCTAAAAGCATTCTCTGAGTCTTCTTTAACTTCTGAAGAGGCAGAATAGTCGGATGCTTTCACGCCTTCCGTCTTTTTAACGGCCTCTAGAAACGCGTCTAGTTTTTCTTTATCCATTTAAGGCGATTCTGTATTACAGGAGTAGACACTTTGAAATATTCAGAAAGTTTTTCGACACTTAAGCCTTCTTTGATTTTCTTTAGCAATAAATCTCGGGGGACAAGAAGACTTCCGGCAAAATAGTTTGCCTCGCTCTCCTCTTTAGTGTCCTGGTCATTCTTGGAGTAGTCTAGGGTATCAAGCCTGAGCTTTCTGCCTTTGTGCAAAAAATGATGTCCAAGTTCATGCGCAAGTGTAAAAACCTTTCTATTGGCTGGTATATTTTTGTTTATGTAGATTTTAGGATTGGTTTTTGCTTCATCGTCATCATATTCTATAACTCCGCTGATATTGGGACCGACGGGTGAAAGGTCTGCTTCATAAACTGCAATGTCTTCCGATTTGGCTAAGTCAATAAGGCTCTTCTCCGGATATGAGAAGCCTGTTTTGAGCTTAATATCTTCCAGAATACTGTCTATGCGTTTCTGGTCATCAAGCGTCAGTATTGCCATAGTACCCCCATTTAACACCCTTGTTTTATTTTTGAAAATTGCTCATGTTTGTTTCCTGCCCATATTGTAACAAGGCGGTGCATTTTAGCATAAGAAATATCGTACATCAAGCTGTTCTCGCTGCTTGCCCCAAAGTGATAATCGCCCCCAGTAGATATTATTCCACGCAGGATTCCATATACATCCTTGGAACTCTGCTTGTCGGCCAGCCCTTTCGCTAACAGCAGGATATTTACTCATTGGAAACACCTGGGTTGAAGCTATCAAAGCTTCATCCTTACAGTTTTGGCGGCTCTGTCGAGACTCCCAAAAGAGTAAACCACCGCCAGCTATAGCAACTAACACTACGATTATGGCTATCTTCTTTATGGCTATGTCATCTACTTGCTGTAAAGGGACAGTCGCCAGCGTCAGCACTCGCTAATTCGGCCGGAACATGGTAAGGTACTAGTAGCAAGTTATTCTACACTCTATCCCTGCGTATAGTGCGGCCGCCAAAGTCCATTTATTCTCGGCTACAGCGCAGACCCTGCCTCGCGCCTATCACTAGTTTATCGAAAGGCCTGTACCCAGTGGCAACAAAAGCATGGCCCAGCGGCCACAAGAGTTACAAAGCCCACGGCCAAAGGCTTAGCACAGCTGCGCTGTTGTTTCGATGTGCAAAGAAAATGGGCCTGAAGCCCAACTGGATAACGCCAAATGGGCTGTTTGCTGTTTCTGCAGACGGACAGGAAAAGTACGTTAACTTTGCCCGCAGCCCCTTAAACTCACACACCAGCGTCAGTCTGGCCAGGAACAAATACCTGACGCGGCTCATCCTGGGGCGGCACGACATGCCGAACATCCCGTTTGTGCGGCCGCATACGCAGACAGATGCAGAGCTTTTCCTCCGCAGACATAGAAAGATAGTTGCCAAGCCTACCCGGGGCTCCGGTTCACGCGATATCCATATTGTTACCTCTGCCGCCCAACTCAAAACCTTAAACATTACCAAGTACATCCTTGAAAAATACATTGCAGGCAGCGAGTTACGCTACCTGGTGCTGAACGACACCGTTATAGGAGTGGACCATAGTGAATACGGCACTTCAGTCGAGGTGACAAGACCCTCGAAACATACCTCGCATCCGTCGACCGCCTGGAGCCCCACATTGACACCGCTGTCCATTCAGACCGCCCGCATACTGGGCCTCAAGTTTGCAGCAATTGATTACCTTGTTGATCCTGCGGGACGTGCCTACATTCTGGAGGTAAATACAACTCCTGACCTGAAGTGGTTCCACGCGCCGACTTCCGGACCAGTCGTAGATGTTGCCCGCCATTTCCTGGAAGCTATCTTCGAAGATCAGAGAACCAAACCTGGCATCCCGGCCGGGGTGCCGTTAGAGGCGCAGACGATAATGGCGTATAGTTAAGGAAAGCATGAAGCATCTTGTAGGACACTCTCGAAATGGCGCCGCGGTGTATGTTGATCTCATACACTCAGAGGCTGCCAAACACATTGCCCACCAGCCCCATGTACTGGGTCTGGTCGGAGAAGTCCTGAAACAAACAACGCTCAAAGGCCCGGAGGTCACCATCGAACATGACATGGGGCGTACCATAGGCTATAGCTTTGTCGTTAAGACAACTGACAAAGACACCATTTTTTATGCTCAGCTGCTGCGGGATAGCCTATACACCCGCTTTGTGAAGAACGGCAAACCCCTTAGCACACAATACCTGACATTAATTCTGTACCGCCAGGACGACAAAGCATATGAACTGCACGACACCTGGATTGGACGCATCCGGCCGCCCCGGCCAGGTAGTACCAACGAAACCAGCGACAGTAAACCGTACTGGGACACTCACGCACTCGTCCTGGACAACCAACCCATGCAATCCCGCACCGTAACCAAAATATGCCCCTATTGAATGTTAGCCTCTTAGCTGGTAGCGGGTTAGAATCACAGTACGAAGCGCTGCCAGACTATGCTCACATGCCAGGCCAGCACATGCACAGCTTTGTTCAAAAGATGTTTAAGCTGGTTTCTTAGTTGTGATGTTTACCATCCACTGGATGCCAAACTTGTCTACAAGCATACCGAAAAAGTCGCCCCAGGGAGCCTTTTCCAGTGGCTGGACAACCGTACCGCCCTCAGACAGCTTTTCAAAATAACCTTTTAGCTCTGATTCGTTACCACCGCTCAGCGACATACTGATGTTTGTGCCGGGCTTATACTCCATGTGCAGGGGCGTGTCGGCTGCCATAAAGGTGATGCCGTTATCTGCCTCCAGCATGGAGTGCATAATTTTGTCGTTTTCGCTGGGATCCTGGGACGAGTTGAATTCCTTAAAAGTATTGACGTCCAGTTTGCCGCCAAATACGGACTTGTAGAATTCCATTGCCTGACGGGCATTGTCCTTGAAGGACAGGTACGGATTTAGTTTTGATTGCATACTGATCTCCTTGTTATGATTTACCGATTCCAGAACGCCAGCCAATGGCTGGTTCTGTTTTTATCATACACCGGGTTTCATTTGAACCCATTGCAAAACTCTTTCCAAATACGAAAAGCCTGTCCTGGTAGTGCCATATGGCTGTTCTTGTGACAAAGAGTAGCCGTAGCTACTCTGCGAAGCAAAACAGTCATATGGTGCACCAGGCAGGGTTTGCAGTGGGGGAGAGTTTTGTGATGGGTTCAATAGAGCCTGCGAAAAGTTTCTCACGCTATTCCTACGGATGCGATACTATATGAACACGAGTGCCAGACAATCAAGATAGTTGAACGACTAAAAGTATGAATTTTGTAAGAACAAAGAGCTTTGAATTGGCGGTATATGCCAAGGGTAACGCTACCTCACCCCAAGTAGCCTTGGTCTTGCCCGGGCGGCTGGATACTAAGGATTATCCGCATATGCGCAGCCACGTGGACTATTTGGCATCCAAGGGCTACTACGCCTTATCATTTGATCCGCCAGGTACCTGGGAAAGTCCCGGCAACCTCAGCCTTTATACCGTGACTAATTACCAAAAGGCCATCCATGAGCTGATCGAATATTTAGGCAACAAACCGACGATCCTGCTAGGTCACAGCCGCGGGGGCGGTATGGCTATGCTGGTGGGGACGCATAACCCGGCCGTAACCCACATCATTACAGTCTTTTCTAAAGCCGGACCCAGCAAGGTAAACACGCCCGCAAAAGTTGGTGCTTCGGTCACTGAGCACCGGGACACCCCGCCAAACGACAGGGAACACCAGAGAACCTTTGAGCTACCGTACAGTTTCTTTGCCGACGCAGTTCAATACTCTATGCTGGAGGATCTCAAAACTTGCCTCAAACCTAAGCTTTATTTCCTCGGCCTGCAGGACAAGCTTGCTCCGCCTGATGTCATTCAAGAAATCTATGATGCCTCTGCCAACCCCAAACAGCTGTACGAACTCGATTCGGAACACGATTACCGTTACCACCAGGATCTCGTTGATGAAGTGAACACGGTCGTTGGTAGATTCTTAAAAATACCCGGAACAAACACATGAGCCACGAAGATTATATCCGCTTGGCTATCCAGGCGGCCAGAGAATCAGAAGGTGAAGGCGGCATCGCTATTGGCGCAGTGCTGGTGAAAAACGGAAAAGTCGTAGCCACAGGCAAGAGTTTTGCCAATCGGGAAAAAGACCCCTCAGATCATGCCGAGGTAAATGGTATAAGAAAAGCTGGCAAAAAACTAAACACCATCGATCTTGATAATTGCATACTCTATAGCACCCTGGAACCATGCACTATGTGCGTCAGTTGTACTGCATGGGCCAACGTGCCCAAGGTTTATTTTGGAGCGTATCGTACAGATGTGCCCGAAAACGCCTACGAGATAAATGGCGACTACAGTTCTAAGCAATTCGCCCAATCTACCCAGCGCTGGGATGGCCAGCCTCTTCAGATACAAGGCGGTATTCTGCGGCAGGAATGCAAAGAGTTACTTGCAGGATATAAAAATTGGCAAAAGGAGCAAGACTAGTGGGAGAAAAAGATCCTCATGCAACATTATTAAAAAGACTAGCCGACGCCAATCAACAGATGACGGTTGGTGCCCGGTATATGCACTATAAGCAGAAGCCGTACAAGGTAACAGCTCTGGCATTTTTGGAGGAAACCATGGAACTATGCGTCGTGTACCAGGCGGAGTATGGTGGCTCCACCTTTATTCGCACCGTAGCCAATTGGCTGGAAAAGGTAGAGTGGGACGGCAAGACCATGCAACGATTTACAAAGATCGAATCAACCTGAGTCTCAAAAAACCCCAGTCCTGTCATCCCCCAGCTTGACTGGGGGATCCAGTAGCAAAAAAGACAAAAGACTGGATTGTCTGGTCGAGCCAGACAATGACAGTGGTGTGGTAGGTTTTGAGGTTTGAGACACAGATTTGATTTTATACTTGACATATTGCCTAATAACTGTTACTATGGCTGTTAGCTAAGATATTCTCTTTGGTTACAGCACGGTCGCATCCCCTCTGGGAAGCCCAAAAATTAAAAACCTTTTTAGAACTCTTATAACAATTGCATCTGCTTTTACTAAACCCTATTTTTATAATCTGCCGTTTTTTATAGCGGCCACAAACTACTTTTAGAAAAATAACAATCCAACAAAGGAAAAATATGAACCAACATACCAAAAAGGGCCCATTAAACGGGTCCGCCAAAACCCGGGGTGCCGCCATCCGTGCCCAAAAGCGCACCCAGGACGACGCCCATAAAATTGTCAGCCAACATGCTGATGCCGGCCAGAAAACGCAGCCAGTACGGGCAAATACCGTCACTGATGCCTTTGACAAGCTCAAGGTTACGTTCCTGGGCGGGCTGGACGACGTCGGCGAAAAGAACATGGCCGTCATCGAATACCAGAACCAAGCAATCATCCTGGACTGCGGCATCAACCTTAGCGTAGACCTGCCGGGCGTCAACTACGCCATAAACGACACCGCCTACCTGGAAACCATCAAACATAAAATCAAAGCATATGTGATCACCCACGGACACCTGGACCACATTGGCGGACTGCGGCACACCGTGCCCAGTTTTCCAGCACCAATCTACGGGTCGCGCTACACCATTGGTTTAGTGGAAAAAGTGTTTGAAGATCTGCATGTAGAAACCGGCCTGGAATTCAAGCCACACCTAATCACGGCAAAACTGGATACGCACCAGAAGCTAAAGATAGGTAATTTTTACGTGGAGTTCATTCGCGTAACCCACTCGCTACCAGACGCAGCAGCAGTGTGCATTGATACGCCCGTAGGGCGCATTGTCGCCACGGGTGACTTTCGGCTTGACCCAGAACCGCTTGACCGCATGCCAAGCGATACAAAGCGCTTACAGGAGTTGGGCGATCAAGGTGTCCTACTTTTGCTGAGCGATAGTAGCTATGCTGATACAGAAGGCCGGGTGCCTACCGAAAGCACCCTGCAACAAAGCTTTTATGACATTATCGACAAAGCCTCTGGCCGGATTTTTGTAGCGACGTTTTCCAGTAACATGAATCGTACGCAGATGATCATCAATGCGGCCGTAGCGGCTGGCCGCAAAGTTGCGCTTGATGGGCGAGGTATGCTGAGTTATGCAGAGATTGCCGTAAGACAAGGTATCCTCAAAGTACCGAAAGGCACAATTGTGCCCATTGGGCAGGCAAGTACCATTCCCGCTGATCAGCTATTGGTCATGTGCACCGGCGGCCAGGGCGAACCAAATGCTGCCCTGCAGCGTATGAGCGAAGGCGAACACAAGTACGTCAATCTCAACCAAGGCGATACAGTGGTCGTCAGCTCGACGCCCATTCCCGGTAACGAAATCGCCTACGACTTGCTGGGCAATCGACTGAAGAGGCAAGGGGTACACCTGTTCCGCCATCCCACGTACCAGCTTGACGGCTGCGGCCCCTTGCATGTGTCTGGACACGCCAAGCGTGAAGAACTGCAGGAGATGATTCAACTAACCCGCCCAAAGTTCTTTATTCCCGTGCATGCCGGGCATTTGCGCCGGCACTACCACGCTGAACTGGCCATAGAGGAAGGTCTGCCGCGCAGGCACGTGCTGCTGCCAGAAAATGGTGACAGTGTCCTCTTGGACCAAAATTCTATTGAACCGGGCGGACAGGTGCCCCATGGCAGCCTGCTGATTGACCAAACCGGATCAGTGGTGAATGGCATTGTCGTAAAAGACCGGCTGATGCTGAGCGAAGAAGGCATACTGACGGTCATACTGACCATCGACAAAAAGTCCGGCCAGCTACTAGCCAATCCGGACATCGTCAGCCGCGGCTTCATTGCCATGCGGGATAGTGATGAACTGCTGAGTACTTTTAGGACCGAACTGCGCCGCACCGTCCAGCAGCGCTACAAGCGAGTGGACCTGGACCGGTTCAAAGCCGAACTGAAGGATCACCTAACACACTTCTGCTTTAGCCAGACTGGCCGCAGCCCGCTGGTCATCCCCGTCGTCAATGTTGTTGCCAGTAAGCCCGGCAGGCCGGATCGTCCTGTCCAGCCGGTCAAAAACCAAATCCCCGCAGATCAAAAACGTTTTGCCGAAATGCGCAGCCGCTTACTAGGGTAGGCGGGGGCAAGTGGTGAATTTTACTGCAGCCCCGGCATAGTGCTTGTGCTAGTATGAGGGTAGTCATGGAGGTATGGTCAGCCGACTAAAAAACCTGAGCAAAAGGCTTTGGCATATTAGTGGCCCCATCTACCTACAGGCTTTATTGCATCTTTTGGAAGGCACACTTAGGTCCCTGTCGTCCTCATATCTATCAGCTTCCTGTAACGAAAGACAACTTGAACGGTTTGTCCTTTTACCAGGCAGCTTCTCATAAAAACCCGTTCGCTAGCATCAAATACGGATGGTAGCTTTTTTGGCTTTAACCTTTAGGAGAATAGATATGACTGCAATAAACGAAATCGTAAATGTAAATTCCTTCTACTTTCAAGATTACTTCCAAAACGGGCATGGCCTGCGCTCTTTCCCAAAGCAAATAGAGTTTGGCAACACCCGCTGCACCTTTGAAAGCGGCCTGCAATATCTGATCAAAAAAGGTCAGCACGTCGTAAAGCTGTTCGACATGACCGACGGCCGGACCACTTACCGCTTGCGCCTGGAGGACGACACCTGGACCCTCGTCGGCACCCGCGCCATGAGCTAGGTGGTATCCGCTGAGTGCTCCCACTCTCACTTTTATAGATGAGCCTTGAAGGCGTGATACCATAAGTAGTATTGCTTATATAGTTACAGAGGAGGAACCATGCGACCTATCTGGACCGGATCAATCAGCTTTGGACTTGTAAACATCCCTGTGCGGCTGTTCAGCGGTGTGCGCACCCGTGAGGGCATTGACCTGGACATGCTCCACAAGGAAGACAAATCACCCATCCGCTTTGCCCGTATTTGCCGCAAGGACGGGGAGGAAATAGCCTGGGAAGACATTGTAAAAGGCTACGAATACCGCGACGGGGACTATGTCGTACTCACCCCCGAAGACCTGGACAAACTGGACAGCAAACGAACCCAGACCATAGACATCAAACAGTTTGTCCAAGAGGGCGAGATTGACATCCGCTACTTTGAGAAGCCGTATTACCTGGAGCCAATCAAGGGTGGAGAAAAGGCCTATGCGCTGCTACACGCCGCCCTGGAACAGTCTGACAAGTTAGCCCTGGCACGGTTTGTCATCCACCAGCGGGAACACCTGGGTGTTATCAAGCCCGTGGGACAGGCGCTGGTGCTGAACCAGATGCGCTTCCCAACCGACCTGCGCGAAGCCACCGATCTGAAGTTTCCGTCAGGCAAATCAATCAGCAAGGACGAGGTCAAAGTGGCCCTGAAGCTTATTTCCCAGGAAACCAGCCATTTTATCCCCGAGGACTTCCACGACACCTACACAGAGGAGCTGGAGAAACTGATCAAAGACAAGACAAAGGGCAAGAAACCATCTAAAAAGCCGCCTGCCAAATCACCGAAAGATGCCTCTGCCAAGGACCTGATGTCTGCCCTCAAGGCCAGCCTCAAATAAAATGAAAATTCCAAATTCCAAGCTCCAAAATCCAAACAATACCAAATATCTAAAATTCCAATACCAAAAAGAAAATACCTTAACCACTGTCGTTTTCGCTTTTTGGTCATTGAAATATTGGAGTTTGTTTGAGATTTGGAGTTTGAGATTTGGAATTTCCCCCTCCAGGGGGTTGTTGTGAGTTTGCATGAGTATCACAAAAAACGAGACTTTAATAAAACGCCAGAACCTCAAGGGAAGCCGAGGAAGGGACAGGGTAAAAAACTGGCCTTTGTTGTCCAGGAACACCATGCCTCGCAGTTGCACTATGACTTCCGCCTGGAACTGGACGGTGTGCTAAAAAGCTGGGCCGTCCCCAAAGGCCCCTCCATGAACCCGCACGACCACCACTTGGCCATCATGACCGAGGACCACCCCTATGAGTACCGTAAATTTGAAGGGGTAATACCAGAAGGACACTACGGAGCCGGCAACGTCATCATCTGGGACGAAGGCACCTACGAACCGTATCATGACAATGACGACGACGAAGTTACCTTGCAAAAAGAACTCAAGAAAGGTCACCTGACGTTCTTCCTCCACGGTAAAAAACTCAACGGCGAATTTGCCCTGATCAAAATGCATAGCGACGACCAGAAGGCTTGGCTGCTTATCAAAAAGGGAGATGACTTTGCCAGCCAAAAGGATATAACCCGCCAGGATCAATCCGTCAAAAGCGGTAAAAAGGTAGATGAAGTAGGCGAAGCGGCAGTGCCAAAGCTGGATAGCTACCCCAAGAAAGCCGCCCCTTGGGCGGTTAAGCCGATGCTCTGCACCTTGGTAGACGACATATTTGATGGGAAAGATTGGCTATTCGAGGTCAAATGGGACGGCTATCGGGCCATAGCCAGCAAACACAAAGACAAGGTAGAACTGTATTCCCGCAATAGCCTGGACTTTACCACCTACTACCCGCCGGTTGTCGAGGCCATCCGGAAGCTGAAACACGATGTCATCCTGGACGGCGAGGTCGTGGTGGTAGACGACCATGGTCAGCCGCACTTTGAGCATCTGCAAAACTGGCGCAAGACCGGTGAAGGGGAGCTTCGCTACTACGCCTTTGACATTCTGTGGTGCGATGGCCGGGACGTCCGCAACATGCCGCTTGTCCAGCGTAAAGCGCTGCTCCAGCACATCCTGCCCAAAAATGAAGCTATTTTGCACTACAGCGACCATGTAGAGGCTCACGGCACCGCACTGTTCAGAAAGATGCAGGAACAAGGGCTGGAGGGCATTGTGGCTAAACGGGCAGACAGCCCGTACCGGGAGGACATTCGTGGACGAGCATGGCTCAAAATCAAAACCGGACACCGACAGGAAGTCGTCATTGGCGGCTACACAGAACCGCGCGGCGGCCGCAAATACCTGGGGTCACTGCTGGCAGGCGTATACGACACCGGAGAATTTGTCTATGTCGGCCATTCCGGCGGCGGCATCCCGGATGCGCAGCGCAAAGCCCTGGCAGAAAAACTGCACAGATTAGAACGCCAGACTTCACCGTTTAAGAATGAACCAAAGCCAAACGCCCCGGTGCACTGGGTCCGCCCGGAGGTCGTAGCCGAAATGAGTTTTAGCGAATGGACAAGTGAGGGTTGCATGCGCCACCCCCAGTTCGAAGGCCTCCGCCCAGACAAAAACCCCAAAGCCGTCCACCGCGAAAAACCCAAGACAGAAATAATATCTGTTAGAAGACTGTCTTCTAACAGGGGAGGAATTATGGCAGATAAAAGCAAGGTTGAGTTTACTCATTTGGACAAGGTTTTTTTCCCGAAATACAAATACACAAAAGGGGACATGATAGAGTATTACCGCTCCGTGGCAGATTACATCCTGCCGTGCCTCAAGGACCGGCCGCATTCGCTGAACCGCCACCCGGGCGGCATAAAAGGAGAGTCCTTTTACCAAAAGAATATGGAGCACCTGCCGGATTGGGTCCCCAGCGTAGACATCTACTCAGAATCGAACAAAGAGGATCTGCACTGGCTGGTCGGCGGAGACCTGGACAGTCTGCTGTACATGGTGCAACTAGGGTGCATAGAAATCAACCCCTGGAGTTCCCGGGTCCAACACCTGGAAAAGCCCGACTGGGCCATCATAGACCTCGACCCGGAGGGCGTCACCTTTAAAGACGTCATAGCCGTAGCCCGGACGGTCAAAGAAGTAGCAGATGAATGGCGCATCCCGGTCTACCCCAAAACCTCCGGCAAAACCGGCATCCACATCTTCATCCCCATGGGTGCCCGCTACACCTATGAACAGGTCAAAAACTTCACCCACCTGTTTGTCATGGAAGTCAACAAACGCCAGCCAAAAATCACCAGCCTGGAGCGCATGCCTGACAAACGCAAACACAAGATCTACTTGGACTTTTTGCAAAACAGGGAAGGCCAAACCCTGGCCGCGCCTTATAGTCTGCGACCCACCCCAGAGGCCAGCGTATCCATGCCGTTGCACTGGGACGAAATAAAGCCCAGCCTCAAACCCACCGACTTCACCATCAAAAACGCACTTGCCCGGCTCAAAAAAACCGGCGACCTCTGGAAGCCAGTCCTTCAAAAGGGCGTGGACCTCGCTGCCGTTTTGAAAGGTATAGACACTTCGAGTCGCAATTTATAGCTCGTCATCAGCTATATTGCGTCGTCTTGATCTTTGATATGAGCAAGAGGTATTCCTGTTCCTTAGAACGAATAGCCTGCACCAGGCTGAAGCCATTGGCATCAAATTGCTGTATGGTCTCGACTGCATTTTTATGTTTTGCCCGCCATAGCAGGATACTTTCGCCCTTGTTAAACTCTACAATTCGCTCTTTACCATCCATCTGAAACTTTATGGCAAGTGCCACGTTAAGTTTAATTTGAACTTGCCGTGCCATGTTACGCTCATCAAAAAACTGCTCTACGGTATAATGAGACTCATCGATATTGAGTAGTTTAATTACGAGATCTATTTCCTGATTGCCGCTCACTGCCATTTCAAAGTACCTTCTGGATTGCTCAGTATCCAGTTTCTTTGTGAACAATAGGAGATCTCTTTTACCCATACTATCCCGAATTGTTGAAAGTAAATGATCCGGCTCACGGAAATTAGAGAGAGTGCCGCCCAAAAAGAGAACTAAATTAGTCGTGCAGCCTGCTTCAGGCCCAAATGTCTCGCCAAGCAGCAAGTCGTCAAAACGATCATAGTTAATATCTCTGACGTATCCTTCAAAATTGACTTTACCCTTAAACCACTGCGCGACATTGCGTTCAGCGATATCAAGCATCTCCTTACTAACATCAAGTGCTACGTACCGCTTGAGTAACCCTCTCTCTAGAAAATGTTCCAGCAGACCCCGGGTAGGGAGAGCATTTCCTACGCCCAGGTCAATAATATTGACTGCTTTATGCCCCTCAATTAAGGCATCTATATACCCCCGGTTAAGCTCTAGCAGTTGAATGGTACTTGTGATGGAGTTAGGAGTTTTGAGCCCAAGTAAGTGGTGCGTATATTGATCCCAGCGCTTAGCGCCGCTATTAAAATAAGAATACTGAAGCGGGGTCTCTCTGTAGTTATCCAAGTTAGATATGATATCTATTACTTGTCGGGGGTTATAGAGCTTATAAAACTTAGGTGATGGCGACACCACTTTATACCCTCGGGTGTTCTTGTATTTTTTGCCCTTCTTGACTAGCTGCTCAATGATCAGAGTGTTTTTGGTGGTATTCGCGATATATTGACGTTTTTCTTTTTCAAAGAGCTGGAGTTCAAGCTTACCCTCGTGGGTTGCCTGAATCCAGTTACGGACGCTTTTTTCTGACACTTTGTATATTCTTGCGAGTTCTGTATTTTTGAAGTATTTCATTTGTTTGTCCACATAATACGATCTACGGTACCACAAAACATAAAAATAATCATTGACATGTTCCGCTTATCTTACGTATCATTATAGATAGTTCTTTACATTTAGATACTTTAACGCTTCATACAGGTTTTGGGAAATAAAAACTCATCAACATCTGTTACGAACCTAAACCTTTACGATTGGTTGTTACTTAAGATTATATAACAAGAGAGCGGTCTCTGAAAGAGAGGGTACATGAACGCTGCAACTTATAAGCAGGAGAATGCACGGCAAGCAGGGAATTCGGCCGACTTTTGGCTGGTGTCGAAGGCCGCCACTTCGGCGGATGCGCTCTATGCGCTGTACTATTTGCCTAAGCGCTATAAGCTTATGGTCGTAGGCACCGAAGGTGCGCCGGATTTTGACGAGCTAGCAAATCATAGAGAGCTTATTGACCGTATACAATTTGAAACAGCCGAAGCCTCACAGGCAGCCTTGTTTTCTTTTGCCCATGCTGTCATATCGGGTACCCAGAAAGATGGCAGCGGGCAATCCTTTGTGACGGTTTCCGGGCAGGGCCTTCAAGATCAAGCCGCCTATACGGTACCGGCCGGTAATCCTCCAGCGTTGGCCAGTGCAATTCACAAGCTCAGCCGTGCGGCTGGCTAGACGCTGGTCCTTACGGTAGCAAAAGTAAAACACCTCCCTGACAAAAAAGGAGGTGATTTTTTATACAAACCGGGGTAAAATTGGCGAGAATCTGTGATCTCTACTTTTTTATTAGCTTGTAGGCACGGTCCAGGTACATGAGGTTGTCGACAATATGCTGGAGGATGGCTGCCTCTGCTTCGTTTTCCACATGCAGGTTGTCACTTATGGCATCCAGCCTGGTAGCCAGCATAGCAAAGTAGTCCCCGGAACGTATAAAGGCTGCCAGATCCTGCTTGTCAGAATCATCACTGTCACGCAGCAATAACACCGAATCATCGGCACTGCCGGTGTGTCCCAAAAGCCAGCCAGGCAGGGGAAGTGAATACGATAAGTTTGTACTACTAAGCATCTTTTCTTTCCTCCATAATACTTATAAATGTACGGTCGGTAATGATCAGGTGGTCCAGCAGCTCAATACCCAGGGCTCTGCCTGCATCTACCAGCTGTGCGGTTACGATCAGGTCCGCAGTGGTCGGTTCCAGGCTACCCGAAGGGTGGTTGTGGGCGATGATGACTGCTACCGCACCATACGCCACCGCCGGCTGAAACACCTCACGCGGGTGTACGATGTTAGCCGTCAGGCTTCCCACAGACACTACTTCATCACGAATGACTTCATGACGGCTATTGAGGTACAAGCCGCGGAGTTGTTCCTTCTGGCTGGCACCCATATCCTTGAGATATTCAAAAGCCTGTCGGGCAGTACGAATGTAGGCCGCCCGGCCGCCCCGCTTGTCAAAATAGCGGCGGCCCAGTTCAAAGCTGGCTACAATCTGGCAAGCTTTGCCAAGCGGTATGTTAAGCGCCTCGGACAGTTTAAGCGGATCTTTCTCGTTCACGATAGCCGTTTCACCGTATTCCTTCAGAATACGCTGGGCCATGGCCAGCACGTTTTCCTTTTTAGTGCCGACATTCAGAAGTATGGCGACCAGCTCGGAAACGCCAAGTGCCTGGGGACCATACTGGAGCAGCTTCTCACGCGGCTTGTCCTCGGGCGCCCAATCATTGAACGAGTCAGTATCGTACCGTCTGTCCTTTTGATGGGACATAATGGTGTCGTGGCTTTTTGGCTTATACGGTTTTTCTGCAAGTGCTGCTGGCATGATGAATAGTATACCAGTTATTTATTTGGGGTGTGAAATTACCGTTCGTGTCTGTATGGACACTCTGTTACAGGAGGTTCTTATAGTAAATCCTGGTTATATATCCAGGTCGAAAAGGGTATACTGCTGCGTATGAGCCAGCCAGCGCAGCGGCGCGACGCACTACGCCGGGCTTCTAGAAGAAAGGGGCTTCTGCTATGGCCAGCGGTACTCGTCATGGTACTGGTTGGTCTGGGCGTTGCGCTGTACATAAACAACTTCGGGCCCGCACAAGAATATACCGGGCCGGTTGAAACCCTGCGCGTGGGCAGCGTTTCTGAGTTTTCCTTGCTGCTTTTGGCAGCAGACCGCCACGGCTATTTCCGTGAAAACGGCCTGGACATCAAGCTGAAAGAATATGCCACCGGGGCTGCGGCATTCAAGGGCCTGCAGGATAAAGAGGTGGATATAAGTGCCGCTTCTGACTTTGTGGGTGTACGCGGCAGCTTCAGTACCCAGGACTTTAGAATTATCACCTCCATTTTCCATACGCCCGAACTGTTCCGGCTGGTGGCCCGAAAAGACAGGGCCATTCAGAAACCCGGTGACATCCAGGGCAAGAGAGTCGGCCTGACCAAAAACACTGCCGGCGAGTTTTTCCTGAGCACACTACTGACCTTTAATAATCTTTCCATGAAGGACGTGACGCCCGTCTACGGAGAGCCGCCGGAACTCACAAAGCTCATTCTGGACGGAAAGGTAGATGCCGTAATTTCTGCCAGATACCACACCCACCAGATCGATCAGGCACTTGGGGGCGGCGGTGCCGTCTTCCCGGCTCAGAGCAACACCTTTGCGTATCAGCTCCTCTACGCACAGCATTCTCTTGCCGAACAACAACCGGACACCCTGCGACGCTTCCTGCAGGCCCTGGTCCAGGCAGAGAACTACCTGAACAGTCATCCTGACGAGGTAAGGCTGCTCCTGGCCGACAAATTCAAGCGTCCGGACGAGTACATCACAGGTGTGCTGCCACAATTTCACTTCACGCTTTCACTTAATCAGTCTATGATTCTAGCTATGGAGGATGAAGCGCGCTGGGTCATGAGCACCCGCCCTGCCCAAACCATGAAACTGCCCAATTACCTGGACTTTACCTATTTTGACGGGCTGGAAAAAGTAAAACCAGAGGCAATAACGATTATTCGCTGAATCGCAAGCCAACGCATAAAAAGGGTCTGAACGTATGTCGGTCAAAACCAGAATAAAGTTTCTCTCAGGACTGGTCCTGCTGGCTCTGGTTCTGTTTGGCATATTTACCTTTTCGCTGTTTCAGCAGAACCGCCTGGCGCATGATAAAGCGACTGTGGCCAGTGAGATTGTCCTGCAGGTTTTTGAAAAAAAGAACCTGGGGGACCAGTACGCGCTGCACCAGACCGACCGGGCGTGGGTCCAGTGGTTTGCCAAGCAGGCCTATCTGGATGCCCTGATAGCGAAGCACAAGCCAACCTTCCAGTCTCCCAGGGAAAAGGAAGCCATCGGCCGTATTGAAGCAGGGCTATCCGAAAGCAGGGATGTCTTTTTGAATATCCGGACCCTGTACGACACCAAACCTCAGGCCGGCACCGACTTCTCTAGCGAAAAAGCCACGCAGCTTACAAGCCAGCTGGTGGTAAAAACCCAGGAAACTATCTCAGCGGCCTCCGGCCTCAAAAAAATCAACGATGCAAATGCCACGGAAACTTTCCGGCAAATCATTATGCTTTTTTCCGCGGTAGGGACGGTAGTTGTCCTGCTGCTGCTGTTTTGCCTCCGGGAAATCTGGCGCAGTGCGGCCCGGTTAGAAAAACAAAGGGCACAGAGCGAAGCTATCCTGCGTGACATTGGCGACGCCGTATTTGCTATAAATGCCGACGGAGAAATTGTCCTGTTCAATAAAATGGCAGCCAAACTCAGCGGCTTTGCGGAAGAGGAAGCCCTGGGACGCCCGTTTGCCGAAATCCTGAAATTTGCCGACGAAAAGACGGGGAAGCCTGGACACGACTTTATTCAGAGCGCGTTAGCAGGCAAAAAGTCCCGCATGCTCAAAGGCACGGTCATCCACACCAGCTCCGGCCGGCATGTGCCCGTAGCCGACAGCGCAGCGCCTGTGCTTAACGTGGCGGGAAATGTGGAAGGAGTAGTGGTAGTCTTTCGTGACACAACCCCTGAACGAAAGTTAGAACAGGCCAAGGATGAGTTCTTTTCCACCGCCTCTCACCAACTGCGCACGCCGCTGGGTAGTCTGCGCTGGAATATAGAACTGCTGCTTGATCAACCTGCCAAACTCCCCAAAGACATAGCAGCACACCTGCAGACTATGCGCGCCAGCAGCAGCCGTGCTCTTAGCCTGATAGATGATATGCTCAGTATGGTTCGAATAGAACAGGGAAGGATACAGGACAACCCCGTCGAAACCGACCTCAAAGAGGTCGTCAACCAGGCAATTGAGGAAATGGAGCCGATTGCCAGGGAAAATAAAATCCGTCTAAGCCTTCAGGTCGTACAGAAACCGCCGCTGGTTTTCATTGATGCGAAACACTTTCGCGAAGTTGTCCAGAACCTCCTCTCGAACGCCGTAAAATACACGCCGCCTAAAGGCCGGGTCGCCGTCACCATCGACATAAAATCCGGGCACACGCTTATCAGCGTAATCGACAGCGGCATCGGTATTCCCAAAGGCGACCAGCGTCGTATATTTTCCAAGTTCTTTCGGGCACATAACGTTCTGGATGCTAATACCGCAGGCAGCGGTCTTGGCCTGTTCATTGCCCGGGCCTATGTAGAACGCTGGGGCGGGCGTCTCTGGTTTAAGTCAGGTGTTAATGCAGGAAAAAGCGGAACTACCTTCTACCTGAGCATCCCGCATATCCCAAAAGATATCCCAAAAGGCCGCCTCAAACACGAAAGCGAAACTAAAAAGGAGTAAAAGCCTGCATGAGTAAAAAACCCTACATTCTGGTAGCCGAAGACGACGCCGTATACGGCAGCATTTACCAGGAAAAGCTCACCACCGAGGGCTACGAGGTAAAAATACTAGCCAAAGGTTCAGAGGTCATCGCCGAAATACAGCACCGCAAGCCCGATCTGCTGCTGCTGGACCTCCTTATGCCCATCGTGGACGGTTTTGAGATCCTGGATAAACTCCGGGCCAGCAAATTGTACAAAGATCTACCTGTCATCGTGGCCTCTAACCTGAGTTCTAATATTAACAACGAAAAGGTAGCCCGCTACAAGCTGGCTGACTATTTTATAAAGTCTGAGGTCTCTGTAGACGACGTGGTGCACCGTATCAAGGTCACGCTTAAAGTTGTATAGAGAACCTGACCCACCCTCAAAATCCCCAATCCTGTCATCCCCCAATCAAGCCCAAGAGCCTGCCCTCAGCTTGACTGGGGGGGCAGACTATCCAGCTTGACTGGATGATCCAGTAGTAAAAAAGACAAACTGGATTGTCTGGTCAAGCCAGACAATGACAGTGGAGGGGTGGGGTTTTGAGATTCAGGTGGGGAATGACAGAGGAGAGTTTTGGGGTCAGGTTTCAGTAAGTTTGCGCAGCAGCTTGAGGACTTGCTGTACAGACGTTACCTGGTAGCGGGCACTGGTTTCCCCGAGGCCTACCTTGATACTATGGGCCTCTTCCGGCATGGTCCGAAACATGTCTTCGTCCGTATAGTCGTCACCGATACACAGTATAAAGTCCGCCTTATGAATAGCCATAAGGTCCTCGGCCACCGCACCTTTATGGACGGAGCGTGGTTTTATTTCAATTATCTTGGCACCGCGGTGGATGGTGAGGTCAGTATTTGCCAGCAGCTGGCCCAGTTCATAATGAAGACTGGCGTTGCGGGCATGAGCCAGTTCAATCGGTACATTACGATAGTGCCAGACAAGGGCGAAGTCTTTTTGTTCAATCCGGGCGCCCGGCGTACGTTCGGCGTAGTGTTCCAGCACCGGCAAAATAACTTTTTTATGCTCGTGCAGAGAAACCGGCTGCTGCGACCATTCGCCGTTGTACTTCATCCAGGCACCATGCTCTGCTGCCAAAGTTATGGGTAGGCCATAAAACCACCCGGTCAGCGCTTTACGCGACCGGCCGCTTATAATGCAAACCTTTGTGCGCGGTATATCAGTCAGGTCTTTTATGAGCTTCAGCAGTGACTGGCTTGGTGCAGCCTGAGCAGGATTATGGGTTGACACAAATCCGCGCAGCGTGCCGTCGTAGTCCAATAGCAGCAAACGGCGCTTGGCCTTACTGAACTGGCGTAAGATCCTGGCCTCCTGGTCTGCTGTCAGCAACTTGCTGCTTTGCTGGGCCTGGGCCTGCTTGGAGGCGTCCAGCTGTTCTATGAAGTCGCTTGCCCAACGCTGTACGGTATAGCGGGAGAGTCGGCTCTGCATGGACTTGAGGTTGGCGAGCTGTACTTTCCTGGGCAGCTTGAGCGCAGTTTTGAGGGCCTGGACAATAGCGTCTATGTCGTTCGGGTTGATCCGGATTGCTTCCGGCAATTCATCCACAGCCCCGGCCATCTCACTCAGGATGAGCACGCCCGGCCGGCGCTGTTTGGTAGCAACATATTCTTTGGCTACCAGGTTCATGCCATCGCGCAGCGGAGTCAGCAAGGCTATGTCGGCCTTAGTCAGCAAGGCCACAATTTGCTCAAACGGCAGATTTTTAAACTGGTAAGACACCGGCGTCCAACCAATCGAACCGTAGGCCCCGTTTATACGGCTAACGGCTTTTTCTATTTCGTCCCTTAGTTCCTGATAACTCTCCACTTCGGTACGGGACGGTACCGCCAGGACAAACAACATAATCTTTTTATGAAGTTTGGGGTTTTCCTGCAACAGGCGGTCAAAGGCTTCCAGCCGCTTCATAATTCCTTTGGAATAATCCAGCCGGTCCATAGAAAGGATGATCTTCTTCCCGCTGTAGTGTTCATCAAGAAGCCTGATTTCTTCCAGCGTCTTTTCGTCGCGAAGCGCCGAAGCATAACGATTGTAGTCTATGCCCAGCGGAAAGGCATCCGCCTTTATGATTCGGTCGTCCATGATAATAGACCCGTGCCGGCTCTCAATCCCTAAAATCCGCAGCACACTGCTGAGGAAATGCCGCGCATAGTCATACATATGAAAGCCAATCAGGTCAGCTCCCAGCAGCCCCTCCAGGATTTGCGCCCGGTTGGGCAGCAAACGAAAAATCTCGTAGGAAGGGAAGGGAATGTGCAGAAAAAAGCCAATGGTACTGCCGGGCAAGGCAAGCCTAAGCAGTTGCGGCAAAAGCATCAAGTGATAGTCATGCACCCATACAGATGCATCCGGGTCGGCATGGCGAACAATGGCTTTTTTGAAAAGTGCGTTGACTTCTTTGTAGCCGACCCAATACTCATTGTCATAATTGGCCAGCGACTGAAAATAGTGGAATAGGGGCCATAGGGTATCGTTCGCGTACCCATGGTAGAACTTTTCTACCTGCCGCCGGGTTAGAAAAACCGGCGAACAGCCATAACTGCGTAGTTTCCGGGTGATGGCAGATTTATCTGCAGGGGTCAGCTCGTCAGACGCGATGCCCGGCCAGCCTATCCATAATCGTTCGGCCTGCTCACTGCCCAGGGAAGACATCGCGGTCGCCAACCCCCCATTGCTGGGAGTATACGTCAGTTCACCGTTTTCCTTGGACACGCTTACCGGCAAACGATTAGAAACAATGATAAATTTTTGCCTCTGCATAAAAATGATCCGTACTGGTACGGCCCCATTGTGGCTCTGGTGGCTCTGCCTGACTCCCTCACAAACTGCCATGTTATTATCTCACACCTCAGCATAAAGGTTGTAATAATTCCCACAATACCTCTGAATGCCTTGACCCTGGGTCCAGCATGACGAAACCCGTAAAGCGGAGTCCGGGGCAGAGAGGATTCAGCCTGGGGTGCTACAGTGGCCTGGAGATTCAAAAGGGTATGCGGTCAGGGTGTTGCTACTTTATAGGCATGCATACTATTCTTAAGGGGCGAATGATCACTACCCTAGCCTCTACCGCTTCCTCGGTACACCACTATAGCGTGCCGTGGTTTATGTATGCCACCGTTCTGGCCGTGTTGGCTGTATACGCCATTATTGAGGCCCGTCATACCAGGCGGGATCACGTCATCGGCACCAAAGAAGCAACGGTATGGTCCCTCATCTACATTGGTACAGCGCTGGCCTTTGCCGTGCCGGTTTTTGTCTTTATAGGCACTCAGGCAGGCAGCGAATACTTGGCTGCGTGGGCGATAGAAAAGGCCCTGAGCCTCGATAATCTGTTCGTTATGGGGCTGATTTTTACCAGCTTTAACGTACCACCGGCCCTGGAGCGACGTATGTTGAACTACGGCATTGCAGGCGCCATAATTTTCCGCCTGATTTTTATTATCGCCGGGTTTCAATTACTCAAGACTTTTGCCTGGATTAGTATTTTCTTTGGGCTTGTGCTGCTGCGCGGCGCCTGGAAAGCATTTAAGGAAGCACACGGTAACTGGGGGGAAGAAAAAATAGAGATCACCGAACAGCGTCTCTGGAAAACCATCACCAGGTACCTGCCGGTACACCATGCATTTGACGGCCACAAACTCACGACGGTCGTAAAAGGCAAACGCATGCTGACGCTTATGGCAGCAATTATTATCCTTATAGAATTGTCTGACATTGTGTTTGCCGTAGATTCCGTGCCCGCCGTACTAGCTGTTTCGCCAGACCGTTTTATTGCCTATAGCTCCAATGTCTTTGCCATCCTGGGCCTGCGGGCATTGTTCTTTGTTTATCAGTCCATTTCCGACCGTTTTTGGGCGCTGGAATGGGGCCTGGCCGGCATATTGGCCTGGATTTCTTTCAAGATGGTCGTGGCACCTACTGAGTTCATATTTGGGCTTCCCTGGATTGGCCTGCACATCCCGGTCGGCATCAGCTTGGGGGTGCTTGCCATACTGCTTTTTGGATCAGTCTTCATCAGCCTCTTGTGGAAACAGCCCATTCCGGCAAAGCCTCTCCACATCGAAGACTAAAAACCGTTGCCACTATAAAAAATATTACTGACCCAGGCGGGGAGCTGGAGGATACTACAAGGTGCCAACTAAGGTTAAAGGAGGCGTGTGTGAATAAGAATCAACAAGATCAAGACGACGACACCAACCTGACCGACGAGGAGATGTTGGAAGATACCAGCATGGACGAATATTAGACTCCCCCCTGCGGTATTCCTCGGTGGTGCCCGGCTCTCCCCCTCGAGAGCCGGGTTCGATTTTACCCGTATATACACATCGTGATGTGTATAATACTTCACAATGATTGACGAGCTACTGCGAACGCATCCGCTTATTTCTGATCAAGTGGAAGCAGGTGAGCTGCGGGTAGTCCTGTCTGAACTGAACGGGGTTATTGAACGCAACACTGTCGGTGACATCGTAGAGCTTGGCTGCTACGAAGGCACTACGTCACTTTTTATACAAAGAACCCATTTCGTATCTCGCTCCCGATGCCAAAATTGCCACATTGCGAGTGGCAATCCGCCCCAGTTTTCCTGGCGTACCCATAGGTACGGCTGGGAGGCTGGGGCGGATTGACGCCGGAATGGGCGGTTTTGGAGCGGGATGGAGATATGGGATGGGTTCAAAGCTCCTTGTCAAAAGCTCATCTACCAAACTACTGCATGTATATGATTCTTTCGCCGGTTTACCGGAAAAAACCAGACAGGACCAAAGCCCTGCGGGGCACCAGTTCAAGGAAGGGGAGCTCTACGCCCGCAAAGCAACCCTGGTGCAGCACTTTCGCCAGGCAAGCCTGCCACCGCCAATCATACACAAGGCCTGGTTTCGGGACCTAACTAGCGCAGATGTACCAGCACACATCGCCTTTGCCTTTTTAGATGGTGATTTTTATGAATCTATCCGCGACAGCCTGCACCTTGTAGAGGATAAGCTGGTGCCCGGCAGCAGGATCATTGTGGACGACTATCAGTCAGAGGCCTTACCAGGCGCAGCCAAAGCGGTTGACGAATGGCTCAAAAACACCCTGCCAAGCTACGGGTCCAGGCCAGTCTGGCTATCATTTCTTTATAGTAGTAATAAATTTAACTGCGGTCTTTTTAGTTGCTTTTTATACTACACAGTAGCGTAAGGCTAACGATTAGGAGGTGAAGCATGGCAATGAATATACTTATGTGGATCTTGTTCGGCGCGTTGGTGGGCTGGATAGCTTCTCTGATCATGAGCACTGACGAAGAACAAGGCGCTCTGGCCAATATCGCAGTAGGGATTATCGGCGCCTTCCTGGGCGGTGTACTGGCACGAGTTTTCGGCGGCAGCGGCGTCACCGGCTTTAACTTAGGCAGCCTGCTGGTAGCGATCCTGGGGTCTGTCATCCTCCTCTTTTTCCTGCGCATGATCAACGGCAGAGGGCACACCGTCTAGAGCTTCTCCAAAAAAATAGTTAACCTGTAAGATATTTCGTAGATTGAAATGTATATTTCAAGGTACCTTAGAAGTGCCAGCTACGAAGGATCAACTAGTAATTGATACGAAGGAAGGGTGAAAATGGTATGAAGAAACTGATCCGACACCATTTAGATAAATGGTCGGGCGTCTTCACCGATACTGACGATCCCTCCCCGCCCGATGAGGGCACACCACCGCCGCCAGAACCACAATTCGGAGGCACGGAACCGCCAGTTTATACCGACTTTTGCCGCCCAGCATTCTTTAACATTTAGCTCAACCGAACGGAGATAGGGGACATCCGCTGTGCACCTGCCATGATATGCGGCAGGGAATGTAGCGCAGGATAGGGGTCCTCTGATCTTTTAGTTTAGGAGGGGGACACCCCCTCCTAACGCTCCGGGAACGGAATAAATCCGTTCTCGGGCTGTTCTCCCCCGACAGCTAAAAAACTCTAGACGGAATAAATCCGCCTAGAGTTTTACTTTGATAAATCACCAAACGAAGGCTAGGAGTAGATTATGAATAAGTATGGGGCGAAGGCTTCAAAGACTGTTGAGAAGGCGATGCACAAGTTTAAGGAAGGGGAATTAAAGAGTGGTAAATCAGGCGCGAAGGTCAAAAACCGCAAACAAGCCGTAGCCATAGGCTTATCCGAAGCCCGCAAAAAAGGCGCTAAAGTCCCCAAAAAGAGATAGTGGAACTACGCTGTAATTTTACACTCGGGGTCGGACGATGACCCATTCATCAGGATTTGCTACTACTTCAGAGACTGCCTCAACCAAAAAGCCTACAGAGTCTGCATCTGGATCGCTTCTTTTTAGCGTCGGCCCCGATGACAGAGGACCTGCTTTTTCGACAAACCGCTTCACATAGTCCATCGCTCCAGCGTCTTCACCTACTTCTAGGACCGCTTCTGCCAAAAGCACAGCGTTCGATTTGCCATCACCTCGCACGACATGCGGTTCTATACTTGATACAATTTTTGGCTCAGGCCTGCCCATAGAAAGTAGTGGGATTCCTTCCTCATACGCTAAACGTACTCCATCATCAACTAGTGCCACATCGTAGGCTGTAGTCGTAGAGCCATCCCTGATAATCGTGGTCTTGCTGAGCTCTACGGCTTTAGGATTCACCAAGGAGTGGTAGGTGACCTTATCCCTGAGGGAACGATGGATAGCCCCTTCATCTGTATCTGCCAGGAGAGTCTCTGCCTCGCGTACAAAGGTTTTTGCCCCCTCGTCCATTGGAACAACTTCTCCAGATGTATCAGGCTGGCCGGACAGTGCTAGTAGCGTACCGCCTAGAGGCGCCAAACGTTCGCTATATCCGTCGGTTGTGAGAGCGCCCGCATCAATAAGGCTGCGAAGTGCCGTAATCGGTTCCTGAACCCTTGGATCAACATGCAGATACAAAGGCCGATCTGCTACCTCAGTTACACTGCAAACCTGACCAACAGCTAGAGACAGAGGCCGACTATTCACCTCGGTCGAACCTATTGATAGGTAGTCAAGCGAGTACGCCGTGGGTGAAGTAAGCGTATTGTTTGTGTCACGGCGGACCGTCAGTTTCACTGTTCCAGGCACCACAGCAAGATCAACGTTGTCTCGCTGCTGTGACAGTACTTCCGGAACATTGAGCAGCTGGTCGGCCTGCGCATACAGTTGTGCTACTTGACCTTCTAGAGAGTTTTGAGAATTTTCAAAAGTACCTGACATAGATCTATAATAGTAAACTTTGTGTACTGATTGTCAATCACTAGAACCTCCATTCCACCTCAAACCGCACCATAACCAATAAGGGACACCGCCAGTACTCCAGTAAACTAGTTGTTACCACTAACAAACTACTTACAAAAGGAGACGGCGATGTCCTACCACCAGCTTACACAAACTAATCGTATT
>DATHJH010000043.1:0-4212 GCA_035489815.1 Candidatus Limnocylindria bacterium
TGCCCGCCCGAGAAGGTAGAAGGCATAGCAAGCCAAGTCAATGTCCTCATGTCAGACCGGACAATAGATCCCAACTGCGTAGCCACAGGGCCACGTCCTGGAACTGAACTCAATTCGCCAAAAAATGAGATAATTTGCATAGAGGTGCTCTGACCCAATTCTGCCTACGCTACGAATCCTAGAAAGTATATATATCAACCTTCTCATCCTTCCTCATCGCATGCGTATGTGAAACACAGTTATGCTTAAAATCCGACCCTCAAACATCCGTCACGCCAGGCCCGGTCCCGATACAGCTACATGGCAAGTAGCTCTAAGGGTCATCACACGTCGTTTCGGGTGAGAGGGAATCCCTGCGGTGTGATACTATGGCATGTATTCGATGTTCTAAAAAACGCAGGTCACCTGAACCACTATGCAGCCACTGAATTATTCACCTCAAAATCATCCTCAAAAACACTTCCCGCAAGCCAAGCTGGCAATACTTGATTTTGATATGACTATGGCGAGTACATTCACGCCATCTCCACGGGGCATTGATGTGCCGAAAGCCTATAAAATGGCTATCGAACAGGAGTTAGGACAAAGTATACTACGCACCTTCAACAAAAATGGCGGGTCGTGGAGTGACGACCCCAGCAGTATCGTAAGGAAGCTGTTGCCGAATGCCACCTCCGAAGAACAGATTGTAACAACCGCCCGAATCATACAAGCCAAGCTTGATATCCTGCTGGGCGAGATCGGACCGGCCTGGCCCAAACCAACGGCAGGCTTTTTTAACTTCTGGAGTTCTGTGCAATGGGCACGAAAACAAGGCGAACCTATTAATACTGCAATCATCTCATCAGGGCACGATTCGTTTACCCGCAAAACCCTTGAAGTTTGGGGCATGCCCCGGCCAGAAGAGATCGATGCCTATGTTACGTACGACATGCTCCTGGCTTTTGCCGAATCGGCACCCATGAAGCTAATCGTTAAGCCCTCTAGCTTTTTGATCGATTATGTCTGCACAAAATGGGGATTGTTGTATGGCGTAACAGACATCAAGGCTATTCAAGAGGCCAAAAAACGCGTGACGTTTATCGGCGACGATCTCATAAATGATGGCGGCATGGCCAAAAATGCCGGCGTGAACATCGTGCACTTGCAATCCGGCAAAACAGAGCAAGCCTGGAAAACTTTCGCCGATAGGCTGGGTTTGGAGGTATAAGGGTTCCTGATTAACGGATAGCGGGGCGTAGACTAGTTTATATGGGAGAACGTTTGGCAACAGAGCCGTTTGATATCAGCGACGGGAGAGCCATGGTATCGCTTGGTCCTTTGTCGCCCCAAAAATATTGTGCCTACTCCTGCCCGTTTTGTTATGTAGATACAGATTACAACTCTTTCGGCTCGCTGCCGGTGCCGGAAATCGTAGATTGGGTGAAGGATCAACAGTATGACGAAGAGGGCAAGTCACGGTTTGACGTAGTCTACGTAAGCGGCGATACCGACTCCTTTGCACCATGGCCGCGTCAAGAGCAAGGCATGCAGCTGCTGGAGGGCCTTGCAGCAGTTGACGATATCGATATTTTGTTTACAACCAGAGCAATCTTAACCAGTGCGAATTTAGCGCGGCTCGAACAAGTTGTTCAGGCTACCGAGGAAAAGGGCCGGTTTGTTTTTGGCTGCGTGAGCGTAGCCCAGCTGAGCGTCCCTCATATCGAACCGAGACCTATTGCTCCCCCCGAGCAGCGCATGGCACAGCTGCGGCGTTTTAAAGAACTGGGTGCAGTTTCGGTACTTGCGCTGCGACCATTCCTGCCAGTCGTCCCGCACGATGATTACGCCCGCATCCTTAACCAATCATCCGATGTAGACATTGTGCTTGGGGAGGTCTGGTACGCAGACCAGGCCGGCACCCTAGAGCAAGGCGTATTCAAAGGAGATACCCCAAAAAGTATTCCTTTTACCGTCGAGCCGATGCCGTTCGATGGCAATCCGGCCCTATGGAAGGTGTACGAAGCCAAAGAAACAGAAGCTTTTGTGCGGGAACGATGCGAAGAGCTTGGTCTGCCATTTTTCATGCGCAGCCGTCCAGCTATTGAGCTTATACGCCAGCAACGCGCAGACAAGCCGTATTAGGGCAAGCGTTTGGGACTTGGATGAGCTTGGTCCCAAGTTGCTGCCAGGTTGAATTCTAGCAAACAGTGACAGATCCGCTGAGCTGCCCAGCCGCTCAATAGTGCGACACCATTGCCGTCTACAACGATCTGTTCGCCAACCAGATGCGAGAAGCAGGCTACGTTACCAACAGGTACCTTATTGCATAGAGATAGCAAGTATCTTAATGTAACTACGTTGATATCTAAATTCAAAAGGAGTTCTTATGAAAGCACATGACACATCTACGGCCATCACCTTGATCGATTCGTTCGTCGTTTCCGAAAGTTCCAAAGCCGAATTTCTGAAGCTGTACGAACAAACGGCAAAAGCTATCCGTACCATGCCCGGTTTTGTCGAGGGCTATATGTATGAACTGACAGACGAAGGTAGCCGCTATAATTTTATGACGACCGCCGTCTGGAAAGACCAGCAAGCCTATGAAACTGCCGAACAATCTATCCGTACCGCCATCGAGAAAACGGGAGTTAACCCGCTGGAAGCAGTCCAGAACCTAACAGACGAGATCACGCGTGCAACATACACACGGTCGCCTTACTAAAACCGTTTTTGCCCGGAACCAGAAATTCTCAGCTGCCTTCATTCCCACCACGTTAGATCTTTTTACGCAAACTAAATTCGCCGGTCACCGGCCACGAGCTCGCGCATTTTCTGCCGGTCGGGCAAGCCCGCTTGTGCGCCAACCTGTTCCAAAGCACAATGTGCGACAATATCCCCCCAAATGCCCGCCTCGAAGTAATCAAAATAACTCATATCATCCAGCTTGCGGCCAGGGCGAAGCACATTTTCAAGAATGTACGCAAGGACTCCTGCAGCGTATCCATCACCAGCACCGTTAGCTTTTGGCTTCTCAATAATATCTGGGTTGACAAGTACCTCGACAATTTCTTGGGGAAGCGCCGTCCGGACAATCAGGCTGCCAAGCTCGTCAGTGCGCCTTTGTCTTCCATTCTTTTCAGGAACAAGCAGGCTATCGCCCGGCCCCAATGTCAGGAAAACCGCTTTGCACCCAAGGTCGTACAGGTATGCACCAAACTCAATGGCAAACCTTGCCTCCTGATCCCCTCCGACCGCCGTTATGCCCCGGCCTGATGAATTAAATCGTTCCTGGATCTGTCTATAATCGATTGGACCCCAGATAGAACGAAGTTCACCAGGGTTCAAAAAAACAATATCGCTGAGTTTCAGCAGTGTCTCGACTTCTTTAGTATCTCGTCTGGCGTACAACCCTCCGGGTGACAGACTGGTTACGGTATTCGGGGACTCTTCCCTGACTCTTCGCAGCAAGTGAACCTGGGCCTCCATTTGCTCGTCACCCTTATAGGCGCCAACATGAAGTATCCTGGAACCGGGGAACAGCAGGTCAAAGGTATTATCCACGTCCCGCTTGTTGTACAACCCGTTTGCCCCTTCAAGAACCCCATGAATTCTGTCGCCGCCTTCGCCTTCGAACTGAGTACATATAATCTGCCCTGTTGCCGCCTCTTTTCTGACTATCCCCGGAGTATTGAGGCCCTGCGGAAAGCCGGAGAGCACTTCTTTGGCAAATGGATCATTGCCCACCGGCCCCATAAAGGCGACCTCATAATCCGGAGCAGGCTCGTCATCCAGCGGCCCAAGCCTCCCAACCCCGACCGTCGTATTTGCGGCAGCGCCGCCCGCCGTTGGCGGCGTTACCCCCGAGAGAGTATATTCCTTCGTTCCTTTACGGAGAGCTGCAGTGTGCCCGGGCAGTGATTCGCCGCTGTTTGCGGTTGAATCCATGATTGCCGGCCCGGAGCCTACTATATCTACTCCTCGTGCCACACAGTCTCCACTCCATTTTTACTAAGTATAACATTTTATTGACTTTTTCAACAGTAAAGAACCCGAGTCTCAAAACCTCCAATCCCGTCATTCCGGCCCTAAAGCCGGAATCCTCGTATCCAAAAGTCAACCCCGTTCTTCTGGGTGAGACCCTGTTCTCTCTGTTCTCTTCTCGTACAGCCTTCGTTCTGTCCATACGGCATAGATCCTGTTTAAGAGCCTTCTGCAGGTTGGTATCATGGC
>DATHJH010000044.1:0-10391 GCA_035489815.1 Candidatus Limnocylindria bacterium
ATTTTAGACTGCGTCCGGGCGGCCATAATCACCCACCCCTTGCTCACTGTATCTACGGATATGTTTCACTCGGTCTGGATGATTCTGTCTCACCCGGATCATCAGCCTAAATTTGTGGGTTTTGCTTTGCGGGGGCTATAGTCTAGGAGCCGGAATAATCAACTTTAAACCTGAGTCAAAAAATGATGAAGCGCAGGCAGGTCAGCTTGGGGGCTACGGCAGGATATATACGACCCCCTGGTCTTCTTCCTCAAATTGCTTTTGGTATTTTTTGCCATTGGCTACTGCGTCAAGGTCAAAGTCTTCTGGGCCAAGTTTGTTGGCATAGTCAGAGATTTGCAGCAGGACGTCTGAGGGGTTTCCCTCAATCTTATCAACCGCCCCAGTACAATCCTCGGTGCCGGTGTCACTCCTGGTTTCAAACTCAAAGCCATACGGGCCGCCACTGTCAGGCGCATGCACAACCAGATGTACTGCACCCTCTACCTTGCCAGGATTTCTCTCGTTACAAGTCAGATCGACCAGTCCTTGTATGGCAGCGTCCGCAGTCTGCACCTGGAGATTGGGATCATAGCCGTCAGCAAACAGATGCTGAAACTTCAGGCCCGCAATAATTATACCCACCCCAGTAGCGACGAGTCCGGCCTTTGCTCGGTTGGACACTTCGCCCCCTTCATGGGGGAAAGGTGGTTCACGCATGTCCTAGCCCGACCCTAACCCAGCACTGACACAATAGTCTGAAGGGTGCGCGTGAAGGTAGCATCATCGGCCTCCAACAGTGTCATCCGGAAACCGGGGATATAGCTGTTAAAGCCGGTAGACAACGGCACAGTACAAATGCCAGTAGCAGCCATCAGCTGATAGCAGAACCGTTTATCAAAGCTTGTCCCGGACCCCGATCCGGGATCGTCTTCCGGAATGTTGGCCAGTTCAGCGTCCAGGAGTGCCTGGGCCTCTGGACTAGCAGCCGGGAGCACAAAAGGCTTTTGCATGAACTCCTCAGAAAACGTTACCGGCAGGTAGAAAGCACCCTTTGGAGTTACGACGTCTAGGGCTGGTTGCGAACCCAGGATTGTGGCGGCCTCTTGGGCCCGCTGGGCGTAGTGGGCCTGTCTGGCAGCCAGGTGGTCCGGGTAGCGTTCGTCGCCCATGATGGCTGGCAGCACTGCCTGCGGCAGAGTTGTGGAACAGACCTCTATCATTTTGGCTTCTTCTATTGACTGGGCGTAGCGGGCAAAAGCCTCATCCTTTTCTGTATTGTAGAATTCCAGCCAGCCGCAGCGGCTGCCCGGCCAGGGGATTTCTTTGGACAGACCGCGCATGACAATAGTCGGCAGGTCACCGGCGACCTCGGCCATGGATACAAAACCGCTGTCGGGAAAGGCCAGGCCGGAGTAGATTTCATCAGCTATCAAAAACAGATCGTATTCGCGGGCAAGGGCCGCGAACTCTTCCAGGATTTCCCGGGGATAGACCATGCCAGTAGGATTATCAGGGTTAATGATGAGTAAAGCGGTGATGGAAGGATTGTACTTCACCATGTTGCGGACGTCTTCTACATCTGGCAGCCAGCCTTTGGCCGGGTCCAGCTTGTAGGTCAGCATGGGCGAACGGCCGTGGGCACCCTCTATGGACGAGTGGGTCGGGTAGGCCGGATTGGGACCCAGCACGCGGGCGCGAGGATGTAGCCAGGTATACAGTTTGGTCACGGCATCGCCCAGGCCATTGAAAAAGATAATGTTGTCTGCGGACAGTTTGACACCTGTTTCCTGGGTCCGCCTGTCGGCTAAAAACTTGCGGGTGTCCAGCAGCCCTTTGGTCGGCGAATAAGCGTAGGAGCTGCTTTGCTGGACCTTTTCGGCCACGATGTCGCGAACCCACTGCGGCACTTCCTCGCCTTTGGCCACCGGGTCGCCAATGTTTTCCCAGGTTATATCTATGCCGGTCCTGGCCAGTTTCTGAGCAAACTTTACAATGCCGCGGATTTCATACCGCAGCTCCCCGGCACCAGGGTGGATGATATTTACTCTCACATGAGACTCCTTTTGCTTTTAGTTTAGAGGACTAAGTATCTTCGAATTGTAGATGATACGCCCGTTAGCAGCGCATAGTCAAATAACCCGTACTTTTTGGCAATGGACTGGATAGAGTTAGGGTCTGCAGGGTTGCTGCTGTAGACCACTACTTCGTCACCCACCTTTGTATCGTCCTCCAGGCTGATCATAGTGTGGTTCATGCAGACCCGGCCGACAATGGGCTGAAAGCGAGTCCCTGCTTTAACCACGCCCGCATTGCTCAGCGCCCGACTGACACCTTCGTAGTACCCGAGCGGCAGCACGCCAATTCGCATAGCTTTTGGTGCGGTAAAGGTGTAGTTATAGCTGACCTTGTCGCCCTTTTGCAGGTGATTGATGCGGCTGATGGTGCTGATAAGCTGCATAGCCGGCTTTAGGTCCTGGCACGTGTTGTGCTGTGGATGCTCTGCTGGAAAAGGATTGAGGCCATAGAGTCCGAGGCCAATACGCACAGCATTCGCAAATCGCGACTTGACACGCAGGCTGCCGGCGCTTTGGCCGATGTGAAACAGGGTTGGCTTAAAACCGCTCGCCAGAATAGTATCTACGCACTGGTCAAAAAGTTCGACTGGTTCGTTGACTGTTTTGTCGCTGGTGCCGTCCGAGTCGGCCAGGTGGGTCATAACGCCTTCCAGTTGGAGCCGGGGGTACTTTCTCAGCAGCTCTGCAAATTTTTGCGTTTCCTGGGCCGGTATGCCGTTCCGATTCATACCGGTGTTGATTTCCAGGTGGACTTTTACTTTCTTGTCTAATTTGCCTAGGGCGTGGATGGCCGCCTCATCCTGTACTACAAACGTACATTTCTGCACCCGCATTTTGGAAAAGTTGTGCGGCTTGATCATCCCCATAACCAGTACCGGCTGGCGGCTGATAGCCTGGATTTTGAGCGCTTCAAAATACCCATCAACAGCGATGTAGGGGAAGGTCCGGGACTTGAGGGCAGTGGCAACCTGCTCCAGCCCGTGCCCGTAGGCATTAGCCTTGAGCACCGGAATGACCTGCATGCCGGTAGTTTTCCGGAAAAAGTCAAAGTTATACAGCAAGGCCAAGCGTGAAACCTCTACCCGATTATACGTCTGGTAAGGCCGTCTCAAGCGTTGGGCGAGCCTGTGGACATACGTACGAAGAAGCATAGTTTCTCCTCAGAGGTGTTTAAGTTTCTGCTTACGAACCACGAACTGAGACACATCGCACTCAGTTGACTGTTTGCCAAAAAGCTGTACCTATTCTCATCCTGTTAAGCTCCAAGAAGCTTGCAAAGGTCTCTTAAAATGGCCGAAAAGTAAGTGGAGTCTAAAGGGATTCATACAAGTAGTGTATACAATTTATAATCACAACTCCACTTGCTGTAGAATAAACTCATGCCCAAAATTGACCCACGTTTATCAGAAATTTACTCCTGCCTTTACCGCGTTTCGCTGAAAGCTGTCATCGTAGTTGATGGCAAGCTTTTGATGACACACGAACGCTCCGGGTGGTATAACCTCCCGGGTGGTGGGTTAGATTATGGCGAAGAAACTAAAACTGCGTTACTTCGAGAGTTGGAAGAAGAGCTGGGCCTACTTCCACGTGATCTTCAAGTTTCGACCCAAGTTGTTGGCGTGGGCCACAAAGGGTCGCTGCTTGGCATTCCGTGGTTCAATGTTTACTATCGAGCGAGCGTGGTAAGCGTCAACGCCGTCAAGGAAGCCGAGCTCCAATACAAGTGGGTTGCACCTGTCCAGCTTAAAGGCCTAGAGCTTAGCCCAGCTATAGAACATGATCGAAACTTTTTGTTGACTCAGTTTTAGCGGTCAGCGACCTTTGAGGAAATCATCAGTGGATATGTGAATATCCCTGCAAATTTGCCTTAGTAAAATTGGCGAAAGGTCTCTTGCGCGGTGCATTGGCACGGTTGTCGCTCGTCCATCCGGATGTCTAAATTGTTGATGAGAACCACGTTGCCTCGCCATACGAAAGCCAAGGTGTTCCAAGATAGCGACTACTTCTTTGGGCTTCAAAACCGGTAGTTTGCCGCCCATCGAAGTTTAGAACCCATCCAAGATCTTTTCTCCTTGCCGAGAGCACGTTTCAGATGTAAGCCGGTTGTTTTTTGATTTGAAAGGTACCTGTAGGTACCTTTCGGAGCAAAAGGCGAGCGGATTGCGTCTGAAACGTGGTCGGAGTCAGTGGAAAAGATCTTGGATGGGTTCTTAGATAGTTACTAGTTGCGTTCCAACAAAGTGCGATTCTGGCTGCTGACTCGGCTTTTCTTCCACGACCAGGGCTACAACTTCTTGAAGATTCTTATGTAGTTCTTCTAAGGACTCAGCCTGGGTGTGCGCCCCAGGCAAATCGGGCACATAGGCCACATACAAACCAGTAGCGGTATCTTGCTCGATGATGGCAGTGTAGGTATGCACCTTTTTCATAACTCTAAGTATACCAGAAAAAGATGCTTCCTAACCCACACTCACTTTTCTCACCACCACTGTCATGCCGGCCTTGAGCCGGCATCCAGTAAATAATGAAAGTACCTATTTACTTTTGTCTTGGATTCCGGCTCAAGGCCGGAATGACAGAAAAGTGAGTGTGACTCAGCCCACGCCCACTTTTGCCCTCAAGGGGCGCTGCGCACAGAACTCACCTATCCGTCACGCTGTACCATTTTTACAAATTTTTGCACCAGTTCCGGCATGTCTATGCCAGCCGCCTGAGCACTCTTGGGGAACAAACTTTGATCTGTCATACCCGGGATGGTATTTATCTCTAGCACTACCAGTGAATCATCCGGCCGGACAATCATATCCACCCGGGACAGGTGGCGGCAGCCAGTAACCGTATGCACCTTTTCTGCCAGTTTTTGGGCTGCCAGCTGGGTTACCTGACTGACATGCTGCGGCGGGCAGAGTTCCAGAGTTTGGCCGTTGTATTTATTTTCGTAATCAAATTCGCCTGTTTCCGGCGGCTGGATTTCTATGACCGGCAGAGCTTTTTGGCCAAGTACCGCCACGGTAATTTCCACACCTCCCACCAATTCCTCCAGGATGGCCTGGTCATCCAGCCGAAAAATCTCATCCACCTGCCCCTGATCTACCACCTTGGGGTCACGGATAAAAAGCGTTCCGATACTTGACCCGCCTCTGGATACTTTCAGAATATGAGGTCTTTTTGCCAGTGGCTGATGCGAGTATTCGTCCCTCGTGACCACCATGCCCCCGGCTACTGGAACGTCGTGTTCCTGCAGTCGCTGCCGGGTCAATCCCTTGTCAAAACAAAGCACCGAAGCCGCGCTATCCGCACCCAGGTACTGGAGACCACGCTTTTCCAACTCCTCCTGGACAACCCCATCCTCGCCGCCTTTACCATGCAGGATCGGCAGTACGACTGCGTCTTTACTAAGCGCATCCAAAAAATCCAGCCCATCAGCAGGGTCATACTCCTGAACTGTGAAGCCTGCCGCCCGAGCTGCCTTTGCCACTGCGATCGCTGACCGGAGTGACACCTCGCGTTCTGGTGAGTTGCCGCCGCCCAGTACAACAACTTCAGTCTTTGGCATCCAGGTCCCCTAACCATTTTTGTTTTTGTTTTATCCAGTACGGACTTTGGCGGACCAGCTCTTTGGCGTCCCTTGGGTCGGCCAGCAGCTTTTTAACCGCCTCTTCCGCAAAGACGCCGTTTTGGGAACCTTTGGCCAGTACTACGGCGTCTTTTTGCAAAACTTTAATAATTTCATCGGCCGCTTTTAGCGGTGTTTCTGTGCGAACCACCTTGCAGCCACGAGCCTCTGCTGCTGCCGCCAGGTGCTCGTTAGCATCCGGCCCCAGCGCTACCACAAGGTCGAGTTGTGCCGGGTCACAGTAGGCCCCAATCTCCTGGTGGGCCTCGCGCGAGTAAGCCCCCAGTTCATTCATATTCCCCAGCAACGCAATCTTTTGCGGAGCATCAAGCTTGTAGACCGTATCCAGGGCGGCTTTGGCGGCCTCTGGACTGGCGTTGTAGGTGTCGTCCAACAGGATAGAATTTTTGATACCCTTGAGCCGTTGCATACGCCCGCTCACCGGCTTGATGGTTTCTATACCTTTTCGTATGAGTTCCCTGTCCATACCCAGCATATCCCCCACAGTTACCGCCGCGCAGATGGACGCCAGCTGTGCCTCTGCCGGGGAGGCATGCTTTTCCTGTAAAAAGGCCCTTCCGGCTTTGGTAATAGTAAAAGCGTAACCTTCCGGCGTATGCTTCAGCTGCTCCAGGCGGTAGCTGGCCTGGTCGTGCCTTCCATAAGTTGTAAAGGTACTAAGACCTTTTAGGTATTTTTCATCACACAGATCAGCGTTGACCAGCAGCCGCTCTGACAGATCGGCAATGGTCAATTCTTCCTCTGCAACCGCATCCAGATCGGCAAAAAACTCCATGTGCTCCGGCGTGATGGCGGTGAGCACGCCAATGTCCGCCTGCAGATACTGTTTAAACTGGGCGAGGTTGCCTGGAAAGTCAGTGCCTGCCTCTACCACTACCACATCGTGGGGATAAGCGCTACGCAGCTGCTTCTCAATCTTAATAAAAGTGGCTGCCCAAGCCAGTGGATTAAGCAAACTGGGTATGGGCAGACCAAAAAACACCAGCGGCACGCTGACAACGTCATTGTAGTTGCCGGCCTGAAAATGTACCTTGTACTGCTGGCCCACTACCGCCGCTATGGCAAACTTGGTACTGGTTTTGCCAATGCTCCCTGCTACCGCCACTACTTTGAAGTCAGCCTTGCGCCGCAGGCGGCGGACTTGCCAGCCCAGGATGGCCACGATGCAGGTTTTGGCGACGCGTTTCATACTTTTCTGGACAAGGCTGCTCTGTCCTTTTGTTTGCTGTTACTATTGTTGAACTTGCTGGAGTTTGGCCTGGAGCTCTTCTGCCGGAATGGAATCCTGCGGCGGCTTCACGGCCTTGTGTACGCCGTAACTACCCATGTGTTCGGTACGGACGCCGCCAGCGTATTCTATGCCGGTGAGCTTTTGACCCCAGACGTCTACTGTCAGTTTGAAGGTCAGGGCCTGGGCATCCTTGTACTGCTCCGGGTTTAATGCCTCCAGCTGCTTGAATCCTACCAGGCCGCCGAACTGTTTGAGTAGTTTTATGTAGGCAACCGGCTGAACGGTAACGTTATAGACGTAGGTCGGACGGCCGTCTACCAGCTTGCGCTCCACCGACTTTTCGTCAAAGTCGTAGACGTTGTTGTCGCGTACAGTTTGCATAACAGCCTGGCGGTTGGTGGCACTCAGGTTGGCGCTGGGCACCACGCCCAGGAGTGATTCACCGTAAAGTTCGCCCGGTTGGCCGGTCTGGTCGGACGATGATTTGCCCCAAATGTTCAGCACAGCGCTAAAGTTCATGACTTTGCCCTTGGCGCTCTTTTGGTCGGTGTTGATTGCACTGTAGCGGGTGTACTCCCCGCTGGCGCTGCTGATAACTTCTGTCTTTACGGTGGCGTTTACCTCGCCATTCTGCTGCATGGTGGTAAAGCCATGGGCTTGCGCCACTGGTGACAGAGACAGACCAATGCCTTGTTCCAGGGTTTGGGCACCGCTTTTCTGCACGACCTGGCGGGTCACGCTGCGTGTTCGCAGACTATTTTCTATGGCGCCGTACAGGGTACGCTGCGGATCGCTTCGTACATTGTGCCACCATGCCCAGCCGCTCAGCCCAAAGACCACGGCCGCTGCTACCACTACAAATGCCACCAGCCGCCCCGATCCTTTTCCACCCCCACTAACCGAATTTCCTGCAGAATTAGAAGTTTTGCTCATTGGCCTATTGTACCAGCTTCAAGATAAAGTCGGCTAGCCCTCATCTGTTGTATCAGTCGTAAATAAGCCCTCAAGCGGTATAGTAAACCTCCTACGCTGCGCTTGCTCTGAGGTGGCATAGACATTTCGAACTACAAGGCCGCCGGTTTGGCTAGGATCTCGAAAGTAAATCTTTACATGGTGGTAGCCCGCAAATGGCCCTTCAGGCTCCGGCACCGAATTAATCATGGCCGGCGCGTCACCGGCATCCATAGCCGCGGCTAATTGTTCTCGAAGCTGCGTAGCTTCGGGTATCCATTCCACAGGATCACCGCCCCCGTTATAAGCAAGCACCCCTTCAAGCCCCTTTTCTATTCCGGGTGGAGGGGCTACTCGCGAATACATATTGGCTTGCTTGTCTCCACCGAATAGAGGTATGTCAGGGATTGGCATAATTCCTTATTTTATACACTAAAGATGTAAAACACATAACCTGCAGCACACACCCTACACCTATACGGTAATGGGTATATGGCTGACCCACGTGCACTTTGTCATCCTGGGCCATGTGCTCAGCTTGACTGGGTATTGATTCAGAATCCAGTGGAAAAAATTGACTCCTTAAATGGACTGGATGCCGCATCTAGTGCGGCATGACAGGAACGGGGGTGAATTTTAAAGTGCATGTGGGTCAGCGGACGTGGGTGGTTTTGCTAGCATATGGTATTATTGGGTAGCAAAAAGACAAATGGGGCATTGGCGCAGTTGGCTAGCGCGCCTCGATGGCATCGAGGAGGTCATCGGTTCGAATCCGATATGCTCCACCATATTTGTGTCTTGATATTTTCATACCCATTAGCGTATTCTAGACACTGAAGAGCTCGGCGCGTAGTTCATACACTACACTTGCGGGGCCCTTTTATTGTTTACTGCGGCGGGAAGACCGAAATGAAAAACTTATTGTCCGTTCGCTTGACTTCTTTCACCTGTACATAGAATATGTCGCCATCTGCGCTAATTCCGGCAAAGCGGTGCAGAATTTCACCTGACTTGTTTGTATTTTCTTTTGTGGCTGGTTCGAACCTTGAATGACGAAGTAATTCAATAGCACAAGCGTAGTAACGAAGCCGTCGTTTTCGATCACGCTGTCGCTTCTGGTTCAGATGTTGCCAGAAAAGACTCACAAAAATCTTATCCTTGTGGAAGTATGCACTTCTAATGTAGGCGTTGCGCTTTGTCCTGGCGGCTATACTAGTATGTACCTTACGAGCTTGTCGCTCTATCTCAGCATAAGATGTACCGGAGAACTTAGCGACCTTACATTGATATGGCTGCATTTCTTTAACCCTAGCCTATACCAGTGAGTTGAATTGTGAGTTTTTTCATAGTGTGTAGTAATTCTGTTCTGTAGGGTAGTGCTTATGATTACACCACAAGCACCCATTCCACAAACATCAATCACTCCTCAAACGAGCCAGGTCCAAACCACCCAACAGGCTCAAAAACCTGAGGTCCAACAGATTATTAAGGAGGTCCAACTGCGGCACCTGCTGCAGGCAGCCGTAGACCAAAACGAGGCAGCCAGCGTCTTGACTGGCGTCACTGTACGGGACCTCAAGGCCGATCGCACGATCTTTGGACACGAACAAGACACCAAACACTTTGCAGCCAGCGTCAACAAAATCCCGGTTGCCCTGCTGGTTCTGGAGGACCTGCGGGCTGGCACATTGGATTTGGATCAAGTCGTGACCTGGCAAGCCAGTGACGTTCGCGGCGGCTTTGGACTGTACGATCAACCCGGCGCACCCATGCAGGCGCCCTTGCGCGATGTGCTGTACGACATGCTCAACCGGTCCGGCAACACCGTGGTCCGCGCCACCGTCAACTATCTGCTGGGCGGTCCGGCGGCAGTAAATGCTCGTTTTGCTACCAAGCCGGGGCTTCCTAATACCAGCCTGACCGTGCTGGGCCCTACTACTTTCTACCTGGGCGACTCTACAACGCATGACTCTATTTGGGCCATGGAAAAGCTGATGCAGCGGCAAGACAGCTATGCCCGGTTCATGAAAGACGCTATGGTTACAAACATCTTTACTGACTTTGGCGTACGCAGTCAGTTGCCAGATAGCGACTACGTGATCCTAGTCAACAAGATCGGCCTGCTGGACGACCCGGAGGGCAACAACCGCCACGACACAGGTATTATCTATAACAAAAAGACCAAGCGATCTTACGGTTATTCGTTCTTTACCACATCTCCCTTCGAAAGTCCTACCGCAACCGTCCGCGCCGACCAGTCGCTGAAAGACATGGGTTCGCCCCTGCTGCGCTTTGCCGGCAACCCCAAGCGTTCAGGCTGGAAGTACAACCACCAGAATAGCCACTTTGGGCGCCCTGAAAAGCGAGTCCGCTACTAAGAACCCATCCAGGATCTCTTCCTCTGACTCCGACCACCTTTCAGACGCAATCCACCTGCCTTTTGCTCCGAAAGGTAGCTATGGCTACCTTTCAAAACAAAAAACAGCTGGCTCACATCTGAAAAGTGCTCTCGGCA
>DATHJH010000045.1:0-16365 GCA_035489815.1 Candidatus Limnocylindria bacterium
GGTCATAAACGTCTGCACGAACCTGATCGGCCGTGAAGACATCAGAGTTTGGGTCATTCTGGAGCCATTGAAGCTGCTTTACCGTCCAGGACATACTGTTATTGTTATATACCCCTTGTTCTGGTGTGCCCGTAAAGGGAAGGCCTACCTGAGCAAATAACCAGGTTGAGAAGTCTGCGCACCAGGGCTCTCGCCTTCCTTGCGCATAGCGATCACGGGGCACGCCGTTATCTTCCCCGCCGCTCTCTGCTACGCCCACTTGGCTATTGGCAAGATCAACTATCTTCTGGCGCGCGCCTTGAACGAGCTGCTGAGGAGCCGGCGGAGCAGCGGCCACGGGAGCTGGTGCTGGCCGAGGCGCGGTCGGCTGTATAGGCGTAAGCTTGCCGGTCGCATCAGTGGAGTCTGCCGGAACGCGACGCGAAAGGTCCATCAAGGTTTCTGCCGGAGGCGCCAGAACTGTTCCTACAGCCCGCTGGACAGTTGCCGGATCAGCCTCTACAGGAGCAAGGCGCGGGACAGTATCAGATGGGCGGGATGAAGCAGCCAGCTGTATGGGCAACTCCCTGGTCAGCTGAGTGCTTGAAGCAGTTGCGGGCGCAGTGGACTCTACCTGTATCAGCAAAGGCAGGGGCTCTGTTTTTTGCGGCATTGACAATAATGTGTCTCTGTTTGGACTTTTCAACACAGCTGCCTGAGGGGCACCTGCCGTGGAGTCAGAAAGCGACGCCCGATATGCTACATGATCTATAGAAATGCCTGATGCTACACGCGGGGCCAGCTCAGCCAGCGGACCGGCAGCTATAGCACCGCCCAGAGCCGCAGCAGCCACCATCACGCCCAAAGGACTACGATCCGACCCTTCGTCAATAGGGCGGTTTACATAAGCCACCAGGTCAGCAGGATGGGGAAACCTTTCTCTGAGCTCCAGAGAACGTCCGATCTGTTCTGAAGTAATTTTCAAGACCACTCCTTAGAGCTATTGCCTTTTAGTATAGCCGCACTTCAGGTCGTATACAAGTATTTTTACCCGACTCTATCCAAGCATGATATAATTTCAAACCCTTGCTTGCCATCTGCCGGTGTTTGACTAGGGTCAGGAATGACCACTAAAATATTGGGGGCCGGACTATCGGTCGCCGCACCGCCGTTACCTGTAATTGCATAGTGGCTTTCGCCTTCCCGCACCTTCTTCCTATACTCCTCATCAGCTGTCAGCCCGTCTACACCGGCCTGTCCCCAGCCAATGATCCGCCCCATGTCCTCCGCGCACTTATCCGGGCCCGCATATTCGGCAGCGTAGACTGTGTAGTCATTAAAAGTCTTGATTTTGCTGGGGTCAGCAAAAACTTCTGCCACCTTTTCAGCATCAAGCTTGAAGTCAACAACAATCCCGGGGTAGGATTTGTTATCGGCAGGGTTAGTAACCTCTGCTACGCCGGTCACCTGATACTCTGCTACGCCACTGACTGTTGTATCGCCAACTGGCCATTCTATTCCGGACTTGAGGGGGCGTGGCAGGCCAACCTTGCATTCTGGGCTGGCTTCAAGCGGCAGAGGGCCCAGGCTGGACCACTCGCGCCCCGCCGGGCAGGCACCGAAGGTATCTGCCACTTTATCCTTGTTCCAGTACGCTCCCGCAAGCAGCACGCCAGCCAGAGCAATGGCCGCGGTCTTTCTATGACGAAAACCATAGCTCAACTGGTCAAAACCGCGACCCCTTCCGCCCAGTCCTCTTGGCCGCACAGGGCTACTTCGCCTACTTTGCGCTGGCACCGGATAGTGCGGATCGGTTTCGTAGATTCCCGGCAGGTTGTCTATTAGCGGTTTCTCTTTTCCCATATGCATGCATTTCCGTTAAATCGAATACTTTGTCTATTTGGCACTGCAAGGTGCCATCCAAGGGCTCGTTGTTTATATTAAACTAGATAAAACATTATAAGGCAAGCGCATCGGCTACTACTGGCTCAGGAAGGTAGGAGGCGGCTCATCACAAGTCGCACCACCAGCGGACATCTGCAGAAAGGGTTTTGTAGTCTCATAGGCGGCCGGATAGATCCCTTGAATCGCTTCGGCAGCAATTTCCCGACCAACATTTATAGCTTCCTGGCAGGCTTCCCCCATCTCTGGCAGGCTTAAGGCTGCAGGCACATCAAGAGGCAGGCTATCACTGCCTGGAGCGGGCGCAAGCGTTACTTGCGCCTGAAGCCATGATCCGCTCGGGGTAGTTTGAGCCGTTATACTCCTGATGTTTACACAAACTCCGTATTCGTCGGCACGGAGTTCATTTATGGTATCGTCAGGACAGAGTACCTCTGGCAACGCCTGCAGTCCCGCTACTATACGGTCAAGCTCTGGCCTGGGAGTGGCTGGCAGGTCCCCAGACTGAGCATAGAGGCTAGGGTTCCCGAACTCTTCTACCCATTGCCTGGCTGCGGCAAGTTCCGACCCGTCCTTTATTGCATAGCCCGGAAGCTGCGGATGCTGCCCAGCCTCTGGTATCTGGATCTGAAAATCACCCTGGTTCTCTGCCAGGCCAATTGCACCCACTACAAGAAGAGCTTTTACTTTCGGTCCTATAATTCCCATAATAATTACTTTTATATTCTGTTGCAGCCAAAAATGCAAATTTAAAATAGCTGCCTGCTTACTTAAAAATCTACTAAACAAGCCGGCCGAACAAGAGGCTATATCGCTCGCATAGTTGCATAACGCAAGTTTTAGTAGTATAAGTGTGGTCTAACCTATTAAAATTGAATAGCCTCGACCGTGCTAGTGCAAAGGAGCGATTGATGAGACAAACAGCTAGAAATGTTCTAACAGTTGGTGCTGTATTCGGAGTGGTAGCTGCCGCAGCAAACTGGGAGACTATTGATGCAGAGCTGGAAAAACGCTTTAATACAAATGCTGAGACCGAATCCACTACCACCAGCACAACGACACTGCAAGCTGCAGGTTCCCTGACAGGCAGTGTCGTCGTCCTGGACCCTGGCCACCACCCGAATAACGCAAGTCATCCAGGCCCTGACGGGATTGGAGCACAAGTATCAGACGGTAGAGGAGGAATGAAGGACTGTAACAAAACGGGTACTGCCAGCGAAGACGGCTATTCAGAGGGGCAGTTCAACCTGGACGTTGCAGCCAAGCTAACTACTGCCCTTACCAACCTGGGCGCTACGGTTATATCCACGGCTGACGGCAATCCAAACGACTATGGTCCATGTCTTACTGGACCCAACAGCCGCGCTGAGATTATCAGTCGGAATCATCCTGCCGCCGCGGTATCCATCCACGCCGATGGTGCCAAACATCCGGATGGCAGCATTGATACCGAGGCCAGTGGCTTCCACATTATTGTATCTGGGTATAACGAGAGTGCACCATCCCGCGCACTGGCGCAGAAGCTGAATACTAACCTGCTTGCTATTGGTGGCGTGCAGTGTAGTGATTACATACCGCTGGAAGATCCTGCCAGCTGTCTGGACATCCGGGACGACCTGGCAGTACCCAACACCATAGATGCAGCCATTCCCCTGGTCACCCTTGAAAGTGGCAATATGAAAAACCCATCAGAGGCAGCCAGACTCGCCGACCCTGCCTTTCAGCAGCAGTGGGCAGAAGCCATTGCCGGAGCTATCGAGGCTCAGCTTACACAAGGTTAGTTTTACGCCAACCCTTTTAGCTACTAGCCCTCTGCTACATCCGCTTTGCACTCAGTGACCTCAAACGAACCAAAATCCGGTTTTTCAAGAGAGTGTGTGTCTCCGTCTTCATCCGGGAAGGATTCTTTCATGTCTGCTATCTGGTCCTTCACGTCTTCGAACTGTTTTTCGTAAAATTCGCGCCTGACGTCAGGAGGCTGAATCATGACATCAAACTCGTCACCCTCCCATAGCTGGCGTAGCTGTGTTTCTTCTATATTGACATCCGGCCTCAGAACAATATCCCCAATTACGGCCTCGGCCACTCGTTGCTCTACGGCGTCCATATTTAATTCGCTTTCCCCGCAAGCCTCTCTCAGTGCATAGTGCAGAATGAGCTGGTTTTGCTGCCAGCGGAAGGTCGCCTCTTCAGCTCCGCCGAACTGAGTTTGATTGTCATGGTCAGGTGCCCATACCGAGTTATTCTCTGGAGTGTTCGGTATCCTGCCGAAGCAAGAATCCAGGATACCGGCGTTTACTCTGACGCTTAGCGGAGTACCGATTGGCTTGCCGGTTTGCTCGGCCCTTGCTGGTGTGTCCACCACGTCCACCGCATACTCTACCGTACCGGCGGGTCCGCTTGGCTCAACAGCAGTACCGTCAGCCCCGATTTCACTCACTGCGTTGGGGTTAATACCCTCCTCATAGTCATCGGAAAGTTTTATACAAGGGTTAAATAGCACTGATGTAGTCTTATCACCATCCCTGTTCCAGTATAAGGTGGCGTCAATGTCAGGCGAGTCAATGAGCTGCGGATCGTCCCAGTCGAAGGTACTCCGGTCGCCACCTATTAGTATAGTGACTTCTCCCAAGCTTAGTATCTCGGCTTTGCCGGTTAATTCATGCGCCTGGACGTTTAAATCGCCAAACTCGGCGTGGGCTGGTGTCTGTTGACCTAAACTGAATTCAGGAGCACAAGCAAGCAAGTTTGGGTCTCCTGCACCCATACCGATGGTTTCGCCAAGACATTCGGCATCCTGCAGGGCGCCATACCCCATAAAAAGCCCGCCGCCAACCAGCACTGCGGCCCCGGCTATCTTAGTAGTCTTTTGCATAACTCCTCCTTTGCATTATTCAACAACTTCTCTCCCGGGTGTTTGCTCTGCCTGATAAGTGCCGCAATCACCGGCCATAATCCGAATATCCACAGCCTTATCAGAACCTAGAAGTCCCGTCTGGTCGATGACAAGCTCTGCATACCTGGTAAGCCGCGTCATAGCGTCCGTGCAATAATCGGGATTTGTATTTAGAGTAGCGGGAATGTCCAGCAGTAAACCCGACGATGGTGGAAGCGTAAGAGGGAAAAGAAGCTGCGACCGTTCGTCTACGGCTTGTACCTTGCTGGTATTTAAGCACAAGAGCGTGTTCGGGTCTGGTTCGTTTCCGCCGTCCTGCATAGCAAGATGCTGTTGATACTCGGGTTGATCCTCAGGGCAGCTTGCGGGGTCTTCCCGCAAGCGCTGGGCCAGCCCCTGCAGTTCAGGGGACGTCAGGTTTCCTTCAACTGGTTCTGGCAGGGCTGGATCAGCCGTCTGAGTTTCTGGCAGGGCAGTATCGTCCAGCCAGGATTTTACAGGCGAGCCAGGGTTAAGGGTGTAATCGAACCGATCCGGCCACTGGAACCCTTGCTCGGTCATGGGTGATCCACCCATATCCAAGTTACCTTGAGACTCTGCAATGCATACGCCTAAACCAGCCAGGCCGAATCCAATGGTCGCTACTTGTCTTCTGTTCATATGTAGCTGTTTTATACTACGTTATGGTTAGAAAAGCAAAATAAACCTCCCTAACTTCTTTAGAATAGTATATGCTGGGAGTAATTATGGAGTTTGGAAAAGTCTTGGGAGCAGGTATGGCAGTGGCTGGTTTAGCCGCAGGCGCTGTGGTTGTGGGCGCAGAGAACCGCGTGTTTTCAGAGACGCTGCCCGCTGCGTCCAGTTTACCCGCAAAGCTGGAAGACAGCTTGATCTGTCCAGCAACCACCAACCAAGAGGCCAATAACTGTACGGTAACAAACGCACTGGGAGTTTTGTCTGCCCCAAGCGTGGAACTAACGCTGGAGGACACCGGGACAGGCCAGCCCTACCTGCGGCCTGTGTCTGGCGAACGGTCGTACCTTGAACAAGCCGTCGTTGCAAATGAAGACAGAACATTTTATGAGCACCGCGGCGTTGATGATATGCAGGTGTTAAAAGCCGGGAAACATAACTTAGAAAATTGGGAATTAGAGCGAGGCGGATCAACCATCACCATGCAGCTTGTTGATCTGTTGTATGGTTCGGGCGATGGTGTTAATGACAAAGTTACCGAGGCCCGGCGGGCACTACTGCTAGAGAAAGAATATGAAAAAAAGTATGGTCCAGACTATAAGGACTATCTGCTGTTGGACTACCTGAATATCGTCCCAGGACCACGGGGAACAAGAGGCGTAGAGGCGTCCCTGCAGGCCATGCACGGCATAAGCGCCAAAGATGCAGATATAGAAAAGGCTGCAACAGTGACTGGTGCATACACAGCGCCAAGCGACATGGATATAAGCTTTACGCCAGACCAAACAACACGGATTGGAACACAGTACGGGCCCTTTGCGTCATTTCAGCAAGCTCATCCAGACCAAACCCTTGACGACCAGTTGCAGCAGTTTGCCGAAGAAAACGGCCCGGACGCCCAGCTCTTCAGCCAGTATGTAAACGAAGTCGATAGGCTGGAGGAAAACTTTACCCAAAGTATTGAGGGTATGGATAAAACAGGCGCTATTACCCAGGAAGAAGCCGGCCAAAACCTTGCCCTCATAGATGGCATCCCGGAAAACGACGCCCGGCCGGATAGTGAAGGCCTCCAGCTGGCACCCTTCCAGTCTCTGCCTAAGTTTGATATGGCCGTAGCAGAGCAGATTGGTGCCCGGCATTTTACTGCAGCCGTTCAGCAAAGCGCCGCACGGATACTTAAAGAAGAAGGGATTATCGAGGATCCGGCCGAACTGTCAATGGGCTATCGAATATATACCACCCTTGATCCGGCCGTTCAGCAGACGGCACACACTGCCGTACAGGAGCTTGGCTACGGTCCTGATGACCCGGAAGTCGCCCTGACCTATGTTGACCGCGAAGGCCTCGTGCAGGCCATGATTGGCGGCAGGGGTGATTCCCAGGTCAACCTGGCTACGGCTGAACGCCAAATTGGATCAGATATGAAGCCTTTCTTTTTCGTCAATGCCGTTCTGCAAGGGGATACTCCATCTACCCCCTACCCGGCGCCAGAATATATAGAAATACCCGGCGCCAATAACGGTCAACCCTGGGGAGTGCATGGCGCTACAATTTCCGGCTCGCCAGAAGTGCCGCTGGATCGTGCCCTGGCTCACTCGCTTAACACCGTCTACGCGCAGGTAGCAGAGAGACACGGCACCGAGGGGCCACTCACTATCGCCCGCGACCTGGGGGTAGAAGTTGATCCAGAGAATGCTCCGCTTTCGACCGTTCTGGGCACTAACAATGGATCCACCCTGGATTTGGCCGAAGCTTATACCGGACTCATGGGAGACGGCCGGGCCGTACAAGGCCATACCATTACAGAAATCTACAAGGGCAATAGACTGGTATACAAATACGAACCGCCGGAGGGCAAGCAGGTCATCCCCGAGGAAGTAGCCAATCAGGTAGCAGAAGCCGCCAAAGGCACGGTGACAGAGGGTACTGCCGCGTCATCTTTCACACTTGACGATGGCAACCCTAACGGGTATGCCGCCAAAACCGGCACCACACAGGACAACGCTGACGCCCGGTTTACGGTAGTAAACTGCATTGGTACTGTATCTGTCTGGGAAGGCTATCCGGATGAGGCAAAGCCCATGCCCGGGCATTATGGTGCCGGCACCCCGGCACAGGTAGCCAACCGGTTCTTCGGCCAGATTCCGGCCGCCATGGACCCTGCCTGCGACGTTGCAAAGTAGTTGAAACGCCTCGCCCAGGTACTCGTATCACCAAAGGAGTTGGCCCTTAACAGAGAGGGAGTTGGTAAATTTTCTTGGTTAGGATTGGAGGCTAGGGATGCAGCTGGCGCATACATCATCGGCTGCGCAGGACTGACAGACTAGTACCAGCTTGTTGCACTGCTTGTTGGCGCAGTTGACGTAATTGCTGGTTTTGTTTTGGCAGTGGATGCAGGTGCCGATGTCTTTGGCTTCGTCGCTGAACTGCATGACCATGCGGTCGTCAAAGATGTGGAGTTTGCCTTCCCACTCGCCCGCGTCCTTGAACTCCTCGCCGTATTTCACAATGCCGCCGTCCAGTTGATAGACCTCTTTAAAGCCGCGGTTTTTCATCATGGCGCTCAGGATTTCGCAGCGAATGCCGCCGGTGCAGTAGGTCACGACTGGTTTGTCCTTGATGTCGTCATACTTGGGATCTTCCAGCTCCGCGGCAAAGTCGCGGGAATTTTCTACGTCCGGTACTACGGCACCCTTAAATTTGCCAATGGCCGCCTCGTGCTTATTGCGGCCGTCAAAGAACACCACGTCGTCACCCCGCTCCTCTAGCAGTTCATGCACCTGCTGGGGTTTTAGGTGCTGGCCGCCGTTTACAATGCCCTGCTCGGTCACTACAATTTCATCGGCCGCCTGAAAGTTGACGATTTCGTCCTTTACCTTGATCTGCAGTTTTGGAAAGTCCGCGCCCGTGCCATCACTCCATTTGTAGGTAATACCTTTGAACGTAACTGACTTGTTCATTTCGCGTTTGTACTGCCGCAGGGCCTCTATATCCCCGCCCAGTGTACCGTTGATGCCGTGGTCGGAAATCAGCACCCGGCCCTTCAAACCCAGGCGTGTGCAGATTTCACGCTGCCAGCGCATGGTCATGGCCGGATCTTTGACCGGCACAAACTTGTAGTACAAGATGATTTTTTGTTGCATCGGGGCATGAACTCCTTGCCAAGTCTATTTTAGTCACAAAGTTGCTTCTGGCGAGTGCGAATTGGCAGTTCTTTTGAGAAGAGGTACCTGCTGGTACCTCGCCGAGAAAAACTGCCAAGTCGTGCCGTCAGAACGACTTTTGACAAAATAGGACTTGGCAATGAGTTCATTATACTCTATTATTCTCTGTTATTATGATGAACTAGATTCATCCGCTATTCGCACAACGAACGGACGAGCCGTTCCGCTAGCGACGAGAGACAAAAATCACAATCAGAAATAACCGTTCGGCTACACTTATGGTAAGGCCGTTTGTATGGATTTTTGGAAGAGTACTATGAACCAAGTCACTAACAGAACAATCATCAACTACTACTTGCACCACGGCTTGCGCTACCCGTTCCTGATGGCTGGCATGTTCCTGAGCGCACCCCTGGCTGTGCTGTTCAACGAGTTTTTGCCGGCGCTGATTGTGGCCGGTATCCTGGACCGCCTGGCTGGCGGCGACTTCATCCGCGGCGATATTTGGGGCAGTTTTGGGCCGGACATTTTGACCGCCGTAGGGCTGGCGGCGCTAGGCGGCATTATTATCTGGCGGATTAACATGTACTGTAACTGGAAGCTGGAAGGCAAAGTGGCCAGGGATATTGGCGAAGAGGTCTTTAACCACCTCATGAAAATGAGCGCCACCTTCCATGCAGATACCTTTGGCGGGTCGCTGGTGTCGCAGACCAATAAGCTGCTTGGTGCCTATAGCCGTATTACTGACACCACCCTCTATAGCACCGGCGGCCTGTTGTGGTCGCTGATATTTACCAATATCATTTTGTGGAACAAGGCGCTGTTTTTTGTGCTGCTGCTGGACGTCTTTTCCGTCCTGTTTGTCATAATCGCTGCCCGCATAACCCGGCAGGTACGCTACTACAACAAAAAGGAGGCCGACGCCAGCAACCGCCAAACCGGCCAGTTGGCCGACGGCATTACCAACGTTATGGCCGTCAAGAGCTTTGCCGCTGAAGAAGCTGAAAACAAACGATTCCACATAGTGACTGAAAAGCAGCGCTATGCCCTGATGAAGCTCATGTTTGCCACCATGAATGCCCAGATCGTGTTCTCCGGCGTTGGCACAGTCATAAACCTCGTGGCCATTACCTCTGCGGTGGCAAGTGTGGTGGTGTATAACGCCGACATCACCACCGTCTTTTTGGTCTTTGCCTATACCACTACTTTGCGGGACCGGTTGTGGGATTTTAGTAACAACGCCCTGCGCAGCTACAACCGCGCCTTTGGCGACGCCCAGGCCATGGTAGAGGTCCTGCACACCCAACCCGGCGTCAAAGATCCAGCAGATCCAGAACCAACACGCATTGACAAGGGTGCCATTACCTTCAGCAGCATGAGCTTTGCCCACGACGGCTCGCACAAGGACGATTCCCTGTTCACTGACCTTAATCTGGAGATCAAGTCGCGCGAAAAGATCGGTCTGGTCGGGCACTCCGGTTCCGGCAAGACCAGCCTAACTAAACTTTTGCTGCGATTTAACGACATTGACGACGGCGAAATCCTGATCGACGGACAAAACATAGCCCGCATCACCCAGTCCGACCTCCGCCGCCACATTGCCTATGTGCCGCAGGAACCACTGTTGTTCCACCGCAGCATCCACGAAAACATCGCCTACGGCAACCCGGCGGCCAGCGACGAAGAGATTGTTGAAGCAGCCCGCAAAGCCTATGCCGACGAGTTCATTGCTAAACTTCCCAAAGGCTACGATACGCTGGTCGGCGAGCGCGGCGTCAAACTGTCCGGCGGGCAACGCCAGCGGATTGCCATTGCCCGGGCGATCCTCAAAGACGCTCCCATATTGGTGCTGGACGAGGCTACCAGCGCCCTGGACAGCGAATCAGAAAAACTCATCCAGGCTGCCCTGCGCGAACTCATGAAAGGCCGGACCACCCTGGTCATTGCCCACCGGCTGAGCACCATCCAGAGCATGGACCGCATTTTGGTGCTGGACAATGGTACAGTTATCGAGGAAGGCAGCCACCCGCAGCTACTCAAACATAAAGGCACTTACGCCAAATTGTGGGCCCACCAGTCCGGCGGCTTCTTAGAGGAATAATTTGGAAGAATAGGGCAAACAACAGGCTGCACTAGAGCAATGACATCACCATGAAAACACCTCCCCACACCCGTAACAGATCAACCGACCTTGCTACTATCCGTATATTCCTAGGCGAAAACTGGCGCCATAAGTGGCTTTCCATAAGCACTAGCATTTGTTGGCTTTCGGGTATGATACTGCAAAAGCTCGTGCTGTCGCTGATTGCGGCCACGGCCATTGACCGGCTCATTGACCTATCCGGAGCCAAGTCTACAGACTACTGGTCTACCTTCCTGCCCTACATAGCAGCGTTCGTGGGAGTCGGCCTGCTGGCACTGCTGTGTATTGACCTGGGTCTGATACTCCTGTCAAAACTAGAAGCACGGGTACGCCCGGAGCTAGAAATACGCATTTTTGATCGGCTTATCCGTCATAGCATGCAGTTTCATGCCAACACCTTCAGCGGTTCACTAGTGACGCAAGTCAATCGTTTCCTGGGCGCCTACATTGCCCTAACCGACCAGTTGGTCATGACTATCCTGAGGATGTTTACTAATGTGATAATCGCCATCGTGGTCATTGCCTATTTTGCCCCAGGTATCGCTGTAGTGATGCTGGTATGGACAATATTTTTTACCTACCTCAATATAACCCTGACTCGCCGACGCATTTACTTGTCCAAGCTTGCCGCGGCTGCCGGCACTGCGCTGACAGGACACTTGGCAGATACCATGGGTAACGTAGGAGTGGTCAAATCTTTTGCCAACGAGAACAGGGAATATCAGACCCATCACGAACTGGCGCTGGATCAGGCACGAAAGAAATACGTCAGCTGGATGCGCGCGGTACGGAACGACGCAACTTTTGGGATGCTCATGACTGTTTTGCAGGCTACCGTACTGGCGTTGTCGGTACGGGCCGTTATGGAAGGAGCTTTGAGCGTCGGCACACTCTTGCTCATCCAGGTCTATATGGCGCAGCTCACCAATGAATTATGGGGCTTATCAGGTGTGTCACGCAGCATTGAACAGCAGTTGTCCGATGCAGCCGAAATGACAGAAATCCTAAACGTACCGCTGGAAATAACCGACCCCGAACGTCCCCAGAAAGCCCGCATCACCAAAGGTGCCATTGCTTTTGACGGGGTAGATTTTACTCACGGAGACAGCGCCGACGGAGATACTTTGTTTGAAGACTTCTCCCTGCACGTCAGGCCCGGAGAAAAAGTAGGCGTCGTAGGGCGATCCGGATCAGGCAAAACCACGCTGACAAAGCTGCTGCTCAGATTCATAGACGTAGACAAAGGCGCCATACGCATAGACGGCCAGGATATCCGTGACCTGCGGCAGGATGACCTTCGATCGCACATCGCCTATGTGCCCCAGGAACCATTACTGTTTCACAGAAGCCTGCACGAAAACATTTCCTACGGCAAACCTACCGCCACCGAGGCCCAGATATACAAAGCCGCAGAAGAAGCCAAAGCCGCTGAATTTATAGACGTCCTGCCCAAAGGCTACGAAACGACGGTTGGCGAGCGCGGCGTCAAACTGTCCGGCGGGCAGCGCCAGCGGATTGCCATTGCCCGGGCAATCCTCAAAGACGCCCCTATTTTGGTCCTAGACGAAGCCACCTCGGCCCTCGACTCCGAAAGTGAAGTCTTAATTCAGAAAGCCCTCTGGGAACTCATGAAAGGCCGCACCGCAATTGTCATTGCCCACCGTTTAAGTACCATCCAAAAGATGGACCGCATTGTGGTCATGGAAGAAGGCGCCATCATAGAACAAGGCACCCACAAACAGCTCCTCCAGAAAAAGGGCACTTACGCCAAACTCTGGGCCCACCAATCCGGCGGCTTTCTGGAGGATTAGATTCGATTAACGGCCGCTGCGCACCAATCTTAATTCTTGGCCCAACGCACTAGCAACACGGCTAACGGTTCCAAAGGTAGGGTTTGTAGTACCACTTTCAAGCCTGGTGATAGTGTTTTGTGTAACACCTGCCTTTTTTGCCAACTGTTCTTGTGTCAGCTTTCTGTCGAGGCGAGCTTTAATCAGGCTCTCAGCCAGCTTATACTCTGGCCCTAGGGCATCATAGGCTGCTTTGAGCGCAGGATCTTTAAAAGCTTCCTGTTTATATTCTTTGTAAGTTTTGAAGGCTTTCATAAGTATTTCCTCTTCTTTAGAATATAGCATATACTCAATAAATTGTCACACGGTTTATTGGCTTTGTGTTACAGATTCTCTATTTCTTTTTTGCGTTGCAAGGCAATATCCAGCTCTTTTTTCGGCGTAGTCTGTGTCTTTTTGATAAATCCGTGCAGTAGGTAAATCCGCCGCTCTTTAGCAAAAACGTAAAGCACCCTCACCTCTTGTTTGCCACGCGCTCGCAACTCTATCAATCCGGCACCTATTGGCTTTGTGTGAGGCATGCCCAACTCCGTGCCGTACTTTTCCAGCAGGTCAAGCTCTTTCAACAGTTTAGCGTGTGGAATCTTTGGCAGTGTCTCTATAAACTTCTGTACTACAGGCTGACCAGACGAAGTTATGTAAAATAGAACTTCCCAATTCATAAAGTCTACAATACCAGTATATGTGCTTTCTAGAAAAGAAAAAGGGCAGTCAGGATAGTTACGCCTACACCGCCCACCACAGCCCACGCCAACGGAAAACTGCCTGACTTACTATCCTGAGTAGCCTGCTGGGCCAGTCGCGCATCTGCTGCTACAGCGGCCGGATCTACCGGCCTTTGAGGCTGGCTGTAGCGGGCGCCACCATACCCGGCTGGGGCAACGAACCCATCGCCCCCGCCAGACGCACGCTGCCCGCCTGCACCAGCCGGAGCACCCATGTGGGCAGGCACCTGCTCGATGCCCTCTTTCATTCCGGGTGCTGGTTGGAGTTTTTCTGCCAACACTTTCGCCGGGTGGCCGCCACGCAAATGCTCTACTACCACCGCACGGACGCTTTGCTGGTCCAGCCGGCCCTGTTCGTATAACGTTTTGACATTCTGCCCGCCTGTTTCTATGCGTGCGGCAATGGTGAGTAGTTCGTCCTTCGGTATAGCCTGGACTGCTTCTTGGGCCATTCGTCTTTCTGGACGGTCTATACGCGGCAGGATGACCGGAGGCCGCTCTATCTTAGGCAACACTACGCGGGTAACCCCCTCTGGCTGATAAGCTGCCAGAGCTACCTGATCAGTCTGCGTCTCTGCCCTGACCGCCGATCCGGCTAACCGCGCCTGAGCCTCTACTGACCGGGCAGCACCGGCAGCCTCCACCATATCTCCGGGCAGTCTTTGCTTCTCCGCCAGACGCTCAGCCTGCTTTTGTCCGGCCTCTTGCCTGGCACGGGTCTTTGCCTCCAGCCGGGCAGCAGCCCGGGCCCGGACTTTGTCTGTTACGGCTTGTTTGGCAGTTTCTCCCTCCCGGGCAACTTTTTCTGACGTCAGGGAACGTACTTTTTCCTCGCGGATGATAATCTTTTCGTGCAGATCCTTGACCTGCTTTTCCAGGGATCTTTGCACAGGCAGCAATCGTTCTTCGGTCCTGATCCGGCCGCGGCGACGGCCGATAAGGTACCCGATTATACCGCCCACCAACAAATCCGTGCCGCGCTGATACCGCCGATCTGGCAATGGCTCCGCCGATCTGGCACTATTCGGGTTAGTGCCCGGGGCAGGCGAGGCTCTGGCAAAACTGTTGCCGCCTATGGTACCGCCTCCGCCTCCAGAATGGAAACGTGCGCCGTGCAACGCCGTCTGGTTCGGGGGCAGCTGCCCAAACGATGAAGCAGCCGGTGGCAGAGGCAGAGACGCACCAGCCGGCCCGCTTGGACCAGATACCCTGGCCGTTGCAACAGTGGCAGCGTCAGGATCTGTCTGTAGCTCATCTTCGGGGGAAGAAGGCGAGACAAGCAGTGGTTCAGCCTGCTCCGGATGCACTTCCAGTTCGTGCATGACTTCCTGCAAAGTGGCCTCTAACGTTTCTTCGTTCAAAGGCTGACCGGCCTCCAGTTTTTCTGCCAGGCTGTCTATTAGCAGCAACCCGCCCTGCGCGCCCGCGTCTTCTTCTTGTCCCAAATCAGCCTGACGGGCTTCTAACAGGTGCCGTGCGACATGCTGAAGCTCGGCATCAGACAGTTCCTCCGGGTTTTCTGGGACTTCCGGCCCGGCTTGCGCCAGCAGCTGATCGGCCTCTTCCCCGGTACTTGTTTCTGGTTCTTCGGAAGTTGTATCCTTGCCGCCAGTTTTATCTGCAGCTGGCCGCGATTCTTCCCTGGCAGCCTTATCTGCCTCCTCCTTGCCGTCCTCCTTTTGCAGGGCACGGGTCAGGATAGCCGCCAGACCATCCTTTTTCTCTGTAGTATTTTCTCTCTCGTAAGCCCCGGCAGCTACCGCCGTATTGGAGTCATCGGCCTCACGGGATTTGGCCGCTGCCTCGCCTTCACGTACCTGCCGTTTTTTCTTCTTGGATTTCTTTTCCCCTGACTTTTCAGTGTTTTTTTCGGTATCCAAATACTTCTCGAAGCTGCTTGCCATTCGAGTATCTTTATCAGAAGAAGCGTTATCCTGGTTATATTCCACCAAGGAATTATACCAATTATACGTATAACGTAGTACGTATTTGTATAAAGTATGGCCCTGACGGGCTACGATTTTATGTGTCTGTGGGTTTGTCTTCGGCTACGGGCTTGGTTTCCTCGTCTGTAGTTTCGCCCTCTGCACCTTCTTCTTCGGTCGCCGCCTGAGCCTGCTTTTCTTCCTCTAGGGCTGCATCTGCCTCTGCTACCTGATCTCTTGGGATCTCTACCGTAGCAACAGTAGCTTCGGGGTCAGTCAGAATAGTAACGCCAGCGGGTGGCTGGATATCAGACACATGAAGGCGATCGCCGTCATCCTCTAGCGTAGTGGCATCTACGGTCAGTTCATTTGGCAAATCACGCGGCAACGCCTCTACTTGCACGGTGTCCAGCTGGGTCAGGACAAGGAGGCCCTTCTTTTCGGCTGGGATATCCTCTCCTGCCAGAACAACTGGTATCTCGGCAGTGGTCTTTTCATTCTGGCGAATCGCCTGAAACACCACGTGCCGGATCTGGTGCTTGCGCGGGTCAAAGTCCACGTCCTTGATAAGCGCCAGGTGCGGTTTGCCGTCCACCTTCAATTCCACCGGGTGGTGCTTGCCCGCCTGGGCATGAACCTTTGTCAGCAGTTGAAAATTACCCATAGCATGAATGGAAGCCTTGCCGTGATTATGCACAACCACCGGCACCACGCCATCAGCCCGCAACCTTGCCAGGCCTTTGCCCACTACTTCACGTTTCTCAAGTTCCACCGTTATCGTGTCGCTAGACATGTATATCCTCCAGTAATTAGCTACGCCTATTCTACCACAATTTCCCTTATCACACTCCAAGACTGGGGCCACTATTATCCCGAATCCCGACCTGCCAGAATACAATCCTCCATTCCCGTCATCCCACCCTTGATCCGCCCCTCGTCATCCCGGGCCCCGACCCGGGATCCAGTCAAAGCAGATCAACTGCGTCTTTGTTATCCTCAAGAAACTGCTCACGAAAGTACCTCGCCGCCAGCCACCCTATTCAATCTAACGAGTATTTTTTCTTATTCCTGATACTTTTGCGGTCAAA